>JAZNVU010000062.1:0-18087 GCA_045592985.1 Acutalibacteraceae bacterium | reverse complement strand
ATCTTTTTTAAGGGACGACATAAAAAATGTTCACAAGCAGATTGAAGTGCTGGAACACTATCACAGACAGTAAGGAGTGAAAGTATGATAAACCAATATACAAAAGGCGAAGCCGTAAAGGTTTCGAAAAACTTTAAATCGACCGAGTTTGATTGCCACGGTAAAAACTGTTGCGGTATTACTAAAATTGATACCGACCTTGTCGGTTTTTGTCAGATGGTTCGCGACCGTTTTAACACGCAGGTCGTCATTAATTCAGGGTTCCGTTGCCAGCATCATAACAAAGAGGTTGGCGGTGTTTCAAAATCCAAACATATGGAAGGCACTGCAGCAGATATCGTTGTTAAAGGTGTTAAACCGATTGATGTTGCGAAATACTGCGAGAGCATCGGAGTAAAAGGTATTGGTCTTTATGACTGGGGTTGCCATATTGACACGAGAACCGAAAAAGGCTTTTGGGAGTCGGACAAGCAGATAAAACGAAACACCTTCCGCGACGAAGCCTACATAATAACCGTTAAAGAGTGGCAGAAAGCGGCAATAAAAGACGGTTTTAATTTTCCTGTATACGGTGCAGACGGAGTTTGGGGTAAAGAGTGTGAAGAGGTCGCAAAAATAGCCGTATGCAAAAAGAGGCTGTTTTATAAGTACAAAAACCTTACAAAACTTGTTCAAAGGGCTGTTGGGTTTACGGGTGACGATATCGATGGTAAATTCGGCAAGAATACCGCGCAGGCTGTAAAAAAATGGCAAGGTCTTATGGGCATCAAAGCCGACGGCGTGGTCGGTATTAACACGTGGAAGATTATATTGGGGGTAAAATGATGAAAAACTTTTTAAATCGATTCAAGTCATGGGCGGTATGGCTGTCGATAGGCGCACTGGTCGTGTTCTGCGCAAAGGAATTTGCCGGTGTTGACATATCCGGCACGGTCGACGGATTGCTTAATGTTCTCTTACCGGTGCTCGTCACCTTCGGTATAGTCAATAACCCAACTGATAAGAATCATTTTTAGTTAAAATCACCGCCTTGGTCATTAACACCAAGGCGGTGATTTTTTACCTGTATTTTCGTGGTGAGTTTCGTGGTGAGTGAATGTGCAAAAAAGTGGTATTTTTGTATATTTTTTAAAATGATTTACAACTTTTTTGTAGCGTTAAAAGTGCCATATGCCGCATAACAATGGGAAAAACCCGCATTTCTGCGGGTTTTTCTTTTGGCGGAGAGAAGGGGATTCGAACCCCTGAACGGGTATTAGCCGTTACACGATTTCCAATCGTGCGCCTTAGACCAGCTCAGCCATCTCTCCACTAGTCAAATTCTTGCCTTTTTTCAAGACCGAGTATCATTATAACGGCTATGTGTAAAAAAATCAAGTCTTTTTTTACTATTTTTAAATATTATTAAAACACAAAAACACCGCCGACGGTAATAAATACAGTCGGCGGTATAATGTTAATCGCAACATTCGTCTTTTTTCGAGGGCTTTTTCTCTTCGGGGGCAGGCTCTGTAACATCGCCAAGACCCGAAGTCTCAGAGAACATAACGTTTGATTTGGTCATTTCAACTGCATTGGTTGGAATAATTATCTTCGAAGCTTTTCCGTTGGAAAGAGCTACCAACGCTTCAAACTTTTTAAGTTCAAGTACTGCATCGTCAGCACCTGCAGCCTTCAAAGCGGCAAGTCCGTCAGCCTCGGCTTGTTTAGCAAGAAGAATTGCTTTGGCTTCGCCTTCAGCACGGGCAATACGGGCATCTCTTTCACCCTCTGCGGCAAGTATCATCGCCTGTTTGTCACCCTCGGCACGGGTAATAACAGCAGCCTTATGACCCTCAGCCTCAAGCAAGGTCTCACGGCGGTCACGCTCTGCTTTCATCTGCTTTTCCATGGCATTCTGAATTTCAGAAGGCGGAATTATGTTTTTGAGTTCAACACGATTAACCTTGATACCCCATTGGTCAGTTGCCGAGTCAAGTATCTCGGTCATTTTACCGTTTATAGTATCTCGTGAGGTAAGGGTATCGTCAAGTTCTAATTCACCGACGATGTTACGCAAGGTGGTTGCGGTGAGATTGGAAAGTGCACTGATGGGATTAACAGCACCGTAGGTGAACAACTTTGCATCAAACACCTTGAAATAAACAACTGTGTCTATTTGCATAGTGACGTTATCTTTGGTGATAACCGGCTGAGGCGGTGAATCAAGCACCTGTTCCTTTAAAGTTACCTTTTTGGCAATGCGGTCGATAATGGGAATGAGAAAATGCAAGCCTGCCGACCAGGTTTTATTATATTTTCCCAGTCGTTCGATAACAAACTCAGTTGCCTGAGGTACTATCTTCAGACAAGATACAAGTAGAATTAAAACAACAATAACAGTGATTACTATAGCCATAAACAACTCTCCTTTTGTTTTTATAATTATAACATTTCGGTTGAAAATTGTCAAACTATGTCGATTAATTTAAACTTTCACGAAACGCTTTTTCAACCTTTTCCATAACCTCGGCACATTTTTCACTGTCTACCTTTAAAACTTGGCGGTCGTAGGTAAGCAGTCCGTTGGTTTCGTCCTCAACGTCGCTTACTTGGGTGAGTATTGTGGCACAAAGTCCATTTTTAAATGAGGGTATAACCTCATTTAAATAAAGGTCAAACAGCGCTGTTTGGAACTTTTCAGTTTCTTCAAAGAAGCGGTAACCGTAGGTTTTGCTAAGGTTAAAAGAATGTTCTTTTATCTTGCAGGAATATCCGCCAAATTCCGACAAAACAAGCGGTTTGTCGGTTTGCTTAAATTTAAGCGGTTTGAAATAAATATGCTCGCTTTTAACGTCGGTATTCTTTTCCCAAAACCAACCTGATGTAGCGTCATAAACGCGGGTAGGGTCGTGCAGTTTGCATTTTTCATAAACACCGTCGGCATCATACTGGCCCCAACCCTCGTTGAAAATGGTGTAGTAGCACACGCAAGGGTGGTTATAAAGCATATCCATCATTGAAAATGCCGTTTTTTCGAACTGTTCTTTGCGATACTTGGTTGCTTTATGCGAAATGCCTTTTTTAAGCCCGATTGTGGGCAGGGCGGTATCGATAAAAAAGTTATATTTACCGCTGTTGACCATATCCTGAAAAACTATCATGCCAAGTTTGTCGCAGTAGTAATAAAAGAGGTCGGGTTCAACCTTGATGTGCTTTCTAAGTGTGTTAAAGCCTAATTTTTTCATTTCGGTGATGTCAAAAACAAAACCGTCGGGTGAAAAAGGTGTATAAATGCCGTCAGAATAGTATCCTTGGTCTAAAAGTCCGTTAAAGAAATAAGGCTTTCCGTTAAGGCAAATAAATGGTTTGCCGTTTCTCGTGTTCACCGAAATTGTACGAAGTGCAAAGTAGGAATCAACCGTGTCTTCACCGCAGGTTAAAGTGAAGTTATAAAGATAAGGTGTTTCGGGACTCCAAAGTTTTGGGTTTTCGATACAAACGGTCAGTTCGTCACCGCTAAAGTCATAAGTTTTATCGCCGTCTTCAAAGTGAATGGCAAGTTTTTTAGTCGCCTCACCGCCGACTACTTTGATGTTAACCGAGTCAAGCGACGGGGTGATTTTAAGTGATTCTATATGTGTTTTGGGTACGCTCTCAAGCCAAACGGTCTGCCAAATACCACTTGTGGGTGTGTACCACATACCACCGCGGTCGTGTCGTTGCTTGCCATAGGGCAGTTCGCGGTCGAGCGTGTCGGTAACGACAACGGTCAACTCGTTTTCGCCGTCGGCAACAAAATCGGTGATATCAAACAAAAAAGGCAGATATCCACCAACATTTTCACCGACTTTTGTGCCGTTTATTGAAACCGCGCACTTTTGGTCAACAGCACCGAAATGAAGCAAAACCTTTCCTTTGTTGAAGTTTTCGGGCAGTGTGAAAACTTTTGAGTAAATATATTTTTCGTCTGATTTCAGTTCGCGTTCTATTCCTGAAATTCTTGATTCAGGCGGGTAAGGTACGGTTATTTCACCCAAATTTTCATTTCCGTTTTTGCGAGAAACCGAAAGTTGCCATTTACCGTTAAGCGGAAAATAGGAATCTCTTTTAAACTGAGGTCTTGGGTACTCGTCCCACGAAAGTAAGGAGTTAGCCTCAAAAGGAGTCTTAAGATTTTTGTTTAATTTTAGCATTTTTACCACCTTTAATAAGTAAAACAACAGCCAACAAAACAATTACAACAAGTGCTGCAAGAAATATATTTTCGTTAGGGATAAAGGAATAAGTTCCGTCGTTGTTAAGTTTCATTTCCGCATTTTGAAGCACTAGTTTGCCAATAAAGGGACCAACTATTCCCGGTATTAGCACTTGTGAAAAAATACGTACACCTTGGAACATTCCTGCCTTGTTTTGAGGGGTCAAGTCGCGGATTTTTGCGCCAAACACCGCCATTCCTGCAAGATAACCGCACATCATAAACAGTGAACCGATAAAAACGGGAACATATCCTCTGAAAAGGTATAACAAAACGTAGCCAAGTGCAAGCCATAAAATTGAAAACCAGCCCGAAAACAAAAAGCCTTTTTTGTCATAAACTCTGCCCCAAAAAGCCGTCACAACCGAGGCTAAAATTATGGCAGGAGCCATAACGAAAACATAGTCGGTCATCATAAGTGAGGTTTCATAGTATATTATGAGATAGGGCATGAAAATTTGAATGGAACTGTTGAAAACTATAAAACATACGAGATAAAAGTAGAGTGATTTATTTGCAATTACAGTCGACGGTTTAAAGCCGTGAATAACCGAATTCCAATAACCAATCTGCGATTTTTCGTTTTTTGCATCATCGATAATAAAGCAACCGATAATGCCAATCAGCGTTACAACTACACCGATAACGGTGAAAATAATGCTCCAACTCTGAGCCTTTTCTAAATCAAAAGCCATGAATCCTCCGAACACAACCAAGATTGCAACTAACGGCATCATGGCATTGATACCTTCGGCGGCACCGCGGTTAGAGTTGTCGGTACTGTTGGTCAGCCATGCGTTAAAGGCGGCATCGTTGGCGGAAGAGCCGAAAAAGGTCATAATACAGTCGAAAATGATAACCAAATTAGCACCCAAAGCCGCCGCAGAAGTGATAGCAGGGAAGAGTGAGCCTAAAATATCGGTTCTAATGAAAACAAAGCCAAAAATCGAGATACCCCAAAGGATATATCCACCGCACATGAACAGTTTGCGTTTGCCGATTTTGTCTGACAATGCTCCGATAAGCACGGTTGTGACGGTTGCAGCAATAGCGCTTGCCGCCACCATTGCCGAAATGTGACCTGCCGAGGCATTGAACATTTTATAGATGAAAACGTTGAGATACATATTCTCAACGACCCATGCAACCTGCCCTATAAGGCTGAAAAGTGTGAGCGCGAGCCAAAATTTTGGTGAAAGTTTTGTTTTCATAGATTTAGTCTCCGTAAGTGTAATCAAAATAATTTTCCAGATAAACATCTGCAGTTTTTATAATCTCTTTGCGTTTCGAAAGTGAAAACCGGTCCTGCTTGGCAATAACGTAAATCCCCAATTCCTTTGCGGTTTTCATGCTATATAAAGCGTCTTCAAACAACGCCATGTCGGTAACGTTACACCCAAAGCGTTCGGCAATACCTTGGAATATTTCAGGTGAAGCTTTACCTTTTGGGTAATCGTCGATAGTTACAATAAAGTCGAAAAACGTGAGAAGACTCGCACGGTCGAGTGCCATTTTAACAAGCCTTGTAGGGGTTGCCGAGGCACAGCAGAGTTTAACACCGTTCGCTTCCAAATTATGCAATATTTCGGCAACGCCGTCAATTGGAGACGGCTCGTTATAGTAAAAATACTCCATAACCTCATAAACGTTTTCGCGGGTCATGGCATGCACAAGTGGTTCGTTTGTATGTTGCCTTAAGTATTCAAGACCTTTCTGTGTGGACATATCGAAAGCAATATTCAAGGTTTCATCGTCAATACTTGGTTTGGGTAAACCGTTTATTTCGGCATAGTAGGCAACAGAGTTGCGCCAATATTTCATGGTGTCAAGCAACGTGCCGTCCATATCGAAAATTGCGTACTTAAATTTCATTGTTATCACCGAGATTATTATACTTCATATAAAAAGATAGTAAAGTAGGTTTTTGCGTTGTTTTAGTTTTTGAAAAGATTCTTTGTTCGCGAATGTTCCTTCAGAATGGCAACTAAAAAAGACCGCCTGTGGTTTTTTCCGCAGGCGGATGTTTCATTGTTCTAATGTTCTAAATCATCCAATGCTGATTTTACGGCAGCAATTACGAAAGCAGAAAATGTGCAATCCTTACCTATTATAGCGTTTTCAACTTTGTCGATAATATCATTTGGAAACCGAATGGTTTTATTTGTTGTTGCAGGAATAGACGGAATCTGAAATTTACCCATATTAATTACCTCACAGAGCATTTTGTTATTTTTAGTGTATTACAAAATGCACTGCAAATATGCATTGCGATTGCAATGCATATTTGCTATAATGGTATTAAAGAGGTGATAATATGTCTGAAATATGTTCCGAGTGCTTGCGTAATGAAATGCCTTCGTTTCAGAACAAAAAGTTTAGGCTATCAACAGAAGATGATTTATGTGAGTCGTGCGGCAAGTGGAAAAAAGTTGTGATATCTGTTGATGAGCGCACTTTTTTAGATGATATTAAAGATTATTTTAAAAACAAAATGAAAGAAATGTGAACAAAACCCCACTTACATTAACGTAAGTGGGGTTGATGTTTTGTTATGCTTTTTCGTCGAATTTTATGGGGGTGCCGCCAAGCTCGTGTGACTTAAATGCAGCCTCCATAACCTTCAACACTCTGCGAACCTGTGCATGGGTTACAAGTTGAGGTTCTTTACCGTCGATGGCTTTTACCAAATTGCGGTAGAAATCGTGAACGTCGCTCTGAGGTCTTTCTACTTCATAGGTATCGGTTGTAATTTCGTCGCGCGGTGCCATGGTTTTGGTGATGCCTGCGGCAGTCTGTACGGGCAAAACGTCGTTTTCGTGCCATGCTTTGCACTTAACAACCTTGGCTTTTTCGCGCCAGTCAGAAATCAGTGCAGTTCCATTTTTGCACTGCATATAAAATCTCGGAAGAGCAATAAAATTATATGTACCAACCTCAATATAAGCGGTTTTGCCGTCTACAAACTTGATGGTAAGTTTAAATCCGTCGTCAACCTCGTCGGTTGTGATGTTGGTACAGTTGCAGGTGATAGTATCAATATCACTTGTAACAAGGAACAACATCTGGTCAATAAGGTGAACGCCCCAGTCAAGTATCATGCCGCCACCGTAAGGCTTGTGGCAACGCCAGTCGGAAGGAATACCGCGAGAACCGTGAATACGAGACTCAATATTGATAACCTCGCCGATGTCACCGTCTTCAATGATTTTTTTCATACCGAGGAAGTCAACGTCCCAACGGCGGTTTTGATGAACGGTGAAGATTTTACCACTGTTTTTTGCGGCTTCTATCATACGGTCAAGTGCTTTAACACTCATTTCAACCGGTTTTTCACAAACGACGTTTTTTCCGGCTTTCAAAGCATCGACAACAATCTGTTCGTGAACATCGTTAGGAGTTGCACAAACAACAACGTCAACATTAGGGTCTTTAAGAACCGCTTCAAAAGAGTCGTAGGTATGTATGCCTTTTTCTTTAGCATAATCCATTCTTGTGTCTTTAATGTCATAAATACCTGCAAGGTTTACAACATCGCTCTTAAGAATTTGGTCACCGTGCCAGCCACCTTGACCGCCGAAACCAACGATTGCAACATTCTTCTTCATGTTTAATAACCTCTCTTTTTCAGAGTTTTAAGCAGTTATAGTGTGGACTTTTTCCCTCATGCAGAAACAAAGTCCATATGTACCGCCACGGTTTCCCATGGCGGATTTTTATTAGATTTCAGGAATAACAATTTCAATTTCCTTGCCAAGCTCTGCAGATTTTACAATACCGTCGATAATAGCCTGGTTGTAGATAATTTCGTTCGAAGGAACGGTAGGTGCGCCACCCTCCTTGATTGAGTCAACGAAAGCACGAAGTTTCTGAGTGAACAAATCGACTTTAGTGGGAACAAGCGGAACTTCGTATTGAACATTCTTGCCTGCAACGGTCTTGTAAACGGTAAGAGGTTTGTTGAACTCACCGTTCCAACACTCGGTAGAGGGGATTCTGAGTCCGCCTTTGGTACCGAGGATAAGTGCGTCACCGCAGGTATCCATGTGCATTGCCCAAGAAATTCTGAAGTCAAGAATAATGCCGCCTTCAAGACGAACGAAGGCTGCTGCAAAGTCGTCAACACCGAACTTCTCAGCATACTCGGGGTGGTTGATGTTCATATAGTAGTTGGGGTCGGTTCCGAAGAAGTTGGACTTGTAACCCGAAACGGTAAGAGGTTTCGGATAACCAACAGCCTTTAAAAGCATATCGAGAGAGTAAGAACCGATATCGCCAACAGCACCGATACCGCCGGTTTTTTTCTCAATAAAGGTGGTACCGAACGGAGTGGGGATGCCGGTACGACGTCCGCCGCCTGCCTGGAGGTAGTAAATCTGACCAAGTTCGCCGGAATCGACAATCTTTTTAATCATCTTCATGTTCTCACTCATTCTGGGTTGGAATCCAATGGTGAGTATCTTTCCACTCTTTTTCTCGGCCTTCATAACCTCAACAGCCTCGTCAAGCGTTACGGTGAAAGGTTTTTCGAGCATTACGTTAACGCCGTGTTCCAATGCATAGATAGCGGGAGCAGCGTGCTGACAGTTGTAGGTACAGATAGATACGCCGTCAAGCCCCTTCTCGGCATCAATAAGTTCTTCATGGCTACCGTAGAAGTTGATTTTGCTGGTGTCAAGACCGTGTTTCTCGGCAAATTTCTGTGCCTTGCCGGGAATAAGGTCGGCCATGGCTACAACCTCAACGTCAGGCATATTCTTATATACGCCGATGTGAGAGTCTGCAATCCAACCGGTACCGATGATACCAATCTTAACCTTTTTGGACATATCGATTTCTTTTACTTCTTGATTTTCTTTAAAAGCGTCTAAGCCTGCCATAAATATTTCCTCCTTAAATTAAATCTCAGGAATTTCAACTTCAACCTCACGGCCTAATTTGGAAGAACGGTTAATACCATCCAAAATGGCCTGGTTGAAGATAATCTGACTGGTGGGAACGGGAGCCTCGGAACCCTTGATACAAGCATCGAGGAATGAACGGATTTTTCTGTTCCAGAGGTCCTTAGTAGCGGGAAGGAGAGGAACCTCGGTTTGTGCGGGAACACCTGCAACGTCATGATAAATGGTCATAGGTTTGGTGAAGGTACCGTTCCAGCAATCGGTAGAAGGGATTCGGAGCGAACCCTTGGTACCCATAATAATGGTATCACCGGGAGTGTCGAGATGCATATACCATGCAATTCTGAAGTCGAGGATTATACCACCCTCAAGACGGATATAAGCCGATGCAAAATCGTCAACCGAGAATTTCTTTGCACATTCGGGTTTGCCAACCTGAGCGTAAGCCTCAGGGGTAGTGCCAAAGTAATCGGTAGCAGTACCGGTTACAGTAAGGGGCTTGGGATTGCCGAGAGCGTTCATAACAAGGTCGATAGAGTAGCAACCGATATCACCCAAGGCACCAAGACCCGCTTTATCGCCTTCGATAAAGGTTTCGGACCAAGATACGGGGATACCGTGACGGCGTCCGCCACCGGTCTGAACGTAGTAAACTCTGCCGAGTTCACCCGACTGAACGATTTTCTTAATCATCTGCATGTTAGCATCAAATCTGGGCTGGAAGCCGACCGATACAATTTTGCCACTCTTTTTTTCAGCCTTCATAACTGCGATAGCCTCGTCCAAGGTTACGGTAAAAGGCTTTTCGAGGAGAACGTTGAGCCCATGCTCCAAAGCGTATATAGTGCATTCTGCATGGGTGCAGTTATATGTACAAACAGAAACGGCATCCATCTCTACAGTGTCAATCATTTCTTTATAGTCAGTGAAGAATTTGGCACCCTCGGGTACTTCCAAAGCCTCAAACTTCTTCTGAGCCTTGCCTTCAATAAGGTCGCAGGCTGCAACAAGTTCAACATCGGGCTGTTGGAGGTATGCCTTTATGTGGCTTCCGGAAATACCGCCGGTACCGATGATACCAATGCGCATCTTTTTACCGGTGTTTACTGCCGTTTCTTCCTCGGCCATGTTAGAGGAAAAATTATTCATGTCAAGATCTTTTGCCATGTTTGTTGCTCCTTTCAATATAAGAAAAATTAAAGCGACTTAAGATAGTTAATGCTCATTTCGGCACACTCCATGGGAGTTTTGTCCATGCTTGGGTTATCCTGCTCATCAATTACCCAATCTGCACCGGCTTCTTCTGCTGCATTTACAATAGCGGCAACGTCCTGAACGCCGTAACCTACAGGACGGAGTTCAAATGGAACTGCGGGCTTTTCACCGTTATTCTCGGTCTTGCCACCGCCGATAAGTCCGTACATATTGTCGGATTTCTGACCAACAAAGTCTTTAATGTGGACAAGAGGTGCACGACCGCTGTACTTCTTAACGTATTCTGCAGGGTTCTCACCGCCGACATTTGCCCAACATGTGTCAATCTGAGTCTGGAGTTCATCAGGGGTGGTATCAGCATAAAGAATGTCGAGTTTGTTTTTACCGTCGATTTTGTTGAATTCAAAATCGTGGTTGTGATAACCAAGTTTCATGCCGTACTTCTTAAGTTCAGCGGAGATGGTTCTGATGTCTTTGAGGAATTGTTCGTACTTAGGGCCTCCCGGAAGAGACTCGCCATTCATCCACGGAATGACCATAAACTTGCAACCGATGTCAGCATAGGTCTTTACAACGCCTTCAATATCTGCAAGAATCTGAGTAGGTGCTACATGAGCCGAAATGGGGGTAAGACCGTTTGCGGCGCATATGCTTTTAACCTCTTCTGCGGACTTGTCAAAAATTCCTGCGAACTCAACACCGTCATAACCCATGGCTTTGATTTTTTTGAGGGTGCCCTCAAAATCTTTTGCCATATCATCACGAACTGAGTAAAGTTGGATTGCAATAGGTAAATTAATCATGATTTTCCTCCTTTTAGCCAACTTTTGGCTTATTACTACTTGTATTTTATAGCATTTTGCAGTACAATACAAGTTATAATATAGAAAAAAGTGGACAAATATTGCACTTTTTAAAATTCGTTTGTTATTTCTTTGGGGTGATTTTGTGTTTTTTCAGTTAGAAGATAAAAAATCGGCTTACGAAGCGCGCAATATATCCAAAACACTATCGGTAACACCGCATTTGCACAGTCACATTGAAATTGTGCTTTTAACATCCGGTGTTAGTGTTGGTGTAGCAGATACTAAAGAGGCAGAAATGGGAGCAGGAGACCTTTTTATATCTTTTCCCAATCAAATTCACTATTATTTGGACAAGGTGCGACCGGTTGAGCACAGTATTGTTATTATTTCGCCGGACATGTGTCCCGAGTTTAATAACATATTTAAAACCATGGTACCTGAAAGCCCGGTGTTTAAAAATGCGGGAGAAAACCAAAGAATAGTATCGGCGATAGATAATATTGTAGAATGTCGTAAAAGAAACGACGAATATTCTGAGACTGAGGTGCGCGGAAGTTTGCTGATATTAATGAGTGAGTTGTGTCGCAGTATGAAGCTTGTAAAAAACGTCAGTTACGATTCCGATATGGCCAAGGCTATAATCAATTACTGCTACGAGAACTATGCAAATGAAATATCGCTGCAGTCAATTGCTGATGAACTGCACATCAGCCGATATTATATTTCACATTTATTTGGTCAAAGATTGCACATTGGTTTTAATGATTATATCAACTCGTTAAGAGTTAGAAGTGCTGCTGAAATTTTGAAAAGCGGTGATAAAACCGTTACCGAGGTGGCGTATGCAGTCGGTTACAACTCGGTGCGAACCTTTGACCGTTGCTTTCTAAAAGTAAGAGGCATGACTCCAAAGGAGTACAGAAAAAATGCTTTACAAAAGAAAAAAACTTGAGATTACAAAATCTCAAGTTTTTTTTGCGTTAAAGGTATCCTCTGATATCAACTGCTAGTTTTTCTTCAAGATTTATAAGTCGTTTTGTTATATCCTTTGACTTTTCATCGGCGGCTTTGTATTGGTTGAGGTATTTGTTGAGCGACTTTACGCCCATGTTGCAACCGTCGGTCATGAGGTCGGCAACGGTGCTGTCGGATTCATCAACACCTAACTTTACGTTGGTTTTTATCCATGACATTCCTTTTGCAATGGGATTGGGATTTTTGCCGTCATCGTGGAAACGGTCAAGTTCCTGCTGAATTTCTGAACTTAAATTTTCATGCTCGTCTTTGCATTTGTTGAGATATTGTTTCAAAGAGTCTGAACGAACCGAACCCATTACGTCATCGATTGAGGCAACGCCCATCTTAACACCGGCGTCACATTCACGAAGAAGTTTTATAGTATCTTGTTCTATCAAAACTATCATCCTTTCAATATTTATTCAAAAAAATTATGCCCGTGTTTTTAACTTTTATGAGTAAAACACGAGCATTTTTTATTAAATATTGCGATTTAAAAAATCATTTAATTCTTTAAAACTGCCGTTGGGATAAAGTGATATGTCTTTGCCTGATTTATTAATAAGGCAGTCAGTCAGCAAAAAGACCTTCATTCCCAAATTTTCTGCAGGCATGTCGTCATCAACATCGTTGCCGACCATTATGCACTCCGAAGGTTTAAGGTCAAATTTTTCAAGAATTTCATGATAATATTCGGGACTGGGCTTTATACATTTTGAGTTTTCGTAGGTTGTGACAAGTGAAAAATCATTAAGGTCAAGTCCTGCCCATTTCATACGCTTATGTGTTGCAATGGCAGGGAATACAGGGTTAGTTGCAAGTATGACCGTTATACCTTTTGACTTTAACATTTTTACCGTTTCGTCGGCTTGGCTATTGCAACCACAGATTGCCGATATTTTGTCAAAATCGTTTTCATAATATTCCTCAAAGTAGGGAATATCATTCTTTATTTGGTCACCCAATATGCCTACAAGACATTCCCAAAAAGAGTCCTCGTTAGTTTTATCGGGCTGGTTTTGCATTGCGTTTATGCCTGCCCAGATAGAGGTTATAAGTTTCTGGGGGTCATAACCTTTGGTCGCCAACTTAGATGATAAACCTTTAAAATAATACTTAACAAATTCGTCCTGATTTAACGGTAACAAAGTGCCGTCAAGGTCAAATAAAACTGCTTTTATACTCACAAATTCACATCCTTAGTGTCAGTAATTATATTTTTTCTGTTTAATTTTCAAAAATATTGCAGAAACGATTACTGCCATAACCTCAGCGATAACGATAGACCACCAAATTCCGTCCACACCGAAAAGAATGGGCAACAGCAAAACAGCGGCGACTTGGAAAACAAGTGTACGGAGGAAGGAGATAAGTGCCGAAGTCAGTCCGTCGTTAAGTGCTGTAAAGAAACCTGAGCCAAAAATAGCAAAACCCATAAAGATGAATGAGAGTGAGAAAATGCGGAAGCCTTTTACGGTAAGTTCCAACAAATCTGCATCGTAGCCTACGAAAATTTTCGAAAGCGGAACAGCAAGCAATTCGGCAGCAAGGCACATAACAACGGCAAACGCAGACAGTATAACAGTGCTTTTTTTTAGCAGACTTTTAAGTTCGGATGTGTTGACAGCACCATAGTGAAAACTTACGACCGGTGCAGTACCTATGGAGTATCCAATAAATGCACCTGAAAAAATCATGCTTACATACATCATTACACCGTATGCGGCAACGCCGTTTTCACCTGAAAACTTAAGCAGTTGAAGATTATAGAGCATGCCTATGACCGACATTGAAATATTACTCATAAGTTCTGACGAACCGTTAGTACATACTCTAATAAGTGCTTTGCCGTCAAAACTTGTTTTAGTAAACTGAAGAAGGCTTGTATTTTTATGGCTAAAGTAAACTAAAGGTATAACACCGCCCATAAATTGACTTATTGCAGTGGCCACCGCAGCACCAACTAGGCCAAATGGGAAAATGCCGACAAGTAGGGCATCAAGTACCATATTGGCAACACCCGATGCTATAGTTACAAGTAGTCCCATTTTAGGCTTTTCGGCTGTGATAAAAAGGCTTTGAAATTCAAACTGTAAAACGAATGCAGGAGTGGCGATGAGTATTATACGGCCGTAAAGTACAGCATCGTCGAGCAAACTGCCTTCAGCACCCAAAAGCCGTGCTATTTGGGGCAAAAAAAAGAACGAAACGGCGGCAAAAACTACCGAAAGCACTACCGATACAATTACAAAAAGCGTAAAGTAGCGGTTGGCTTTGTCATTGTCGCCTTCGCCTAAAGTTTTGCCGATAAGCGCACTTCCGCCCGCACCGAACATAAAACCTACAGTGCCGAGTATCATTAAAAACGGCATAATAAGGTTGACTGCGGCAAAAGGTGTTTTGCCTGCAAAGTTGGATACAAAATACCCGTCAACCACACCGTAGATAGACGTAAATATCAGCATTACCATTGACGGTAGAGTGAATCTTATCAGTTTACCATAGGTAAAATGGTCAGATAATTTAATGTTCATAATAATTCCTTAGGTATTTTTTCATATAATTGTTGCATTTTTTGTGATGAAGGCTCAGGTGTGCTTTTTAAGGGAAACTCTAACCCCAAATCATCATATTTAACTTGACAAAGTTTCTTAAAAGGTAAAAGTTCCACCTTTTTAAGATGCTTTTTGTTTTTTAAAAGAGCCTTTAACTCGGCAATGTCTTCTTCTTTGTCATTAAGTTCGGGTATTATAACCTGACGTATGTAGTATGGTTTTTCGATAAATTCAAGGTAGTCTAAAAACTCGGTTGCGGCAGAAAGACTGCAACCGACATACTTTTTGTATTTTTCCTCGGTTGTGTATTTTATATCCAGCATGACAAGGTCGGTGACGTTTAGTAACGCTTTGACATCGTCATTTAAAATACAGCCTGATGTATCAAGGCAGGTATTTATCCCTTTTTGTTTGCAAAGGTTAAAAATTTCGGTCACAAATTGTGCCTGCATAAGCGGTTCACCACCAGACACGGTAACTCCGCCCACAGCACCAAAATATTCTTTATACCGTTCTGCCTTTTTCACAAGTTCGTCAGCCGAAACTTCGGTGCCGCTGTTCATATCCCATGTGTCAGGATTGTGACAGCAAGCGCATCTTAAAGGACAGCCTTGCACAAAAACAGTAAAACGGACGCCCGGACCGTCGGTGGCTCCGAGCGTCTCAATTGAATGTATCTTACCCATCACATTGCCTCGTGGAAGGTTCGGCTTATAACTTCACGTTGCTGTTCTTTTGACAGTTTGTGGAAGTTTACTGCATAACCCGAGACACGAATGGTGAGGTTGGGGTAGGCTTCGGGGTTGTTATAAGCCTCTATAAGTGTTTCGCGGTTAAGCACATTAACGTTAATGTGATGTGCTTTTTTAAGGAAGTAACCGTCGAGTATGCTGACAAGGTTGGCAGTACGCTCGGTTTTGTCGTGACCCAAAGTGTCGGGAGTTACCGAGAAGGTGTTAGAAATACCGTCGCGGCAGTCATCATAACTTAACTTTGCAACCGAGTTGAGTGAAGCCAATGCACCGTTTTCTTCACGGTTGTGCATGGGGTTGGCACCGGGTGCAAACGCAGCGCCTGCCTCACGTCCGTCGGGGGTAGCGCCGGTGTTTTTGCCGTACATTACGTTGGAGGTAATAGTCAGCACTGACAAGGTATGCTCGGCACCGCGGTAAGTCTTGGTTTTGCGCAGTTCGGTTATAAACTCGTGGGTCAACTGCTTGGCAATAAGGTCAACACGGTCGTCATCGTTGCCAAATTTCGGGAAATCGCCATGTCTTTCAAAATCAACAATAAAGCCGTTGTCGTCTTTTATGGGGGTTACCTTAGCATACTTAATTGCACTCAAAGAGTCGGTTACAACCGAAAGTCCTGCAACGCCAAAAGCCATGAAACGGTGAACATCGGTATCGTGAAGAGCCATCTGAATTTTTTCATAGGCATATTTGTCGTGCATGTAGTGAATTACGTTCATGGTGTTGACGTAAAGTTTAGCCATCCATTCTACATAAATGTCAAAACGTTCTTTAACGGTGTCAAAATCCAGACAAGCATCACTAAGCACAGGCAACTGAGGACCAATATGTATACCGCTTGTGGTATCATAACCGCCGTTAATGGCAATAAGCAAAAGTTTCGCAAGGTTGCAACGCGCACCGAAAAACTGCATCTGTTTGCCGACTTTCATGGCAGAAACACAGCAGGCAATAGCATAATCGTCACCGTAATCGGGACGCATTACATCATCGTTCTCGTACTGAATAGAATCGGTG
This sequence comes from Acutalibacteraceae bacterium, assembly GCA_045592985.1. GTDB lineage: Bacteria > Bacillota > Clostridia > Oscillospirales > Acutalibacteraceae > UMGS172. The sequence goes on along the minus strand of JAZNVU010000062.1, from coordinate 1,590 downwards.
TCGATAGAAACCTCGGCACAAAAACTTTTAAAGCCCTCAGGCAAACTGTTAGCCCAAAGCACGGTAAGGTTGGGTTCGGGTGAAGAACCAAGTGTATATAAAGTGTTGAGCATTCTGAAACTGCTCTTGGTTACAAGTGTTCTTCCGTCTTCACCCATACCACCGACGGATTCGGTTATCCACATGGGGTCACCGCCAAACAGTTCGTTGTATTCGGGTGTTCTCAAATGCCTTGCCATACGAAGTTTTATAACAAAATCGTCAAACAACTCCTGCGCGGTTTCTTCGGTGAGAATACCTGCGGCAATATCACGCTCAATATAAATATCAAAGAAAGTGCTTACTCTGCCCAAAGACATTGCGGCACCGTTTTGCTCTTTGATTGAGGCGAGGTATGCAAAATATGTCCACTGAATTGCCTCTTTGGCATTGGCGGCAGGACCGCTGATGTCATAACCGTACATTGCTGCCATTTCTTTAAGATAACCCAAAAAAGTTATCTGTTTGTGGAGTTCTTCATCAAGACGAATAGTGGCGGTATCAAAGCAACCTGCTTCAAGGTTCTTTTTATCTTTTTTCTTTTCTTCAATAAGTCGGTCTACACCGTAAAGAGCAACACGACGGTAGTCGCCAATAATTCTTCCTCTGCCGTAAGCATCGGGGAGACCGGTTATAACGTGGCAACGTCTGGCAAGACGCATTTCATCGGTATAGGCTCTGAAAACACCGTCATTATGGGTGGTGCGATACTGGAATTCGTCCTCAATCTTGCGGCTGACTTTGTATCCGTAAGCCTCGCAAGCCTGACGCACCATTCTCATACCGCCAAAGGGGTTGACACCGCGTTTTAAGGGACGGTTGGTCTGAAGTCCCACAATAAGTTCGTTATCTTTGTCGATATAACCGGGGGAATAACTGGTCAAAGAACTAACGGTAGTGGTGTCAATATCCAAAACACCGCCAAACTGTTGCTCAAGAGCAAAAAGGTTTTTAACCTTTTTCATAAGTTCGTTTGTACGTTCGGTGGGGCCGGCTAAAAATGAACGGTCGCCTGTATATTCCTTATAGTTTACTTGAATAAAATCTCTAACGTTGATTTCATCTTTCCAAGCACCGGAGATAAATCCGTTCCAATTAATGTGTTCCATAAACATCCTCCTGAATAGGGGCTGATTTGCCCAAACAAAAAGGGCAAAACCAGCTCTTAATGAACTGATTTTGCCCAGACGGTCGGCAAGAAACGCTTCACACTCCCCCGCGGTGACCCGCGAAATCCGTCAGTCATGTAAAAGCTTTGAATGCATTATATACGATAATGCCGATGTTGTCAAGCGTTATCCCAAAGTTTTTCGCAAATTTTCGCCGAAAAATCACAAAATTTTGTGTAAAAACTGTCCCGATACACAATATGTTGTGGTGCAGGATACAATAACGCTATTGGTAGAGGGTGACTAAAATTATAAATAAAAATATATGTTGATTTGTGTAACCGTTACATAGGGGAAGGTTCTTGTGTCGATTTAACGGACAGTCGAGGACGCCTGTCCCTACATATTGCAAGTCGGATCGTAGCCATGTCGTTCTGTGAGC
>JAZNVU010000061.1:0-28220 GCA_045592985.1 Acutalibacteraceae bacterium | reverse complement strand
GTTTAATTACTTTGAGTTTTTAACTCTTAAAAATTTTCGGGTTCTCTTACAAAGTTTTATCGTTGTTTAATTTTCAAGGTCCGTTTTACTCCCTACTTCCCAGCCGAGCTCTTGCTCCGCTTCCGTAGGGCGCCCGATTATTTTAACACACTCATTCCCTTTTGTCAACACTTTTTTTCGCAATTTTTGAATTTTTTTCATTTTCCTTTTCAATGTACAATTTTAACCGAATATTGCTTAAATTATAGGGGAAAATGAAATCAAAATACATTTTTTGTACAAGGAACATCAATCATGAACAGATTTATCAAATTATTTAGTTCAATACTTTGCAGCGTTATATTAATAACATCGATAAACCTTAACGCTTTTGGGTATTCTTCAATTGGTTCTAGAGGCAGTGAGGTTCGCAATATTCAAACTCGTCTCAAAGAATGGGGTTATTATAAGGGTAATATCGACGGTATCTATGGAACTGCAACTAAAAAGGCAGTCATTTCTTTTCAAAAAAAGCATGGCATTACTGCCGATGGAGTTTGCGGTCCTAAAACATTAGAGTTAATTGGACTACCTTCGGGACAAAGCAATAGCGGATATAACGGCTATTCATCGTCTGACTACCGACTATTAGCACGGTTGATTTCCGCAGAAGCACGAGGAGAGCCTTATATGGGACAAGTTGCAGTGGGCGCTGTTGTGCTCAACCGAATCGAGCATCCGTCTTTTCCAAACTCTATCTCAGGCGTTATTTATCAAAAAGGTGCGTTCAGTTGCATTGATGACGGCCAATTTAATGTTGCCGTTGCCGACAGCGCATATTCAGCAGCACGAGATGCTCTTAACGGGCTTGACCCAAGTAGCGGTGCGATATACTATTTTAACCCTTCTACCGCTACAAGCAGTTGGATATGGAGCAGACCTCTTATTAAAGTAATAGGAAAACACAGATTTTGTTCATAACAAAACCCGAGGATAACACCTCGGGTTCTATTATATAATAATGTATTATTGTATATTTTATTATTGAAATATGTATTGATTTGTTGTATTATAAAGTAAGAATTTTTTTGGGGGAACATATTTTGTACGGAATCGATGTACTTATTGAAAAAGTTTTGTTGCTGACGGTAATGATTATTCTTGGAATGATCATGCGTAAAGCAGGTAAGGTCGACGATACCACCTCTAAGTATTTTGCTGACGTTGTTATTTATCTTGCCCAACCGGCAATGATAATTTATAGTTTTTTGGACGTAAAACTAAGTTCTGAGATAGTGACGACTGCTGTTTTTGTATTAATTGCTTCCATGATTTTGCATTTGGGATATTTTGGTGTTTCAAAAATGCTTTTTAACAAAGCTCCCGAAAAGAAAAAAATCATTCTTAAGTATTCCACTATTTTTACAAATGCCGGTTTTTTAGGAATTCCGTTAATTTCGGAACTGTTCGGTTCAGAAGCCGCCATATATGCTACATTTTATGTCGTTTCTTTCAACGTACTTAATTGGTCACTTGGTTGTTATCTTTACACTAAAGACAAAAGTTATATGTCACCAAAAAAGATGTTTTTAAACCCTGCGACAATTCCTACATACATTGGTTTGTTTTTCTTTATACTGGGCGGTTTCGTCACAGTACCCCAAGCACTTGTTCCTGTTTGGACGGATTTCGCCGTACCGGTTGTTAAGGATAACATATTATTCTTACTTAAGAGTTCTGTAATACCGCTTTCTATGATGATGATTGGCATAAGACTTGCGGAGTGTGACCTCAAGACGGTTTTTAAAGACAAATATATGCCCCTACTGATTTTTGTAAGACTGATAGTCATTCCAATTCTTATCATTTTAATTCTAAAAGTATTATCATTACTTGGAATTCTGCCTGCAGATGTAGTAACAAACGGATCCGCAGTGCTTGTAATCAGTTCTTCAACCCCCGTTGCTGCGATGGCAAGTATTTTTGCCGAACGGTACGACGGAGACGCTGTTTACGCCGGGGAACTGGTTTCGGCATCGACACTTATTTCTCTTGTAACAATGCCGCTTATAGCAATGCTTTTGCTGGCAGTAAATATATAAACTATTCCTTTAGAAAGGTTGAAAATATATGAAATATTTAGTTCTATTATGTGACGGTATGGCTGATTATAAATACGACGGTTTAGGCGGCAAAACCCCTATGGAACTTGCCAGCAAACCTAACATGGATAGGTTGGCCAAGACCGCAACCGTTGGTCTTTCAAAAACCGTTGCCGATAATTTGAAGCCCGGTAGTGACGTTGCAAATCTTTCGGTTATGGGTTATGACCCAAACGAGTGCTACACCGGTCGTTCACCCTTAGAGGCCGCAAGTATTGGTATTGCGCTAAGTGACACCGACGTCACCTTGCGTTGTAACCTTGTAACATTGTCTGACGAAGAAAAGTACGAAGACAAAACCATGGTTGACTATAGTGCAGGTGATATTTCTTCTGCTGAGGCTGCTGAGATAATTAAAACTATTGAGGAAGCCTTTGGTAACGAGATTTATTCATTCTACGCAGGTGTTAGTTACCGTCACTGTCTTGTTGTTAAGAACGGTACAACCGACTTGGGCAGCATGACTCCCCCACATGACATCAGTGGACGTGTTATCGGTGAGTATTTGAGTGATCACAAGAACGCTGCACCGCTTATTGACCTTATGAAACGCAGCGGTGAGGTGCTTAAAAACCACCCCGTTAATTTGAAGAGAATTGCCGAGGGCAAGCGTCCTGCAAGCCACATCTGGCTTTGGGGCGAAGGCACCAAACCTCAGATGCAGTCCTTCGAGGATAAATTCGGTGTAAAAGCAGGTATTGTATCTGCCGTAGACCTTATAAAGGGCATTGGCAAACTTGCAAAATGCGAAGTGGCCGAAGTCAATGGTGCCACCGGGTATATTGACACCGATTTTGAAGGTAAGGCCAAGGCTGCCGCAGAACTTTTTAAGACCTGTGACTTGGTTTACGTTCACGTTGAGGCACCCGACGAATGTGGTCACAGAGGCGAAGCCGAAAACAAGGTAAAGGCCATTGAGCTTATTGATAAGCACGTTTTAGGATATCTTTTGCAAGAACTTGAGCAGTATGGTGAGTACCGCATACTGATAATGCCTGACCATCCCACTCCGCTTATCACCATGACCCACGCCCGTGACCCCGTACCCTTCCTTATATACGATAACAAGAAAGCAGCGGCAGGTGTTCAAACCTTTACCGAGGAAACCTCCAAAACCACTGGCGTATACTTCGACCACGGCCCAGACGTTATGAAGGTCTTACTTGAAAAATAAAATCAAAATTTAAGCCCCCATGCTAATTAATAGGGATAAATTTAAGACACTATGCCTTTTAAAAGAAGGTACATAGTGTCTTTAATTTATGCATATTATCATACTTGATTTTCAAGTGCTCTGTCATCCTGAGCGTAACACCGCCGCAGATTCTGCTACGGCTTCGCCTTGTGCTTTTGTGCAAGCACAAAAGTTCGACAAACTCAGAATGACGCGGCGTGAGTCGAACCCGCAGGGCACCGTCATTAGACGGCAGAATCTTTCCTTAAATGACAGAAATCCTTAGTCGAAACTCATTTATCACGATGGATTTTTTAGTCTTCGAGATTGTCTCGGTCAAATAAAGGTGACGAAAAGAATTCGGCAAGCGGTATTTCCAATCCTTCGCAAATTTCATATATTATTCGCAATTTCATACTTGGAAAAGTGCAATTCATAATTGTGCTTAGTGTGGATTGAGGCACACCCGACAACATAAACAATTTATATTGGGTTATTTTTCTTTCCTCGCATAATTCTTTTATTCTCGCCGCAATCGCTTCGTTTAGTTTCATACACTCACCATCAATATTATTAATGTGTAACTACCACTCAAGGTTGATTTTTGATACTTTCCCTTTGGTTATGAATATACCGTCATAATCCTCAACCGAAAACTCAGCACCGGCAAACAGCATATCCTCGTTCAAAACATTTTTATTAAACAGATAAATTTCAAACTCACAATCACCGTTCTTATCGGGCAAAAAAGTAGCAGGAACAAGTCCATCGGGAAAAGCCTCTTTGTATTTTTCGGTAATCTTACCTTCGTTAAATTTTAAACCATAAACACCATAAGGCTTTATGTATTTGGTGTAATCGATTTTTGCTCTTATATTAGGTTTAGGCCTTTCGATGCCTTCGTCACCAACATATTTGAGCATGTGATGTGTTGCCGTTATCCAAATTTGCTTGCAAACAAAATACAGAAAGCCTGCGGTTATGATACATAACCCTATAATGCACCAAAGCATATCACGGGTTATCAAGGTCGCTACACATAAAGCAATATCCAAAAGAATAATCGCATACATTAATACAGACTCTTTAAAAAAAGATCCCGGTGCAATGTATGCAAGTGCGCAGTTGCACTCAGGACAACTGCCATATGACGAACGTCGGCGATAATAAAACCTTCCGTATTTTTCACGGAATTTAATTTGGTCTTCTTGCAAGCCCAAAGCATACCAACGGTTGCTCCAACCTAAGGTTTTTTGTCCGCAATTGGGACAACGTAGTTTTTTCATAACAAATCCTCTCTTAAAAACACAAGGCTGCTCCTTTTTTGGAACAGCCTTGTTCTGTAATAATTGTGATTAAATCTTCTCAGCAATCTCGAAAATGCTTGCGGGAAGTTCTGCCTCATCAGCCGAAATGGTGATGATAAACTCTGCCTTTGCGTCTTCAGAGAGAGCGTTAAGTTTCTTGAGGAACTCAGCAAGTTCGTCATAATTTCTATTGCAAATACGGAGAACTGCGTCAATACCGATATGAGTTACATCGTAGTTACCTGCGCAGATACCCGAAATGAAGCCGTAGAAAGCATCATAACCCGAGATGCCGTAATGGTCGGTGTCAACAAGACGTACACGGTGAGTGATATTCAAAGTAAGGGTGGAACTCTTTTCGATGCAAACAACGTTGCCCTTCGAAACGTCAGCCGCTGCGGTGACAGCATCGATAAGTTTTTTCGTTTTTCCGCTACCCTTTTTACCAATAATGAGTTTTAACATAGTAACATCTCCTTTATATTTTAGGCTTTGGGTTGCCCCTTAGCCTTATTTTCTATAATTATTTTATTCTGGCTTCAAGCGCAGCCTTCTGCTCCTCGTAACCGGGTTTGCCGAGCATTGCAAACATATTCTTCTTATAACTTTCAACACCGGGCTGGTCAAACGGATTTACACCGAGCATATAACCCGAAATTGCACAAGCCTTTTCGAAGAAGTAAATAAGTCTGCCAAGGTTTTCCTCGTCTGCCTTATCGACTTCAATGACGAGGTTGGGCACGCCGCCGTCGGTATGAGCAAGAACGGTACCCTCAAAAGCCTTTTGGTTGACATACGACATCGGCTTGCCTGCTAGGAAGTTGAGTCCGTCACCGTTTACGGCATCCTCTTTAATAATGGTATCCGAACCGCAGTCGCCAATGGTAACAACGGTTTCAAACATAAGTCTGCGACCGTCCTGAATGTATTGGCCCATAGAATGAAGGTCGGTTGAGAAGGTAACGGCTGCCGGGAAAAGGCCCTTGCCGTTTTTGCCCTCGCTTTCACCGTAAAGCTGTTTGAACCACTCAGCCATCATGGTAAATCTCGGTTCATAAGAAACGAGCAATTCAATTTCTTTACCTCTGCGATAAAAAGCATTTCTGAGAGCAGCATATTTATAACAATCGTTACACTCTACGCAATCCTTATCGTACTCTTCACGAGCATTCGCGGCGCCCTGCATCAAAGCGTCGATGTCGGCGCCTGCAACTGCGATAGGAAGAAGACCAACTGCGGTAAGCACCGAGAAACGTCCGCCAACATCATCGGGAACAACAAAGCTTTCGTAACCCTCCGAATCGGCAAGTTGTTTCAAAGTGCCTCTTGCCTTATCGGTGGTGCAGTAAATTCTCTTAACTGCTTCCTCATGACCGTAGCGGTTGTCAAGATATTCTCTGAACACTCTGAATGCAATAGCAGGTTCGGTAGTAGTTCCCGATTTTGAAATAACGTTAACCGAAACACGTTTGCCTTCACAAATCTTCAAAAGGTCCTGCACAGCACTACCGCTGATGCTGTTACCTGCGAAGTAAATATCGGGAGTATTTTTAGGTAAATTATTGTAAAGCGGAGACTTCAAAAACTCGATTGCGGCACGGGCACCGAGGTATGAGCCACCGATACCTATAACTATAAAAACATCGGTGTCGGAAATGATTTTTTCTGCGGCTTTTTTAATGCGAGCAAACTCTTCCTTATCGTAATCAACAGGAAGGTCTACCCAGCCGAGAAAATCGTTCCCGAGACCGGTTTTGTCAGAAAGCATTTTATGTGCTGCGGATACCTGAACTTTAAGACCTTTAAGGTCTTCTTCTGCAAGAAACTGTGCAGCATATCCATCTTTAAACTTGATTGCCATCTTAAACACCCTTTCGCCGTGATGCGAAAGCACGGCATTGATATCTTTTATTGTCTTTATTATACAATAACATTATCGTTTTTGCAACTGATATTTATAAAAAGTTTACGAAAAATTGCAGTTTAATGTTCAATAATCAGCAGATTTTAAAACAACTTTTTAACATAAGTACAAACATATACTTAAAACTTACTTTTTCGACAGTTTCGGCAGCCACGATTTTCACCGTTCCGACTTCCCTTTCACCTACAAAAATTCTTGTAACACCTATCTGTTGACCTTTTAATATAGGTGCTTTTAATTCTTCTAATAGTTCTGTTTTTTGAGAAACAGAATTAAGTTTAGATTTTTCTATCAAAAACGTATACGATTCGTTACATTCGGGAATTACCGTATTTGCTACACCTTGGATTACAGGAATTTCAGAAAGGACGGCATAATCGGTTGTAACGGTTACATTGGTCCAATTGGCAAAGCCGTAATCAAGCAACTTTCTTGCGCCATTAAACCTGTCATTGCTGTTAGAAGCACCCATAACCACGGTAACAAGTTCGGTGCCTTTACGTTCGGCAGTTGCGGTAAGGCAAGCGCCTGCACCCGAAGTTGTGCCCGTTTTAAGTCCCGTACATCCCTCGTAAAACCTGACAAGCTTATTGGTATTTACAAGTTCCGATTCGCCATTTCTCAGTGAATCCATCCACACGGTAGAATACTCCTTAATAAGCGAGTGTTTGATAAGTTCTTTGGACATAACAGCAATATCATGCGCACTTGTTACATGTCCCTCGGCATCTAATCCTGTACAGTTTACAAAATTTGTATCGTTAAGACCTAATTCGACAGCTCGCTCGTTCATCATAGCAACAAAACTTTCTTCACTGCCTGCTATTGCCTCGCCTAACACTACTGTGGCATCGTTAGCACTTCCTATAACCGAGGCTTTAAGCAAATCGTGAACCGACATTTGTTCGTTCGGTTCCAACCAGATCTGCGAACCACCCATAGAACACGCATGAGGGCTGGCGGTAAGCACCGTTTCAAGTGTCAATTGTCCTGCGTCAATAGCCTCCATTACTAAAAGTAAAGCCATGACCTTGGTAATCGAAGCCGGCGGAAGTTTCATGTGACTTTCTTTTTCATAAAGCACGGTACCGGTTGCAACGTCCATCAAAATACAGGATTTTGCCGGTATTTCCAATGCAGAGCCGACACCTGCCACCGTTTCTGTGACGTCAATAATCATAGGTTCTTTAAGGTCATCGGAATTATATTCGGTAACTATACCTTTATTTGATTCCTCGCCTTTCGGAATTTCATCAGCATAAACCGTAACCGTACTAAGCACAAGCGCCAAAGCAATCATAATGACCGTTATTCTTTTTAATATATCCATGTCATACACCCCTTTACAACATGGATATGCCAATTGCCTAAATAAAATAACAAGCACTCTGACAATAATCAGAGCGCTTGTTTTTAATTATTTCTTCATAGCAACGGCATCTTTTGCCTTGGCTACGATGTTTTTGGCACTAAGACCGAAAATTTCAAGAAGTTCGGTAGCAGGACCCGACATTCCGAAGGTATCGTTAACGCCAACCTTTATAACGGGTACGGGAACGGTTTCGGAAATGACCTCTGCAACTGCGGAACCAAGTCCTCCGATAACGGAATGTTCCTCGGCGGTAACAATAGCACCTGTCTCCTTTGCTGCTTTAACAATTATATCACGGTCGATAGGTTTAATGGTAGCCATGTTGACAATTCTTGCGCTGATACCCTCTGCGGCAAGAAGTTCATAAGCCTCCAAAGCCTCTTTAACCATAAGACCGGTTGCAATAATGGTGACGTCGGTACCACTTTTAAGTTCAACACCCTTGCCAATTTCAAACTTGTAATCGTCATCGAAAACAACAGGAACAGCAAGACGTCCAAATCGCATGTAAACAGGTCCGTCAAGCTCGGCTGCGGCAAGAACTGCCTGTCTTGCTTCGGTGGCATCGGCGGGATTGATAATGGTCATACCTGGGATAGTTCTCATAAGAGCAATATCCTCACAGCACTGATGTGTTGCGCCGTCTTCTCCAACCGAAATACCGGCATGGGTAGCACCTATCTTAACATTAAGATGGGGATATCCAATAGAGTTTCTAACCTGTTCGAATGCACGTCCTGCAGCAAACATTGCAAAAGAACTTGCGAAAACCATTTTACCGGTTGCGGCAAAACCTGCGGCAATGCTCATCATATTCTGCTCTGCAATACCGCAGTTATAGAACATTTCGGGATGTGCTTTTTTAAATGTGCCGGTCTTGGTTGCGGCGGCAAGGTCAGCGTCGAGAACGATAAAATCTTTTCTGCTTTCTGCCAATTCACAAAGAGCCTGACCGTAGGCGTCTCTGGTAGCAATTTTCTTTACTTCTGCCATTTCAATATCCTCCTGCCTTAAAGTGCTGCTATCTTAGCATCAAGTTCAGCCAAAGCCTCGGCTGCCTGCTCATCGTTAGGACCTGCACCGTGCCAGTTCACCTGATTTTCCATAAACGAAACGTCTTTACCCTTTATGGTGTTGGCAATAATTGCAGTAGGCTTACCCTTGCAGTTTTCTGCAGCAGTAAACGCTGCTTCTATCTGGTCGAAATCATGACCGTCTATTACGATAACATTCCAGTTAAATGCTTCAAACTTTTTATCCAGTGGAAGCGGTGAGTTTACCTCTTCAACGGTACCGTCTATCTGGAGGTTATTAAGGTCGACAATACAAACGAGGTTGTCAAGTTTCTTAGCGGCGGCAAACATTGCTGCCTCCCAGACCTGACCTTCCTCAGATTCACCGTCACCAACTATTGTATACACGCGGTAATCATCACCAAAGTGTTTTGCCGAAAGAGCCATACCTGCAGCAGCAGAAATGCCCTGACCCAAAGAACCGCTTGACATATCAACACCGGGAATATGCTTTTTATCGGGATGGCCCTGAAGCATTGCATAAGGTTTGCGAAGTTTCTCGATTTCCTCTATGCGGAAGAAACCGCGAACTGCCAATGCACCGTAGAGTGCCGGTGCGGCGTGACCCTTTGACATTACAAATCTGTCACGGTCTGCCTTGCCCGGATTTGCAGGATCGATATTCATTTTTTCAAAATAAAGATAGGTCAAAACATCGGTACAAGAAAGCGAACCGCCGGGATGACCCGACTTAGCTTTATTGGTTCCGATAATAATCTGACGTCTTACTTCGAGAGCCGTTTTTCTTAGTTCTTTTTTTCTCTGCTCGTTCATATTGAACCTCCTGATGTTGATTTATGTATAAAAGTTATTACATATCTTTGCTTCTCGTTTTTTGTAAAAACGCTTCAAAATACTGAGGCAGTTGTGACGAGAACTCCATATATTCACCTGTTTTTGGATGTACAAAACCTATAACCCGTGCATGAAGGCATTGACCTTCCAGTTCAGTTATCACCTTTTTGGGACCATAAAGCGGGTCGCCTGCTATCGGATGACCGAGTGACGCCATATGTACCCTTATTTGGTGAGTTCTGCCGGTTTCCAACTTAAAATTCATGTGCGTAAAGCCTTCAAGATGTTCCACCACTTTATAGTGTGTAACCGCTTTTTTGGAATTAACATAAACCACCGCCATACGCTGACGGTTTTTAGGGTCACGTCCTATTGGGGCGTTTACGGTACCCTCCTCGGTTTTTACATTACCATAGACAACAGCGCTATATTCTCTTGTAAAGGTATGTTCCTTTATCTGCTCTGCAAGTGACTGATGTGCGGCATCGGTTTTGGCAACTATCAAAAGACCGCTTGTGTCTTTATCAATTCTATGCACTATTCCGGGTCGCATAACGCCGTTAATCCCCGACAAACCGCCTTTGCAATGAAACAGCAATGCATTGACCATTGTTCCGTTAAGGTTACCCGGTGCGGGATGAACGACCATGCCTTTTGGTTTATTAACCACAAGCAGGTCGTCATCTTCGTACACGATATCAAGCGGTATATCCTCTGGAATTGCCTCAGGTTCTTTGAGGTCGGGCATGTTAACGGTTACTTGGTCGCCAACCGACACCTCGGTTTTCTTCTTGGCGGTCTTACCGTTTAACAAAACGTTACCGTTTTCAATAAGTTCTGCCGCCATCGAACGTGAGAGTGACAGTTCAGATGCTATATACGCATCAAGTCTTACTCCCCCATTTTCGACACTAAGTATCTCAGTCGTCATTATTTGTTTCCTTTTCGGCAAAATCGCCTTTGTTGATTGCAGCAGTCTCACTCGACAGATGCTTTTTCTTCTTGGCGTCCCTTACCAAATCCATAACAAAGTACAGAACTATAAGACCTGCTCCGACACATACGGCGCAATCCGCAATATTGAAAACAGGGAAATCAAAGAAAGCAAATTCCAAGAAATCAACTACGTTTCCACCACGGAAAACGCGGTCGATAAGGTTACCCAAACCACCCGAAAGCACAAGGCAGATTGCCCAGAACATGGTGTTGCTATCAAAAGTTTTGCGTATAAGCATACCGATACACACCACCATGATAAGGCTTGTGATGGTTATCAAAAACCATGTCTGCCCCTGAAAGATACCGAATGCGGCACCTGTGTTGGGCGGAATACGGTTAAAGTTGATAATACCAGGAATTATATTTTCTATAACTTGATTGGGTTGCATGTAGGTTATAACAAGATATTTGCTCAATTGGTCTGCAATAACTATAAGTACACTGCAGACTATTGCTAAAATAGCCGACATGTTTTACTCCTTATTTGTTGATAATTGAAGCACAACGGCTGCAAAGTGTGGGATGCTCGGCACTTTCGCCAACGGTGTTGGAGAAGCCCCAGCAACGTTCACATTTTCCGCCTTCGGCATGCTTTATGGTAACACCGATACCGGTCTCACCCTGCATCTCGCCACCCTTTGCGTTTTCGAGTTTTACATTGGACACGATAAAGATGGTGGTAAGCATATCTTCGGCAGATTTGAGGAAGTCGAACATTTCACCCTCGGCAAAAATTGTAACTTCTGCCTCAAGCGAAGCACCTATCACCTTATCGGTACGGGCAACTTCAAGAGCTTTTTTAACATCATCACGGATATCGTGAAGTCTATCCCAACGAGCCATAAAATCGGCATCATATTCACCGGTTGCCTTGGGGAATTCGTTGAAAATGATATTTCTTACATCATCGCCAGCCATGTGAGGCATGAACTTCCAAATCTCGTCCGAAGTAAAGGCAAGAATAGGAGCAATAAGGCGGGTAAGAGTATGAAGAATTTTATAAATGGTAGTCTGTGCAGCACGACGTGTCTCAGAATCGGTTGCTTCTACATAAAGTCTGTCCTTAGCGGCATCGAGGTAGAAGTTAGACATATCAAGCACACAGAAGTTATGAATTGCGTGGAAAATAAGGTGATACTCAAAGTTTTCGTATGCCTCGGTGCACTCCTTAACAATGCTGTCAAGACGCATTAAAGCAAACTTATCCATTTCGAGCAACTTATCGTCCGAAACAGCATCTATATCGGGATCAAAATCATTGATGCAGCCCAAGATAAATCTTGCGGTGTTTCTGATTTTTCTGTAAATTTCGCTAAGTTGCTTCAAAATATCCTTAGAAATACGGATATCTGCATGATAGTCGGAAGAAGCAACCCAAAGTCTCAAAATATCGGCACCGTACTGACCGACGATTTCATCGGGATTAATAGTGTTACCGATAGACTTAGACATCTTCTTGCCTTCACCGTCAACTACCCAACCGTGGGTAACAACGGTCTTATAAGGTGTGATACCATATGCAGCAACGGAAGTGAGAAGTGAAGACTGGAACCAACCTCTGTACTGGTCGGCGCCCTCCAAATAAAGGTCTGCAGGAGGCACCATGCCGTCACGTCCGTTAAGAACTGCGGTGTGTGATACACCCGAGTCAAACCAAACGTCCATAATATCGGTTTCTTTCTTAAATTCGGTGCAACCGCAATCGCACTTTACACCCTCGGGCATAAGTTCTTTCTCAGAAAGTTCGTACCAAGCGTCGGCACCCTTTTCCTTAAAGATTTCAACAACCTTTGCGATAGTTTCTTTATTTATAACTTCCTTGCCGCAATCCTTGCAGTAGAAAATCGGAATGGGAACACCCCAAGTACGCTGACGTGAAATACACCAGTCACTGCGGTCTTTAATCATACCGCTGATACGGTCTTCACCCCAACCGGGTATCCATTTTACCTTTTTAACTTCTTCCAAAGCCTTGTCGGCAAAAGCAGAAATAGAGCAGAACCACTGCTCGGTGGCACGGAAGAGAATGGGCTGTTTACAACGCCAGCAGTGAGGATATTGGTGGATAATCTTTTCAAGAGCAAAAAGATGGCCTGTTTCATCAAGTTTAATAGCAATAGCCTTATTAGCCTGCTCGGTGGTAAGGCCCTGGAATTCACCTGCATCGGCTGTCATAAACCCACGATGGTCAACAGGTACTACCATACCTACCTCGGGGTAGTTACGGCAAACCTCAAAGTCGTCAACACCGTGACCGGGTGCAGTATGAACACAACCTGTACCGCTTTCCAAAGTTACGTGGTTACCAACAATAACGAGCGAAGTGCGGTCGATAAAGGGATGTGCACACTTCATATATTCAAGCTCAGAACCCTTAATAGTGCCCATAAGCTCATACTCTTCAATCTTAGCGGCCTTGAATGCGGCAGGAGCCAATTCGGTAGCCATAACGTAGTATTCACCATTTGCCTTGAACACACCATAATCATAGTCAGGACCTACGCAGATTGCAAGGTTTGCAGGAAGAGTCCATGTGGTGGTAGTCCAAATAACAAAATAGGTCTTGCACTGCTCTGCACCAAGTGCGGCAAGCTTACCGAATTCTTCAGTAATCTCAAACTTAACGTAGATAGAATGGCAAGGATCCTCGGCGTACTCAATTTCTGCCTCTGCCAAAGCGGTCTGACATTCGGGACACCAATAAACAGGCTTCAAACCCTTATAAATGTAGCCCTTTTCGGCCATGGTACCGAAAATTTCAATCTGCTTGGCAACGTAATCATTGCGAAGAGTAAGATACGGGTCATCCCAGTCACCGAGAACACCCAAGCGTTCAAACTGTTTTCTCTGGTCGTCAACAAAGCCTAAAGCAAACTCACGGCAGATTTTACGAAGTTCCAAAGCGGACACCTGAGCAGTTGATGAAACACCTGCTTTTTTACGTGCCTTAAGTTCGGTAGGAAGACCGTGGGTGTCGTAACCGGGAACATAAGGAGCCTTAAAGCCCGACATGTTTTTATATCTCAAAACAAAATCTTTAAGGGATTTGTTAAGTGCGGTACCCATATGGATAACGCCATTTGCATACGGAGGGCCGTCATGAAGAATGTAAAGCGGTTTGCCTTCGTTCTTTTTCATCAATTCTTCATAAGTGTTGTTATCCTGCCACTCTTTCAAAGCCTCAGGCTCGCGTGTGGGCAGACCTGCTCTCATAGGAAATTCTGTTTGAGGCAGATTTAAAGTCTCATTGTAATCCATTTTTTATCTCCATTCCGCTTAAAATAATATAAGCTATAATGTTTATAGTTAGTCGAAACAGTTGATATATCAACTGTTTCGACTAACTATAAACATTATAGCTTATATTATTTTAAGCGGAATGGAGATAAAAAATGGATTACAATGAGACTTTAAATCTGCCTCAAACAGAATTTCCTATGAGAGCAGGTCTGCCCACACGCGAGCCTGAGGCTTTGAAAGAGTGGCAGGATAACAACACTTATGAAGAATTGATGAAAAAGAACGAAGGCAAACCGCTTTACATTCTTCATGACGGCCCTCCGTATGCAAATGGCGTTATCCATATGGGTACCGCACTTAACAAATCCCTTAAAGATTTTGTTTTGAGATATAAAAACATGTCGGGCTTTAAGGCTCCTTATGTTCCCGGTTACGACACCCACGGTCTTCCTACCGAACTTAAGGCACGTAAAAAAGCAGGTGTTTCATCAACTGCTCAGGTGTCCGCTTTGGAACTTCGTAAAATCTGCCGTGAGTTTGCTTTAGGCTTTGTTGACGACCAGAGAAAACAGTTTGAACGCTTGGGTGTTCTCGGTGACTGGGATGACCCGTATCTTACTCTTCGCAATGATTACGTTGCCAAGCAGATTGAAATTTTCGGTACCATGGCCGAAAAGGGCTACATTTATAAGGGTTTGAAGCCTGTTTATTGGTGTCCCGAATGTCAGACCGCTTTGGCAGAGGCAGAAATTGAGTACGCCGAGGATCCTTGCCATTCTATCTACGTTAAGTTTGAGATTACTGAAGAATTCGGTAAGCTTGCCGCACTTGGTGCAGAGCAGTGCAAGACCTATTTTGTTATTTGGACTACCACCACATGGACTCTTCCTGCAAACCTTGCAATCTGCGTAGGTCCTGACTATGATTATGGTGTGTTCAAGGCAAATGGTGAATACTACGTTATGGCTACCGAATTGGCTCCTGCCGCATTCAAGGCCGCTAAGATTGAAGAGTATGAGCTTATGGGCACTATTAAGGGTTCTGAGCTTGAATATATGAAGTGTGCACATCCCTTTATCGACCGCACTTCGCTCGTTATTGTTGGTAACCACGTAACTTTGGAAAGCGGTACAGGTTGTGTTCATACTGCACCCGGTCACGGTGTTGACGACTTTGAGGTTTGCCGTAACTACCCCGAGGTAGGTATGGTAGTACCTGTTGACCATCGTGGGTTTATGACAGCCGATGCAGGTGAATTCCAGGGCCTTACCACCGAGCAGGCTAATAAGGCTATTGCTATTAAACTTGATGAAACAGGCCATCTTTTTGCTCTTGAAAAGATTATCCACCAATATCCTCACTGCTGGCGTTGTAAACAGCCCATTCTCTTCCGTGCCACCGAGCAGTGGTTCTGCTCTATTTCTGCTTTTGCCGACAAGGCTTTGGAAGAAGTTAAAAAGGTAAAATGGATACCCGGTTGGGGTGAAGACCGTATCAGCGGTATGATTAAAGACCGCAGTGACTGGTGTATTTCACGTCAGCGTACTTGGGGTGTTCCCATTCCGATTTTCTACTGCAAGGATTGCGGCAAGGAAGTTATAAATAAAGAAACTATCGCAAAGGTTGTTGAAATCTTTAAGGAAAAGGGTGCCGACGCTTGGTACGAACTTTCTGAGAAAGAACTTATGCCCGAGGGTGTAAAGTGCGATTGCGGTTGCACCGAATTTAAGAAAGAAACCGATATTATGGACGTTTGGTTTGACTCGGGTGTATCACACACCGCAGTTCTTAACGGACGTGACGGCATGGTGCCTCCTGCAGACCTTTATTTGGAGGGCGCCGACCAGTACAGAGGTTGGTTCCAGTCTTCACTTCTCACTTCCGTTGCTGCATATGGTATCACACCTTATAAGACCGTTGTTACCCACGGTTGGGTAGTTGACGGTGAAGGCAAGAAGATGTCTAAGTCTATCGGTAACACTATTAATCCCGATGAAATCGTCGGTCAGTACGGTGCCGATATTTTGAGACTTTGGGTTGCTTCTTCCGACTATCATGCAGATATCCGTATTTCTAAGGATATTTTGAAGCAACTTAGCGAAATTTACAGAAAAATCAGAAACACCGCAAGATTTATCTTGGGCTGCATCAATGATTTTGATCCCGATATAGATGCTGTTTCGGACGATAAGTTGCTCGAAATGGATAAGTTTGCTTTAATGCGTCTTGACAGCATTGTTAAGGAGTGCACCGAGGCATACGAAAACTTTGAGTATCACCTTATTTTCCACGCAATTCATAACTTCTGTGTGCTTGATATGTCTAACTTCTACCTCGATGCCGCTAAGGACAGACTTTATGTAGAAGCAACCGATTCTGAGACACGTCGTGCTGCACAGACTACCATTTATAAAATTCTTCATACTCTTACCCGCCTTATTGCTCCTATTCTTGCCTTTACTTCGGACGAGATTTGGAAGTTCATGCCTCACATGGCTGGCGATGATGTAAGAAATATCATTTTCAACGAATTCCCCAAGGCAACCGGTGAATATGATGCCGATTTTATGGCTCGTTGGGATAGACTTCACGATATCCGTGATGATGTTAAAAAAGCTCTTGAAGTTGCCCGTACCGATAAGGTGATAGGTGCTTCGCTTGAGGCAGAAGTTACAATTTTTGCCGAGGGTGAAATGTTCGACTTCCTCAAATCTGCCGAAGATATGCTTACCACCATCTTTATCGTGTCCAATGTAAAACTCGAAAACGCAAAGGGTGGCGAGATGCAGGGTGAGACCGGTATCGGTGTTACCATAAAGCATGCCGAAGGCGGAAAATGTGAACGTTGCTGGGGCTTCTCCAACACCGTTGGCGAAAGTGCCGAGCATCCCACACTTTGCAGCCGTTGTGCTTCAATTATCAACAAATAAGGAGTAAAACATGTCGGCTATTTTAGCAATAGTCTGCAGTGTACTTATAGTTATTGCAGACCAATTGAGCAAATATCTTGTTATAACCTACATGCAACCCAATCAAGTTATAGAAAATATAATTCCTGGTATTATCAACTTTAACCGTATTCCGCCCAACACAGGTGCCGCATTCGGTATCTTTCAGGGGCAGACATGGTTTTTGATAACCATCACAAGCCTTATCATGGTGGTGTGTATCGGTATGCTTATACGCAAAACTTTTGATAGCAACACCATGTTCTGGGCAATCTGCCTTGTGCTTTCGGGTGGTTTGGGTAACCTTATCGACCGCGTTTTCCGTGGTGGAAACGTAGTTGATTTCTTGGAATTTGCTTTCTTTGATTTCCCTGTTTTCAATATTGCGGATTGCGCCGTATGTGTCGGAGCAGGTCTTATAGTTCTGTACTTTGTTATGGATTTGGTAAGGGACGCCAAGAAGAAAAAGCATCTGTCGAGTGAGACTGCTGCAATCAACAAAGGCGATTTTGCCGAAAAGGAAACAAATAATGACGACTGAGATACTTAGTGTCGAAAATGGGGGAGTAAGACTTGATGCGTATATAGCATCTGAACTGTCACTCTCACGTTCGATGGCGGCAGAACTTATTGAAAACGGTAACGTTTTGTTAAACGGTAAGACCGCCAAGAAGAAAACCGAGGTGTCGGTTGGCGACCAAGTAACCGTTAACATGCCCGACCTCAAAGAACCTGAGGCAATTCCAGAGGATATACCGCTTGATATCGTGTACGAAGATGACGACCTGCTTGTGGTTAATAAACCAAAAGGCATGGTCGTTCATCCCGCACCGGGTAACCTTAACGGAACAATGGTCAATGCATTGCTGTTTCATTGCAAAGGCGGTTTGTCGGGGATTAACGGCGTTATGCGACCCGGAATAGTGCATAGAATTGATAAAGACACAAGCGGTCTTTTGATAGTTGCCAAAACCGATGCCGCACATCAGTCACTTGCAGAGCAGATAAAGGAACATACCTTTACAAGAGAATATAGCGCTGTTGTCTATGGTAATGTAAAAACCGAGGAGGGTACCGTAAACGCCCCAATAGGACGTGACCCTAAAAACCGTCAGCGTATGGCGGTGGTTTATGTTAATTCCAAAAAAGCGGTTACACACTATAAAGTGGTGGAACATCTTGAAGGCTTTACGCACATGAATTTTAAGTTGGAAACCGGCAGAACTCACCAAATAAGGGTACATATGGCGTCACTCGGTCATCCGATAGCAGGCGACCCGCTTTATGGTCCCAAAAAGGTGATAACTGAACTGGAAGGTCAATGCCTTCATGCACGGGTTATAGGTTTTGTACATCCAAAAACAGGTGAATATATGGAGTTCTCGTCACAACTGCCTCAGTATTTTGAAGCGTTTTTACAAAAAACGAGAAGCAAAGATATGTAATAACTTTTATACATAAATCAACATCAGGAGGTTCAATATGAACGAGCAGAGAAAAAAAGAACTAAGAAAAACGGCTCTCGAAGTAAGACGTCAGATTATTATCGGAACCAATAAAGCTAAGTCGGGTCATCCCGGCGGTTCGCTTTCTTGTACCGATGTTTTGACCTATCTTTATTTTGAAAAAATGAATATCGATCCTGCAAATCCGGGCAAGGCAGACCGTGACAGATTTGTAATGTCAAAGGGTCACGCCGCACCGGCACTCTACGGTGCATTGGCAGTTCGCGGTTTCTTCCGCATAGAGGAAATCGAGAAACTTCGCAAACCTTATGCAATGCTTCAGGGCCATCCCGATAAAAAGCATATTCCCGGTGTTGATATGTCAAGCGGTTCTTTGGGTCAGGGCATTTCTGCTGCTGCAGGTATGGCTCTTTCGGCAAAACACTTTGGTGATGATTACCGCGTGTATACAATAGTTGGTGACGGTGAATCTGAGGAAGGTCAGGTCTGGGAGGCAGCAATGTTTGCCGCCGCTAAGAAACTTGACAACCTCGTTTGTATTGTCGACCTTAATAACCTCCAGATAGACGGTACCGTTGAAGAGGTAAACTCACCGCTTCCACTGGATAAAAAGTTTGAAGCATTTAACTGGAATGTTATCGTAATAGACGGTCATGATTTCGACCAGATAGAAGCAGCGTTTACTGCTGCAGAAAACTGCAAGGGTAAGCCTACTGCAATTATTGCCAACACCATAAAGGGTAAAGACGTTTCGTTTATGGAAAATCAGGTGAACTGGCACGGTGCAGGTCCTAACGATGAGCAGGCAGCCGAGGCTTTGGCTGAACTTGATGCTAAGATAGCAGCACTTTAAGGCAGGAGGATATTGAAATGGCAGAAGTAAAGAAAATTGCTACCAGAGACGCCTACGGTCAGGCTCTTTGTGAATTGGCAGAAAGCAGAAAAGATTTTATCGTTCTCGACGCTGACCTTGCCGCCGCAACCAAGACCGGCACATTTAAAAAAGCACATCCCGAAATGTTCTATAACTGCGGTATTGCAGAGCAGAATATGATGAGCATTGCCGCAGGTTTTGCCGCAACCGGTAAAATGGTTTTCGCAAGTTCTTTTGCAATGTTTGCTGCAGGACGTGCATTCGAACAGGTTAGAAACTCTATTGGATATCCCCATCTTAATGTTAAGATAGGTGCTACCCATGCCGGTATTTCGGTTGGAGAAGACGGCGCAACACATCAGTGCTGTGAGGATATTGCTCTTATGAGAACTATCCCAGGTATGACCATTATCAATCCCGCCGATGCCACCGAAGCAAGACAGGCAGTTCTTGCCGCAGCCGAGCTTGACGGACCTGTTTACATGCGATTTGGACGTCTTGCTGTTCCTGTTGTTTTCGATGACGATTACAAGTTTGAAATTGGCAAGGGTGTTGAACTTAAAAGTGGTACCGACGTCACCATTATTGCAACCGGTCTTATGGTTAAAGAGGCTTTGGAGGCTTATGAACTTCTTGCCGCAGAGGGTATCAGCGCAAGAATTGTCAACATGGCTACCATTAAACCTATCGACCGTGATATAATTGTTAAAGCAGCAAAGGAGACAGGTGCTATTGTTACCGCCGAGGAACATTCCGTTATCGGAGGACTTGGTTCCGCAGTTGCAGAGGTCATTTCCGAAACCGTTCCCGTACCCGTTATAAAGGTTGGCGTTAACGATACCTTCGGAATGTCGGGTCCTGCTACCGAACTTCTTGAAATTTTCGGTCTTAGTGCCAAAAACATCGTAGCCAAGGCAAAAGATGCCGTTGCTATGAAGAAATAATTAAAAACAAGCGCTCTGATTATTGTCAGAGTGCTTGTTATTTTATTTAGGCAATTGGCATATCCATGTTGTAAAGGGGTGTATGACATGGATATATTAAAAAGAATAACGGTCATTATGATTGCTTTGGCGCTTGTGCTTAGTACGGTTACGGTTTATGCTGATGAAATTCCGAAAGGCGAGGAATCAAATAAAGGTATAGTTACCGAATATAATTCCGATGACCTTAAAGAACCTATGATTATTGACGTCACAGAAACGGTGGCAGGTGTCGGCTCTGCATTGGAAATACCGGCAAAATCCTGTATTTTGATGGACGTTGCAACCGGTACCGTGCTTTATGAAAAAGAAAGTCACATGAAACTTCCGCCGGCTTCGATTACCAAGGTCATGGCTTTACTTTTAGTAATGGAGGCTATTGACGCAGGACAATTGACACTTGAAACGGTGCTTACCGCCAGCCCTCATGCGTGTTCTATGGGTGGTTCGCAGATCTGGTTGGAACCGAACGAACAAATGTCGGTTCACGATTTGCTTAAAGCCTCGGTTATAGGAAGTGCTAACGATGCCACAGTAGTGTTAGGCGAGGCAATAGCAGGCAGTGAAGAAAGTTTTGTTGCTATGATGAACGAGCGAGCTGTCGAATTAGGTCTTAACGATACAAATTTTGTAAACTGTACAGGATTAGATGCCGAGGGACATGTAACAAGTGCGCATGATATTGCTGTTATGTCCAAAGAACTTATCAAACACTCGCTTATTAAGGAGTATTCTACCGTGTGGATGGATTCACTGAGAAATGGCGAATCGGAACTTGTAAATACCAATAAGCTTGTCAGGTTTTACGAGGGATGTACGGGACTTAAAACGGGCACAACTTCGGGTGCAGGCGCTTGCCTTACCGCAACTGCCGAACGTAAAGGCACCGAACTTGTTACCGTGGTTATGGGTGCTTCTAACAGCAATGACAGGTTTAATGGCGCAAGAAAGTTGCTTGATTACGGCTTTGCCAATTGGACCAATGTAACCGTTACAACCGATTATGCCGTCCTTTCTGAAATTCCTGTAATCCAAGGTGTAGCAAATACGGTAATTCCCGAATGTAACGAATCGTATACGTTTTTGATAGAAAAATCTAAACTTAATTCTGTTTCTCAAAAAACAGAACTATTAGAAGAATTAAAAGCACCTATATTAAAAGGTCAACAGATAGGTGTTACAAGAATTTTTGTAGGTGAAAGGGAAGTCGGAACGGTGAAAATCGTGGCTGCCGAAACTGTCGAAAAAGTAAGTTTTAAGTATATGTTTGTACTTATGTTAAAAAGTTGTTTTAAAATCTGCTGATTATTGAACATTAAACTGCAATTTTTCGTAAACTTTTTATAAATATCAGTTGCAAAAACGATAATGTTATTGTATAATAAAGACAATAAAAGATATCAATGCCGTGCTTTCGCATCACGGCGAAAGGGTGTTTAAGATGGCAATCAAGTTTAAAGATGGATATGCTGCACAGTTTCTTGCAGAAGAAGACCTTAAAGGTCTTAAAGTTCAGGTATCCGCAGCACATAAAATGCTTTCTGACAAAACCGGTCTCGGGAACGATTTTCTCGGCTGGGTAGACCTTCCTGTTGATTACGATAAGGAAGAGTTTGCTCGCATTAAAAAAGCCGCAGAAAAAATCATTTCCGACACCGATGTTTTTATAGTTATAGGTATCGGTGGCTCATACCTCGGTGCCCGTGCCGCAATCGAGTTTTTGAAGTCTCCGCTTTACAATAATTTACCTAAAAATACTCCCGATATTTACTTCGCAGGTAACAGCATCAGCGGTAGTGCTGTGCAGGACCTTTTGAAGATTTGTGAAGGCAAACGTGTTTCGGTTAACGTTATTTCAAAATCGGGAACTACTACCGAACCTGCTATTGCATTCAGAGTGTTCAGAGAATATCTTGACAACCGCTACGGTCATGAGGAAGCAGTTAAGAGAATTTACTGCACCACCGATAAGGCAAGAGGCACTTTGAAACAACTTGCCGATTCGGAGGGTTACGAAAGCTTTGTTGTTCCCGATGATGTTGGCGGACGTTTCTCGGTGCTTACCGCAGTTGGTCTTCTTCCTATCGCAGTTGCAGGCGCCGACATCGACGCTTTGATGCAGGGCGCCGCGAATGCTCGTGAAGAGTACGATAAGGATTGCGTAGAGTGTAACGATTGTTATAAATATGCTGCTCTCAGAAATGCTTTTTATCGCAGAGGTAAAGAAATTGAATTGCTCGTTTCTTATGAACCGAGATTTACCATGATGGCTGAGTGGTTCAAACAGCTTTACGGTGAAAGCGAGGGCAAAAACGGCAAGGGCCTTTTCCCGGCAGCCGTTACCTTCTCAACCGACCTTCATTCTATGGGCCAATACATTCAGGACGGTCGCAGACTTATGTTTGAAACCGTTGTTACCATTGGCGACTGCGGTTCGGATACCATTATTAAAGAGGATGCCGTAAACGGTGACGGACTCAACTTCCTAGCAGGCAAGCCGATGTCGTATGTCAACCAAAAGGCTTTTGAGGGTACCGTTCTTGCTCATACCGACGGCGGCGTGCCCAACCTCGTCATTGAAGTCGATAAGGCAGACGAGGAAAACCTTGGCAGACTTATTTACTTCTTCGAAAAGGCTTGTGCAATTTCGGGTTATATGCTCGGTGTAAATCCGTTTGACCAGCCCGGTGTTGAAAGTTATAAGAAGAATATGTTTGCAATGCTCGGCAAACCCGGTTACGAGGAGCAGAAGGCTGCGCTTGAAGCCAGAATAAAATAATTATAGAAAATAAGGCTAAGGGGCAACCCAAAGCCTAAAATATAAAGGAGATGTTACTATGTTAAAACTCATTATTGGTAAAAAGGGTAGCGGAAAAACGAAAAAACTTATCGATGCTGTCACCGCAGCGGCTGACGTTTCGAAGGGCAACGTTGTTTGCATCGAAAAGAGTTCCACCCTTACTTTGAATATCACTCACCGTGTACGTCTTGTTGACACCGACCATTACGGCATCTCGGGTTATGATGCTTTCTACGGCTTCATTTCGGGTATCTGCGCAGGTAACTACGATGTAACTCATATCGGTATTGACGCAGTTCTCCGTATTTGCAATAGAAATTATGACGAACTTGCTGAGTTCCTCAAGAAACTTAACGCTCTCTCTGAAGACGCAAAGGCAGAGTTTATCATCACCATTTCGGCTGATGAGGCAGAACTTCCCGCAAGCATTTTCGAGATTGCTGAGAAGATTTAATCACAATTATTACAGAACAAGGCTGTTCCAAAAAAGGAGCAGCCTTGTGTTTTTAAGAGAGGATTTGTTATGAAAAAACTACGTTGTCCCAATTGCGGACAAAAAACCTTAGGTTGGAGCAACCGTTGGTATGCTTTGGGCTTGCAAGAAGACCAAATTAAATTCCGTGAAAAATACGGAAGGTTTTATTATCGCCGACGTTCGTCATATGGCAGTTGTCCTGAGTGCAACTGCGCACTTGCATACATTGCACCGGGATCTTTTTTTAAAGAGTCTGTATTAATGTATGCGATTATTCTTTTGGATATTGCTTTATGTGTAGCGACCTTGATAACCCGTGATATGCTTTGGTGCATTATAGGGTTATGTATCATAACCGCAGGCTTTCTGTATTTTGTTTGCAAGCAAATTTGGATAACGGCAACACATCACATGCTCAAATATGTTGGTGACGAAGGCATCGAAAGGCCTA
Organism: Acutalibacteraceae bacterium; assembly: GCA_045592985.1. GTDB lineage: Bacteria > Bacillota > Clostridia > Oscillospirales > Acutalibacteraceae > UMGS172. Next base: position 4,198 of record JAZNVU010000061.1, on the reverse strand, counting down.
AACCTAATATAAGAGCAAAAATCGATTACACCAAATACATAAAGCCTTATGGTGTTTATGGTTTAAAATTTAACGAAGGTAAGATTACCGAAAAATACAAAGAGGCTTTTCCCGATGGACTTGTTCCTGCTACTTTTTTGCCCGATAAGAACGGTGATTGTGAGTTTGAAATTTATCTGTTTAATAAAAATGTTTTGAACGAGGATATGCTGTTTGCCGGTGCTGAGTTTTCGGTTGAGGATTATGACGGTATATTCATAACCAAAGGGAAAGTATCAAAAATCAACCTTGAGTGGTAGTTACACATTAATAATATTGATGGTGAGTGTATGAAACTAAACGAAGCGATTGCGGCGAGAATAAAAGAATTATGCGAGGAAAGAAAAATAACCCAATATAAATTGTTTATGTTGTCGGGTGTGCCTCAATCCACACTAAGCACAATTATGAATTGCACTTTTCCAAGTATGAAATTGCGAATAATATATGAAATTTGCGAAGGATTGGAAATACCGCTTGCCGAATTCTTTTCGTCACCTTTATTTGACCGAGACAATCTCGAAGACTAAAAAATCCATCGTGATAAATGAGTTTCGACTAAGGATTTCTGTCATTTAAGGAAAGATTCTGCCGTCTAATGACGGTGCCCTGCGGGTTCGACTCACGCCGCGTCATTCTGAGTTTGTCGAACTTTTGTGCTTGCACAAAAGCACAAGGCGAAGCCGTAGCAGAATCTGCGGCGGTGTTACGCTCAGGATGACAGAGCACTTGAAAATCAAGTATGATAATATGCATAAATTAAAGACACTATGTACCTTCTTTTAAAAGGCATAGTGTCTTAAATTTATCCCTATTAATTAGCATGGGGGCTTAAATTTTGATTTTATTTTTCAAGTAAGACCTTCATAACGTCTGGGCCGTGGTCGAAGTATACGCCAGTGGTTTTGGAGGTTTCCTCGGTAAAGGTTTGAACACCTGCCGCTGCTTTCTTGTTATCGTATATAAGGAAGGGTACGGGGTCACGGGCGTGGGTCATGGTGATAAGCGGAGTGGGATGGTCAGGCATTATCAGTATGCGGTACTCACCATACTGCTCAAGTTCTTGCAAAAGATATCCTAAAACGTGCTTATCAATAAGCTCAATGGCCTTTACCTTGTTTTCGGCTTCGCCTCTGTGACCACATTCGTCGGGTGCCTCAACGTGAACGTAAACCAAGTCACAGGTCTTAAAAAGTTCTGCGGCAGCCTTGGCCTTACCTTCAAAATCGGTGTCAATATACCCGGTGGCACCATTGACTTCGGCCACTTCGCATTTTGCAAGTTTGCCAATGCCCTTTATAAGGTCTACGGCAGATACAATACCTGCTTTTACACCGAATTTATCCTCGAAGGACTGCATCTGAGGTTTGGTGCCTTCGCCCCAAAGCCAGATGTGGCTTGCAGGACGCTTGCCCTCGGCAATTCTCTTCAAATTAACGGGGTGGTTTTTAAGCACCTCACCGCTGCGTTTCATAAGGTCAATAAGCGGTGCAGCGTTCTTGTGATCACTCAAATACTCACCGATAACACGTCCACTGATGTCATGTGGGGGAGTCATGCTGCCCAAGTCGGTTGTACCGTTCTTAACAACAAGACAGTGACGGTAACTAACACCTGCGTAGAATGAATAAATCTCGTTACCAAAGGCTTCCTCAATAGTTTTAATTATCTCAGCAGCCTCAGCAGAAGAAATATCACCTGCACTATAGTCAACCATGGTTTTGTCTTCGTACTTTTCTTCGTCAGACAATGTTACAAGGTTACAACGCAAGGTGACGTCGGTGTCACTTAGCGCAATACCAATACTTGCGGCCTCTAAGGGTGAACGACCGGTGTAGCACTCGTTTGGGTCATAACCCATAACCGAAAGATTTGCAACGTCACTACCGGGCTTCAAATTATCGGCAACGGTTTTTGAAAGACCAACGGTTGCGGTCTTGGCCAACCTATCCATGTTAGGTTTGCTGGCAAGTTCCATAGGGGTTTTGCCGCCTAAACCGTCGTATTTATAATCAGCCATACCGTCACATAATAGAACTAAATATTTCATATATTTTCAACCTTTCTAAAGGAATAGTTTATATATTTACTGCCAGCAAAAGCATTGCTATAAGCGGCATTGTTACAAGAGAAATAAGTGTCGATGCCGAAACCAGTTCCCCGGCGTAAACAGCGTCTCCGTCGTACCGTTCGGCAAAAATACTTGCCATCGCAGCAACGGGGGTTGAAGAACTGATTACAAGCACTGCGGATCCGTTTGTTACTACATCTGCAGGCAGAATTCCAAGTAATGATAATACTTTTAGAATTAAAATGATAAGAATTGGAATGACTATCAGTCTTACAAAAATCAGTAGGGGCATATATTTGTCTTTAAAAACCGTCTTGAGGTCACACTCCGCAAGTCTTATGCCAATCATCATCATAGAAAGCGGTATTACAGAACTCTTAAGTAAGAATAATATGTTATCCTTAACAACCGGTACGGCGAAATCCGTCCAAACAGGAACAAGTGCTTGGGGTACTGTGACGAAACCGCCCAGTATAAAGAAAAACAAACCAATGTATGTAGGAATTGTCGCAGGGTTTAAAAACATCTTTTTTGGTGACATATAACTTTTGTCTTTAGTGTAAAGATAACAACCAAGTGACCAATTAAGTACGTTGAAAGAAACGACATAAAATGTAGCATATATGGCGGCTTCTGAACCGAACAGTTCCGAAATTAACGGAATTCCTAAAAAACCGGCATTTGTAAAAATAGTGGAATACTTAAGAATGATTTTTTTCTTTTCGGGAGCTTTGTTAAAAAGCATTTTTGAAACACCAAAATATCCCAAATGCAAAATCATGGAAGCAATTAATACAAAAACAGCAGTCGTCACTATCTCAGAACTTAGTTTTACGTCCAAAAAACTATAAATTATCATTGCCGGTTGGGCAAGATAAATAACAACGTCAGCAAAATACTTAGAGGTGGTATCGTCGACCTTACCTGCTTTACGCATGATCATTCCAAGAATAATCATTACCGTCAGCAACAAAACTTTTTCAATAAGTACATCGATTCCGTACAAAATATGTTCCCCCAAAAAAATTCTTACTTTATAATACAACAAATCAATACATATTTCAATAATAAAATATACAATAATACATTATTATATAATAGAACCCGAGGTGTTATCCTCGGGTTTTGTTATGAACAAAATCTGTGTTTTCCTATTACTTTAATAAGAGGTCTGCTCCATATCCAACTGCTTGTAGCGGTAGAAGGGTTAAAATAGTATATCGCACCGCTACTTGGGTCAAGCCCGTTAAGAGCATCTCGTGCTGCTGAATATGCGCTGTCGGCAACGGCAACATTAAATTGGCCGTCATCAATGCAACTGAACGCACCTTTTTGATAAATAACGCCTGAGATAGAGTTTGGAAAAGACGGATGCTCGATTCGGTTGAGCACAACAGCGCCCACTGCAACTTGTCCCATATAAGGCTCTCCTCGTGCTTCTGCGGAAATCAACCGTGCTAATAGTCGGTAGTCAGACGATGAATAGCCGTTATATCCGCTATTGCTTTGTCCCGAAGGTAGTCCAATTAACTCTAATGTTTTAGGACCGCAAACTCCATCGGCAGTAATGCCATGCTTTTTTTGAAAAGAAATGACTGCCTTTTTAGTTGCAGTTCCATAGATACCGTCGATATTACCCTTATAATAACCCCATTCTTTGAGACGAGTTTGAATATTGCGAACCTCACTGCCTCTAGAACCAATTGAAGAATACCCAAAAGCGTTAAGGTTTATCGATGTTATTAATATAACGCTGCAAAGTATTGAACTAAATAATTTGATAAATCTGTTCATGATTGATGTTCCTTGTACAAAAAATGTATTTTGATTTCATTTTCCCCTATAATTTAAGCAATATTCGGTTAAAATTGTACATTGAAAAGGAAAATGAAAAAAATTCAAAAATTGCGAAAAAAAGTGTTGACAAAAGGGAATGAGTGTGTTAAAATAATCGGGCGCCCTACGGAAGCGGAGCAAGAGCTCGGCTGGGAAGTAGGGAGTAAAACGGACCTTGAAAATTAAACAACGATAAAACTTTGTAAGAGAACCCGAAAATTTTTAAGAGTTAAAAACTCAAAGTAATTAAAC
>JAZNVU010000060.1:0-21683 GCA_045592985.1 Acutalibacteraceae bacterium | reverse complement strand
GGTCAGCGCACTTTCTGTTTTATTGATTAATTCAGCATAAGCCTTGTTGATATCACGGTTGTATTCAGCCTCAATCATGACACCGCTTGTGTTGGTATAGATATGTGTTGTGGGATAAGCACTCGTAACCGTCAAAGTACCATCGGAAGAAGGTGTTTTAATTTCGGGTTCAGCAAACCTTTCATATTCGGCATGACTGTCTTCTCCGAGTTGGATTCGCACCTTGTAGTTTTCAAATACCGTTCCTGCAGTAAAGTAAAACCAGAACGACGGCACAGTCAACTTGTCGGTACCTGAGTCAAAATAACCATTGGTGACCGAATTACCGAAATTCACCTGACAATATTTGACCGAGTTTTGTGCACTGCCGTCATAAACGCCGAACGCACAAAACTTACTGCTTGCACCCGTAACACTTCCACTAATAGGTATTGTTTTGGCATAATAGGTCTTGTTTGGTTTAATAGGCACGTTGCAAACAAAACCGTAATCGGCTTTTTCCGGCGCAGTACCGTTAATTAAAATGCAATCTTCGTCATAAAGGTACTTAATTTCAAAATCGTCTGCCGAAATCTCCCCGACACAAGGCGCATTAAAAAGATTTTTACCGACTTTGTAGACCGTAATATATCTTGTTACTATGAAAATATTACCTGGTGCAGGAGAGTACCCGTCATCGTCTGTAACATCTACTGCAACACCGGTTATAACCGAGTTTTTATTAACTTCAAACTCTTGATTTATATCGGTGATTTTCTCACCTGTACTATAATTTGTGATATAACCACTAACTGTTAGAGTTTCACCCTCAATAACGCAATTGTAATGTATAATGTGCCTTGCATAAACTCCCACAACTTCGGAAGTGTCCACTTTGTGAACTTTACCGTCTGATGTCATTATGCAAATAGGTGTTTCTTTTTTTACACCTTCATTTGACACAATGTCGCATTTTAAAACTCCACCGATATTAAGAGGTTTTTGCTTGTCTTTGTCGGTATCATGCCACAAACCTCTACCTGATATTTCGACAGGTGACACCTTGACGTCAACATTGTGAGCAAGAGGTGAGGCATCTGTCAATGTTAGTGTTTCACCCGAAGCCGATGTTTTCAACCCATTTGCAACGTTTTGGTGCATGTAAGATAAACTAACCTCACCCTTGTCACCCTTGTCACCCTTATCGCCCTTATCACCCTTATCACCCTTATCGCCCTTATCACCATCGAACTCACCATTGAGAAGACGTTCCTCTATATCTCGAAGAAGGTCTTCCGGTGCTTGCACAAGTTCTTCGATGTGTGCCTGATAAGCCGATAATGAAGAAGCCAAGTTGTTATCACTCTTTTGCACTGCGGCAAAATGAACAGCACTCGGCAGCGACAAAACCTCAAATTCTTCGTTACTTTTTTCATCGAGTGACGAGATAACGAGAATTGTCTGCATCTGGCCGCCGTACTGTGTAAGAGCGCGGGGAATTTTTCTTGATACCGAATTTTTTTCCGACAGTTGAAGATTTTCCGAAGGCTGATAACCTGCTCCTGGTGAATCAAAATCGATTCGATAGAGCAGATTGTGTCCTTCTGTTTGCAACGACTCAAGAAAATCTTCATTAATAGTATACTTGACTTCTGTCGCGTTGTGTTCGTTTTGCATACCGCCAAACTGTGCCGAACTGGGGCTGAGTTCGGCATTGCTAACGGTATACGAGATTGTTCTTAATGCCATATTTGACCTCCTTTAAAGATTCCCAATCGCTTGGGATTTTTAAAAATGTGTATTAAAAAAGCACCCTTGGGGTGCTGAATAACTTGACAATATAAAATTGCCATTGTATATTAATTTTAGGAATGGAGTTGTTAATAATGCACAATATAGATAATTGGTCTTTATGGGCAAAAAATAATTTAGACGAACTAACATACCTAAAAGAAGAAAACCGCCTTTTAAAAGAGAACATTGAAGAAATAGGAAAAGCCAACGAAAGTAGCGACAATTTACATCGTTCATTAGCACCGATTTCTCTATATGTTGTAATATTGGTGGTTTTTCATGATTTTTCTTGGATAAGGGAACAGTTTTATGAAAAATCTTTTTTTGTGAGATTTATTGAGCATAATATTATTTTATTTGCCTCATTTATAATAGGATTTCTTTTTCATATTACTGTACACACAGTTTGGACCGAAATCGAAAAAGGAAAAAAGAAAAAAGGTTTAAAGCATAACTTAAAACAGAGCAAAATCAAAATACAAACTATAAAATTCATTGTTTTCTATATCGTATTTATGCTGATAGTAACCCTATTGGGACCGCAATAAGCGGTCCCTTTTGTTTTAATTGCGAACCTGCTTGACAAAGTATTTTACAGCATCCTCTTGGGTTTTGAACTTCAACTCTGCTTTTGATAGCATATAATCCTGAATTATATACAACTTCGCATCTTCCGTAAGAGTGTTGTACTTTTTTTCCGTCAAAATTGGCTTATCCCTTTTATCCAACCCCACCATATCAGACAAAAGGTCATAATCATAATCTTCCGATACCACCTTAATTTTAGCCAACTTTGTTGAATAATCATAAATTTTATTGACTACTTCAATCATTTGCTTTTCGGTAAGTTCGTCGGCAAAATCTGAGTTAAACAAAATGTCAAGCATTTCAGCACTTGCGGTACCGATTTTGCGTTGGTAATTTGACTTTTCCTCGGTATCAAATCTATATTTCTTGCCTTTTACCGTTATGTAGTTCGGTGCAACTCTCGGTATAACAGTTTTGTCACCTGTGGATTTATATAGCTCATAAATCTTGTTGGCAACCTCGCCCGAACTTTCGGGATATTCGTTATACGGGGAAACGAAGGCTCTCCAAGGGTCTAAATATTGGTTGTTTTCGACGTCTTCACCCAGCACGTTTATCTGCTCAGGCAACAGTTTTCTCACACCGGGCAACTTAGACATAAGGCCATTTATCATTGTCTTGAAATCCGAAGTTGCGTCATAAGTCGAACGACGGTCTTCATCCAAGAAACTGCCAACCTGCGAAAACAATGTTGGTATATTCACCGAAGGGTCGGAAATTGCCATGTCGAGAAGACCCATGAATATATTACCGTCAGCCTCAACCGCTTTGAAAAATTCGTTAAGGCTTTTTAAGAATGATTGTTCGGTAAAAACGGTACCTGCCGACACAAACGCATCTAAAATATCTTTATCCCACGATGTTTCGGGGTCGTTTCGATTTTCCATATATGCGGCAGAAATCGCTAACGTCGAGCCAAACGGTTGAAACCAATCATACGTGACGTTGGTGCCAAACATTTCTATTGAATACGGTGGTATTCCTACAATATATTTTTCAAAATTAGCAGCATCCTTATCATCGTCACCTGCTCCCGAAAGTTTAACAAAGCCAAGGGAAGCGCCGACAATCACCAAAGCATAAACAAGCGTACCTGTTATAGCGTTACTTGCAGTTTTGACAAAATCTCTCTGCATCTGCGGTGTGAACTGCGCTGTTTTTATAGCGTTTGCCATATCGTAAGCCTTTACACCGGCGGAGAATAACCCGATAGGAGAAAAATCAACGATTGCCTTTGCAATATTAGCAGGTGTTTTGGTGAACTTAAAAATAAAGTCTCCTACACCGTAAGATGTGCCCGGTAAATGAAAGGTATTTGCACTCTTTTTCAAATTAGCAACCATTTTTGCCATTTTGCTCTCATCCTGCCACGTTCTTTGCAAAGCATCCTGCGTAGCAATATCAATCATTTCAACAGTCGGCTCGGTAACCTTATTAAGGCGCAGTTGATTGTTAAGCGAGTTCATAAACCACATTTCAAAAAACGGTCGGTCACCAACCTCTAAGCAAAATGAAGTTAAACTGTCAAGTGCATTTAACTTCTTTGCAATAGCGTTTATTACCTTATACTCAGTATTTTCATTGAAACTTTTACCACCCTGAGCAATACCTTCGCGTTTTTTTACCGTGTGCTTTATATCGCCTTTTGCTCTGTAAGCATCAAAACCTTCCACGGCATAACGGTTAAGTTCTTCCTGCTTGGTGTGTATGCCTCTCTTGAAATCGTCATAGCTTTCATAAAGGCCTTTGCTGAACCCTTTAACCATTTTAGATAAATGTTCTTTGCCGTCTTTACTAAAAGCATTGGCTATAGGGTCGGAAATTCCCGTAGTTCTGACATTTGTCTTTTTTGCAACAACCTTGTCGATTAAAGAACCAAAATAGTCTGAAGCAATATAAATCGGCACCATACCGGCATTGCCAACAATATTTCTGATGTTTGTTTTAACGTTTAAAAGCATTGCAATTCTCTGCCAGGCACGTATTGACTGACCCGATTCAGGTGGTATTTTGTTCTGCAACATTGTGCAAATCTCGGCTAATAAAACTGCCTTTGTTCTGCACTCAGGCAACATAGCCGCCTGCAAGGTTCGTCTTCTGATGCCTTCAATTTCGTCGGGTGTTAACTCGAACTTTTTCTTGTTGGCTTCTATCCATTTATTGGTTTTACCTTTTACCAATAATTCATAAGCGGTATTCAACTCTTTTTGAGCATAAGCCGCCATGGTGTTGGGGTCAAATCTGCCGATAATAGAAAAAATCTGCACCTGCTGACCGCTTGCGGTACCCATTTCGCGAACTCTTTGAGCCGTTGCAATAGCACCCTCGGTGTTACCAACACGTTGATATCTGTCAATAAGCAAAAGACCAACCGTAATATCCAAAAGGCTTGCCTCGTCAGTAGGCTTTTGAAACCACTCGGTAACATATTTTTGTCCACCTGTCTCAAGTGCTTTAACCGCTTTCTTAAGTGTTTCCTTGTTAGTGGTGGAGTTATATGTTTTGATGTAATCATCATTTTTCATATCCTCTTTAAAACGCTCGTCAAAAATGCTTGACCCTTGCATATTTTCATAAAAATTACTTTGCTTGTTGCCGGGGGCATTACCTGTCTGGCGTTCAATAAAAGGTGTGGTGTTAGCGGCATTGGGTTTCAGCCTTGCAATGCTTATTGGGTTTTCCTTGTCCTTACGCTTTTTAGAAGTCGATTCAGCCTCTCTGCGTTGGTCTTCAAGCGTTCTGATGCGTTCTTTAGCACCGTCCAGAGACGATTTTAGCCGCTTGTTTTCCTGTTCTGCTGCCGATTGCTTAATCTTTTCCGCGTGTTCGTTTGCGAAAACAATTGCTTTTTCATGAGCCTTTGAAACCTTGTTTAAAATATTGTTTGTAATCTCAGAAATATCAACGTTATTAAAGCTCTCTGCTATCTTAGCAATATCCACATAAGCCTCAGACCATTGAGAATTAAGGACATCGTAATAAATACCATCCAGCATATCTGCAATATTCTTTTGTTTTAAAGTACTTTCACCATGTTTGGCAATAAGTTCTTTTGCAAAAGCAATAGTGTCAAATTCTTCGGTATCGGTAAGCCCAACAGAATACTGCACATCCTCATTTTCGGGCATAGAAAAAGCAGACTCGTTTAAGCCTGCTCCATCATTTGACGTATTCTGTTTAGTGCTTCCTGCTCGGTTTTGCTCTGCTGTACCAAAGGTATTGCTTGTTTGGCTACCGCTTCCTTCTGCTTCGGCTCGATATCCTTGAAAAGATGTAAAATCTCGTTTCCTGTATTTACTGAAAATTTCTTGTCCATAAAAATCTTCAATAGAGCCGTACGGTTGCGATACTCGTCCGTATTCATTTTGTAAAATCCACTCCTTAATTGTTGACGAATCTAAAGAATCGGCATTAATTTTGATTGTTTTTGTTATTTCCGGACTTGTTATTGTTCCTTTAACATACATAATAACATCGGGGCACTCGGTTGAATGTATTACTGCTTCACCAAATCGCGTTGTAGGGTATTTATCCTTGTTATGCTTATAATCGGCGTATCTTGACAACAACGTATTATATTCGTTTGCGGATAGCACGTTATTGTATCTAACCCACCCAAAATTATTATACTGCTCTTCTGTGTACGTGTCAACATAATTAGACATAGAATACGACACATTATCGTCTGCAAACACAACATCGTCACGATTTGTATCAGGTGGAGTCGAACGGCGCTCATCTTCGGTCAGGTCCCAGCGTTCCATAGCATCTATTGCCTCAATTTCACCTGCGGTAGCCAAATATAAATCTTTGGCACTGCGACCGTCGTACTTTGCAAGGGTTGTTTCAAGGCGGTTTAATTTCATAACCGCAAACAAGGTTTTTTCGTAATGTTTATAACAACCGTTTCGCTTCGCTACTTTAATCATGTTCTGAGACAGTTCTTCGACTTCCGTATTTAAACCATGCGATAAACCGTTTGCAACTGTATATAAATTTTGAACGGAATCATCGCCCATTTTCTCGCGCAATATCTCAATGTTCCTATCCGTTATTTGTTGGAAGTTTCGGTATAGTTCATTAGTATTATCCAGAACTGTTTGCCAATATTCCATACTGGAGCCACTTGTGAAAGATTCAATATGCTGTATTGCGTGCTGAATCTCATGAATTAAAACCTTTTTTAATTCATGAATATCATTGTACAGCCCAAAATCTAAGGTGATTGTCTTGGTGTATTTATCGTACTGACCGCTTGTGTTTCCCGAAAAGAGTGAGTAAACAACGGTAATATCTTTAAGTTCGGGATACGCACGGAATAAATCATCGTGTTTAACAAAGTCTGCCAGACGTTTCACACCTTTGGTTTGTGTTTTACCATTGATTTTCCCCGTGGGGTCTACCTGCATTTTACTATCGTCAATTTCAAACCTCCACTTGCCGTCATGATGCTTAAACCAACCCGTATCCTTACGAATTTTTTTCTGGCTTTCACCTCTTTCAAGCATTTCTTTAGCACGTAACAACAGTGATTTATCTGCAGTAGCCGCTTTTTCCCCAGCAAAACTGAATTTAATATCACCGTCTTGTGAATACTTTTCGTTTTCAGGCATAGAATAACTATTGACAGACGGCTCTTTTTGTGCTACTCTGTTGTTAGAGAGTTGAACATTGGCGTTGGAGTTATCTCCTTCGTTAACTACGGCATGTAAAGTCCGTGGGGTGTTCGACTCTCTTTGTTTTTCTGCCGAAAAACTATACACATAATCGCCGTCAGCACGCTCTTTGACGTTTATTGACACTCGGTAAGGCTCGTAATCTTTGCTACCGTACTCCGCAAAATAAATGTCATTGATAAAATAGTGCCATTTAATAACATCCTTGTGTGTCGGATTATCCTTTCCGGTCTCATCTTTGGAATAGTTATATTGCGATTCAGAGGCAATTTGATAATAATCGTCAGCCAAATCCAACGTAACACGTTGTTCTGACGATGTACCGTGGCGATTTCCGCCCATAAGTTTTGAGGCGTCTGTGTGGTTACCTTCTTCAGCATGATATGTCGGGTCAAATTTTGCCTCGATATACCTTGTTTCACCATTTTCGGCTATTTTTAAGCGAATAGGATTCTTTGACCATACATTCTTAATATATTGCAGAATTCTTTCAGCTTTTGCCGCTTTGGGAGTACCTTTCGGGAAATTCGATTCATACTTACCTTTACCGTCCTCGGCATATCCCTTAAAACTGTACTCCTCTCCACCCTCTGTGGAGTTTTCTTTTTGTCCGTCGGTTTTGGTTTCCCAAGCCTTCATGGCCTCGTCGCAGAGCCGTACAAATTCACGCTCGATTTGGTCAATGGTGTTGTATCCACGTTTTTGGAACACACTTTTAAGTTTTGCAAGAATGCTCAAAATCCAATCTTTAAACGTTTTGATTTCCTTCGGCTTAAGCTCGTTTATTGCCTTTTCAAGTTTGGCAAGACCGTTTTTCTTGGTAAAAAGATTCTCAGCGACAAAATCGGCAACCATTTCAAGGTTGGCTTTATGCTCGGCATCTTTTCCTTTAAACTTCCATCGTTTAATGTACTCAGTGTTCATTGCCGTAACGGCACTTGTATCACCGTCTGACCTAAAACCTTTGGAGTAAACCCAGTCTTTAAACGCCTGGCTTTTCATAACCTCGTTGGCAAATAGAACATACTTTTCCATTGCCGTCTCGGCAAAGTGGGTAAGTTCGTGCTTAAATATCGTGGAAATCGGGTTTTCGGAGTTGTTCTCGCTTGTGTTGATGTAAATAATGCCGGTACTCTTGTCAAATTTACCGCCGGGCGAGAATAAATATCTCTTGCCGTTCTCATCGGTACGCCATTCGTCAAGATTGTCAAAACGAACCTCGCGTCCAAAAGCCTTACCGACGCGTTTTATAAACTTCTGGTCTTCGGTAAGCCTCTGGAGTCCCTTTGCTTCAAAGACCGAATCAGCAACCGGGTCAGCCTCAGGTCCTTTAGCCGATACCTCCGGCAAAACCGACTCATTTTCGGGCATAAAAGAAGCAGACTCCGAAAAGTCTGCCCCAATATCCTTGTTAAATTGTCTGCTTGCCTGCACTACTGCATCCCAGTTGTTGAACAATCCCGAAAATAACCTGTTGGCTTTTTGTTCATCAGTGGCAACATATTGATTGATATACGCCGAAATTTCCCGGACAAAAACTTCATAAAATCCGTTATCTATACTGTATATCTGTTCCCTGATATAATTATCTAATTCTTCCTCGGATTTCCAGCGTTCACTTCTTTCTTCCTCGGTTAAGTTATCTAAAATGTATGCCTTGTATATTTCTGATGCCAAAGCTTCGTAAGTGTCAGAACTCACATTAAGATTATCTTTTATTACAGACTCATATTTGTAAAACTCCTCAGCCTTAAGAACTTCTTTAACGTGTACTATTTCATGAAGTGCTGTTTCTATGTCAGACAAAGTCGATTCACTTGATATATACACAGTGCCATCTTTAGTTGTAAAGGCAGTTGTTAAAGTGAATGTTTTCTCACCGTCGTTTTTCTCAATAGGACCATCACAAAATACAACTTTTACACCTAACGACTCAAGATATTTTGTCGCGCGACCGCCATTGGAATTATCGGGAGCGACAGGCACAAAACTATACATGAATTTGCCTTTGCCTACAACTCTCCGTGTTCTTCCTCCCAGCGACGGCGCATTTCCCTTAAGTCTTCTGAGGAAAGATTCTTTACTTTCTCTGCGAACGCTTTTACCCGTGCTTCTTCCTCCGGAGTTCTCGGCTTTTTCGGTTTCGAAATTGCCTCGAGAAGTTGTTCTTCGCTCAGTATATTCATTGGCATAATTATCACCTCTGTTAATATTATATCTATTTTCACCGCCACCGTCAACCCCGGCGTTTGCCGACTTGACGTCTTTATTGCCTCTATTTTTTTCGATACTATTAACAATGTCTAAATACTGCCCGGTACGCTGGTTAACAGTAGATTTTTGGTTGAAGATAACATCACGGAAAGTCTGACTAATAACCTCGTTATCCTCAAGAGCAGAAATTTGAGCAGCACTAAATTCCTCACCCATAACAGCCTTGTTAAGCCATTCCGATATAGTCTGTGCATCTTTAGTAGAAACACCTTTTCTTACAAGTGACTTCTGTATATCTGCCATATTGGTTGCAGACAGAGATGCACCTGCTTCTTGGAGAATCCTACCTATGGCATATGCTCCCGTATTCTCGTTGACCTTGTTTGCAATTTTATATGCCACAGAATCGACAGAGAGTGACTTGCCGAAGTTTACAAGGGAATCTTTCACTCCCGAGTCAATAACGTTTTTACCAAGGGAAGAAATTTGTTTAGCATCACTAATCTCACCGATTACTGCACCGCCTCCCTCAAGAAGTGTTGAGGACAATGCACCAAGGAACCCTGCATAAAGTGCATCAGGTGTATAAAGTTTAAAATCTTCGTGAGTGCCGAGCGCAATGTTTTTGAATACCGGGGTAAGAATTTCTTGCAGATACTCTTCACCAAACTCACCGATTGCATTACCGACAATCTTAGAGCCTGAGCCTATCGCTATTCTTGCAAAGGCATTGTCAATGTTAGAGACAACCTTTGTAGTAAACTTTGATATAGCATTACCTGTTAATTTACCACCAAGTTTCCCAAAACCACCGAGAAGGTACGAAAGTCCAACCTCAGACCCTGCTGTCAATGTCGCATAAGCACTTGCTTGTTTTTTACTATATCCAAGATTGACCATTTCTGCGTAGGAGTTTCCGTAAGTTGAGCCACCCATCATTGCCAAACCCGAAGCAGTGCCAAGTGCGGGATTTATAACACCTAATGCCGTAGAAGTGAGGATTGAAGGCAACATATTTGATGTGGTGTTGAATACGTCATACACAGTCCCCCATCCCTTACCGTGATTCTCTACCAAATCCTCTTTTATCATCCCAGAAGCGATTTGATTCGCAGAGGGGGCATAGTAGTCTTTTGAATTATCAAACAAATGCTCTGCGCCTGATTGCCACTGGTCAGGTCCTGCCACAACGGAGAAAAGCAATTGTTCAGAAAAAGTGTCAAATTCTGCCCTAAGTTCCTTTGCCCTTCGGGTATTAAGGGTTTCTGCGACACTATCAAGATACTCCTCTGCCACCTCTTTACCGCTTGTCGCATAAAGGTAGTTATATATTCCTATTTCTTTCTTTGTTAGCTTATCATAGTTGTTTTTTAGAGGCGAAGGCATTGATGTAGGATAAATCACGCCTGAATCTGTATTATAGGTCGCATTATCAAGATAGAGACTTTTGATGTTATCTTGATATCCATCAATGTTATTAATAAATTTGTATGTGTCATCTTCCGCAAATTCAATATTGATACCATTGTACTCATGGAAGTCTTCATTATCGTAAACACTTGAAAGTTCCTGCCACCTTTGAAACCTTTTAGCATTGTTCAATTCTTTAGTCTTACTGTTTATAGCATTAAGGAGTTCGTCATTTGACATTCCAAGGTTAATGCCATACAAATCAGCTGACTTTAGAGGGTCTTGTTCAACTAAGTTAGGATTAAAAGCTTCCTTTTTGCCTGTTTGGAAATTATAAGCTTCAGTAGGGGCAGCTCCCACAACAACTTTTCTACCTGAGGTATCAGTATAACTATTGTCACTACCTATCACCTTGTGGTATCGACCTAATTTAATACCATCTTGTAATTGTTGCATACTTACATACACAGTATCGGTTTTTGCTTTGGATGCTTTATCAAGAAGCATATTACCAAACTCGGTCATTGTTTCTTCATCCATACCACTATTTATTCTGCGGTCATATATGCTCCTTAATTCGTCAATCTCACTTGAGAGAGCATCGGTGTCTAAGCTGAGAAGTCTTTCAGTTTCGGCAGCATCGGCAACAACTTTATTATATTCCTCTTCCGTTTCCCATTTAGAAAAGTATTCAGATGACTTTCTAAAATTCTTATAGATATTTTCGCTATCTCTGTCAAAATTATCGAGAGTAGACATCATATCATTATGGGTACTCTCATCAATATTGTTTTTATTAGAATTGAGGTAGGCTCTTATAGTATTTGCCCTGCTTCTCAATTCATTACCTCTAGAGGAATAATTATCATAAAGAGAAGAAGCATTACCATATCCAACGTTCTTGAAGTCGTTAGAGGCATTAGAAAAATAAGTATTTGCATCACTTAAAAATGTATTGATATATCTCTCATCTACACCAGTATTTATGCCACCTTTTGAGACCTTTTCGATAATACTCTCTACTCTTGTCTTTTTCTTTTCTGTGCCATTTTCGTTAACTCTTTTTATGATGTCATCTATTCTCGACATATAAAGCCTCCTAACTTATTTCGATTAATTTGTCAAACCATATTTTGCAATTATCATAGCAACCTCATTATCAGTTAATTCATCTTCATACTTTTCAAGCATACCCTTCACATACTCCTTGTAGTTTTTATACTTTTTGTTGTCATCGTTTTTGCCTCTTGCAAATTCATGAGGAGTGCGAATTCTTGCTGTGAAACTTTCAACCGCCGGTGTTTCTCTGTAAAACAAATATCCGTTGTCTCCTAAAACATTGTAAACCTTGTCAACTAAATTAGGCTCTAAATTAGAAACAAACCTATCTATTTCATCACCTGACATTACATCCGAATAACCCATAATCCAAGCTGCTAAACGGTCGGCTTTATCTTGGTCAGAATGTTTAGAAACTGTTTCGCCTAATTCATTTTCCGTTGTAGCTTTTAAGAAGTTGAATACACCATTTGCACCATAATAATCATCATACATAGCATCTCTGCGCTTTTGTGCGTTCTGTGCTGCTGTTGCTTCGGCTTGCACCTCGGTATTATACATGCTCACAGCATTTGACCTTGCCTGCTGGTCATATCCCGACTTAATTGCAGCAATATCCTCGTTCTTTTTAATTTCCAGTTCAGACCTTTTATTTCTCATGGCAAGGGCAAGCGTGTCAATGGCCTTTTGCTTTTGAATACCTATCTGATTGTTGGTATTAGCATATGATAATTGATTCGCCGTCTGCTGTGTTCGGTTAAGACCCGAATCAGTAAGACCCAGACCTGCCATATTTTCGGCTATTTTTCGTTCATTAACGATTCTGCTGACTGCGTTTTGGTCGTAAAGTTCGTTATAAGCCTGTTCGGTATCAGCCTTTTCGGTATTGAAATTATCTTCAAGTACTCCAACATTGATATCAAATGTTTGATTTACACTGTCGATATCCGACTGCATTTGCCCGGCAATGGCTTTTTTCTGTTGCTTTATGTGTTCATCTAAAGAAGTTGCCATGTTATCTTGCTCCTCCTAACATTCTGTATTCCAATGTCACGGCACCGATAGATAAGTTGCCGTCACACTCAATTTGTATTCCGAAATTCACCGTCGATTTGGTAAACGGCATAAACCGTCTGCTGTGGAAATATTTCGGTGAGCGTTCGTTTTCTTCCGATTCCATAAGCCTTAACGTGTGCTGGTCTGTAGTGTTAGCCTCCGAAATAAAACTCAAATGTATAAGCTCGCCATGGTTGTTTCCGAAAGTAACGTTCACGAGATTAACATTCTTAAAATGCGAAGGCAGACCGAAATCAAACAACTTGGTTTGCAGAGAAGAATGTATAGGCTTTCGTTGTGCCTCAGGATAATAGTACGTCTCATTTCCGTCATTGCCAACGCCGACCTCAAGATTTGAAATTCGGTCATATCCCGACTCATCATCTTGTGTATGTAAACTCCAAATGTCCACAACAGCACGGCCGTCCAAATTACTCGAACAAACAAACATCATACCTTCGTTTGAAGTGAAATTGATAACTCCTTTAGGTTCTATCGGAAATTTCCAAATAAACCACGGTATTTTACTGTTGGCATCTTCGGTCTTCTGATAAGAAGATATATAGTTATAACCGTAAGAATTATAATCCATAACGTAAGCCTTTTTTCCCGAAAATAACAAATAACGGTCAAAGCAGTCGGCGGATAAATAGTTGTTGCCTTCGATTCTGCCTAACATTTCTGATACGCAGAATACGTTTCTTTCGCTGTATTGCGATTGGTTTGTAAGAGTGTATACCTTGCGTTCAAAAGTCCATACAAGCCTATTTTTGCACATCTGAACACTATCGGGCGAGTCGCAACCGATACCCGAATGTATTTGAGTGATAGGGAAGTAAGCAAAGAGTGTTGATAAATCAAGCGCGTTTTGGTTTTGAATATCTTCGGCGGTAACATTGCCATTCATGGCTTGATATGTGTAATGTATCTCGCGCTCTTTTAAAATAACCAATGAGGATTCCTGGTTACCGAAAGCAACAACACCTTGTCCTTTATCTCCGACATAGGCATAATTGTTTTCCGAAAAATAAAGAGGTTGATTAAGGTCAGTCCAGACAATTAAAGCCTGCTCCTTTGTGTTTTTGTTACCGCCTAAGAAAAGCCTGCTACCACCGAATATACCGTTTGCCGCACCGCCGTACCAAGCCGACACCGTCATGTCAAAAACCTTTTTCTTTTGCTCCTCGTCATAAGGACCCGGTGCCGTTATAACAAGATTGTTTTTTATGAATGTAGTGTCCGTTGCGGTCCATTCCTCGTCAAAAAATTCAACCGAGCCTTTATCAACACGCATTTTTACGCCGTTGTCATTGTCAAATTCCTCTGTCTCACCGTATCCGTCTTCATCCAAAACAACCTCATAGGTATAGGTCTTGCCGTCATCCCTTGTCCATTCAGCCTTAACAGTACAGCCTTTACCGTGGTCATCACCAAACATAACGGGTAAGGTAAAAATCATTCCAAGAGTGTCATCGTTAGGGTCTACGGTTGAATACTCAGCCTTGTAGTATCTTGTGAGAAGATTATAGCCGTATATTTGGTCACCGCCCGACGTGGTGTTTGCGTCATTGCCGAGTGGTTTACCGTTAGTTAAAACAAGCGGTGCATAAATATCTTCTTCAGCGAGCTTCGTACAATCCAGAATTGTAACCTCGTTTGTAGCCTCGTTTATAACCTTAGTTGTAACCTTGTATATATCTTTTACTGTTTCACCAGATACAAACATATAAACTTCGTTATTAAAAGCATATGCAAAAAACGATACATCCTCAGAATATCCTATTCCGTCGTGTTTAATATTTCGGTCGTCAAGGCTTATAAAACACGGTTTTAAATAAAACTTTTCCTCATCCTCATCCTCAGCCTTATACTTATACTTGATTACCAAAAAAGTATAAAGTGATTCTGCTAAGAGTGAACCCGGCAAAGTCACCAATATGTTTTTAAAAACCTTTACGTCAATGACCGTAGCACCGTCTATGTCTATGTTGAGAAGGTTGCTTGTTTCGTAATTTGTGGGCGAACTGACAGAAGGCCTGGTTTTAAGCATACCGTCTTTAAACCACAAATTCAAAACATCGGTCAATTGGTCGTCATTTATAAGAGATAAACCGTCTCTTTTGTTAACACCACCGGAAAGTGCAGGCATTTTAAGAGACCGTGTCACGTTTTTAAAAAGAAAAGGAATCATGTTTGTCTCTCCTTACGGCGTAGGTATCACATCTTCGATAACGCTTCCCGAGGATACCGACCGCCTTTTTGTATTGTACATTTGTGCAAAGAACTGCTGATTTTCACCGTCACCGACGTTCTTTGCAATAAACGATGCCACACCGTATGGCATAACGTCGTTAAGTACGCGTTCGGGAAGGTCAATTTCTTCCGAAAGCGTTCCGAGTTCTTTGAAATTATCGGTATATAGGCAGTAAAACAAATCGGCATACACCGAATTCACGGCATTAAGTGCCGTTACTTGGAACCTGGGGTCGGCAGTATTACCGTTCATGTCGTTAAAACCTAATAAAACTAATGCCTTGTCGGATATGTCTTTTGCTGTCATACTGCCGCACCTCCCATTATTTGGTTCATCATTTCCTGCTGTTGTTCAGGAGGCAACTCGGTAAACTTCGCATATTCCTCAGGGTACTGCTCAGCAAACTGCTTCATCATACCGTTTTGGTCGGCAGTTACCTGCTGTTGCTGTGTTTGTTTCTGTTTAATGGCTTCAATAAGACCCGATTTATCCGGGATAATACCGTTGGGTAACCTCTCAAGATATTGGTCGGGTGTAATAATGCCGCTTTCCAAGAGTCCGCCAAGTGTAGATATAACTACCGCCTCACTGTACATTGTCGATGCTCCAACGTCGACCTTTGCTTTAATAACAATGTTCTTGTATCGGTCTGCATCGAAAGGCAAATAATATGTACCGTTTTTATCCGATATTTTAAGTGAACGTTTGCCATACATCATAAGCCAGAAATCACAGAAGATTCGTGCAACTTCCTCGTTGTAATCGTAAAAGCGGTTTTGATATATCTGCATAGGCTGTAGCGCCGCTTCTCTTACCTGCACAATAGCCGAAGCATTGTCGGGTCTCAAAGAACCTAAAGCGGCATCGTTAGCACCCGAATCGTAAAGAGTATTGCTGGACAAATCGTTTGTGAAGTTCTGCAACTGTCCCGCAAACGACGGTGGATTGAGATAACCGATAACCGTCGTAACATCCCGTTCACCCGAATCAACCTCGATAATCTGTCCGGGGTCGTTGGTTATCTTGGTTCTTACCGCGTCACGGTTTACAATCATTTTTGGCATACCTGCATTCATAGTTGCCCAAACGGTAGCCGTAAGTGCGCGGTTAATGGCGATTTGGTTAGGAATAAGGTATGTTATTTCGCTGTCACCATACGCACAGGACCTTCGCGGTTCCCACGTAAACTTTGCCAGAGGATAAAGGTGCAACCTCATATCCCACTCAGGACGGATAACCGCATTTTCGGTAACACGAACAGCCTTAATAACGTATTCTCCGTTATCGGCATACTCTTTCCACATTTTGGTAAGAATTGTGACTCTTTTTGAGTTCTCGGGTTCGCTTTCTCCACGGTCACCGGCATTAACGTGATATGTTTCCGCCTTGTCGTCTTTGATATCGTCAGCCTTTTGACGGTAACGCTTAGCTTCTCGCTTGGCTTCAGCCACCGTCTTGCGCTGTGAAATGATAATATACGGCTGACTTTGAATATCGTCGGTATTTGGGTCTCCAAGGTTGACGTTTTCAACGTCCATAACCTCGCACATAACGTCTCCGTCAATGGTAGTTGTTCTGCCTTCGTCTGCATAAAGCCCTGTTTTAACTGTGGAATCCCAATAAGTATATAAAAAAGCAGTGCCTGCAGTATAAGCCCTGTCAAGCACCGACATATTTTTCGCATTTAGTTTAACTCTTTCGGCTGTCGTCGAAAAGTAATCCGATAAAGCACCCATGATAACCGATATCTCCACGTTGTCAGGTGTATTATCAAGTGTCACACCGTCACCCAGCATGTCACTTCTGAGTTGCTTTTTTGCATCGGAAATGTCCGATGTATCAGATATACCTTCTGCTGAATATATAACCGATATCGGAGCCGAACCGATAACTGCCTTTTTGTATTCTCCGACGCGTTTTATAACATTACGTCTCACAAGCGGTCTTGTGTTGCCTGCCTGGGCACCGTACCATTGGTCACCGACGTAAAAGCGTTCGTTCATTCTCGCCTGGTCATAAAGACCACGGTCACCGAGCGAGGCCTTGTAGTCCACACCCGCCTTGTATTCGTCAAATATTTCCTTCGGTGTCAGTTTTACCTTTTCGCTTTGCATTTTTCGTCGCTCCTTCCTTCTTGGGGAGTTCTTTTACTTCTTTTTGAGGCTTCATTTCCTTAAAGCCTTGTGATTTAAGCCTTTCTATCTTGGTTTTATCATCAGTAATAACTAATTCGTTGCCATAAAAACTAATTAACTTCATATTTACCTCCAAAAAGAGGGGACACCTCCTTTAAAAAGATGTCCCCAAAACGTTTAGGCCGATATAACAGCCTGGATAAATCCGAGATTGCTTTTCTTTACGAATACATCGTAGTAGAGACGATAGTTAAATACGTAAGCGTCAGCGTCCTTGTTTTGGTCGGGAGTGAAGATGCGCATGGTCTCGGTCTTTTTAACAAGACTTGCGGCTTTTTTAGGCAAAACAAGAAGACGAATGCTCTTGGCACCTTCACCGACAGTAAAGCCGTTGTCACCAAAGGTGAAAAGGGTCTTCATTCTCGAGTCAGCAACCGGGATAATCGGAACTTCGTCAATGGTTTTAACCCTAAGGTTGATATCGCCTTTTTTAAAGTCGGATACAACAATTTTCTTGTCTAATTCCGAAGTGGTCATAAGACCGGTGTTAAATGTATTGTCTGCAAAGGCAACAAGTTCTTCATCGTAACCGATTTCAGCGCGTATAGCGTTAACTGCCGCAATAAAATCTGCATACTGCTTGTTGGCACCGCCTTCGACACGTGAATGGTTTTTGGTTGCTGCAACACCTGCCAACTTAGACAAAACGTAGGCATCAACTTCAGGTGCAACCTTGGTACGTGCAAACTCACCCAAGACCTGACCTGCAAGGTTTGCAATACCGGTCTCATCAAGGTCTTCACGGTCAAGCATAAGTTGTCTGCCTCTGTCTTTGGTAAGTTCAAACGATTGGTGAGCAATAGTGGTGCCGCCTTTTGAAAAACCGTTATCACGGTTATAATCGGCAAGACCGACAAAGTCGATGTCGGGCATAATTACTGTTTTGGCGCCAACAAATTTCTGTCTTAAAACGTTATCGGCAAAAAAGCCGGTAGCCGCTTTCTGAGTGACGATTTTGTCGAGCTGTGCGCTAAATTCCTGTGCTTTTGCTAAAGTGTTAATAGGCATATTTTTTCTCCTTTATTATCCGTATAGTCCTTGCATAAACGCGTTCATAACGTCGTCATGCTCTGCACCGTCGGGCTTTAGATTTCCCGCCGATGCCTTTTTCGCGGCTTCAGCCGAAGACTTTGCCGCATCAATTTTCTTTTTCTCTGTATGTAGGTATCGCAGATAGGCATCACAGAGGTTTTTGCCGTCTGCCGCCGCTTTCTTGACAGAAGATGGAAGAGAAGAAAAATCTTTAAGTTCGGGGAATTCCTTTTGCAGTTCAATAAACTCGTCTGCAAGTCTCGATTCAAGATTGCTCTTGCTTTCTGCTTTCTGTCTTTCAAGCTCTGACTGAGCCGCCTTAACGGTGCTTTCTTTTTTAGAGTTGTAAAGTTCCATAAGACTCTCAATCGTCTCGGTATCGTCACCAAATTTTTCTTCAAGTTCAGCACGGTAGGCTTCATCCTGGGCTTTTTCAAAACCGTCGATAAAAGTCTTAACATCCTTGCCCTGTAAAGCGGCCGCGCGGTGCAATTTAGAATATAACTCGTCATATGCATATCCTTTTTGCGCCATTTCGGTGGCTTCTTCACGCGTCAAAGACCTGTCCTCGTGGTTAAACTGAATACTCAAAAACGGTTCAGGTACCGTATCGGGTGGGGTGACATCCCCATCCTCGTTCGATACTTCGGGGTTCTGCTCCTGTGGTGCGGTGGCAGAGCCTTGGTCCTCAGCATTTCCCGCGTTTTCCTCTATCGGTGTGGTGCCCTCAAGATTCAAACTAAGTTCTTCTGACATAAAAAATGCTCCTTTCCGCTAAATGCGGTTAATATATCAACGCAAAATGCGTTAATAGTCTTTAAATTCCTCTTGAACGGAACCGTCATAGGTCAGCATGTTGTGTAATTCTCTTGCTTCTCGTTCCGCTTGCTTTATTACATCAGGGTCAATTTTCGTTTTTGCAGAATCTTCAACGTTAGCCTTAAACCAACCCTTGTTTGCAACAAAAAAGCCGACAAGCGCGCAAAAAACGCAACTCATCAGCCATAAAATAAGTAATATTAAGATTTGAATAACTATAATCCCCAACCTCCACTCAAATCGTCGGTATAAATACCGTGATATTTGTTGTAATATTGGTCCGCCGTCGGCCTCGGCGGT
Source organism: Acutalibacteraceae bacterium (assembly GCA_045592985.1). Classification (GTDB taxonomy): domain Bacteria; phylum Bacillota; class Clostridia; order Oscillospirales; family Acutalibacteraceae; genus UMGS172. Next base: position 2,307 of record JAZNVU010000060.1, on the reverse strand, counting down.
TTGCCTTCTTCCTTTTTGTTCCAAAGTTTTCTGACAAGTGAAGCCAACGAATCGGGTGCATCGTCATGCTCTGCATCTTCAGAATAGTCGCACACCTGCGATATATACGCTTCGTCGGTACCTTCAACAAAAATAACGTCCTTCCACTCTGCTTTGAGGTAAGACGTTATTTTAAGAAACTTATTCATTTTTTCATGATATTCATTAACATAAACATCGCGCTTGCGAAGGTCTTTTGCAAGATAGCCCTTGTCTCCGTTGTTTTCAACCGAAATACTCATAGCGTTAAACTTACGGTGTAACGCTATTGCTTCGTCTATGCAGTCGTCAATATGCTTGCGCCATAATTTACCGAATACGTAGTATTTTCCGCCTTTTTTATTAATAATGGTAAACGCTGTGTAATCTTCACCGCTGTAAGCAGCGTCAATATGGCTTTCACCTTGCTCGGCAAGATGCGGTTCAGCACCAGTCACAGGGTCTCTGAACAAAACGTCTTCGGCGGCAATGTGCTTAAGTTCATAGTTGGCAGCAAAAAGCGAAGCCGTCATGTTTTCTTTTATGGATTTAAGTTCATCTGCATCAATAAGCCCCGTCGAATAACAGTCGTGCCTTTCGGGATTCGGCATAAGAGTGAAACAATCGTCAGGATGCCACGGTGTACCTGTGTTAAAAATTCGACCGCCTCGGTTTTTAACGTTCTGCAACTCCTGGTAAAGAATTTTAGTGCGGTCGCGGTCAGCTTTCGACATTCGGTCATTAACATTAACAATATCGTCGGTAAATATGTTGTCGAAGTGTTTACCCGTAACAGATGAACCGATACCCATGCCGACAAGCTGTGATGTACCTTTGATGTCGGTAGTAAGGTTGGTACTTGTTTCGGTTGCTGAGCGCGTAGGCAACTGTAAATTGATACCGTATATTACCTGAACAAAATACCGTGTGCGCGGGTTATCAAGTATATTTTGTACTTGTTTGATGATTTCTTTGACATCGGTGTCTGTCTTACGCATAAAAAGTGTTCTCTCGTTGGGTTTAAGAATAACTATCAGAGCCAACGCAATGGAAACACACGTTGTTTTATACGAACCACGATGTGCTTGCAGTGTTTTATCGGTTTTTTCTTTAAGCATCGATATTATCCACTTGTTATGTAAAGCACCGAGTTTTTTAAAGCCCAGTAAATGCCCGAATTTGTAAGGTTCTGTTATTAAGAATCTAACTGCCTCTTCACGAGTCATCGTTGACCATTCTTTCGACTTCTTTTACTATATCGGGGTCAACATTTAAAACTTCAACCTTGTCAACGGGCTTTTCACCAATAGTATCACGTATAACCTCAAACGCTTTAGTATCGCCGTGCATAGCTTTTTCTATTAAGGCAAGTGATATATTTTCCTGTGTTTTGCCTGTATTCAAAAGGGTTAAAAGTTCATCTCGGAGCAATTTTCTTTCTTTTCTTGCCTTGCCACTTGCTTTACCCGCCTTCTGCGCGTTTTTTCGGCGTTCTTCGGGAGTTCGCTCGTCATTTGACTTTAAATTATCTTTATTACCTCTCGGCATCATAAAACATTCCTTTCTGAAATAATGTACCCTCTTACGGTGCCCGACGTATGCTTAGGGCATCGGTACACGCCTTTGCCTCCGTCGACCGTTGCGCCAAGTCGCACTCACTGTATCATCCACCGGATGCGCTCGTGCTTTTTGCCCACCAAACCCCACCTCGCCGACACAACTTCTCCGGCGCCTTGTTATCCTCAAAACCTTCGGGACACACATAACAAAGGTTTTAAAAGGCATAACGAAAGAGCAAGCCCAAAAGACCTGCTCCTTTTGTTGGCAGATTCCACAAGACCTGCTCCAATATTTTGGGTTTGCAAACTAACCCCTTATCATATTAACACATAAAAACGGCAATTTGTTCCCGTTTTTTTCCCAACTTTTAAAATTTGTCAGTCCGCCACCCCGTACATAGCCACCGTAAACTTGTATAATGCCTCATCTTTGATGCGGTAAACAGTAGACTTTTCGCAAAACAATTCCTCAGTCAACCTATCGATGTATCCGGGAACACGGTGTATGTAAAAAGCGTTAAGTATCTTTTGTTCACGCTCGTCCAATACGCTAAGCCCACGGTTAACACGTTCTATTGCCCAGTTCACTTCTTTTAAGTTGCTCTGCAACTCGTCACGTGCAACAATAACGTTAATCCTTGTGTCTTCAATGCGAGAATGACCGCCAGAATTAGGAACACTGTCCGAACTCCCACCCAAAGAGGTAAGTTTGCTGTTGAGTTCTTTTATT
>JAZNVU010000059.1:0-2688 GCA_045592985.1 Acutalibacteraceae bacterium | reverse complement strand
GTTTCATCATCTGACGATATCTAGGTTGCCGGCGGATTTCTTTAGGATGAGCAAAAGTCAATTAGAAAAACTTTTCGAGCATGCTTCTGATGCATTTATTGCTCGAATGTATGATGTTCCAGAACAGCAAATTCAAAATCGACGAAGTGACTTTGATATCAAACAATTAGGTTGCACTATAAACCGAATGGAGCGTGAAGAAGAGACCGCACAAATCTTCAAAGAAATACTGAGAATCGTGTCAAATGAGTATAATAATGGCAATATTCCACATACTAACTCCACACCATTAAATAGTGAAAAGGAGTTTTTATATATGAAAGCAACAGGAATAGTTCGTAGAATAGACGACCTTGGTCGTGTGGTTATTCCGAAGGAGATTAGGCGAGTTTTGCGCATCAGGGACGGAGATCCGCTTGAAATTTACACAGCAGGTGACGGCGAGGTCATCTTCAAAAAATATTCGCCCATCGGTGAGTTATCTTCCACAGCGGTGCAGTATGCCGAGGCTATGATAAAGCACACTTCGAGTCCCGTTATTGTTTGCGACCGCGACCATTGTGTTGCTGCAGCCGGCATTTCCAAGCGAGAGGTTTTGGAACGACGTGTTTCAACTGTTTTGGAAGACCTTATTGAATCACGTGCTTCATACGTGTTTGGGTCGGATGACCGTGAACCTATGCAGGCACTTGAAGGTTTTGACCGTAAGGCATCAATTGTCGTACCGATTCTGAGCGCAGGCGACATCACAGGTGCTGTGGTTATGCTTATGTCGGATGAAATGTCTGTCCCTACCGAGACCGATATAAAACTTAGCAAGGTTGCAGCCACTTTTTTAGGCAAGCAGATGGAAGAATAATTTTTCACAATATTGACACCTATGGTTGTCAGGGGTATAATGGTCGTAGTCGGTTTTAAAAATCGGCTACGATTATTTTTTGGCAGGTGACTAAAGGGTGGCAGTCGTGTTAATTGTCATAGGTGTTGTTTTGTGCCTTTTATTTGCGGGATTTTCTTGGGCTTTTTGCACCGCTTTTGTTCGCCGTAGGCATAAACCGAAAAAAGATGCCGTAACCGCCGGTATAGTCGAGGCTTTAAAGCCTTATGCCGAGGATATTAAAAACGGAATGGCTTACGCCGAATCTTTAAACCCCGTGCAGGTATTCACTAAATCTTATGACGGCTTAAAACTTGCCGCAAGGCTTTACGGCGGCGATTGTGACGCTACAATAATTACGTTTCACGGATACCGTTCACCTGCAAGGCGCGATTACTCCTGCGCCATAAAAATGTACCGCGACATTGGGTTCAACGTTTTGCTCATTGACCACCGCAGTCATGGGGACAGTGAAGGAAAACTCATAACCTATGGAATAAAAGAACGTTTTGATGCGCTTTCGTGGGTAAATTTCATACTTGACCGTTTTGGTAAGGAACACGAGGTGTTTTTGAGTGGTATTTCGATGGGAGCCGCCACAGTTATGATGGCGTCTGACATCGGTTTGCCTGAAAATGTCAAGGGAATTGTTGCTGATAGTGGATATTCGTCACCTATCGATATTATAGGCAATGTTGCCGAAAACACCTTCCATATAAGCCGTAAAGTTGCTATTGGGATTTTGGAGCCCATGTGCAGGTTGTTCGGCAGGTTTAGTTTATATGAAACATCGGCTTTAAAGGCACTCCAAAACAACACAATTCCTATGATGTTTATCCATGGCAAGGCAGACAGTCTGGTGCCGTATCAAATGTCGGTTGAGTGCTATAATACTGCCAAGTCCAAAAAGGTGATAGAACTTGTAGAGGGTGCCGAGCATGGTTGCGGTTATATGCAAGACAGGCAGTACTTAGAACAAAAACTAAAAGAATTTTTTTATATGTGCAGAAAATAAAAAAGAAACGAGCGTAGGCGTTGTACCTGTAAGGATACAACGCCAGTTTTATTCGTCTTGCGGCGAATTATATTGCTACGCAGTGATATTCGGCTGCCGCCGAGTGATATTGCCTTCGGCAGTTTAATGGCGAATAAAATATCACTAAAGCCGAAAGGTTTTAATATCACTTTGCCGATAGGCAAAATAACACTGTGAGACTTGTCTCACAATATCACTATTAAAATATTTTTTGAGACAGTAAAAAAGGAAGCACAAAATTTGTGCTTCCTTTTAATTTCGCCTCATACCGTAACAAGCAGGGAAAAAATGTATCACATTTTCCACATGCTTGGAGAGCCTAAAATCATTTTAAACCTTACAATGCTCTAATAATCTTTTTACATCGCTTTATAGCGTAATCGAGAGCAATTTTGGTACCGCTTTTGCGGGTGGTTGGAGCGCCATGTTCGTCACAATATACTACGCAATAGTAACTATTATCTATCATTTCATAGTTACGCTCGACGTAAGATGCTCTGCCTGAACCTAGTATCTTTTCGGGGTAATAGGTATCCTCGTAGCTTTCAAGCAAATAGTTCTTATAACACTCGCTTATATACGGATATTCTGCTCGCACGTAGATTCGTTTTATGTGCGGGTGTTTTTCTTTTATTTCGGTTACGAGTTCAAGGCATAAACTATTAAATCGGCTCTTGCTCCCGAAAAGAAATGTATCCACTTTTTCGTCAACAATTAGTTTCTCAACAATTTCAATAAGTTTTGATTTTAGTTTTTCGGTTTCGTTTATCTTTCT
>JAZNVU010000058.1:0-3308 GCA_045592985.1 Acutalibacteraceae bacterium | reverse complement strand
CACTTGCATTGTTGTATATCAGGCATTGCAATGGTTTTGGAATGTAATGTCGCCGCCCAAGCAAAGAAAAATTGCCGCAAATATTGAAAAAATGCTATTCCGACAGGCGGCCAAAGTAGAACTCGCCTGCTATGAAACACCGTCATTTTATGACAAATACGTGAGAGCTATGGACGAAGCGTATGACCGTACGATCAAGGTTATGCGGTCGTTCGATATGCTCATAGACAGATTTATCAGTTTATTTGCCAATTCTTTGCTTTTATTTGTTATCAATCCGTGGCTTATTGTGTTTGGATTATTTCCGTTACTACTGGGCTTTTTTAAGCGTATGGAAAATATAGTGACACACGATCATCAAGCGGCATTAAAACCTATAAATCGCCGTGCAGCTTATGTCAAAAGAACCTTTTACTTAGGCGAATATGCTAAGGAAATGCGTATAGGCGGTATGTATTCTGAAATGCTGAGTGCGCTTGGAGACACATTCGCTGATTACAAAGCGTTAGTGAAAAAATATGGTGTTAAAAAGGCTATATTAGGATATGTACAAAAGATTGGGCTTGAGGTTGTAACTGTTTTGGGTGCAACGCTTTACGCAGTCTGGAGCACTATGTGTATTGGTCACGAAGCCGGTGGTATGCAGGTAGGCGATTGCATTGTCGTACTAAGTTCAATCGGTACGATTTCCTATTGTCTTAACAATCTTGTGCAGAACTTTGCAGAGTTTGGTGAGCATGCATTGTTTTTGGAGGACGTAAGATACTTTCTTGATTATACACCGGCAATACTTGATGGCGATAAAGCAATGCCCTCTTACGGTGGGGATTTAGAGGTTAAAAACCTATGCTTTAAATATGAAGGTTCTGAGACAGATACATTAAAGAATATAACCTTCACGTTACATAAAGGCGAAAGAATAGCTCTTGTCGGCAGTAACGGCTCGGGTAAAACCACGCTTGTAAAACTGCTACTGAGACTTTATGACCCTTCAAGCGGTGAAATTGAACTTAACGGCGAAAACATTAAAAACTACCATGTTGGCGGATACCGTCAGTCGTTCAGTACGGTGTTTCAGGATTTTAAAATGCTATCTTTGAGTGTTCGTGAAAACGTATTGTTAAGACCGCTTACCGACGGTGACGAACAACTGGTTGAAAATGCTCTGCGTGAAAGCGGTATTTATGATAAGTTATCCGGACTTGAAAACGGACTTGACTCAATTTTGACAAGGGAGTTTGATGATAAGGGCGTTAATCTTTCTATTGGAGAACAACAAAAGCTGTCTCTTGCCAGAGTGTTTGCCGATTCCACACCATTTGTAATTCTTGATGAGCCATCAAGTGCCTTGGATCCTATTGCCGAGTACAAGATGTTCGAAAACATGATGAAGGCAACAGAAGGAAGAAGTGTGATTTTTATTTCGCATAGGCTTTCCTCCGCAGTGCTTGCCGATCGAGTAATACTTATGGATAACGGTACTATTGCCGAAATTGGCACACATAACGAATTACTACATAAAAACGGCAAGTATGCTGCCATGTTCCGTCGACAAGCGGAAAACTATCTTGGAAACGAGGTGACAGCAAATGCCTAAGAAGAATCGACAGAAATTTTCATCAATACTCAAAAACAATCTGTTTATTTTGGGCAAGGTAGCAAAATTCACACCCGACTATTTTGTGTGGATGGTTGTAGAGGGTCTTGTATGGGGTATGATAAATTCTGCCTCTGCTATATTCAGTTTTAATCTGTTGAATGCTGTAAGTAACGGTTCGGATTTTGCATATGCTTTGAAAATTATTGCCATAATGGCGACTTTTTATTTACTGGCGTACGCCTTTGATAAATGGTATTGGCTTATCCACAATCCGTTGATGAGGCAAAAGCTACACCTTAAAATGCACGCAGAACTATTCAGCAAAGCTCAGACTCTTGATTTGGCCTGCTTTGATGATCCTGAGTTTTACAACGATTTCGTTTGGGCAATGAACGAATCGGATAAGCGTGCCATTGATGTAATGGAAGATACCGGAAAACTGATAAACCGAATAGTAGCATCCTCCTCTCTTTTTGGCTTGCTGTTAACAGTCGACCCCATAATAGCTTTGATACTGTTTGTATCATCTGGAATTACGATTGTATGTAATTTAGTGGGAAACAAAGTGAGCTTCCGACACAACAAGGAGTCCAATCCGTTGTGGAGAAAAAAGAGTTACATCAACCGAGTTTATCACTTGAGCGATTATTCAAAAGAGTTGCGCATCAGCAGAGCTGACGAACTGCTGATGAACGAATACGACCAAAACAACGAAAAGATCATAGAACTTGATGTTAAATACGGTAAGAAATATTATCTTTTTTATGGACTTGGTTGGAATGCGATGTCAACACTGACCTTTTTTGCAGTTCTTTTGTATATGGTGCTTCAGCTTGGCAACGGAACGTTGGCGGTAGGTGGTTTTGCGGCTACGGTAAATATAGTTTGGAGTATACGTTGGATGTTTTCCAACCTTATAGAAAGAATAACTAATTACCCCAAGCATTCTTTGTATATAGAAAAGTATCGTGAATTTTTGCGTTTCACTCCCGAAATAAAGGACGGAATAAAAGAAATACCGCCGTTCGAAAGTCTTGAGTTTAAAAACGTCAGTTTTTCTTATGAATTTGCTTCACATCCTAAGTACAAATTTCACGGTGAAGACTATAAGGCACCAACCAATGTCGAAAAGGGTAAGGATGTTTTAAAGAACATTTCGTTCAAACTGACTGCGGGTGAAAAAATAGCCATAGTAGGTTATAACGGAGCAGGTAAAACCACACTCATTAAGTTGATGATGCGTCTGTACGACCCAACCGATGGCGAAATACTTTATAACGGTGTCAACATAAAGGAATACGATCCCGTGTGTTACCGCAAAATGATAGGAACCGTTTTCCAAGACTATAAAATATTCGCAGCATCAGTTGGTATGAATGTTATGAACGGAAAGTACGATGAAACGGCCGACTACGGTACGGTTATAGATGCTTTAGAAAAGGCAGACTTCACCGAAAAACTTAAAACCTTGAAGGACGGCAACAATACACACCTCACACGAGAATTTAATGATGAAGGCACCAACCTTTCCGGCGGCGAATCGCAAAAGATAGCTATTGCACGTGTTTTTGCTAATGAGTACCTCATAATTATTATGGATGAACCGTCTAGTGCGCTTGACCCGATGGCCGAGTATAATCTCAATCAATCTATACTTAAGCACACAAACGACAAGACGGTGGTGTTTATTTCTCACAGATTGTCTACT
>JAZNVU010000057.1:0-12157 GCA_045592985.1 Acutalibacteraceae bacterium | reverse complement strand
CCTAAGTCTAGCGCGTCTGCCAATTTCGCCACACCCGCATATTAATTTTATTGGTTTGGGGCGCATCCGCGCTCCGCGATACTCTTGCGGTGCCCGACGTTTTCTCAGGCGTCGACACACGCCTTCGCCTCCGTCGACCGCAGCGCCATTTCACGTTCCCTTAATCCGCTACAGGCGGCGGTCACGCTCAATGCTGCCAATTCCGCCATACCCGCAAAAAAGTAATAGGTAAAAGTGAATAGTGAAGAGTGAGGTCTGCACTATACGTCGTAATGCCCTAAATTTCACACGGTGGGCGGCCGAGGCGGGCAAAAAGCAATTCCGCAACGATTATTATACATTTCACACTACCGATTGTCAAGCACTAAAAACCATTTTTTGTGTTCACCGTCAGCACGTAGAAGTTGTGTCTTACATAGCAACTGTGCGTTTTGGTGTTTCGTTATAAATTTGTGTTGAAATATCAGAATAAATAGGGTATAATAACATTGCCAAACTAACTAAATATCGTGTGAAATTGGGTGTATTTTTCTTTTTTATAAGAATAATTACGCTCCGTTTTGGTTATATCTATAATTAGCAAGGATTTGATAAAAATGCAAATTCCAGCTGATTGTAGATAAGTGCGTTTGCATCCATTTCACATTGAGTTAGTTTGGCGACTATCGGAGTTTGCGTTTTTTGTGCGGCTGCTTCGGTGGTCGCACTTTTTGTTTTGGAGGAAGAAAGATGAAAAACCTATTGCTTTAAGGTTCAAAGTATTGTAATATAAATACAACTAATTCTTGGAGGGGAAAAAATGAAAAAACTTTTTTCGATTTTATTGGCGGTTGTGCTGCTGGTATCAGTCTGTCCACTCGGACTGTTCACTTTCTAGGCGTCGGCTGCGACAGATGGGTACTACACATATTCGGTATCCGACGGTGAAGCAATTATAACAGACGTAAATACTTCCATCAGCGGAGCGGTCACAATACCGTCAACATTGGGCGGTTACCCCGTGACGAGTATAGGTAGTTATGCATTTGAATATTGCTCTTCGCTCACATCGATAACCATCCCTGACAGCGTGACGAGTATAGGTAGTGATGCATTTAAATATTGCTCTTCGCTTACATCAATAACCATCCCCGACAGCGTGACGAGTATAGGTGAGGATGCGTTTTCTGGTTGCTCAAGCCTTACAACAGTAAAAATTGGCAACAGTGTGACCAGCATATCGGATTTTATGTTTGATGGCTGTTCAAGCCTTGTTTCTGTTACCATACCTAACAGCGTGACCTCTATAGGGTGGTGGGCATTTCGGGGCTGTGGCCTTACATCCATTGATATTCCTGATAGTGTTACAAGTATATGCGATTTTGCGTTTTGCGGTTGTCAAAATCTTACTGAGGTTACAATCGGTAAAAATGTGGAACTAATTGATTCTGTTGCTTTTGAAAATTGCGAAAGTCTTAGATCTATTACAGTTGCTAATGAAAATGAGAATTTTTCTTCGAAAGACGGGATTTTATTTAATAAAGATAAAACCGAACTTATGGTATATCCGTCTGGAAAAACAGCGAAAACCTACACTGTGCCTAATGGTGTAACAAGCATAGGTGATGAGGCATTTAGAGGTTGCTCTTCGCTCTCATCGGTAATAATCGGCAACGGTGTGACGAGTATAGGTGAGTATGTATTTTGGGATTGCTCTTCGCTTATATCCATAACCATCCCCGACAGCATGAAGAGTATAGGTGAGTATGCATTTTATAATACAGCATATTATAACAATAGCGCTAACTGGGAAAATGATGTGTTGTATATCGGTAAGCATTTAATTGAAGCAAAAGAAACAATTAGTGGTGCATATACAATTAAACAGGGCACCTTGACTATTGCTGGTAGGGCATTTAGAGATTGCGATTCGCTTAAATCCATAACCATCCCCGACAGCGTGACGGGTATAGGTGATTATGCATTTTATAATACAGCATATTATAACAATAGCGCTAACTGGGAAAATGATGTGTTGTATATCGGTAAGCATTTAATTAAAGCAAAAGAAACAAGTGGTGCATATACAATTAAACAGGGCACCTTGACTATTGCTGGTAGTGCATTTTCTGGTTGCACTTCGCTTACATCAATAACCATCCCCGACAGTGTGACGAGTATAGGTGAGTATGCATTTTACTATTGCGATTCGCTTACCTCAATAACCATCCCCGACAGCGTGACGAGTATAGGTAGTTATGCATTTAGAGGTTGCTCTGCGCTTGCCGATGTTTATTATGGTGGAATGCAGTCAGATAAAAACAACATCACAATAGGCGACTATAATGAATATCTTACCGAAGCCACATGGCATTATCAAGAGACTTTGGTGTATACGTATGACAGTACAACTAACACCGCAACTGTTACCGGTTGCGATAAAGATGTTACCGAAGTTGTTGTCCCCAAATCCGTAGATATATACGGTATAAACTATACAGTTACCGCTATCGGTTCCAATGCTTTCTACGGTTGCAAAAAACTTGAAAGTGTCACCTTGCCTGATACAGTAACTGCAATCGGTTCTTTTGCGTTTACATACTGTACTGCTCTTAAAGAGATTAATTTCGGAATCGCACTCAGAACGATTTCCATGTCGGCTTTCTACGGATGTACAAGTCTTGAGGAAATCAATTTACCTGAGTATGTTTCAGGTATTGGTTCCTACGCATTCACAAAATGTTCTTCGCTTAATAACGTAGTAATAGGAAGCAGACTCTCAAATATTCCTGTGTCGGCTTTCTATGGATGTAATAGTCTTAAAACCCTTGTGTTGAGTGAAAACATAAGAAGTATTGGTTATTATGCTTTCTACGGTTGCGACGCTTTAACCGATGTTTATTATGACAACGTGTCGGCGGCTAAGAAGTATATTGCTATTAACAACTCCAACGTTTCTGTTTTAAATGCAAATTGGCACTATACCGATACCGAAGACATAACTTATATTTTTAATGACAGAACATTAACCGCAACGGTTGTTAATTGTTCTAAAAATGCCGTTTCGGTAACTATTCCTGATTCAATTGTTAAAGACGGAAAAAATTATAAGGTGACCGCTATTAATGCTTTTGCATTTAACAAGTGTTCTTCGCTTACTTCGGTTGTTATTGGCGATGAAATAACCACACTTAATATGTCTACGTTCTACGGATGTAAAAATCTTAAATCGGTTACATTCGGTGCCAATATGAAGACGGTTGGATATTTTGCCTTCTACGGCTGTGATTCAATAACCGATGTTTACTTCAACGGTACCGAAGCGCAGAAAGCCAAGATTGCCATTAACAGTTCCAACTCAAAACTCAAAAATGCAACTTGGCATTATAACGCTTAAGTTGTAAAAAACAACGCCTTTACACAAATCTTGTGTGAAGGCGTTGTTTACTTCTGTGGGTTTTTGTGGTATACTAATAAAAATGACGAAAAGGAGTGAGACAAGTGCCGGACAAGTTCATTTTACACAGTAATTACAAGCCCACCGGTGACCAGCCGGAGGCTATAGAGCAGTTGGTAGAGGGTATCAAAAAGGGTGACAAAGAGCAGGTTTTGCTCGGTGTTACCGGCTCGGGTAAAACCTTTACCATGGCAAATATCATCGAAAAAGTAAACCGTCCGACCCTTGTTCTCGCTCACAATAAAACCCTTGCCGCACAACTGTGTTCGGAGTTCCGCGAATTCTTCCCTGAAAATGCGGTGGAGTATTTTGTATCCTATTACGACTACTATCAACCCGAGGCTTATATTCCCGGCACCGATACTTATATTGAAAAAGACTCGGCTATCAACGATGAAATCGACAAATTGCGACATTCGGCGACCTGTGCATTGTCGGAGCGTAACGACGTTATCATTGTTGCGTCGGTTTCCTGCATTTATTCGCTCGGCAACCCGATTGATTACCGAAACATGGTCATTTCTTTGCGTCCCGGCATGCAAAAGGAACGCGACGAGTTAATTCGGAAACTTATCGAACTCCAGTACGAACGCAACGACATAAATTTTACCCGAAACAAGTTCCGTGTACGCGGTGACGTGGTTGAAATTTTTCCTGCCTACTCGGGTGACACCGCCATACGTGTTGAATTTTTTGACGACGAGGTCGAGCGTCTTTCGGAAATCAACCCTCTGACGGGCGAAATAAAATCAACCCTCGGCCACGCAGGAATCTACCCCGCAAGCCACTATATAGTGCCCGAGGAAGAAAAAGAGGCGGCTTTAAAAGACATTCTTGACGAAATGGAAGAGCAGGTGAGGGTTTTCACCGAGCAGGGCAAGTTAATAGAGGCTCAGCGAATCCGTCAGCGCACCGAGTATGACGTTGAAATGCTACGTGAAATCGGCACATGCAAAGGTGTTGAAAACTATTCGCGCGTTTTGTCACGACGCCCTCCGGGCAGTACACCGTTTACACTTCTTGACTATCTGCCTCAAGACTTTTTGCTGTTTGTCGACGAGTCGCACGTAACCTTGCCGCAGGTCAGAGGTATGCATGGCGGTGACCGTCAGCGAAAAGAAAACCTTGTTGAGTTTGGCTTCCGTTTGCCGTCGGCTTTTGACAACCGACCGTTGCAGTTTGACGAGTTTTACAAGCACATTTATCAGGCAATCTACGTTTCGGCAACTCCGGGCGACTTTGAAAAGCAAAAAGCCACGCAAGTGGTTGAGCAGGTTATCCGTCCGACAGGACTTTTAGACCCCGAAATCATCGTAAAACCCACCGACGGTCAGATAGACGATTTGGTGTCAGAAATCAATATCCGCACCGAAAAGGGACAGAGGGTGTTGGTCACAACGCTTACCAAAAAAATGGCGGAAGACCTTACCGATTACCTTTACAATTTAGGTATCAAAGTAAAATACATGCATTACGACGTCGACACCATCGAGCGCATGAAGTTGATAAGAGAACTGCGTTTGGGCGAATTTGATGTTCTTATTGGCATTAACCTGCTCAGAGAGGGCTTGGATATCCCCGAAGTTTCGCTTGTGGCTATTTTGGATGCCGACAAAGAGGGCTTCCTTCGTTCTGAAACGTCGCTTATTCAGACGGTGGGTCGTGCCGCACGTAACGCCGAAGGCCAGGTTATTATGTATGCCGATACGGTAACGCCTTCGATGGAGCGTGCCATAACCGAAACTTTAAGAAGGCGCGAGATTCAGGACGAATACAACCGCGCTAACGGAATTGTTCCCAAAACGATTATAAAAGATGTCCGCGATGTTATTGAGATAACACCTAAGGGTGATGGCGAACTGAACGTAAAACAGATGTCACGCGAGCAAAGAGAACTTATGATAAAGAAACTGACGGTTGAAATGAGGCAGGCGGCAAAACTGCTTGAGTTTGAACATGCTGCAGAACTCAGAAACCGTATATCAAAATTAAGAGGCGGAAAGTAATGAAAATAAAGTGCTATGGAAACGTTGTGGTGGATAAAGCAGTATGGAACCAATTGAAATAACCGATTTTTCGGCACCGGAACTTGATGTTTTTGCCAGGCTTACCGAAGCGCAGTTGCTTAACCACCATATGCAAAAAGAAGGTATTTTTATTGCCGAAAGCCCTAAGGTTATCATGCGTGCGCTCGATGGCGGATACGAACCGATATCGTTTTTAGCCGAAAACAACACCTTAAAAGGAGAGACGCTGGAGGTTATAGAGCGTTGCGGCGATATACCTTTATACACAGCCGATTTCGACGTTCTGACTAATCTTACAGGATACATGCTGACCAGAGGCATGCTTTGTGCCATGAAACGCAGACCTTTACCGTCGGTTAATGATTTATTGCAAAAATTCAGCCGAATTGTAGTACTTGAAGATGTTATGAACCCTACCAATTTAGGTGCTATTTTTCGCTCTGCTGCGGCGTTAGGCATGGAGGCAGTGCTACTTACAAAAGGGTGCAGTAACCCACTTTACAGGCGTTCGGCAAGGGTCAGTATGGGTACGGTTTTTCAGGTTCCATGGACATATCTTGGCGACGGTTGGACCAAAGAATTAAAACAAGCAGGTTTTAAAACAGCCGCCATGGCACTTAACGACAATTCTATTTCGATTGATGATCCAAGACTTGAAAAAGAGAAAAAATTGGCGATAGTGCTTGGTACCGAGGGTGACGGACTAAAAGAGACAACCATCACAGCCTGCGATTACACTGTAAAAATCCCAATGGCACACGGTGTTGATTCTTTAAACGTTGCTGCTGCCGGCGCAGTAGCCTTCTGGCAACTAAGAAAAAAATAAAAACAGCCTCCGTAACGATTTGTTACGGAGGCTATACTTTATTCAAGTGTCTTTTGCCAAAATTCCTCTTATTTGCAATAGTTTTCAATATAACTGTCTATGGCTTTTTGAATAACCTTTTTGGCTTCTTCGGCATTTTTGGTTTCGGTAACGGCAGTTTCTTTGCCCTCTAACTGCTTGTATACCTTAAAGAAGTGGCTCCACTCTTCAAAAATGTGGGTAGGTATCTGCGAAATGTCGGTATAGGTGTTGTAGGTGGGGTCATCATAGGGAATGGCTATAATTTTCTCATCTGCGGCACCGTTATCACTCATGCAAATAACACCAATGGGGTAGCAACGTACCAATGTCATTGGGATAAGACGTTGAGAGCAAAGAACAAGCACGTCTAATGGGTCGTTATCGTCGGCATAAGTACGAGGAATAAGACCATAGCTCGCCGGATAGTGAGTTGAGGTATAGAGTATACGGTCAAGTTTCAAAATGCCTGTTTCTTTATCCAACTCGTATTTGCATTTTGAACCTTTTTCGATTTCAATAACAGCCATAAAGTCATTCTGACTGATACGTTTGGGGCTGATGTCATGCCAAATGTTCATAAAAACATCCTTTCTTATAATTTATTGATTATTTAGTTCCGAGAAGCACATTAATGCTGTTTCTTTGTCGCTGTTTACAGCGGTTATCAGTGATTCAGCGCTTGTAAAACGCGTTTCTTCGCGAAGGTATTTGAGTAAGCCGATTTCAACTGTTTTACCATAAAGGTCGCCCTCAAAACCCATGATGTGGGTTTCACTCAGCGGTTTTTTAAGTATAAACGTAGGTCTTATACCAATATTGGTAACGGCGGGGTATAGTGTACCATTAATTTTAACGGTCGATGCATACACACCAAATTTAGGAACAACGAGATTTTCGTCAAGTTGTTGATTGATGGTGGGGAAACCCAAAGTTCTGCCACGTTTATCGCCCGAAATAACCTCGGATTTAAAAGAAAATGTCGAATCCAGCAGAGTGTTGGCAAAATCAATGTTGCCGTCGGCTATAAGGGTGCGAATAAGGGTGGAAGAGACTATTTGACCCGAAAACAGAGTGCCAGGACAGATAACGGCTTCAGCGCCGTGTGCGTGGCAGTAAGAGGTGAGATATTCGGCATTGCCTTCGGCGTTTTTGCCGAAACGGTAGTTAAATCCGCAAACTGCCACCTTTATATTGAACTTCTTAAACATTTCGTCCAGAAATTCTTCGGCAGGTTTGTTCTTTATCTCCTCAAAGTCAAGCACTTCGATGGTCTTAAACCCCAGTTCACGTAAAAGTTCTTTTTTTCTGTCGGAGGACATGAGCATGGGGGTGAAATCACCCGACACAAAACGTTTTGGCGGCTCATCAAAGGTGATGGCAACAGGGGAGAGGTCTTTAAAAGCCAGTGCTGCATTAAGCACCGCGCGGTGACCCATATGCAGTCCGTCAAACGTGCCAAAAACGGCGACCGATTGTATCTCGCTCATAATCTTCCTCCTTTTTAAAAACTTCTAGCCTTAAATATTTAACTTGATTTGCCACTGTTTTGAGTTTGCGTGGATGCATTACCGAACTATAACACATTTGGTGTTAAGTGTTTCGGTTTCGCCGGAATACTCCGCAAGACCCAAAAATTTGTCCCCAAATTTAACACGAAACAGTTCGCCATCCTTAGGGTTGGGCAGGTTTACACGGTCGGCACTAAGTTCGGCACCGTTTTTAAACCGTCTTGCCTGACCTTCTGAAAGGTCAACTTTTTTTAAATAATCAACCGCCATTTCCGACGGTAACAGATACTTGTCGGGGTCGGCTTCAATCTGCTGTAAAGTGGCACACTGTGTAATGTCAAACTGTGCGGTTTTGGTGCGTCTTAAAGCGGTAAGACAAGCACCGCAACCCAAAAATTTTCCGATATCGTCGGCAAGCGAACGGATATATGTACCTTTTGAGCAAAGCACGTCGATTTTAAACTCGTCTCCATGTCGCTCCAAAAGGTTTATTTCATGAATTTTAATTCTACGGGGTGTACGCTCGACTTCTTCGCCCTGACGTGCGAGGTCGTAAAGTCTCGCACCGTCTTTTTTTATGGCTGAAAACATAGGCGGAATCTGGTCGTACTCACCAGTAAAGTTAGCAAGCGCTTTACTTAGTTGTTCGTCCGAAACATTAGGCTCACATTGGCTTAAAACGGCACCCGTAATGTCCAAAGAATCAGTAGTCACACCTAACCTCACGGTTGCGGTATAGCGTTTATCCGACTCTAAAACAAGCGAGCAAAGTCTTGTCGACCTGCCGATAAGTATAGGCAAAACGCCGGTTGCCATGGGGTCTAAAGTGCCGGTGTGACCGACACGTTTTATGCCGTAGATTCGGCGCAAAACGGCGGCGGCTTTAAAAGATGTAAAGCCCTCGGGTTTATCAAGCAAAACAAGACCGTTTAAATTCTCATTTTCCATTGGGTAATACCTCGGATACTTTTGAAAGCAACAAATTCTTTGCCTTGTCACAAGAACACTCAAAACGGCAACCCGCTGCTCTTACATGACCGCCTCCGCCAAAATTGGCGCAAATTTCTGCGGCGTTATATGGTTCGTGCGTACGCAAAGACACCTTAAAACTGCCATCGGTCTGTTCTTTAATGGTGATACCTATAACAACGCCCTCAATCTGACGTGAAATAGCGGTAATTCCGTCCAAATCGGCGCGGTCGCAACCCGTGGAGTTTATCATGTCCTCAGTTACGGTCAAAACAGCGCATCTGCCATCAAAATAGAACTCCATGTTTTCGAGCACAAGGCGTTCCATGGCAATGCGTTCTTTTGACTTGGTTTCGAACATCACGCGATTTATTTCGACAAAAGCGGCCTCTTTTTCCATAAGTTCAGCGGCAAAACGCAAGGTTCTGGGGGTTGTGTTGGAAAACTTGAAGCAACCCGTATCGGTCGACATGCCGAGGTACAGGCAACTTGCAATATAAGGAGTGATTTCGACTCCCAAAGCCTTAACAACCTTATAAACACATTCGCACGCGGCGGCACTGTCGGACTCGCAGTAAAGCAAATCGGCATAGCGAGTATTGGTGCTGTGATGGTCGATGCAAAGGTCAACTTTTCCTTCAAATTCTTGTTGTAAACAGCCTAATAACTTCTGGTCGGCAACATCAACAGCGACCACTGTCTGAGGCTCAAAATCACCGTCGCGGTCGCACTTTATAATGTCGAATTTTTGAGGTATTTCGTCGGGGCACAAAAGTTTTGCTTTTTTGCCGAGTTGCCTTAAAGCCGCCAAAAGACCGTGCGCCGAGCCCAAAGTGTCACCGTCGGGCGAAGCATGGCAAAGCAAAACGAAATTATCGTGTTCTTTTAAAAACGATGCGGCGGCAACCTCGTTTATCTCGCGGCAAATCATTGACCGTCCTCCCCGAACGAATCTATTATTTTGGCGATTTTTGCGCTGTGTTCAATCGAATCGTCGGCAACAAATCGCAGTTCGGGTGTTTTACGGAGTTTCAGCCTTGCACCCAATTCACGGCGCAAATAACCTGCGGCACTTTTAAGTCCCTTAACGCTTTCAACCGTTTTTTCATAACCCTCAATGGCGCTGACGTAAACGGTAGCGTATGACATATCACCCGAAAGGTCAAGTTTTATAATGCTTAAAAGTTTGCTCACTCTCGGGTCTTTTATTTCTCTGAAGAGGTCGGCAAGTTCACGCTCAATGTCGGCTGCCGCCCTTCCTAATCTAAAACTTGGCATATTATTTTCCTTTATTGAAGTATGGGTCGCCTTAAAAAGACGACCCGTTGTTTGTTAATATCAATCGCGGTATTCTTCCATAAAGAATGCTTCGAAGATATCGCCTTCCTTAATGTCACCGAACTTTTCGAGTCCTACACCGCACTCGTAACCTTCGGCAACTTCCTTAACGTCGTCCTTAAAGCGGCGGAGCGAAGAAATCTCGTCCTCGGCAACAACGATACCGTCACGCACAACACGAACCTTGGCATCGCGGGTGATTTTACCGTTTTTAACATAGCAACCGGCAATAACACCAATACCACTGACCTTATAGGTCTGACGAACTTCGAGTTCGCCCAAGGTAGCCTCGCGGTATTTGGGCGCGAGCATACCCTTCATAGCGGCGGTAATCTCGTCGATGCAATCGTAAATAACTCTGTACAAACGCATTTCAACGCCGTCACGTTCGGCGGCCTCTTTTGCTACAGGGTCGGGACGAACATTGAAACCAACGATAATAGCGCCCGAAGTAGCGGCAAGCATAACGTCGGATTCGTTTATTGCACCTGCGCCACCGTGGATAACATTGACGCGCACTTCATCGTTGGAAAGTTTAACGAGGCTTTCCTTAACAGCCTCAACCGAGCCCTGAACGTCAGCCTTAACTATTACGTTGAGGTCTTTCATTTCGCCCTGCTCAAGCTGGCTAAACAGGTTATCAAGTGTAACTTTTTGTGCAGCGTTAAAGGCATCGTCTTTAATCTTCTGTTTACGCTGTTCAACAAGTTGACGTGCCAGACGCTCGTCAGATACAGCATCGAAGTTATCACCTGCTGAAGGCACTTCGTCAAGACCGGTAATCTCAACAGGCACAGCAGGGCCTGCTTCTTTAAGAGTTTTACCATATTCGTTAAGCATAACTCTGACCCTACCAACGGTGGTGCCGGCAACAACGATATCGCCCGATTTCAAAGTACCGTTCTGAACAAGAAGGGTAGCAACAGGACCGCGACCTTTATCAAGTCTTGCTTCGATAACAACACCTTTTGCGCGACGGTCGGGGTTGGCTTTAAGTTCCTGCATTTCGGCAACCAGCAAAAGATTGGCAAGAAGGTCGTCAATACCTTCGTGAGTCTTAGCCGAAACAGGAACACAGATAACATCACCGCCCCATTCTTCGGGAACAAGACCGTGCTCGGTCAACTGCTGCTTAATGCGGTCGGGGTTAGCCTCAGGTTTATCCATTTTGTTAATAGCAACGATAATCTGAACCTCGGCGGCTTTGGCGTGGTTAATAGCCTCAATGGTCTGGGGCATTATACCGTCATCTGCGGCAACAACGAGAATGGCTATATCGGTAGCCATAGCACCGCGCTGACGCATGGAGGTAAAGGCTGCGTGTCCGGGAGTGTCAAGGAAGGTGATATCGTTACCCTCGTGGTTTACACGGTAAGCACCGATGTGCTGGGTAATACCGCCTGCCTCGGTAGAGGTTACTTTTGCATTACGAATAGCATCAAGAAGTGAAGTTTTACCGTGGTCAACGTGACCCATAACAACAACAATAGGATCTCTTTCTTTAAGACTCTCTGCAGTATCCTCGGTGTCATCCATAATTCTTTCTTCAATAGTAACAACAACCGCTTTTTTAATTTTACAACCGAGCTCTAAAACAACGATTTCGGCAGTATCATAATCGATCGTCTGTGAAACAGATGCCATAACACCAAGCTTCATTAACACCTTGATAACCTCAGCGGCCGTCTTTTTAAGACCTGCTGCAAGCTCGCCAACTGTGATTTCATCACCAACAGTAACGGTAACGGGAGTCTTTTTAATCTTCTCGAGCTGCATACGACGAATGCGATCAGCCTCGGTTTCACGCTTTGCGTTTTGAGGACGCTTTTGGTCACGTGATTTCTGCTTGATTTTTTGTTTGCGCTGCATAGTATCCTTCATGGTGTTTGCGGGCGCAATATTCTCATATTTTTCGTTATATTTTTCAATATCTACGTTATTGGCACGTGTATCTACACGGCGGATTTCCTGAGGGCCACGATTAGGTGCAGGACCGCCAACCTTTTCTTTTTTAGGTTGAGGAAGTCGGAGG
>JAZNVU010000056.1:0-95127 GCA_045592985.1 Acutalibacteraceae bacterium | reverse complement strand
CCGGCTGTAAGGGATTGCCTCGCTTTTATGCATGCTTTATATTTAAAACAATTTTGCTTTGGTGTCGACGTCGTTGCGGCCGTGGTTGTAGAACTTGCGGTTATCAAGTGCCCACATTTTATTGGTATATTCTCCTGCCGGCACATTGCCTATAGCCTCAGTCAGTTCGTAAATTCTTGCGTCCATAAGGTCAAGTTCGCTGAGTAATTCGGCTTCCAAAAACATAGGTCTTACTGCGGCACCGAATTCAGGTTCACCATGGTGAGACAAAACCATGTGCTGAAGCAAAAACTTTGTTTCGTCCGAAACGTTTAGTTCCTCGGCTGCTTTGCCGATTATCATAGCACCCTTTGCCAAATGGCCTACCAAATTACCTTCAAGCGAATAACCGCTTGCAGTTCCGCAATCGTTTACAACAAACTCGTCGGTCTTGGCAACGTCATGCAGCATGGCACCCGAAATTAGCAAATCTCGGTTGACCGAAGGATATATTTTGCAAAGACTTTCTGCCAGACGGACAATTGACAGAGTGTGGTACAAAAGACCGCCTCTTATTGCGTGGTGCAAACGGAAAGCCGCAGGCCAGAACACCAGTTTTTCCTTATAATCGTTGTAAATCTTAGTAACAATGTCTCTTAATTCAGAATCGGCAAAACTTTGTGCTATGCCATAGAGTTCGTTAAACATTTTTTCACCGTCAAATTCGGCACTCGGTACAAATTCAGACGGGTCAACATCATCCGACGGCACAGCCTTGCGGATTTTTTCAATTCTAAGTTGGTCAACGCCGTTATAAGGGCTTACAGTACCGCGAATTTTTACAATATCACCTGCCGCAAACATTCCTTGAACTTCTTCCTTGTAGTCCCACAGTTTTGCCGAAATTTCACCTGTTTTGTCGCAAAGCATCAAATCCAAATACGGCATGCCCTTAGCGGTGGTTTTTTTATCGGCGGATTTTATCATCAAAAATCCGTCATTAATGCTATCTGTATTAAAATTCATTTTGTGTCACCTCAGGTAGTTTACATATTATATGTTTTATCAAGTTTTTTCAGTTCACTAAAAGTATCAATCTCTATGAGGTCGGAAAACTCACATTCTGTAACCTTGACCTTATAATCAGAAATATGATACTGCAACGGTGCCTGGTCCCAAAAACGCTCTTTACCGCCGGGAGCCTCAAACGTTTCTTTTACATGCTTTGCCAAACGTTCGCCGTCATCCTTGGTCCAATAAGAAATGCCGAACATATGATGGCAATCGGTTCCACCCAAGGTAAGACCTGTAATAGTGTTTTTGCTGTCTGTCGTAAAGCACCAATCATCGGTCATGTCCACCTTGACACCGAGGTAATTGGAACAATACTGATACTTCTTAATTATTTTTGGGTTGTATATTAGCAGGTCGGCTTCAAGAACATAAGCATTTTCAACCAAATTGCCTGCACAAACCACCGATGAAATATTATTAGTTTCATTGTAAATAGGATTATCCACAAATTTTATGTTGGGATATTTGTACAGCAACTGGTCAAACTGCTCACCCAAATAACCGCGAACGATATACACCTCTTCAATTCCCGCAGCATACACAGCGTCCAAAGCTGAATCAATAATTCTCTGTCCGTTGACCCTTATAAGCGGTTTAGGTGTGTTAAGCGTAATAGGAACGAGCCTTGAGCCAAAACCTGCCGCTATAAACACTGCACGTTTGACACGGTACGGTTCCAGTTCTGCTTCGCCTTGTTGGGTTATAAAACCGTCGTTGATAAGACCTGTTTTGGCCATTTCGTTGACCAGTTTATTTATGTTTCCAACCGACATGCCAGTGAGTTTGGACAACGCTCTTTGTGAAAGGTGTTTCCCTTCATGAGCCATAGCACTAAGCACGTCGAACTGTTTTTTTGTAATCATTCTGATACCTCAACAATGGAGATTATATACATTTTACAAAACCGCCGGAAAGGACTCCCGACGGTTTAAAATTTTCTTTATTCTGCGGTGTTGACTTCTTCTTTTGCAGCGTCGGTTGCGACCTCTGCCTCGTCCTCTAAAATCTGAATTTCATCTTCCTGCTCTTTCTTGATGTTTTCCTCAAGACCGAGTTTTTCAACAACTTTTTTCTTGGCTCTTCTCCACATAACAACCACAACAGCCGACACCGAAATAACAACCGCTGCACCTGCCTGAATAGCAAAAGTCATAATCGACGGATCTATGTAACCTGCATTAATAATCATTTTTAATTACCTCTCATTTTTGTTTTTAGATTTTTCAACAAGTGATCTTGCAATATAATCAGCACCTTTAGCGCCATATGTACCAAGACCATAGAAATGACTTTCACGGATGGCTTTTATATCTTCCCTGAAAGTTTTACTCTCAATCAACATTTTAACAGTTTCTG
Organism: Acutalibacteraceae bacterium; assembly: GCA_045592985.1. Classification (GTDB taxonomy): domain Bacteria; phylum Bacillota; class Clostridia; order Oscillospirales; family Acutalibacteraceae; genus UMGS172. The sequence goes on along the minus strand of JAZNVU010000056.1, from coordinate 92,718 downwards.
CTGTTTTGTCAAGTTCATTCTTGTCCAAAGCAACACCGATACGGTTTCTGAGAGCAACCTCTTGGGGTACAAGACCGATTTTTTCATAATTAGGATTTTCCATCTTCATCTTGGTGTTAATGAAGAGTGCCGGTTTTAATGTTGCAAAACAGAACTCTAAGCCTATACCCGACCAGTCGGTAATAAGCAGATCGGAAGCATAGGTGGAAACGTTGGTGGAAAAATCAAGTTCAAAGGTGAGTCCTTCACCAACTTTATCCTTATACTTCTCAACCAACGCGTCCATTTTGGGTTTAAAGCGCTTCATATACTCGGGATGAGGACGGACGATTATATGGTATTCGTCACAATATAGTTCGTCTATAAGTTTTTCCACGCACGAGTCAAGCAGGTTATCCTCCTGCCACGAAGGGCCAATAAGTATCTGTTTGCGTTGTTTTTGCTCTTTATCCATTTTATCGTACGAATCGATAAGTTTATCAATAAGCGGATAACCAAACTCAACAAGTTTCTTTTCTTTAGTACCGTACACCTTTTCAGACGCCCTTACCTCATTTGCTATATGAGGACCGGTGCAGAAAACGGTATCAAAGTTATCAAGCGAATGTTCCTTAAATCCCATGTGGAAACTTGCACTGTCATGCGGAACAAAGATATACTCAATATCTTTACGCATTAGTGAGCGTTTTATATAACCGTTATCAAGTTCGGGTGTGGTCATGACAACTATATCTGCCTCAACCCTCATCATAAGCGTGATAAGTTTCTTAACACCGATGTAGTAGGGTTTTATTCTAGGCTGTTCCTCGGCGATTTTAAAAATCACATCATCCGGGTCGTTAGTAACGTAATGAATGGTAAGGTTGGTCTTTTTGAGAAGACGGTCGATTATATCCTCGTAATATTTATAGAAACCGCTTCGCTCGGAATAGAACACAATATGCATATTACCGATTTTAAAGAACTTTTTATAATCGGCTTTTTCGCGTTTTGCATTGGGGTCTTTACTGAACATCTTTTTCTTTCCGCCCAAAGCATCAAGTTCTGCCAATTCTTTACGGCTCGCCTCAAGTTCCTCATAATCAACATACTTTTTAGGAGGTATAACGGCATTGAGCGCATAAAGTTGAACAATTGCAAGCAGGTTGCTTGCTACCCAATAAAGTGCAATACCTGCGGGAACAAAGAAACCGAGATAGAGTGACAAACCAACCGACAAAATGAGCATGAAATACTTATTGAAAGTGGTCTGTTCTGCCTGAAGAACATTGGCGGCATTTTGCGCGACGCACATAATCCACGATGAAAGGCCTGCGATAATCGGAACTATGATGGTAATACCAAGCATAACACTGGGGTTCCAAGAAAGGTTAAAGCCTAAAAATTCCAGGTCAAACTCTTTTATTTCGGTGAGAATTGCAGGAATATCGGCGTTAGGAAACTGCTCAGATAAAGCAAGAAACTCACCGTAGTACTTGGGATTCTTTATATATTCAATAGCCGTAAGTTGAATTGACGAATCAGCAACTTCGAGTCCCGAAAGTCTCAATGCGACATCATTTATTGCCGTGATTATTTCGCCGTCGAAACGGAAAAGATGGTTGAATGGGTTATAGATAACACCTACAACGCCCATGAGCAAAACAATCTGAACGATAAGCGGAAATAAAGATGCCAAAGGATTATATTTCTTTTCCTTGAAAAGTTTTGTCTGTTCCTCGGCTATGGTATCGGCGTTACCGTAGTACCTTGCTTTGATACGGTTTATCTGCGGTTGAATCTCAACCATCTTGATTGAGTTTTTCTGAACCCAGACAGACAAAGGAAGAATAATAATTTTGGTCAACAAAGTGAACAGAATTATTGCCAGACCGTAATCGGATACTAATTTTTGGCAAAACTCCATAACGTAACCAAGCGGCAACGCTATAATGCTCGTTATATCCATAAATACACTCTCTTTCAAAATATCCTCAAAACAGAAATGTATAAACACATTCCAAACACATAGTATAACACCAAAACATCGGTTTGTCTACTGTTTTTGCACTTTTATAATTACCTATTTATACTGTATTTGACAAAATACCACAACATTGCTATAATGTGGTTGAATCAAACTATCATAAGCATTTGCGGTGCTTTTTCACGTTGATATATCAGTTTTTAAGAGAGAGGGTAAGTTTATGGCTGATTTTCGCAAAAGTTTGTTCTTTAAAAACAATTACAATAAAAAAAGTTTGCTTGCAAAACTCATTTTTTCGGCTTTTGTGAGCATTTTCTTTTGTTTTACGGTGTTTTTCTTTTCACCGCTTGAGATTTTCTTGGGCAACTCAAATGCCTTTATTTTCACACTTGGAAACGTGTGGTGGGTACTGTTTATCCACTCTATACTTTTCTCGGCAGGTATAATACTTGTTTCGATTGCTTTACCGGTAGTACCTGCTCTTATTTTTGATGTTTTCATTTTCGCGTTAGGCTTGTGCGGATATATTCAATCGATGTTCTTGAACAGTGCCATGGGTTCGCTTACCGGCGAAGGCGACGTTTATTCAAACACCACCGTTTATATAAATATTGCCATTTGGGTGACTATTATAGCAGCTCTTATTACGGCTACTGTCATTTTGTTTAAAAAACACAAAATTGATTCTTTTAAAAAAGCAACCTGCTTTGTAGCATCGGCACTTGTACTGATGCAACTTACGGCTTTTGGAGTCAGCGCTGTTTCGGCAGATACGGCAGATCAGTATTTTTACCTTTCAAACAAAGGTCAGTATGAACTGTCAAGTGGAAAAAACACCATTATCTTCATTGTTGATACTTGTGACGGTTATTATGTTGACAAAATGTTGGAGGAAAATCCCGAAGCAGTCGAAGGTCTTGACGGATTTATAAACTATCCAGATGCTGTTGCCAAACACAGCCGTACCTATCCGTCACTCCCCTATTTGCTGACCGGTGAAATATGCTATTTCGACAAACCGTATGACACTTTTATAAACGAGGCGCACGCCAACAGCACATATCTCAAAGATATTGACGGTACAGGCTGTAATGTAGGTTTGTATACCGACAGTCAGTATGTAGGTAAAAGCAGTGTTGAATATGTTGATAACTGCACCGAATTTGCGGGTAATGCCACTGTTTCATTTAACGGCACGTTCTTCTGGATGAGCAGAATGTCGTTGTACCGCAACATGCCTTATATGTTCAAATCGGTGTTCAACTATACCGACCGTCAATTGAATGCAGGTTGCATGCCCATAACCGACAAATGCTATTCGTCAGATGATTTAAACCTTTACAAAGACCTTAAAGCAAACGGGCTTGCCGTATCGCAGGATTATGACAAGGCTTTGCGTCTCTATCACCTTTGGGGTCCTCACGCAGGCGGTGATTTTGACCGAAATCTCAACGAAACTCCCGGTGCCGAGCCTTATGAAGCAATGCTGGGCGATTTCAAACTTATCCGCGAATATATAAGCCTCATGAAAGATGCAGGCGTATATGATGACGCAACCATTATCATTACTGCCGACCACGGCATTTCAAGTGGAACAAGCGATGCAAAACCGCTTGAAATAGACCGCGCCGTCAGGTCGCTTCTTATGGTTAAACCCGCAGGCACCGAAGGTAAGGTTGGCATGACGACATCTCAAGCACCTGTTTGCCACGATGACCTTTTTGCTACTATAATCGACTCTTTCGGTGGAAATACCGAGACTTACGGCAGAACGATTTTTGAAATCGGTGAAAACGAGGAGCGCACACGTCTTTACTACCACACCATGATGTATTCCGATATTGACGGTGAGGTGGCTCTTAGAGAATACGCCATAACCGGCGATTCGCGTGATTTTGCCAACTGGAAATTGACCGGAAACTATTGGGATATCAAATATTCCGAGCGTGCCGTATCCCGTCACCGATTATCCGATATCTTAGAATAAGCAAAAAGCCTCAGGTCCAACCTGAGGTTTTTTATTTTAGTCTTTATTATTTTCCATTGCCGTTTCGACAATTCTCAATACATCATCCATGCTGTTTATTTCGCCACTCATACGGCGAAGTTCTGCAGCACCTTTAAGTCCTTTCATATACCATGCAACGTGCTTTCTGGCTTCCATCATGGCGGTACGTTCGCCTTTATACTCCTTCATTCTGCCGATTTGGTCGAGCATGATAAGCATTTTTTTAGAAAGCGGTGGTTCAGGCAAAACCGTACCGTCGGTAAGATATGCATTTATCTGTGAAAATACCCACGGCATACCCATAGCACCTCTGCCGACCATAACAAAATCGCAACCTGTGGTTTCATACATTTGGGCGGCAGTTAGAGGTGACGTGACATCACCGTTACCGATAACAGGAATTTTTACCGCATTTTTAACCTCTTTTATGATATTTAGGTCAACCGGCGGAGCGTACATCTGCTTTCTTGTTCTGCCATGTACGGTAATGGCACTTGCACCTGCCGATTCGACAAGTTTTGCAAGTTGCACCGCGTTCTTAGAATTTTCGTCCCAACCTGCTCTCATTTTGACTGTAACAGGCACCCGGACGGCATTTTTAACCGCCTCTACAATTCTTGCGGCAAGGTCGATATCTTTCATAAGTGCACTACCGCCACCCGAAGATACCGCCACTTTAGGTGCAGGACAACCCATATTTATATCTATAAAATCCGGCTCGTGTTTTTCGGCTTCTATTGCCGCCTCAGCCATAACAAGCGGGTCACAACCAAAAAGTTGCGAACCGTAAGGGCGTTCTGAATCGCTGACAAAAAGGTAGGTCGCAGATTTTTTATCACCCAACGATATACCTTTGGCACTTGCCAGTTCGCCCACAGCATACGCGGCACCGTACTCACGGCAAATTTCGCGCATGGCTCGGTCGGCAACACCTGCCATCGGTGCTAACGCGGCAAAGCCCTTTATATCAAGATTTCCTATTTTCATATATCAATTTCCTCAACTCAAGCAAAACATATCATGATAAAATTTGCGAAGCTATGCCTCCATTTAGGCAAGGGAGGCTTTTTGCACATTTCATATATCTAATTAATTATACCACAAACAATACTTACAGACAAGTACAAATAAATTTGCTGCGATAACAAATTATATATTGCAAATCCACTACAATATTGTTATAATTTTATTGGGGATGGCACCCATAACAAAAAACGGCAAGAATCTGCAAAGGGGATGACACCCATAGCAAAAAACATCAGAGTTGTGGATGAAAACAACAACGAATATGAGGCTACTTACCCTAAAAGGGCACAAGGTCTTGTTAAAAACGGCAGGGCACGCTTCATAGACGAAAACACGATATGTTTAGTGTGTCCGCCAAATATTGAATTGGAGGACAAAATTATGTCAGAAAATAAACAAACAAATAAGACTGTTGAAACTATACCAGAAGTTCCTAATCCGCTTACTTCAAGAGAAATTTTTTCAAAAATTTCTGAATTACAGGAGCAGTTGACCAAAAACTCATATCATTCACTGCATCGTTTGGATGATTCGGTAACTGAAGTGTGCAGTGCAGAGGAAAACACAGAAAAATGTGAACAGATTACCGAAATCTGCAGTGTTTTCAAAATGCGTGAGGCAACTCTTCTTAAATTGCTTGAGATGTACGAAAGAATGTACGCCGACCTTAACGACGATAATTCCAAAAAAGTAGCACTTATCCGAGGGGCATTTTCCGAGCATGCCGAGACTATCCGCATAAGTGACCTGCCGGCAGAAGATAAGCACGCTGAGTTCAGCGATATTACCGAAAAAATTGCTGAACTAACACAGAAATTGCTTATCCCGTCGGCAACCCCCACCACCAAGCAAACGCTTATTGCAGAATTAACCAGAACACTTCGTGCACAGGGAGTAAGTACTGAAGATAAGGACAGGGCTAAAGAAATACTTAAAAGTTATGTAGAAACCCCTGTTTGACAGCCTGTCGTAAACCCATCGACCGCCGCAAGCTAACCACTTGCGGCGGTTTTTATTAATTACACATCAGACTCCCTTGTGTAAAGGGAGTTCCGCCGGTAAGGCGGTGAGGGATTGTATTTTAATCTTATCCCCTCAGTCACCTAACGGTGACAGCTCCCCTTGAGCAACCAAGGGGAGCCTTTTAAAATTTAGCCTCTTGAAATTTTTTATAAGTTTTTATTCAAAACGATAAATTGTGTTTGTGTTTTTGGAAGTTTAATGGTACAATATAATTGTATTATTATGTGCGGTTGGGGTTTTTACACTGCTAAGCCTCAACCCAAGGAGAATTTTTATGAAACTGCTTGCTATCGACGGGAACAGTATAATCAACCGTGCTTTTTACGGAATAAAACTGCTCAGCACCAAATCGGGCCTTTATACCAACGGTATATATGGCTTTTTGAACATTTTATTAAGACTTTGCGAGCATGAAAACCCCGACGGTGTTGCTATTGCGTTTGACCTTAAAGCACCTACGTTCCGTCATGAGAAATACCCTGAATACAAAGCAGGCAGAAAAGGTATGCCTGATGAACTGCGCGCACAAGTGCCTCTGCTGAAAAAACTGCTTACCTTAATGGGATATAAATGTATCGAGTGCGAAGGATATGAAGCCGACGATATTTTGGGCACTTTGGCAAGACTTTGTGAGGAAAGCGGCAACACTTGTGTTATTGCCACCGGTGACCGTGACTCGTTCCAACTTGTGTCTGATTCGACCAAAGTTGTTCTTTCAGCCACAAAGGCAGGCAAACCCGAAATTACCGAGTATACTCCCGAACTGATAATGGAAAAATACGGTGTTAAACCACTCGGGATGATTGAGATAAAAGCACTTCAAGGCGACTCGTCGGACAATATTCCCGGTGTTCCCGGTGTGGGCGAAAAAACCGCCGACGAACTCATTAAAAAATACGGCAACATTGACCGTATTTACGCAGAACTTGATACGCTTGATATTCGCGATACGCTTCGTGCCAAACTATTAGCAGGCAAAGATTCGGCTTATCTCAGCCGCTTTTTGGGTACAATTAACCGCGAAGTTCCCATTGAGCAGGATATAAATGCATACCGCACCTCTGAAAAAGACGAAACGCAACTTGCCGCATTTCTTTGCGAACTTGAATTTTTTGGCATGATAGAAAAATTAGGACTTTCTGACGTTTCGATATGTTGCGGAACCGAAGAAAAAGAAACTTTTGCCGTGGCTAATATAAAAACTGTTTGTGAAAAGGCAAAAGAAAGCGGAGTTTGTGACATTTATACCGAAGATTTTGAAATTTTTGGTGTATGCTCCGACAAAACAGTTGCTCGCACCTCTTTTTCGGATATTGTGAAAACACTCTCAGACAAAGCAATCACCAAACGCGTTTACGACTCGAAATCACTTTATAAATTTTGCTTAAATGAACAGTTTGAGGTGACCGATTTAGGGTTTGACACGATGCTTGCGGCATACCTTTTAAATCCGTCGTCCTCCGACTATGAACTTGGACGTTTGGCGGCTGAGTACAAAGTTGCACAACCGTCACTAGACACAGATGACGAACTTTTATTGAAAACAGTTCTTTTTTGCAGTTTAAACTCGGTGCTTAACGAAAATCTGCAAGCCTCGGGTCAGGTTAAACTTTTTGAAGAAATTGAACTGCCTTTGTCCCGCGTGCTTGCAGAAATGGAGCAGGTCGGTTTTCTTGTCGATAGCGACGGTATTGAAAAATACGGCGAAATGCTCAACGAACGTATTGACGAACTCGAACAGGCTGTTTGGGATGAGGTTGGCTATAAATTCAACCTCAACTCACCCAAACAGTTGGGTGTTGCACTTTTTGAAGATTTGGGACTTCCCTGCCGTAAAAAAACCAAAAGCGGTTACTCGACCAATGCCGAAGTTCTTGAAGGTCTGCGTGACCGCCATCCTGCGGTATCTCACCTTTTGGAATTCCGCACCCTTATGAAGTTAAAATCCACCTATTGTGACGGTCTGTCGAGCGCCATAATGGACGATGGGCGCATACGTTCAACCCTCAACCAAACCGAAACAAGAACAGGTAGAATAAGTTCTTCCGAACCTAATTTGCAAAACATTCCCGTTCGCAGAGAAGAAGGTAGAGAACTTAGAAAATTCTTTGTTGCCAAAAAAGGGTTTGTGCTTTGCGATGCCGACTATTCTCAGATTGAGTTGCGCGTACTCGCCCACATTGCAAACGACCAAAATATGATAAACGCATTTAAAGACGGCACCGACATTCACACGCTTACTGCAAGTCAGGTGTTTGGCATGATACCGCAGTTTGTCACTCCGCTTATGCGTTCTCGTGCTAAAGCGGTCAACTTTGGCATTGTATACGGCATCGGTGCTTTCTCGCTCGGCAAGGATATCGGCGTTTCGACCAAAGAGGCCGCCTCTTACATTGATGGTTACCTTGCCACCTACCCCGGTGTCGACAACTATATGAAAAATGTAATTGAAAAAGCCAAGGAAGACGGTTTTGCCACCACCATGTTTGGCAGAAGAAGACTTTTGCCCGAACTTAAAAACTCTAACGGTATGCTTCGTGCTTTCGGTGAACGTGTCGCACGAAACATGCCTATTCAGGGCACTGCCGCCGACATTATAAAAATTGCCATGATTAAGGTTAGTGACCGATTGAAAAAAGAACTGCCTGAAGCAAATCTTATAATGCAGATACACGACGAACTTATTGTTGAGGCACCCGAAGAAAAAGCCGACCTTGCCTGCAAGATTTTAAAAGAAGAAATGGAAAACGCTGTTACTTTAAGCGTACCTCTAACCGTCGATGCTCATTTTGGCAAGACATGGTTTGATGCAAAGGGCTGATTTTTATGACCGATAATAAATTTCTTGTTATCTTTATATGCACAGGTAACACCTGCCGAAGTCCTATGGCTGAAGCGTTATTTAAAAGTAAACTTAGTGAATCTCAACTAAAAAAAGTTATGGTATTAAGCCGAGGACTCAGCGCACAAAACGGTGCCACTGTTACTCATCATTCGGTGACTGCCATGGCTGATTATGGAATAGATATAAGTTCCCACACAGCCACACCGCTTAGTCGGGAAGAACTTGACGTTGCCGACCTTTTTGTTTGTATGACCAAAGAGCATGGCACTGTACTTTCTTTTTACGGTATACCTGAAAAGCGCATAAAGGTACTGAATATTCCCGACCCATTTGGTGGTACGCTTGACGATTACCGCGAGTGTGCCAAAAATATCAACTTACAACTTGAAGGTATATATGAATACATCGAACAACAAATTTGAAATAATGCCATTTGACCCTGTGTTTGCCGACGAGATGGCAGATACCGAAGCCTTGACTTTAGGTGAAGAAGGTTGGAGTGCAGACGGTATTAAAGACACCGTTTCATTAAACGGCACCTATTTTTTAGCCGTTAAAGACGGAAAATATTTAGGTCACGGCGGTTTTACCACCGTTTTGGACGAGTGTTACATAACCAACATTGCCGTAATTCCTACCGAAAGACGTCAAGGTATCGGTGCTGCTATCGTCAGCAAAATGGTTGACGAATGTAAACAAAAAGGTGCGGCGTTTTTGAGTTTGGAAGTTCGTGCTTCCAACGAGCCTGCCGTTTTGCTCTACAAAAAATACGGCTTTACGGAATGTGGCAGACGCAAAAACTTTTACAGCAACCCAAAAGAGGATGCCGTAATTATGACTCTTAATTTCAGGTGATATTTAATGAAAATTCTTGCTATTGAATCATCGTGTGACGAAACTGCCGCCGCAGTTGTTGAAGACCGCGAGGTTTTGTCCAACGTCGTTGCAACACAAATTGAAGAGCACAGGATATATGGCGGCGTTGTACCCGAAATTGCATCCCGCCGACATACCGAGGCTATTTCAGCCGTTGTTGCCAAGGCTTTGAGTGATGCGAACTTGATTTTTACCGACATTGATGCCGTTGCCGTCACCTTTGCACCCGGTCTTATCGGTGCTTTGCTTGTGGGTGTAAACTATGCAAAAGGACTTGCTTTATCCCTCGACGTACCGCTTATACCCGTACATCATCTAAGAAGTCACATTGCCGCCAACTACATAACGCACAAAGAATTGGAGCCTCCGTTTTTGTGCTTACTTGTTTCGGGTGGTAACAGCGTCATTGCCAAGGTTAATTCATACACCGATTTTGAAATAATCGGCAGAACGCGTGACGATGCCGCAGGCGAATGTTTCGACAAATCGGCAAGAAGCATGGGACTACCCTACCCCGGCGGTGTTTTGCTTGACAAAACGGCAACCGTTTCTGACTTTAAAAAATATCCAATGCCTTGGCCTAAGGTTGACGGATGCGAATTGGACTTTAGTTTTTCAGGTCTTAAAACCGCCGTTATAAACCTTACCCACAATGCCGAACAAAAAGGCGAAACCATAGATGTTCCTGTACTTTGCGCCACCGTAAGGGAAAGAGTGTGTGACATTCTTATTGCCAACACATTAAAAGCCGCCGAGATTACAGGGATGAAAAAAGTCGTGCTTGCAGGCGGTGTTTCGGCAAACTCGGAACTGAGGAACCGTATGGAAACCGAATGTAAATCACGCGGTTTAGAAATTTATTTGCCCGAGCGAAAATACTGCGGTGACAATGCCGCGATGGTTGGCGCTCAGGCAATCCACGAATATAATTCGGGCAATATATCGGGCAGTGAACTTAATGCTGTGGCGACCATGCCCATTGATTACCGAAAATAAAAGGAGATTTTAAAATGGCAGGAAAAAAAGTTTTAGAAGCCATAAACAACCACCGCAAACTTCGTTTTAACTGCGCACAGTCGGTAGTATTGCCGTTTTGCGACGAATTGGGATTAGACAAAGAAACCGCCGTTAAAGCCATGGAAGGGTTTGGCGGTGGAATGGGAGGCTATAACCTCACCTGCGGAGCACTTTCTGCCGCAGTATTTGTCACAAGCCTCTACCACAGTAACGCAAGCCTTTTAAAAGGCCCTATAACCAAACGTGATACCTATAAACTTTGCAGCGAAGTTACCGCCGGATTTATTGAAACCTGTGGTTCGGATTGTTGCAAGGTTATACGCGGTATTGAAACTGGCAAACCGCTTAAAACCTGTGATGAATGTATTGCCACAGCCGCCATGTTAGCCGAAAAAGCCTTGGCAAAACCAAAGCCTGAAATCCCTGAAAACAAATAAAAAAGTAGTGCCCTTTTATGGCACTACTCACCCTTATACTTTCTTCTTGTTGCAAGACCGCCTCTTATATGACGTTCGTTTTTATTGCGTTCAAGCACTATTTTAACCTGCCGCCAAAGTGAAGGATTATCGGTTTTTAGCCGTTCGGTAACATCCTTATGTACCGTCGATTTGCTGATACTGAACTGTTTTGCCGCGGCTCGCACCGTTGCTTCATTTTCGATTATGTATTCCCCTAAAATTACCGCCCGCGTTTCAATTGCGTTCCTCATACACTCAACTCCATCCGATTGCTGTTTAATTGTATGAGAACGCATAAAAAAATATGCCTTTACCCGAAAGGAACCTGAAATTTATGAAACTTGCCGTTGTTATACCCTGCTATAATGAGCAGGAAGTGTTGAACGAAACAGCCAAAAGGCTTAGTGAAAAATTTGAATTTTTGAGTGATAAAATCTCCGCCGATAGCCGAATTTTCTTTGTAGACGACGGTTCGACCGATTCTACTTGGAATATTATAACCGAACTGAGCAGTCAAAATGAATGGTTTGAGGGAATAAAGTTAAGCCGTAACCGCGGTCATCAAAATGCTTTGCTTGCCGGTCTTTTAACCGTTAAAGACCACTTTGATGCCGTAATATCAATGGATGCCGACCTGCAGGACGATATTAATGCCATTGACAAAATGATTGCCTGTTACAAAGACGGCAACGATATTGTATACGGCGTGCGTTCAAGCCGAAAAAAAGATTCGTTTTTTAAGCGCACCACCGCTTCTTTCTTTTATAAGTTGATGAATTGGCTTGGTGCTGAAACGGTATACAACCATGCCGATTACCGTCTTATGAGCCGCAGAGCGTTAGATGCTTTGGCACAGTTTGACGAAGTTAACCTGTTTTTAAGGGGACTCGTTCCACTTTTGGGCTTTAAATCTTGCACGGTATACTACGAACGTGCTGAAAGATTTGCAGGCAAAAGCAAATATCCGCTAAAAAAGATGCTCTCGTTTGCTTCTGAGGGTATTACTTCGCTCAGCATAAAGCCTATAAAACTTATTTTGCGTTTAGGTACTTTGTTTTGTATTTTTGGTTTTGGAATTTTAATTTATGCACTTATACAACACATATTAGGCAACACCACTGCCGGTTGGACCAGCCTTATGGCATCTATTTGGATAGTGGGCGGAATACAAATGATATCTATCGGTGTTATAGGCAAGTACATCGGAAAGATTTACCTTGAAACCAAGCACCGACCCAAATATATAATCGAAGAACAGACATATATAAGTAAGACAAGAAAATATAATACTTGACTATTTAACAAAACATACTGTTTCAATGTGTAATTCTTGACAACACAAAGCAACAAAATGTATAATATATGGAATTGTTTATACTATAATGAGGTTTAATAAATTCTATGAAAAAATTATCCATTGTTTTGGTTATTATTATTTTAATATCATGCATTACCGCCTGCTCAGGCAATAAACAAAACACAAGTTCTGTTGACCTTGGCGCGTATGTTCCACCTGTAGAATACCACGTCAACGAAAACATCGTATCAGCAGGTAAATCGGGCATTTTTTACTATACCGAATATCACGACTATATTGAAATAACCGACTGCTCGTTGGAGTTTGGCGCGCCGAGCATTGAGTTTCCGTCGGTTATAAACGGTAAACCTGTCAAGGCTATAAGCGTTTCGTCTTTGCAGAATAATGCTTATCTCACTTCGGCAGTGATTCCTAACACCGTCACTGAAATTTGCAATTATTTATTCAGCAACTGTACAAAACTTGTTGATATCACCCTTTCAAACGCCCTTATTAAGGTGGGCTGTGCCGCGTTTTTCGGTACCCCTTGGCTTGAACAACAAACCGATGAGTTTGTCGTTATAGGCGACGGCGTTCTCATAGATTATAACGGCGACGACGGTGATATAGTCGTTCCCAAGACAGTAAAATATCTGTCTGATGCTTTTTCTGAAAATACACACGTATTTAGTGTTGCTATTCCCACAAGCGTTATAGGAATCAGCGACTATGCATTTTACAACTGTTCATCCTTGACCGATGTCATTATCCCCTCACATATTTCTGACATTGGAACCAATGCATTTCAAGGTACAACCTGGCTTATGGCAAACAACAGCGACTTTGTAGTAATTGGCAATCAAGTGCTTATATCTTACCTTGGAAGTGAAACTGAAATCACCGTTCCCGAAGATATAAAATATATTTCGGGTGCTTTTTCAAGTAACAGTACCCTAACTAAAGTCACTATTCCTGCATCGGTTAGGTGCGTACGTGCTGGTTCTTTCTACGACTGTACGGCACTTACAAGCGTGACATTTTTAGGGGCTGACACCAAAATAGAAGACACCGTGTTTGCTCAATGTTCCAAGTTGACCGATGTTGTTTTACCTGCCAACCTTGAAATAATAGATAACTATTTGTTTTATTCCTGCGCAAATCTTAAAAAGATAACCCTTCCGAGCAACACTTCTTACATAGGTACATCTGCCTTTTATAACTGTAGCGAATTGGTTGAGATAAATATTCCCGATTCGGTTAAAACAGTTAATTCTGCAGCGTTTTTCGGTTGTATAAAAATAGAAAAACTTGTCTTTCCTGACACGGTAACAAGTATTGGTGAAATCGCATTGGCTTGTTGCTATTCACTTAAAGAATTTACAGTTCCTTCGGCGATTACCGATATTCCCACCGGTTTGTTTTCCTTTTGTACCTCCATTAAAGAACTGCGTTTTGAAGAACATGTAAAAAATATCGGCGAAGGCGCTTTTGAGGGTTGTAACAATATCCAAGTTTATATTGAAGGCAAAGACACTTCTTTAGGTAAAGACATTTTCATGAGTTGCGAAAAAGGTTCACGAAAGGTTTATTGTCCTAAAGGCTCGGTTGCCGAAAGTTATTTAAAGAAAAACAAAATAAAATATTCCATTTTAAAAGATTAAGAAAGGTTATGACAAAAGTGGAATTTGATAAAACTATTGTCGCTGTTGCTACACCTTCGGGTGAAGGCGGTATAGGAACGGTCAGAATTTCGGGCTCTGATTCACTTAAAATAGCCGATAAGGTATTTTGCGCCGTATCGGGCAAACCTCTTGTTGAGTCCGAAGGCTACCGCGCACATTTCGGCTCGGTCAAACAGGGTAAAAAAACTATCGACCAGTCAATTGCTTTGGTTTTCAGAGCACCCAAAAGTTACACCGGTGAAGACACGGTCGAACTGTCGGTACACGGCGGCGATTTTGTTGTCCGTTCGGTTTTAAGAGCCGTACTTGACGCAGGCGCTTTCCTTGCCGGTCCGGGCGAATTTACCAAACGCGCCTTTTTAAACGGAAAGCTCGACCTTTCAAGTGCCGAGGCAGTTATGGATATTATTTCTGCCAAAGGCGAACAAGCTTTAAATGCTTCGGTTGAAGCATTGCAAGGCGGTCTTTCGGCAAAATGCAACACCATTCGAGATGATTTGAGTTATGCCGCATCCATTGTTGCTGCTTTTTCGGATTTTCCTGATGAAGAACCTGAATTCAGCGGTATTGATAAACTCCCCAAAATGCTTGACGGTATAAAATCAAAGCTTTTGGAACTGACAAGTACCTACGATACGGGACGCATGATAAGAAACGGCATAAACACCGTAATTATAGGTCCCCCAAACGCAGGTAAATCAACCTTAATGAACCTGCTTGCAGGATTTGATCGTTCGATTGTTACCTCGGTAGCAGGTACCACCCGCGACGTGGTTGAGGAAACCGTCACCTTTGCCGGTGTTACCTTAAGGCTTTCTGACACTGCAGGTATCAGAGAAACCGACGACGAGGTTGAAAAAATCGGTGTACTCCGTACTAAAGAAAAAATTGCTTCGGCAGATTTGTGCCTGGCAGTGTTTGACGGTACCGATAAAGGTTTTGATATAAACGGTCTGCTTAGCACTCTTGACGCTCACAAAACC
This sequence comes from Acutalibacteraceae bacterium, assembly GCA_045592985.1. Classification (GTDB taxonomy): domain Bacteria; phylum Bacillota; class Clostridia; order Oscillospirales; family Acutalibacteraceae; genus UMGS172. The sequence goes on along the minus strand of JAZNVU010000056.1, from coordinate 77,537 downwards.
GTTGCGGTTTTTAACAAATCAGACGTTATCACTCCCGACACTACGGCAGCAGAAATTTTAAAAATCCCCTTTGTTACAATGTCGGCAAAATCGGGTGACGGAATAGAAAAATTAGCAACCGAGATTAAATCTATAACCGGTACTGCCCATCTTGACGGCACAGCCGCCGTTTATTTAAACGAACGTCAGCGCAACTGCGCCGTTCGCGCATTAGACCACATAAATGAAGCAATAACCGTTTTGTCCTCGGGTCAAACGGTCGACGCAGTCGGCGTGCTGGTTGACGATGCGTTAGCGGCACTTTTGGAACTTACGGGAGAGCGTGTTACCGAACGCGTTGCCGACGAAGTATTTTCAAGATTTTGTGTAGGTAAATAGAAGGATTATTAAATGAGTTATTTTGCAGGAAATTATGATGTTGCCGTCATTGGCGCAGGTCATGCGGGAATCGAAGCCGCTTTGGCTTCGGCAAGGCTGGGTCTTAAAACGGCAATCTTCACCATTAATATGGATTCGGTCGGCAATCTGCCGTGCAATCCGTCAATCGGCGGTACCGCAAAGGGTCACCTTGTGCGCGAGATTGACGCCTTGGGCGGTGAAATGGGCAAAGCAGCCGACAAAACTACCATTCAAAACCGAATGTTAAACCGCGGAAAAGGACCTGCTGTTCATAGTCTGCGTGCTCAGATTGACCGTAGGGCTTATTCGGCATATATGAAACACGTACTCGAATTGCAGGAAAATTTGGAACTTCGTCAGGCAGAAGTTTGCGGTCTTAAAAAGACAACCGACGGTTGGGTTTGCACAACCCACCTTGGTGCAGAATATACGGTAAAGGCTGTTATAATTGCCACAGGCACCTATCTGAAAGGCAAAATTTACGTTGGCGAAGTCAATTTCGAAAGCGGACCCGACGGTACTTTTCCGTCACGTCCTTTGGCTGATGACCTGAGCAAGTTAGGGGTGCCGTTAAGACGTTTTAAGACGGGTACTCCTGCCCGAGTTTTGCGCAGCAGTATTGATTTTTCCGAACTTGAAGTTCAACCGGGTGACGACGAAGTTGTACCGTTCAGTTACTCTACCGACCCCAAAGATATCGATAACAGTTCGGTTTGCTACATATCCTATACCAACGACAAAACAAAAGAGGTTATTCTTCGCAACCTGCACCGTTCACCGCTTTACGGTGGAGTTATTGAGGGTGTAGGTCCCAGATATTGCCCCAGCCTTGAAGACAAAATCGTTCGTTTTGCCGATAAAGAAAGGCATCAGTTATTTATTGAACCTTGCGGAGCCGACACCGAGGAAATGTATCTTCAAGGTATGTCTTCATCTTTACCCGAAGAAGTACAGATTGAATTTTACAAAACCATAAAAGGTCTTGAAAACGTTCAGGTTATGCGCAACGCTTATGCCATTGAGTACACCTGCATCGACCCTCTGGCACTTAAAACCACCCTTGAGGTTAAAGGACATGAAGGTCTTTACGGCGCAGGTCAGTTTAATGGCTCGTCGGGTTACGAAGAAGCCGCCGCGCAGGGTCTTATAGCCGGTATAAATGCCGCACTTAAGATAAAAGGCAAGGAACAGATTGTGTTGCCCCGTTCGAGTTCATATATCGGAACGCTTATTGATGACCTTTGCACAAAGGGATGCTCCGACCCATACCGCATGATGACCTCACGTTCGGAATACCGTCTGCTTTTGCGTCAAGACAATGCCGACGAACGACTTATGCCACAAGGCTACGAAATAGGTCTTGTAACCGAAGCGGATTACAACGCATTTTTAGACCGCACCGCCAAAAAAGAGCATGAAATCGAACGGCTTGAGACCACGTATTTAGCTCCCTTGCCTGAACTCAACAAACTGCTTGAAAGCAAAGGTACGGCACCGCTTAAAAACGGCACTTCACTTGCCGACCTTATCCGCCGTCCGCAACTTTGCTACGACGATTTAGCACCGTTTGATAAAGAACGCCCCGATTTATCTCACAGCATCACCGAAAAGGCAGAAACCGAGATAAAATACAAAGGCTATATTGAACGACAGTTTGCGCAAGTCAAAGAAATGCAAAGGCTTGAAAACCGACTTTTGCCTGCCGACATTAACTATGACGAAATCAAAGGGTTAAGGCTTGAGGCGGTTGAAAAACTTAAAAAAATAGCACCTGCAAATATAGGTCAGGCTTCCCGCATATCGGGTGTCAGCCCTGCCGACATTTCGGTACTGCTTATCTATATGGATAAATTGAAAAGAGAGGGTAAATAAATGAGAGTAGCACTTATAACCGGCGCATCAAGCGGAATGGGCAGAGAATTTGCCATAAGACTTGAAAAAGAAGAAAAATTTGACGAAATTTGGGTGGTTGCGCGCAGAAAAGAGCGACTCGAGGAACTTAAAAACGACCTCAAAACACCCGTCAGACCCATTGCGCTTGATTTGACTAAACAAGAGTCAATAGATGAACTTAAAAACCTTTTAGAGACCGAAAAGCCTGAAATCGGCGTGCTTGTAAACGCCAGCGGTTACGGAAAATTCGGTGCTTTTGCCGACCTTACACTTGAAGAACAACTCGGCATGATAGACCTTAACTGTAAAGCACTTGTGTCGGTCACTTATGTTGCCCTTCCTTACCTCAAAAGCGGTTCGAAGGTATATCAAATCGACTCGCTGTCGTCGTTCCAGCCTGTGCCTTACATCGGTGTTTACGGTGCTACAAAGGCATTTGTTTTGAGTTTCACAAGAGCAATTAATGCCGAACTTCGTCATACCGGTATCAAAATGATGGCAGTTTGCCCCGGTTGGGTTAAGACCGAGTTTTTCGACACCGCCGTTGTTGATAAAAGCGTTATTGTTTACTATAACAAGTTCTTTACATCTGAACAGGTTGTAACAAGAGCCCTCAGAGACATGAAAAAAGGCAAGGATGTTTCGGTTTGCGGATTTTCAATCCGAGCCCAAGTTCTTCTTACAAAACTTCTCCCCCACCGCCTTGTCATGAAAATCTGGCTCAAACAACAGAAGAAGAAATAAGAAAAAGCGTAAGGTGTTCACTCACACCTTACGCTTTTTTACTTTTGGGATACGGTTTTTCTTCATCGGTTAATTCTGCCAAATAATCCATACTTGTATTTAACGCTATTGCTATCTTACGGCATTGCTCAAAAGTATAATATCGCTTTCCACTTTCAATTTTTGAATAATCACTTTGGTCAATACCTGTCAGCATCTGCATTTTTATCTGGGTATATCCCCTTTTTAATCTCAAATCTTTCAATCTGCTCATACAATCACCTCATGATTATTATGTCAAATTGACCTATTGACAATAGGGTGAAATTGACCTATATTGTAAATAGAGGTGATTTTATTTGTCTATCAATGCATGTGCTTTCATAGGACACAGAGATTGTTTCCCATCAATGTATGAAACCTTATTTAAAACAATAAAAACCTTAATCGTAGGAAAAGACATATTAACATTTTATGTTGGGTGCAACGGCTCTTTTGATTTTCTGGTACGAAAAGCATTGGATGAACTGAAGAAAGAATTCCAAGACTTAAATTACTATATCGTTATAAGTTATCTACATGAGGCCAAAAATTTTCCCGACCAAAATAACACCCTTTACCCTGAAGGAATAGAAAGCACACCATATAAATATGCAATTCTTTGGAGAAACAAATGGATGGTAAATAGGTGTGATTATCTTATATGTTATATCAATCATTTATTTGGCGGCGCCGCAAGTACATATGAATACGCTAAAAGGAAAAATAAAAAATATTATTAATATCGGCACCTTGGCTGAAACTCCCACAAAAGATTCATCACTACGCTCATAAAGTCGCGGACAGTCGGGACGCATGTCCCTACAAATACGCTCAGATCGTCATTCTGCTCACTCGGTTTGTAGGGTGGCTTTGGGATAATACCAATTAAGAATTTCCGTATACGAACTGCCCTGTAATGCCATATACTGCGCACCGTATTGGCTCATGCCCATACCGTGACCGTAACCGCGTACCGTGAACTCGAAATTTCCGTCAGCAAACTCTACGTCAAAATTTGCGCTTTTAAGTCCCAACTCTTTGCGCAAAGCCTTGCCTGTTACCTCGGTTCCGCAAATTTTAATCGTTAAAACCGTACCCGAATCGGACACCTTTTTATCAGTTATCCATTTTTTTGCTTCGCCTGACACTTTTGCTCCTAAGTTTTCCGCCGCTTTTTTCATGTCGCTTTCACTGACTACGGATGTACTTAAATAATTCGGACTCAAAATATCTCCTACACTTTCAACCATTTCAAGGTAAGGATAACTGTCGCCCCAAACGTTTGCTGCCGCCTCGGTCTTTCCACCCGAAATACTGTGATAAGCAGCAAGAATAGGGTTTCCTTCAAAGGTCAGTATCTGTCCAAATACCGACTCTACTGCGTCTCTTATTTTGCCACTGTATTCATCGTACTTATCCCCCCATTTTTGCTGTTGCTTTTCGGCTGAAATATACGCTTGATCGGATACGTTGTCGGTCACATCATAGGTCTTGTCCTTGCGCGCGTTCCTGCGATGGCAAGCAAAAGTATACGCCGCCACCGCTTGCGCCTTCAAAGCCTCCGGTTCGTATGACGCGGGCATCTCGGCTGCTACCACACCGCAAAGATAGTCCACAGCATTTATTTCTTCCACCGTTTCGGTATCGGATATAAGCACCCTGAACATATCAGATGATGTCACTTCCTCGTTTTCAGACGGTTTGCTCTGTTCGGGCGGTTCGGGTAGTACGGTTTTTTCCAACGAAAAAAGTGGAAACAGCACCGAACACATAAACAATACAGCCAGACTCCAAACATAAATTGCTTTCATTGTTAATTCCTCTTTTAGACAAATAAATGGTGTTGACAAACCTTTACGGTTGAATTAAAATTGAAAAGAGATGTAATCTCAAAGGCTTGTTCATATAAATATATGAAACGGTCTTAAAAATAATTACTTGTCAAAAATGTTTGGAGGCAACAGTTTGAAACTGAGATTTACAACCAAATCGTTTATTATTTCGTGTTTTTTATATAATCTTTTTCGCACATTGCAAATAATGTTCCTAACCGACAGTGAAACACGGTTTTTAAAGCCTGAACTTATATGGTTAGACATAATTCTTACAATCGTTTTTCTTTTACCTGTGGTGTATACCGTTGCTAACACCTACTACGCCTTCAGATGTCCTGTTTGTGTCGGCAAAACCGGTATATGCGGTGCTGTCGTTGGCATTGTTTCGGGAATTTTGCTAACCATACCTATTTTCATGCATATTTTTTCTACTAAACCTTCGCTTATTTCGATTCTCTTGCCTGCTTTAGGTGTTGTTTCATGTTTTTGGTTGGCGGCAAGTGAACTTTTTGGGTTTAATCTGCCGAAACCTGCGTTTTTACCGTTGCTTGCTTCAACACTTTATGGTTTTATCAACGCATACACGGTATATACAAGCCACCCTTTAAGAGCGAGAACAATATACGAAATAATCGCAATTGCGTTTTCTGTGCTTTTCTTCCTTTACCTCAGCAAGGCACACAGTGATGTAAAACCTGAAAAGAATTTTCGTCTTTTATATCCGTTAGGTTTTGCCTCTGCCGTTTTCTGCTTTACCGCTACTATACCTGAGATAGTTGCAACCGTCTGTGGTTTTGGTGATAATGTTGCAACACACAGCATATCACCTTTTGTGCTTTTGGGATTGGGTATCATAACAACCTATATAACCCTTGCTTCAAACACTTATAAAAACACAAAAAAATCTGAAGAATAAAAAAAGAAAAAGCCGTCTTGCAAAAAAGCAAGACGGCTTTAAGTCTTAATTTATGCAGTTAAGTAATACTTAACCAATATCTGCAACAACGTATCACGGTCAACTCTGCGAATAAGGTTGCGAGCATTGTTGTGCGTAGTGATGTATGTGGGGTCTTCGGAAAGAATGTAGCCCACCAACTGATTGACAGGATTATAGCCCTTTTCCTTCAAAGCGTTATAAACCTCAAGCATAATTCTTCTGACTTCCATCTCCTGCTCATTTCCGAGATTGAAAGTAATTGTGTTCTGATTATTTCCTGTTCCCATTGCTATACACCTCTCTTTTGATTTATTCTACAACATAAATCTATGATTTACAAGATGAAATTTGAGAAAAAAGATTACAATTATTTTACCTTTTCAAACAAAATAACACCGATTTGTACCGCAAAAAAACGTATATAAACCCATAAAACCCCAAAATACAGATATTTCCTTATCAAAAAACGGCATATCTTGATATTAGCGTTGACAAACGTCTCTTTTTTGTGTATAATCTTATGTGTGTAATATAAAATACGGTTAATTATACGCTTTGTGAGTTATCTTTTCCTTTTCTCTATTTTTTATTATTGCGGACTGTGGTTTTCGTTTTAGGCAATAATAAAAGCAGGAGTTTTATAAAATCCATTAAGTTGGGAGTGCGTCCTGTGGAAAAAATCTTTGTAAACGGAGGGAATCCGCTGAACGGCGAAGTTTCAATCAGCGGAGCGAAAAATGCTGCAGTTGCAATAATACCTGCTGTACTTCTTTGCGACGGCGTATGCAGAATCGAAAATGTTCCCGCCATTTCCGACGTCAATGTCATTGTTCGCATACTATACGAACTCGGTGCAAGCGTTAAAGTTATCAATAATACAACGGTCGAAATCGACCCTACCCATATAAATTCATACATTCTTTCGGCTGATATGTCTTCCAAAATGCGTGCCAGCAGTTACTTTATCGGTGCAATGCTCGGACGGTTTAAAAAGGCAAAAGTTGCCCCTCCGGGTGGTTGTGATTTTGGTGTAAGACCCATTGACCAGCATATAAAAGGTTTTGAGGCTTTGGGTGCCACCGTCACTATCGACAACGGCATGGTTAACGCATCTGCCAAAGAACTCATTGGCGGCTCGGTTTATCTTGATAAGGTTTCGGTCGGCGCTACCGTTAATATAATGTTAGCCGCCGTCAAAGCCAAAGGCCTGACCATTATCGAAAACGCCGCAAGAGAACCGCATATTGTTGACCTTGCCAACTTCTTGAACTCTATGGGTGCCAACATCATGGGTGCCGGTACCGACGTTATAAAAATCCGTGGTGTTGAAAATCTTCACGGCACCACATACAGCATTATTCCCGACCAGATTGAAGCCGGCACATTTATGATTGCCGCCGCTATCACGCGCGGCGACCTTCTTATAAAAAATGTTATTCCTAAGCATCTTGAGTCAATTTCTGCAAAACTTATTGAGGCTGGCGCCGAAGTGCAGGAATTTGACGAGGCTGTAAGAGTTAAAATGACCGAAAGACCCAAAAGTTGTCATGTTTTGACCATGCCTCACCCCGGATTTCCCACCGATATGCAACCTCAAATGACCACACTTTTGGCACTATGTGACGGTGTCAGCATTATGACCGAAGGCGTATGGGACAACCGTTTCAAATATGTCGACCAACTTACCATGATGGGCGCAAAGATTAAGGTTGACGGTAAGGTGGCAATTATTTCGGGTGTTGAGTCGCTTAATTCCGCACCTGTAAAAGCCACTGACCTCAGAGCCGGTGCAGCCATGGTACTTGCGGGGCTTGCCGCAAACGGCACAACCGAAATAGAAAATATTGAGTTTATCGACCGTGGATATGACAACATTGTTGAAAAGTTGTCGGCTGTAGGTGCAGATATCACCCGTAAGACATATTTTGACCCCGACGCAAGACTGTCGGTAGTTTAAACCATCCGAACCGTTCTTGTCTTAAGAACGGTTCCTTTTTATCTTTGATTCAAGAGGTTTTTATGAGTAGAATTTTCACACTCGCAAGTGGTAGCAGTGGTAACTGTACCTACATAGGATGCGGAAAAGGCGGTATTCTTGTTGACGCAGGCATCAGTGCAAAAGCCATAACCGACGGTTTGCAATGCATTGCAACCGACCCTTCGGCAATAACCGCAATATTCATTACTCATGAACACATTGACCACATAAATGGTCTGCGTGTTTTTGCCAACAAATATAACATTCCGGTATTTGCATCAAAGGACACTTTAAGTGCCATCGCCTGCAACTCTTGTATAGATGACGGTTTGTTAAACGCTTTTGACGGCGCCGTTGCCGTGGGTGATATGGAAATCACCCGATTTGCAACCAGCCACGACTGTATCGGTTCAAGCGGTTACACCATAAACCTGCCCGACGGCAAAAAATGTGCCGTCTGCACCGATTTAGGGTTTGTATCTGAAGAAGTACGTCAAGCACTAAAAGGCTCTTCGGCTATACTTTTTGAGTCCAACCACGATATAAATCTATTGCATAAGGGTTCGTACCCCGAACACCTTAAACGCAGGATTTTGAGTGACAGCGGTCACCTTTCCAATAACGCTTGCGCGGTTGAACTGCCCGCGTTGGTTGAAAGCGGCACTACAAGGATTATTTTAGGGCATTTGAGCCGTGAAAACAATAAGCCTGAAATCGCACACAATGCTGCAGTATCGGCTTTGATGGACAAACGAATGATAGAAGATGAAGACTACCTTTTATATATAGCACCGCCAAAAATCGGCAAAGCCGTTTTGTTTTGAGGTAAACTATGCTTAAAATACATATTATTGCCGTCGGCAAACTTAAAGAGCAATATTTAAGAGATGCGTCAAACGAATATCTTAAAAGACTGTCGGCTTTTTGTAAAATGACGGTGACCGAATTAGACCCCGAGCGTCTGCCCGATAGCCCTAATTCGTCGCAGATTGAAGCCTGTCTTAACGCGGAAGCAACCAAAATAATCTCTGCTGTTCCAAACGGTGCATACATTATACCTATGTGCATTGAGGGTAAGCAGATTGACAGCGTAGAACTGTCAAACAAACTGCAAGACGTTACCCTTTCGGGGGATAGTACCATCTGCTTCATAATCGGTGGGTCTTACGGACTTTCGGACAAAGTCAAAGCATTAGCAAACTTTAAACTGTCCATGTCTAAAATGACCTTTCCGCACCAGTTGGCAAGAATAATGTTGCTTGAACAAATCTACCGTGCATTTAAAATTTCCCAAGGTGGAACATATCATAAATAAAACCCTGTACTTATAAGTTGTAAATATTGCAAAAAAACACTTGACCTTTTAAAGAGTTTGTGCTATACTCTTAGTACCTCTGCGAAGGTCTTTTTTAATGTTAGGGACCTTTTTCGAGCCGAAAATGCTACTGCTTGTTTGCGCTTTCGGAAAGTTTACTATATATTGTACTTTTCGCGGCAGTCTTTTCTGCTTCGATTCGAGGGAGGCTCAAGGTTTTTGCACAAGGCAAAAACCAAATCTATTTCCGTAAAACGGGAGGTGCCGTCATGAGAGTAAAAATAACATTGGCTTGTTCCGAGTGTAAACAGCGCAACTACAACACTATGAAGAACAAGAAGAACGATCCCGATCGTCTTGAAATGAACAAGTACTGCAGATTCTGCAAGAAGCACACCGTTCACAAAGAGACAAAGTAAGGAGGTACAACTTTGAAAATTTTAAAAAATATTTTAGGTGTACTTTCCATTGTCCTCAGTGTGGCCGCTTTGGTACTTTTCTTCTTCAACTTCGGTGAAATCGTTATCTACCCCGACGAGTCGGCAGTACGTACCGGAACCGAACTTGCTTTCGGTTCGGCATTCGGCGGTGAAGACACAAAATGTTCTATGCACATTTTGTTCTGCTTCATTTTGTCCGCTTTGACCGTTCTGTTCTCGGCTCTTTCACTCAAATTCAAGGGTTCAAGATGGGCAGCAGTAGGCTTTTCGCTTTTTGATGCCATCTACATGCTGGTTATGGCATTGTCGCCCTCGTATGAGTTTATCAACACTATGGGCTACACAAACGCCGTAAGTTCGTCTTATGTAGGAAGCACTCCGCTTCTTATTGCTATCGCTTTGTTTGCAACATTTGTGTTCAGTGCAGCACACTTGCTTGTAGCAGATAGCGTAGCCGTTGCCGAATCTAAGGGTCAGTTGCTCCCCATTTCGAAGAGAGTTGTAAAATTCCTTCGTGATTATATTGGTGAGCTTAAGAAGATCGTTTGGCCCGGCCCCAAAGCCGTTGTGAAGAACACACTTATAGTTCTCGGCATGTGCCTTGTGTTCGGCCTGTTCGTATGGCTTATTGACTGGGGTCTCGGCAGTCTTATCGGACTTATCATTAAGTAAGATTAACCGAACTGCAAGCGGAGGTTGAACTATGGCAGAATACGATGAGGCCAAGTGGTATGTGGTACACACATATTCAGGCTATGAAAACAAGGTTATGACCGACCTTGAAAAAATGGTTGAAAACCGTGGAATGCAGGACCTCATTCAAGATATCCGTATTCCTACCGAAACGGTTACCGAAATTGGTGCCAACGGCAAGGAAAAAGAGGTTGAGAGAAAACTTTTCCCCGGTTATGTATTGGTCAAAATGATCGTTACCGACGATTCATGGTATGTTGTCCGTAATACTCGCGGATGTACCGGTTTCGTGGGCCCGGCTTCAAAACCGGTTCCGCTTACCGACCGTGAAGTTGAAGCTCTCGGCGTTGAAAAGCGCACCGTCGAACTTGCTTACAGTGTTGGTGACAGTGTCGCGATTATCGAAGGTCCTCTTGAAGGATTCACCGGCATCGTTGACGAAATCGACGTTGATAACAACAACGTACGTGTTACAATATCCATGTTCGGCAGAGAAACACCTGTTGAACTTGAACTCACCCAAATTAAATTGGTTGAGGATTAATTATAGCAAATTGCTTTACGTGTCAAAATGACACAACGTGGGAGGAACGTTAATCCTTTTAAAGCGTTCCGACGTGCGTTCAAGTTGAACGCCGCCACCACTAATACTTGGAGGTACTAAAAATGGCACAGAAAATTACTGGCTATATCAAACTTCAGATTCCCGCCGGCAAAGCAACTCCGGCACCCCCTGTTGGTCCGGCTCTCGGTCAGCATGGTGTAAACATCATGGCTTTCACTAAGGAATTCAACGAGCGTACCAAGAATGACGCAGGTCTTATCATTCCTGTCGTTATTACCGTATATGCAGACCGTTCCTTCACTTTTATAACCAAGACTCCTCCTGCAGCCGTTCTTATTAAGAAGGCTTGCGGAATTGACAAGGCTTCTGGCACACCTAACAAGAACAAGGTTGCTCAGATTACCAAGGAGCAGGTTCAGAAGATTGCCGAACAGAAAATGCCCGACCTTAATGCAGCAAGTCTTGAAGCCGCCATGTCCATGGTAGCTGGCACTGCACGCAGCATGGGCATCACTGTTGTAGACTGATGCTCCCTCGTGGGAGGAAATATCCGATTTAACCACTTATCTGGGAGGAAATTATAATGAAACATGGTAAAAAATATGTTGCAAGCGCTGGGCTTGTAGACTCTACTAAACAGTATGACATTGCTGAGGCAATGGACCTTACTGTAAAAACTAAAATTGCAAAATTCGATGAGACCGTTGAGGCTCATATCCGTCTTGGTGTTGACTCTCGTCACGCTGACCAGCAGGTTCGCGGCGCAGTAGTTCTCCCCAACGGAACCGGTAAAACTGTTCGTACACTTGTTATCTGTAAAGAAGACAAGGCTCAGGCAGCTAAAGACGCAGGCGCAGATTATGTAGGTGCTGAAGACCTCGTAACCAAAATCCAGACCGAAAAGTGGATGGAGTTCGACGTTGTTATCGCAAGCCCTGATATGATGGGTCTCGTTGGTCGTCTTGGTAAGGTTCTCGGCCCCCGTGGTCTTATGCCTAACCCCAAGGCAGGCACTGTTACCCCTGATGTTGCAAAGGCTGTAACCGATGCAAAAGCAGGTAAGATTGAGTACCGTCTTGACAAGCAGAACATCATCCACTGCCCCATCGGTAAGGTTTCCTTCGGTGCTGAGAAGCTCCAGGAGAACTTTGAGACCTTGCTTAACGCAGTTGCTAAGGCAAAGCCTGCCGCTGCAAAAGGTCAGTATATTAAGTCCTGCGTAGTTACTACTACAATGGGCCCCGGAATTAAGGTAAACGCCTCTAAGTACGGCGCATAATTTAATTCTATTCGGACTGTGTCATACGGCACAGTCCGTTTTTATTTTAAAGCCAGCATTTAAATTTTCTAAAAATCTAAAAATAATGCTTGACAAATGATTACCTTTGTGGTAATATACTTGTGTTAATTCCAAAGACAGTAGGTGCATTGCGTAAAGACCACGGTCTGCCTGCCGAGGATAAACACTAAAAAGTATTTTAATTTTGCTTTTTCGTGCCTGTCCGTCTTTGGAACAGGCACTTTTCATTTTTCGGAGGTGAATATTTTGCCCAGCCAGTCAATTTTAGAAGCAAAGCAACAGCAGGTTGCCCAGATCAAAGCAAATGTTGAAGGTGCATGCGCCGGTGTTCTCGTTGATTACAGCGGTATCTCGGTTGCCGACGACACTAAGCTCCGTAAAGAACTCCGTGAAGCAGGCGTTAACTACACCGTAGTTAAGAATACCCTTCTCCGCAAAGCAGTTGAGGGAACCGACCTTGCAGAGCTTGATCCGTTCCTTAACGGTACCACAGCTCTTGCAACCAGTGCAGACGACCATGTTGCCGCTGCCAGAATCCTTAGCAAATATGCTGAGACTGTCGACAGCTTTGAGATCAAAACCGGATTCCTTGACGGAAAAGTTATCGACACAGCAACAATCGACAGCCTTGCTAAGCTACCCACCAGAGATGTACTTCTCGCAACCGTTTGCAATGCTTTCAACGCTCCTATCGCAGCATTTGCCCGTGCAATTCAGGCTATTGTTGATAAGAACGGTGAAGCCGTTGCAGAACCCGCAGCAGAATAATTTATCTGCTTAACAAACAAAAAACAAACTAAAACAAAATTTATTTTATTGGAGGAAATTAAAATGGCATCTGAGAAGATTGCAGCAATGATTGAAGAAATCAAAGCTCTTACCGTTCTTGAGCTTTCTGAGCTCGTACATGCAGTAGAAGAGGAGTTCGGCGTATCCGCAGCCGCAGCAGTAGCAGTAGCAGGTCCTGCAGCAGCAGCCGGCCCCGCAGCAGAGGAGAAGACCGAGTTCGACGTAGTTCTTGCTGAGGCAGGCGCTGAAAAGATCAAGGTTATCAAAGTTGTTCGTGAGATCACCGGTCTCGGCCTTGCAGACGCTAAGGCAGTTGTAGACGGCGCTCCCAAGACCATCAAAGAGGCTGCAGCTAAAGAAGAAGCCGAAGAAATCAAGAAGAAACTTGAAGAAGTCGGCGCAAAAGTTGAGCTTAAGTAATTTAAAGTTTAACATAAAAAACTCTCGCCTTAGGGCGAGAGTTTTTTGTTTTTACCAAAAGTTTAACTCGGCAATGCGACTTGAAATCTCTTTAAAAATCGGGGCGCAATCGTGCGAGCCTGATTTTACATCCTCTTTTAAAATAACTATAACATAATCGACTGCTTCGCACTCAACAAATCCGCAAAACCACCCATTGAGGATTTTTCGGTCTCCATCCTTCCACCCTGTTTGTGCCGTGCCGGTTTTACCGCCGGCTATAACACCTTCTGTGTACGCCGCAGAACCGGTACCCTCACAGAGAGCGTTTTTTAGGTATTGTTTTAACATTTCCGCTGTAGATTTACTCATGGCACTCGTCGGCAAAGAGTCAACATTTTTCTCATACACGCCGTTTTTTGTAACGCCCTCAATTATGGTCGGCAAATAATAACTGCCGTTGTTTGCAATAGCACAGTATAAATTCGACACCGCAATCGGTGTCAACATAAGGTCGCCTTGTCCTATTGACAAATTTATCAGAGCCGCCGATGACTCATTAAGAGTAGAAATACTAGTAAGATTTCCGCTTTGTGCGCTTAACCCGCCGCCAAGGTCGATGCTTTTGCCAAACCTTAGCGCCTCTGCCGAATAATAAACGGCATTTGCACCTATTTTTCCTGCCAACGTGTAGAAAAAAGTATTGCACGAAACACCGATGGCATTGTTCAAATCAAGTTCACCGTGTCCTGCTATTTTGTTGCACTTGAATAAAATTCCTTTGTGACTGATACTACCTGTGCAGTTGTAGGTGTAGTTTCCAAAACCGTTTTCGAGTGCAGCGGCAGCAATGCACGGTTTGAACACCGAACCTACATTATACGGATACAACGCGCGGTTAATCAGAGGAGAGTCCTCAGACTGTAGGTAATCTGCAATATTTTCTGGGTCAAAAACAGGTCGGCTTACCATTGCCCTGATTTTTCCGCTTTGTGCTTCAACCACCACTGCGGCACCTCGAGGCACTGTTTGCATGGCTTTTTCGACTATTGCTTGAATTTTTGCATCTATCGTCAATTTCACCGAGTTAGTTTGAAGTCCCGAAACCGCATATCCCTCACCTACTAACATTCTGCCTGCGGTATCGGCTGTATAGGTTACATTAATCGGCACACCGCAAAGGATTCCGTCCATACCTTTTTCGATGCCGTAAACCCCATTGCCGTCTTTATCCGTATATCCTATTACATGGTTCAATACACCCGAATAACGCTGATTAATTCGCAATGAAGCCACCGCATCACTATTGCCGTAATACGGCAAATCCAGTACGACAGGATTACCCTTTGAAAGCCTTGCCATGGCATTTTCAAGTTGCTCACCGCTTAACAATTCGGTGAGTGCAACGGCACCCTGCTCTGACGGAAAAACCACTGTGATATCCCGAGGATTTACGTCGGTAAGCGGAACACCGTTGCAGTCATAAACTGTACCGCGGCTAACCGCCACCGTCACCCTTCTTTGTGACTGCGATATTGCCGTCTCCTTATAGTCTCGGTCGACCGATATAACAGCAACCCTCACACCGCATACCGCCATTATAAGTAATAAACAAATGAAACAGATTAACATTCTTTTATAATAGCCTGACAAAAAAATCACCCTTTATATTCTGTGTATAAAAGGTGATTTTTATAAGTTTTATTCAGTTTTCATTCTGAGTAACGAGCCTGTTTTAAGAGGTCTTTCAAAAGGTATTTTTACCGTCATGGTCGGGTGAGGTGCTGAGTCAATAAGTTCGTTCTTTTCATTATACATTTCGTCAGCCTTAATGATAAACGGTACCGAATAAGGCTCTAAACAGTCAAGTTCCTGCCCTTTTAAGAACTTGTTTTTAAGTTCAAGCAAGATTTTACCGTCTTCATACCCTGTAACAATACCTGCTACCGAATAATCCCTCTGATAACCTGCGTTTTTATAGGTTTGGGCGTTTTCGGGTCTACCATAATAAAATCCCGTAGAATAATTACGATGGCTGATTTTATTAAGTTCGTCAGTAACCCAACCGGGAATAGGCTCATCAGGGTTCTTTAGAAATGCATCTATAGCACCACGGTAAGCGTTTGCCGTAACGGCGGTGTAGTAGTGCGATTTTGCTCTGCCTTCAATTTTAAGGCTATATACACCCGCCTTTAACAAATCTCCTATATGTTCAGCCATACAAAGGTCATCGGCATTAAGAATATATGTACCTTTATCGGTCTCGGTTATGTCAAAGTACTGACCGGGTCTTTTTTCTTCTACAAGAGAGTAACTCCAGCGGCAGGACTGAGCACAGTCACCGCGGTTGGCGTCACGACCTGTCATATAAGAAGAAAGCAGACATCTTGCTGAAAACGAAACGCACATGGCACCGTGTACAAAGGCTTCTATATCAAGTTCTTGAGGGGTTTTTGCTCTAATCTCTGCAATTTCCTCAAGTGATAATTCACGTGCTACAACCACTCTTTTTGCGCCCATGTTATAAAAGGCATTTGCAGTCACATAGTTAACAATGCCCGACTGCACCGAAACGTGAAGTTCGGCTTTAGGTGCATGCTTTTTAACAAGGCCCATAGTACCGATATCTGACGCAATAATTCCGTCAACACCTACGTCTTCGAGCATCTCCAAAAATGCCGGCAACCTCGGCATCTCAGCATTGTGAGGCAAGGTGTTGCAGGTGACAAAAACTTTAACGTTGCGGTCATGGGCATATTTAACGCCTTCGCGCATATCAGCCTCGCCAAAATTGGTTGCGGCAGTGCGCATGCCAAACTCTTCGCCTGCAAGATACACCGCATCAGCACCAAAATCCACCGCGGCTTTAAGTCTTATGATATCACCTGCGGGACAAAGTAGTTCAGGCCGTCTTATAAACGATTTTTCATTCATAGATACCTTTCCTTTTGAGAAGAAGTATAGTGTTGGTGTGCTCCTGATATGTGTTGCTGAAATAGAAATTCATATCCTTATCGGTCACGAAATAGAACGCTTTGCAAGTATCATCGGGATAAAGAGCCGCTTTTATAGAATCAAGACCGGGCGAGCAATATGCACCGGGTGCAAGACCCTCTATTTTGTAAGTATCATAACGCTCGGTATTATAAGGATAATCCTGTGTAGGGTCGGACTGAAGTTTCTTCATATCCTTACTCTTTAAACGATTGTGAAATACCGCCGATACCTTTTGTTTAACGGAATAGTCGGCAACACTTGCTTCCATTTCAATAATCGAGGCAAGCGTCAGCACATCGTTCATGGAATAACCTAGTTCATTGGCTCTTGCTCGAAGAACTTCGCTAAACTTATTATCCATATTCTGCAACATCTTTTTAACTGCTTGTTCTGCACCCGATTTGTCATAAGTTGCGTAAAACTCGTATGTATCAGGGAACAAAAATCCTTCAAGAATATAATGTACACCGTCTTCCTGAGTTTTAAGTTCATCCATAAACGACACACTATATTTGGCAGCGGTAGCCTCGTTAACTGCAATTTTAAATTGCTCGATTGTGCATATGCGGTTTTCATACATTAGTTCGGCAATCTCATCAACATTGAGACCTTCGGGAATGGTTACTCTAACCGCATTGGCTATTACACCCTGTTTTGAGAGTGCCTCGGCTATATCCTCGTAACTGTCCTGCTTGGTAAAATAATAAATACCATGCTGGAATTTGACATCCTGACCGCTTTGTTTAGCATAAAATCGGAAGAAAAGCGGACTTTCGATAATTCCTGCATCTTTAAGTTTTTGGGCAATTTCTTTTGTTCCTGTTCCTTCTTCAACAAGAATCTCTATTTCTGCCGTGACGTTTTGTTCAAAACCAACGCCCAGATAATCCATACCGAAATACATTATACAAGCAGCCGCCGAAATAGATATAACAAAGATAAGTGCCATCCAAATAACAGCGAGCAAGCAACTTTTACCTGCTGATTGCGGTTTTTGAGGTTTCTTTTTAGGGGTAGGCTTTTTAACCTCAGGCTCAACCATTCCGTCAGCCTCGGTACTGTCAATAAAAAAGTCTTTACCGATAACAAAATCGTCACTCAGATTACTGTGGTCAAGATTACCGTCCGAATCTGTTTGTGAAATTTCTGCATTATCAAAAAACTCCATGTTTCCACTGTTTTGCTCATGGTCATCATCGGACGATGCCTGAGAACCTGAAAACGCATTCAGGTCATATGTGTTTTCGGTGTCGGTACTAAAAAAACCGTTCAAATCAACTTCATTTTTCTTCGGTTCAAACACAGCATTATCGTCGCCGTTTTTACCGCTTGCAAACTCATTCAATCTGAAATCGTTGTTATCCATGCCGTTTTAATCCTTTCAAAACTTCGCTATCTGACTTTTAAGAAATTTTTTCGGTTATCTCGACGTCTTGTACTTACATCCTTTATCCATTTTTCAGTCACCACAACATCAACGGGACGGTCGAACCGGCCATGATACATGTGCCGTCTGATATTAGATGTATAGCAAATACCCGCGCACGCACCGTTAAATTTAGACATATAACGGTCGTAATAACCTTTTCCGTACCCCAAACGGAAACCAAGGTAATCAATTGACAGTGCCGGCAAAAGCATAAGGCAACCGTCAAAATCAGTTACAGTCGGCAACTGAGGATCGGGTTCGGGCACTCCGAATGTTCCCGGTTTTAGGTCGTCGAACGAGGTTATGTAGTGGAAATCCATGAATCGTGTTCCCGGAATACACCTCGGAACGGCAACCTTTTTGCCATCATGCCATGCACCCTTGATTATCTCATACGTGTCTACTTCTATTACCGTCGAAACATATACCATTATTGTTTTGGCGGAACGATACTGATACAGTTTAAAAACGTTTCGGGTTACTCCGTTGTCAAGAATTTTCTTTTCTTCGGGCGGCATATCGCGTCGCTCTTGTTTGATGCTTTCCCTTAAGTCGTTTTTATACTGTCTAATATCTATCGGTCGCATAATATCGTTCTTCCGATATGCTTGGACTCGGCTTCGCCCTTGATATATTTAATTATTTCAAGGCCGAATTTCAATGCAGCACCGGCACCGCAAGCGGTAATAATGTTACCGTCAGTCATAACCGCATCCTTTGATACGTTAGCACCGGTAAGTTGCTCCTCAAAACCGGGGAAACAAACGGCATTTTTACCGTTTAAAAGACCTTTGTGGCCCAAAATTGAGGGTGCGGCACAAATTGATGCTATTAAAAGATTGTTTTCAACGCAGTAATCAATAAACTTTTGCACTGTCTCGGCTTTTTCGAGGTTAAGTGTTCCCGGCATGCCGCCCGGAAGTATGATACCCTCACAGTCCTTATCAGGTCCTACTTCACAGTCTATAACGTCGGCAACCACAGGCACTTGATGCGAACCGGTCACTATTTTTGAACCGACACCTACGGTATAAATTTCTACCTCTGCTCTTCTTATAAGGTCAAGGGGTGCTATTGCCTCGGTTTCTTCAAAACCCGAAGCCAAAAACATGTAATACATGATATTTCTCCTTTATTTAATAACTTCGGCAACAGCCGACAAAATTTCTTGCGATATATCCTCAATAGTTCTGGGCCTGTCACCATCGGCACAGCATATAACCTTCCAACCGCACTTCTCAGCAGCATATTTTGCAGCCTTTCGGCAGGATTCAAGATATACTCTGTCTTTTTCGTGGATATCTCTCTTTGTTTCGTCACCTTTATAACGCGAGGTCATAAGAGCCGAAGATACTTCGGTTGGCATATCAAGGAAAATGACAAGGTCGGGACGAGGAATGGCTGTTCTTTCGTACTCGGTCTTATAAAGCCATTCAAGATACTCTTCCCACTCGTTTTCGGGCAACTTTGCCATCTGATGATAAGCATTGGACTCAACATATCTTCCCGAAATGACAACACCGCCGTTGTCGTAATAATCACTCCAATGGCGTTTATAACTTGCGTATCGGTCGACCGCATAGAAAAGCGATGCGGCATAGGCGTTTACCGAGTCAGGTTTGTTGCCGAACTCACCGCCTAAATACATTCTTACAAGTGTACTCGAAGGGTCCTCATAATCAGGAAAGGATATAACTTTGGCATCGTATCCCATACTTTTGAGTTTTTGGGGTAACAGTTCAACCTGAGTTGTCTTTCCGCTTCCGTCAAGACCTTCTATAACAATAAGTTTTCCCATAAAAATTTCCTTTTTTTATTCGCTTTGTTATTTTTACATCGTCATCCTAAGCCCGGTTAAAACTCTTCGTCTAAGACTCAGAATGACAACTATGCTTTATTTTTTAGCGGTATAACGCTCGCGCATTTCTTTGATTTTGCCACAGGTCATTTTACCCTCGGGGCAAGGACCGGTAAGGCAGGCAGGACCTGCGTTTTTAAAGAGGTTGGGGGCAGCCTCGCGGCAAAGCCTTAACATCTCGGCGGCAAGATCCCTAATCTCCCACTGTGCGCGATTGCAACAACGGTGACGGAAGAAATTATGTAAACTTCTAGCGTTCATTGTGACAATCATTTTGGTATCGCAAGCGTTGGGCAATACAAAACGTGCATCCTCAATTGCCTTTTTCTCGGCGGCACGGTCAGCAGATTTTTCATCCATTCCGCCGTCAATCATTTCCTTTTTATGCTTAGATTTAAGTATATCGGTCAAACGGTCGTAATACTCCTGGTCTTTTTGCATAGCCTCGATAAAAAGTTTCTTGGCTTCGGGGTCATTCTCGATTTCGGGAGGAGTAACATACTCAAACTGAGCCTCAGCAACATAACGCTGGCTTTGAACCGAAAAGCTTGCTATTCTGTGCCTTGTTATCTGTGCTAAAAGTGCACGCGAAACACCCTCGATACCAAAAGTAAACGAGGCATGCTCAATAGGACTTTCGTGCCCTATTTCGGACAGCATATCAACAAAAGCCGCTGTCTTTTCAGGGGTAAGTTTTTCTCTTACATCATCAATGGTTGCACCCGAATAACAAAGCCTTGCCGCAGATGCTACGGTAAGTTCGGGGTCGGGAGTATAGCTGAGAAGTGTAACTTTCATTCTCGTCACCTTTCATCGTTTAGGCGGACATAAAAACCCACCATATATATTAGTGATATTATTATATCAAATATATTATCATTTGGCAATGGTTAAATGATAAAATGAAACTATTTTTGCAGTGTTCACTACAAGAATGAACAAAATTTGACAGCGAGAATACACCTTTTGATATTTTTGGCAAAAATATTTAAAAAAAATACAAAAAAAGTCTTTTCTAAACGACATATTTGTGGTATCATATCGGTGTAATATTTCGGTGTGCTGACACCAATACAACTTGTGGAGGAAATAACATGTCAACTGTCATCAACAAACATTCACCATACGGTGATATGACCATCATCGCAATGAAAGGTTGCGAGGAATTTGCCGCCAAAGTAGACTACTACCTTATGCAGTGGAGAGGTATGCCTGAAGAACATACTTATGTTGTACAACCACAATGTCCCCGTTTCGGAACCGGTGAAGCCAAAGGTCTTATAAACCACACCGCACGTGGATTGGATGTTTTCATCATCTGCGACTGCTTTAACTACGGTGTTACTTACAAAATGTACGGTCAGACCGTACCTATGAGTCCTGACGACCATTTTCAGGATTTAAAACGTGTTATCGCTGCATTGGGTGGAAAGGCCAGAAGAATTACCGTTATCATGCCCATGCTTTACGAAGGCAGACAGCATCGCCGTTCGGCACGTGAATCTTTGGACTGCGCAATGGCTTTGCAGGAACTGACTGCTATGGGTGTTAAGAACATTCTCACCTTTGACGCTCACGACCCCAGAATTTGCAATGCTATTCCTCTCGGCGGTTTTGATAACGTTCAGCCTACATACCAGATGATTAAATCGTTGCTTCGCACCGTTCCCGATGTTAAGATTGACCGCGACCATCTTATGATAGTTGCTCCCGACGAAGGTGCAATGTCCCGTTGCATTTACTACTCTTCGGTTCTCGGTGTTGAACTCGGCATGTTCTACAAACGCAGAAACTATTCCATCGTTGTTAACGGACGTAACCCCATTGAAGCACACGAGTTTTTGGGTAACGACGTTACCGGTAAAGACCTTATTATCGTTGATGACATGATCTCTTCGGGTGATTCATTGCTCGATATTGCAGCCCAGTTAAAGGCTAAGAACTGCAACCGTGTATTCGCCTTCACCACCTTCGGACTTTTTGTCGAGGGTTATGACAAGTTCGATCAGTTCTATAAAGACGGTCTTATTGATAAGATTTTCACCACCAATTTGGTTTACGGCACCGAAGAACTTATGAGTAAAGAGTGGTACCAGAGAGTTGATATGTCGAAATACGTCGCATATCTTGTCGATACCATCAACTATGACAACTCTATCAGTTCGTTGCTTAACCCCATCGACCGTATCAAAAACGTTATCGAAAAATACAACGCAAAATAATAATAATAAAAAAATAAAAAAGAAGACCGACTGTGCATATCAGATTACACAGTCGGTCTTCTTTTGTTTTTGAAAATTAAAAATCGAAACGGTCATCGTTGCGTCGAACAGGTTCACAGGTGTAATTTACACCTAATTTTTTAAGTACTTTTTCATCGGTAGTACATAGCATGATCGACGAATGGAGTTCGGTCCCTTTGAAACGTTTTATGGTCTCAAGTGCCTTGCTTGCCTGAGGATTGACCACAGCACTCGAAGAAAGTGCTATTAGCATTTCGTTAGAATTTAGGTGCGATGTTAATGACCCAAAGGTCTCGCGTTTAAGCTTTACAATAGGCTCGATAAATGACTGCGCAATCAAATGTACATCATCGTCGATACCTGCCATTACCTTCATGGCATTAAGCATTGCCGCCGAGACAGAACCCAAAAGTTCGCCCGATTTACCGGTTACTATAGTACCGTCGTCAAGTTGGAACGCGACAGCATGAGCACCCGCTGTTTCGGCTTTTTCGTTGGCATATTTCACCACCGCACGATCATTGACACTAACGCCCGCCTGTTGCATTATCGATTCGGCTTTAATAACTGCGCTTTCACTCATGTTACCCATGGTCTTATCGCATTTAACCTTGTAATAACGACGAACAATTTCGTCCTTAGCAGCTTGACATACAGCCTCATCGTCAAAAATGCAGTTGCCTGCCATGTTTACACCCATATCAGTCGGTGAATTATAAGGACTTTCCCCCATTATCGACTCAAGCATCTTTTTGAGCAATGGAAAAGCCTCGACATCGCGGTTATAATTAACCGTCATCTGACCATATGCCTCGAGATGGAACGGGTCTATCATATTGAGGTCATTAAGGTCGGCGGTTGCCGCCTCATATGCAAGGTTTACAGGGTGTTTAAGCGGAAGATTCCATATAGGAAAAGTCTCAAACTTGGCATATCCGGCTTTAATACCCCTTTTGTTTTCATGATAAAGTTGCGAAAGACAGGTTGCCAGTTTTCCGCTTCCGGGACCCGGTGCGGTGACAATTACAAGCGGTTTGGTAGTTTCTATATATTCATTTCTGCCATAACCGTCTTCGCTGACTATAAAAGGTATATTGTTGGGGTAACCTACTATCGGATAATGAATGTATACCTTTACACCTAAGTTTGTAAGTTTCTTTTTAAAAACATCAACGGCATACTGACCGCTATAGCATGTAAGTACAACGCTGCTGACCTGAAGACCCATACCACGGAAAGCATCAATAAGTCTGATAACGTCAGTATCATACGAAATGCCAAGGTCACCGCGTATTTTGTTGCGTTCAATATCGCCTGCGTTGATGGTAATGACCACCTCTGCCGACTCTTTAAGTTGAAGCAACATCTTTATCTTACTGTCAGGCAAAAACCCCGGAAGTACACGTGCAGCATGGTAATCATCAAAAAGTTTGCCGCCAAGTTCCAAATACAGTTTGCCGTTAAACTTTTCAATACGCTCCAAAATATGTTTTGACTGCAATTCCAGATATTTTTGGTTGTCAAATCCGATTCTGTTCATATCGGCACCATCCTTTTATTCTTACAAATCAACATTATACTATAACTCTGCCGCATTATCAACACTTTATTGACAAATAATTGTAAAAAATAGCCTTCAATCTAATTATAATTATACTGATTTTGTTAAATAATAAACAATACTTGATAATTTCACGTGCAGATTGTAAAATAAATTGTAATATCTATTCAGATTATGAAATTAATGGATTTTGGAGGAAATGTGATGCAAAAAAAAGAAGAAATACTCCGTCCGAAAAAGCGTATCGGTGGCGGAACTTCGTTACCCCATCACAAAAACACCGCTGAACTTCAGTCGGAAATCATGCCACCGCCGGCAACCGTTACCATTGCTATGCAACAGCATATCGGCGCACCTTGTACACCGTGCGTTAAAAAAGGTGATTCGGTTTATGTTGGAACAAAAATTGGTGACAATGAGAAGTTTATTAGTGCTCCCATTCATTCGAGTGTGTCGGGTACCGTAACCGGTTTAGGTTCGTTGCTTATGCCTTCAGGTCAGACGGTTGAAACTGTTATTATCGAATCTGATGATGCTATGACCCCCGACCCTGACCTTGCACCCGTCAATGTAGAAACTCCCGAAGACCTTGTAAAAGCCGCGCGCGATGCCGGTCTCGTAGGTCTTGGCGGCGCAGGATTTCCTGCCCATGTCAAACTCAGCACTAAGAGTGAAATAGATACGCTTATCATAAACGGTGCGGAATGTGAACCTTATATCACATCCGACTACCGCGAGTGCATAGAAAACCCAGAGTGCGTTTTTGAAGGTGTCTACCTTATCAAAAAAATACTGGGTATAAAAAACGTTATCATTTGCGTAGAAGACAACAAGCCCAAAGCAATCGATTTGCTGTATAAAATTGCTGCTGATAAACGCGACGTAGATAACGAGATCCGGCTTATGAAACTTCGCTCAAGTTACCCACAGGGTGCCGAAAAGGTCCTTATCTACACTGCTACCGGCAGAAGACTGCCTCTTGGAAAACTACCGGCTGATATCGGATGTATCGTGATGAACATCACCAGCGTTTCAAAACTCTATAAATACATCACTACAGGCATGCCTCTTGTAACTAAAACTGTGACGGTCGACGGAAATGCCGTGGCAACACCTAAAAACGTCATTGTTCCAATAGGTACTTCTATTTCCGATGTTATTGAATTTTGCGGCGGATATAAAACGTCTGCTCGTAAAATTCTCTACGGCGGTCCTATGATGGGCACAGCAGTTATCAATGACAGCGCACCTATTTTAAAACAAAACAACGCCATTCTCGTGCTTGACCGCAAGCAAGCAGAAAAAAGGGTTGAACAACCTTGTATCCGTTGCGGGCGCTGTGCAAACGCTTGCCCCATGCGATTAAGACCGCTTGATATTGAACCCGCACTGAGAATCGGAGACTTGGAACAGGTCGCAAAACTTCACGCAGACTATTGTATGGAGTGCGGAAGTTGTTCGTATGTCTGCCCTTCAAAACGTTATCTTACTCAGTCACTACGCATGGCTAAGGCTGAACTAAGAAATAAAAAGTAGGAGGTTTTATCATGGAAAAATTGTCAGTTTCACATTCTCCGCATATTGCCCATGAGGACACCTCCAAGGGCATTATGTTGGACGTTATCATTGCACTTATTCCGCTTATTGTAGCCGGTTGTTACACATTTGGCTGGTATTCTGCGTTGGTTGTTGCAGTCAGTGTTATCACAGCAGTTATCGCTGAATTTATCTGCTGCAAAATAATGAAACGTCCCAACTCTATATCCGACCTTTCGGCTGTTGTCACAGGTATTATTTTAGCACTTAACCTTCCACCCTCATTGCCTTTGTGGATGGCTGCAATCGGCAGTGCTGTCGCTATTGTGGTTGTAAAAATGATGTTTGGAGGTCTTGGTCACAACTTTGCCAATCCCGCCATTACCGCACGCGTGGTTTTGCTTGTTTCCTTCCCTACCGCTATGAGCACATGGACTGCTCCGAGAGGTGCCGCAGGTAAAATTGTATCCAGTGCCACCTCCGGCGAAGCCGTTGACATTCTGACCGGTGCTACTCCTTTGTCCGACACAGCACTTGAAGGCGGTTACTACGGTTACAAGCAACTATTTATGGGTCAGATTCCCGGTTGTATAGGTGAAACTTTTTCATTGCTCATAATAATAGGTTTCCTTTATCTTGTACTTCGAAAAGTCATCTCTCCCGTTACCCCAATTGCAATGGTCGGCTCGGTGGCTTTGCTTTCGTGGATTGCAGGGCAAGACCCTCTTTATATGATACTTTCAGGTGGCCTTATGTTCGGTGCAGTCTTTATGGCTACCGACTATGTAACAAGTCCCACCGGATGGAAAGGTCAGTTGATTTTCGGTATAGGTTGTGGCCTTATCACCTTTGTAATACGATACTTCGGCAACCTGCCCGAGGGTGTATCCTACGGTATATTGGTCATGAACTTATTTGTACCTTATATTAACCGTTTGACCATACCCAAACCGTTTGGATGGGAGGGTGCTAAGAAATGAAGAACTTTATATCTATAATTTTAACCACCGTTGCACTCACCCTTATATGTGCTGTTTCGGCAGGCCTTTTGGCTTTGACCAATGAACTTACTGCTGAAAAAATAGCACAAGCCGAAGTCAAAGCGCAAAACGAAGCCATGCAGAGAATAATCGTTGCGGACACATTCGAGCAAACCCAAAAGCAAGAAAATGTTTATCATGTTGCCAAAAATGGCAGCGGTGAAGTTTTGGGTTATATATTCACCTTCTCCGAAAACGGATACGGCGGTGCAGTTAAAGTTATGACCGGTATTGCACCTGACGGTAAAATTATTGCCATTGAAGTTTTGTCGGCAGGTGACGAAACTCCCGGTCTTGGCCAGAATGCTACAAAGAGCGATTTTTGGAAACTTTTTGAAGGCAAAAGCGGTCAACTTAAAACCTCAAAATCGGCATCGACCGACAGCGACATTCAAGCTATGACCGGTGCCACTATTACTTCACGTGCGGTTGTAAACGCAGTAAACAAGGCTACCGCACTTTTCGAAACAGTTATAAAGGAGGCGGAACAATGAGTAAACAAAAATGTAATATGTCCGTCCTCACTAAAGGAATTATAAAGGAAAACCCTGTACTTCGCCTTGTGCTTGGCACCTGTCCTACTTTGGCTGTAAGTACTGCCGCAATTAACGGTATAGGCATGGGTGTTTCGGCTACGCTTGTTTTGTTGGGTTCTAACATCGCAATATCTCTTTTGCGAAACGTAATTCCCGACAAGGTTCGAATTCCTGCTTTTATTACCATAATCGCAACATTCGTAACCATTATTCAAATGCTTGTCAAGGCTTTCCTGCCCTCTATCGACAGCGCACTTGGTATCTATCTTCCGTTAATAGTTGTTAACTGTATTATTTTGGCACGTGCTGAAATGTTTGCATCGAAAAATCCGGTTCTTCCCTCTATTTTAGATGCGTTAGGTATGGGTATCGGCTTTACAGCCGCACTTACTCTTATGGGTATGATTCGCGAACTTATCGGTGCAGGTACGCTTTTTGGTATCTCTGTAACCCAAAGTTATATCGACCCCATGATAATACTCATTCTTCCACCAGGTGGATTCTTCGTATTTGGTGTTTTGGTTGCTCTTTCCAACAAACTTGCCGTTGCTATGGGCAAAAAGCCCGTTACCAAACTCGGTTGCGGTGGCAGTTGCAAAGGCTGTGAAGGTTGCACCGAGGCTACTGTTTCGGAAGCCTCCAATATCCCCGATGTCAATAAGCTTGCCGAAGTGGCTGGTAACGGCGGTGAGGATACTGCCGTTAAGGAATCTGCCGACACGGCTGTTACTAATGCCGATATCGCCAAAAGCGTAGGCGAATCTTACGCAGAAACCGAAGAAACTACAACGGTTGCCGCCGACAAAGGCTCGTTGCTCGACGCCGCAGATGTCAAACCGAGAACAGTAGAACAAGAAGAAAAAAATGCGGAAGAAAATACCGAAGAAAGCGAGGTAAAGAAAGATGAGTAATATAATCACCATCATCCTCGCAGGTATTTTGACCGAAAACATGGTTCTTGCAAAATTCCTTGGAATTTGTCCTTTCCTCGGTGTTTCTAAGAAAACTAACACCGCGGTCAGCATGGGCATTGCAGTTACACTTGTTATGCTCCTCTCAACTGCAGTAACCTATCCCATTCACACCTATATACTTCTCCCCTACGGATTGGGATATTTACAAACAATCGTATTCATTCTTGTTATCGCAGCACTTGTTCAGTTGGTTGAAATTATTCTCAAAAAGTATATTCCGCCGCTTTATGAGGCTTTGGGTATATACCTTCCACTTATCACTACCAACTGTGCAGTTTTGGGTATTACAATGCTCAACTTCACCAATACCCGCATTACTAACTTTGTTGAAGCACTTTTCAACTCTTTAGGTGCAGGTTTGGGCTTCTTGCTTGCTATGTTCATCTTCGCAGGAATCAGAGGTCGACTTGAAACCAGCAATATACCCGAATCTCTTAAAGGACTTCCCATAACGCTTATCGCGGCGGCTATTGTTTCACTGTCATTCTTAGGTTTTGCCGGCGTTGTTGACCAGATTGGGGTGATTTTGCAATGAGTCCTATCATTTTAGCAGTCATCGTTGTAGCATCAATCGGTCTTATTGCAGGATTAGGCCTTTCAATCTGCTCCGTAATCATGGCTGTAAAGTCAGATGAAACGGTTGAAGCACTAAGAAACGAACTTCCCGGTGCCAACTGTGGTGCTTGCGGATACTCAGGTTGTGACGGCTATGCCGAAGCCCTTGCCAAAGGTGAATCAAAACCCGGCCTTTGCACCCCCGGTGGAACTGAAGTAAATAACAAATTAGGTGAGATTCTTGGCATTAGCGTTGAAATGACCGAACCCAAAGTTGCAAAAGTGCTTTGCAACGGCACCTTGCATAACACTTCAAATAAAATGTTCTATACGGGAGTTGAAACCTGCAAGGCTGCTAACATGCTTTACTCCGGCACATCGGCTTGTGCGTTTGGTTGCTTAGGTTTCGGTGACTGTCAGAGAGCATGCATGTTCGACGCAATAACCGTAAAAGACGGTTTGGCATATGTTGATAAATCAAAATGTACCGCTTGCTCGGCTTGTGTCAAAGCTTGTCCTAAAGGCATCATTTCTCTGTTGCCTGCAAGTGAAAAAGCCACTGTACTTTGTTGCAACAAGGATAAAGGTGCTGTTGCCAAAAAGGTGTGCGACGCCGCTTGTATCGGTTGCGGAAAGTGTGCTAGGGTTTGTGAATTCGGTGCTGTTACGGTTGAAAATAATCTGGCACGAATCGACCCCGAAAAATGTACTCTCTGTGGTGCTTGTGTTGAATCTTGTCCTACTAAGTGCATCCACGTTTAAGACAAATTGTGAAAATTTAAAAATTTCTCTTTACAAACCGCTATCGGTGTGATATAATATCGGAGCGTCGGTGTAAGGACGTAAAAATACCGTGACCTGTGTTTAAGGAGTAAGCCTTTTTGAAAAGGAGTTCACCAACCTTTTGCTCGGGCAACGGCGTAAATATTAAGAAAGGGTGAAAACAATGCTTAAGGAAGAAAAGCAGCAGATTATTGCAGAGTATGCTATGCACGAGGGCGACACCGGTTCTCCCGAAGTACAGATTGCTGTATTGACCCGCCGCATCAATGAACTTACCGCTCACTTGAAGATCAATATTCATGACCATCATTCACGTCGCGGTTTGCTCAAGATGGTTGGTCACAGACGTAACCTTCTCGCATACCTTCAGAAGAAGGATATCGAGAGATACCGTGCAATCGTAGCAAAACTCGGACTTCGTAAGTAATTTAAAACTGTGCCGACCGGTCTTCCGGTCGGCTTGTTTTAGTTATTTGACGAAAAAAACAATAGGTTAAATACGGGGTGTGCGTCGCTTTAGCAGTTGACTGACCGCCTGAATTTAAGGTTTAGACAGTGAGTCTATTGCTAAACTCACACCCCCGTAAAATAAAAACATTATGGAGGAATTGTAAAATGAGCATGAGTGGAAAACTTGAATTTACTAACCACAAGGTTTATGAAACCACACTTGCAGGAAGACCGTTAAAACTCGAAACCGGTATGATGTGCGGCCTTTCCAACGCATCTATTTTGGCAACCTACGGTGAGACAAGCGTTCTTTGTAACGTTACCGCATCGGCAAAACCTAGAGAGGGTGTTGACTTCTTCCCTCTTTCGGTTGACTACGAGGAGAAAATGTACTCGGTAGGCCGTATCCCCGGTTCGTTCCAGCGCAGAGAGTCGAGACCCAGCGAAAAGGCTATTTTGGCTGGTCGTTGCATCGACCGTCCTATCCGTCCTTTGTTCCCTAAGGATATGAGAAATGACTGCTCGGTAGTTGCTACCGTTATGGCAGTTGACCCCGATTGCAGCCCCGAAATCACCGCTATGATTGGTGTTTCGGCAGCCATTGCTATTTCGGACATTCCGTGGGATGGTCCCGTTAGCGGCGTTAAGGTTGGTCTTATCGACGGTGAAATCATCATCAACCCCACTCTCGACCAGAGAGAAAAAAGCGAGATGGACGTTACAGTTGCTTCTACCGGTGAACTCGTTGCTATGATTGAAGCAGGTGCTAACGAAGTACCTGACGACCTCATGTTTGAGGCTATTATGAAGGCTCACGAGGTTAACAAAGAGGTAGTTGCATTTATTAACGGCATTGTTGCTGAAATCGGCAAACCTAAGTTTGACTTTGTTTCAAATGACCCCGACCCCGCAATTATGGCTGAAATCGAAGCATTCTGCATCGAAGATGTTAAGAAGGCTCTTGATACCGACGATAAAAACGTTCGTGACGCTGCTCTTCTTCCCATTTATGACGCTGTTCATGAGAAATTTGACGAGCGTTTTGAGGGACAAGAAGCAAAACTCGACGAGATTATGTACCTTGTTCAGAAGCATGTTGTAAGAGCATGGCTTAAAGACGAGCATAAACGTGTCGACGGCAGAAGTATTGACGAAATCCGTCCTCTTAACGCTATGGTAGACCTCCTTCCCAGAGTTCATGGCTCGGGTATGTTCACCAGAGGTCAGACCCAGGTTCTCTCGGTTACCACCTTGGCACCTGTTAGCGAATCTCAGAAACTCGACGGACTCGATGAAGAGACCGAGAAGAGATATATCCATCACTACAACTTCCCCTCTTATTCCGTTGGTGAAACCAAACCTTCACGTGGCCCCGGCCGTCGTGAAATCGGTCACGGTGCATTGGCAGAGCGCGCTTTGGCTCCTGTTATCCCCTCGGTTGAAGAGTTCCCCTACACCATCCGTGTGGTATCTGAAGTTCTTTCGTCCAACGGTTCAACCTCTCAGGGTTCTATCTGCGGTTCTACCCTTTCGCTTATGGCTGCAGGTGTTCCCATTAAGGCTCCCGTTGCAGGTATTTCCTGCGGTCTTATCACAGGAGATGAAGGTGTTCATGGCGACTTTATGACCATGATTGACATTCAGGGTCTTGAAGACTTCTACGGCGATATGGACTTTAAGGTAGCAGGTACCAAAAAAGGTATCACCGCTATTCAGATGGACCTTAAAGTACACGGCCTTACCCCCGAAATCATCAAAGAGGCTTTTGCTAAAACCAACAAAGCAAGAAACTATATCTTGGACGAGATTATGCTCCCTGTAATTGCAGAACCCAGAGCAGAACTTTCTAAATACGCTCCCAAGATGCTCACCATGACCATCAACCCCGAAAAGATTGGTGATGTTATCGGTAAACAGGGCAAGATTATTCAGAAGTTGCAGGAACTCTTTGAGTGTACCATCAGCATTGAAGATGACGGTCACGTTTACATTGCAACCCTTGATACCGATAAGGGCAACGCTGTTATGGGCGTTATTGATATCATTGCAAACGGACCTGAGGTTGGTGCTTTCTATCAGGGCACTGTTACCAGACTTATGGAGTTTGGTGCATTTGTTGAAATCGCACCCGGTGTTGAAGGTCTTGTTCACATCAGCAAACTTGATGTTAAACGCGTAGGCAAGGTTGAAGATGTTGTTACTGTTGGCGACCTCATTAAGGTTAAGGTTACCGAGATTGACGACCGCGACAGAATTAACCTCTCGCGCCGCGATGCTCTCATTGAACTTGATGGAATGGTTGCCGAGGATGACGGTGACGAGCAACGTGAGCGCAAGCCCAAGAAAGACAGACCCGGCTTCAAAAAGCGTGGATAATCAGTTTTCAAAATAGAATAAGAGGTCGTACCAACATGGTACGACCTCTTATTCTATTTATATGTAAAACACTTAAATAAACTGTCCATCCTTCATATGAAATACACCGGCACCTTGACAAGGCATTTCGCCTTTTTTGAGCACCTCTTTGTATGCTCGCTGCATTGAAGTATCCTCAGGCAGAGCATCAACATCGGTCAAATCTACTGGTCCAAAAACATACTCGTTTAATGCCTTTTCAACCGGTGTTTCGGTCTCTCTTATTTTGAAAAACTTCATAAACTGGCGAAGATTACTGTCAGGCTTAAGCATAAACTCGTGTTGAGGTGAAATTATCCACGAGCAACAGAAAAACGGCACTGTGTTATCGGGGAAAAACGGCTTAAATACTTCATATGCCCTAACAAAAGATTCGCGACAGTCTTCATAAAGTAGCGGACCGAGAGCCGGAATGTGCATATTAACAACCAGCTGACCCAACTTGACCGTTTTATAGGTACCCTCGACCGTAAAATAGGCATATGCCGTTTCAAACTGCAATCTGCCCAAGGCAAAACGGGTTAAATCAAACCATCTGTTAAACCAAGAGCCAACGTAAGTACCCCAAATATCCTTGTTTTTTTTGCACTCCAGTAATTTGGCCTTAAAATCCATACACGAATCGTGATAAATACTAAGGTCAATCCCACGTTCTATGTAAAGTTCCTTCATATGCTCCGACATAGCAAGCAGCATCAGAAATTCAACCGTGTAAACGTGAACACCCGAGCTTTCGGCAACCGAAGCCATTTTGCCTCTTATAGCCTCATAGCTCCACATCATTCTTCCTTCGTAAATACCAATACTCTGCTCAAAAAGGAGCTTTGCATCATCATTTGCCCAAATTTTATCGTATGAATCAAGCAAAAAGTCGATTGCCTCGGCAGGATATTGGAATTCCTGCATAAAGCCTTTTAAATAATCACTTCTATTCCGCATAACACCATACTCCTTTTTAAACATCAATCGCGCAGACACTTATAGGGTGCGGCATACGAATAGTCGAACCGCAAAGTTCCAAACCTTCATCGATAACCTTAAGAATTGATACATTATTAGTGTGTTCATTAGTACAGAACATGTAGCCATCAACAATAATGAAATCTCGAGGAAAACGTCCTCCGCATGGGGTGTTTTCGAGCAATTTCAGGCTTGTGTCTTCGTTTATTTTAAAACGTGCTATTGTATCAGCACCACGGTGCGAAACATACAAATAATTGCCGTCTATTCTTATTGCCGCAGCGGTATTTTTACCTTGGAATCTCGGCAGAGCATCGACCGTGTCGATAAGCGTAAGTTTTCCGTTCTCATAATTAAAACGGCTTACGGTATTGCCCATTTCGTTTACGGCATAAAACGTTTTACCACCGTTGTTAAACGCAAGGTGGCGAACGCCCATACCGTCGGGTACCTTGGCAGAAGAAACAAACTTTAAATCTTTATCATATACAAAAACAGTATCTAACCCTAAATCGCAACAGAGCAGATGTCCGTCATAGGTTGGCCAAATAAAGTGAGTATGCGCCATTTCTTGACGGTCAGGGTCAACGCCTTTCCCCTCGTGGACAACCAGTTTTTCGGGTAATTTTATAACGCTTCCCGCAGAGTAGTTGACTGCATAAATTTCACCATCTAATACACAAACATGACATGGATGCTTGCCTTTTGTGGATATAGGCTCGGATATATTTATAAGCCTGCCCTCAGAATCAATATCGGCTGTGACAACACCGCCGGTACCTGCTTCTTTATCGGTCTCGCGAAGAGTTATGTAAGCCTTGTTGTCCTCGATTATCATGTAATTCGGACAGTCAAGGTCAACCTTTTCGCAGAACTGTAGTTTGCCTCTTTCAAATGTGTAGTGATGGATTCCACCATCGGCCTCACACGAACAAAAATATAAATGTTTCATATCAGTCATCCTTTTTTACTCTTAGTTTTAAAATCAGTCGACATTTTGCTTTTGGGAAAACAGCCACTCCCAAGTAGCACTATCCGACAAAGCAGGTGTCCACGAATCATGTGCGGCTTTGGGAAATATTGTGATTTTAGCGTCACCGCCGGCACCATTGATAGCCTTAACCATATGTATGGTTTCCTCGGGCAAAACAGTGGTATCAAGTGCGCCGTGAAATGCCCATATAGGCAAATTTTTAAGTTTTGAAGCCGCCCAACACATACCGCCTCCGCAGATAGGCACAGCCGCAGCAAACCATTCGGTATGAGACAAAACCATCTGCCATGTTGTATACCCTCCCATGCTTGAGCCAATGATATAAACCCTGTTTGTATCAACATTAGGCAGTTGTCTCATGGTATCAATAAAATCGGCAAGAACCTGGAATCCTGTAAACCAATAATTAAAGTGACATTGTGGGCAAACAATTACCGCCTTTTCCTTGGCATTATTATAAATGTTTTTAAGACCGCCGTTGCCGCGAAGAAGTTCTATATCATTACCTCTTGAACCTGCTCCGTGAACATATATTACAAGCGGCACTCTGCCTTCGCATATAGGCTCGCTGTAAAGGTAATCGAGGTACTCACCGGTACAATTTTGTGAGTAAAACTTTTTGGTCTGCATTTGGCTTTCTGTTAACATTTTTAAACAACTCCAAAATAAATTTTCATTATACCTACTTTAACAATTTTTATGGCATAAGTCAAGTAAAGATGGTTATTATTGACACACAACTACACCCTTGATATACTTAAACATAGAATTTTGGTAAGAAGGAAAAAATATGAACGAAATCAAACTTGGTAAATACCGCCACTTTAAAGGCAACGAATATGAAGTAATAGGCATAGCCCGTCACAGTGAAACTTTGGAGCCGATGGTGGTGTATAAAGCACTTTACGGTGAAGGCGGTCTGTGGGTGCGACCTGCTGACATGTGGAACGAAGAAATCACCCGCGACGGCAAAACTTT
Source organism: Acutalibacteraceae bacterium (assembly GCA_045592985.1). GTDB lineage: Bacteria > Bacillota > Clostridia > Oscillospirales > Acutalibacteraceae > UMGS172. The sequence continues at coordinate 42,920 of JAZNVU010000056.1, read as the reverse complement.
TAAAAGATTTGAGTTTATAGGGTAACTAAAAGCGTTTGCAACCAAATCGGTTACAAACGCTTTTCTTTTTCTATATGGTTGACGGTTAAAACTTCGCCGTCGACTAAAAACTTTATCTCATACCCCGAAACCGAAACTCCGTAAACCCTCTCAGGGTCATTCTGATACGACGGTCTTGGGTCGCAAGACAACAGTTCGGTTACGGCCTGCCTTAACTCAGGCTCAATTTTATCTTCCAGTCCGTCTTTATACTCAACTCTTAACCTGTATTCCTTATACCCCTCGGTAAATCCACAAACGGCGTCCGGGTGGCAATCGGTAAACGTAATATAAGGCTTTATATCAAAAATCGGAGTTCCGTCCAAAATATCGGCACCCGTAACGTGCAGTACAGGACCTTTATTTTCGGTCAACTCAACCTTTTCAAGTTTAAGCGACGAAAGACCTATGGAATTAGGTCTGAACGGTGAACGTGTTGCAAAAACACCCATGCGTTTGTTACCGCCGAGCCTTGGCGGTCGCACGGTAGGTTGCCAACCGTCGCACTTGGCTTTTGAAAACTGCCAAAGCACCCATATATGCGAAAAACCGTCAAGCCCTCTTACGGCATTTACGTCGCGGTATTCGGGTTCAAAAACTATTTTGGCAGGCAAATTAACCATACCGCTTTGCCTTGGTATCCCGAATTTTTCCTTAAATCCCGTATAAATTTTGGCTATGACCTTCAGTTCCATTTGTCACACCCCTTAAACTTAGTATAAGCATTATACCGCGTTTAAAGAAATTTTACAAGTGAAACCGTTACTTATCAATAACGAATGATGCTTTAGAGTCGGACAGCATATCCGGTTTAAAATCGACCTGAAGTTGTTTCCAATCCTTTGGTACTTCGGCTGAATACCAACCGATAAGTTTCTTGCCCTTAGCAATGGTTCCGTCCAAAGAACCATCAAATGCCATACCTGCCGAAACCGAGTAATCACCCACACTCACATCGTCAGCATATCCGTTAAAAAGAAGCACCGAGCTGATGTTGATATCTTCCTCGGAAATGTTTTCGATTGTGAATTTCACTCCAACAAAAATTTTTCCGTCTTGCGGTTCAAAATACTGTTTGCCCTTTGATTCCTTGAATTCTGTTGCAGTTATTTTCAGATTTTCAAAAACCGCCGTTTCACCTACGGCAAAGGTGGTTTTCTTGGGTTCGGATGCTGTGCTTTCGGTCGACTGATTTGAAGTCGTAGAATTTATCTCCTTTTTAGGTTCATCACTGCCACCGCACCCTGCAAAAAGCATTACCGCTAAAAGCAGCAACGAAATGATTGATAATACCTGTTTTTTCATAAAAAATCCTCCATTTAAATAATATCCCAAATCGGGATATTATAAGTATACCATTGTGGGATAATAATGTCAAGGTGATTTTATGAAAATTATTCCTAGAATTAAAGAATTGCGCAAAGAAAAGAAAATAACACAATTAAAAATGGCACTTGACCTCAACACTACTCAAAACACCATCAGCCGTTATGAAACCGGCGAACGCGAACCCGGTCTTTCCGAACTTGTGGAAATAGCCGACTATTTAGGCGTATCGGTCGATTATCTTTTAAGATTAACCGACAATCCCAAACGGAACTGATTTTTTCATACACACTGACACAATAAAAATTCAATAATATGTTGTAAAAATCTCCATACCCTATTGACTAATTCATACATTATACGATAACATATAAATATAATTCAAGAAGGAGAGTTTTTTTATGATAGACAATACCGCAATGTTTAAAATTTCGTACGGACTTTATGTACTTTTTTCAAAATTGGAAAAGGATAACGGTTGTATTATAAATACAACCGTACAATTGACCAGCGACCCACTGACCCTTATGGTGGCCGTAAACAAAAATAACTACACCGAAAAAATGATATCCGAAACGGGACTTTTTAACCTTTCACCCCTAACCGAAAGCACACCGTTTGAGATTTTCAAGCGTTTTGGCTTTCAATCGGGTGCAACGGTTGATAAGTTAGCAGATTTTTACAACGTTGAACGGAGCAGCAACGGTGTTTTATATCTTAACGAATGCTCAAACGCCGTTATTTCCTGCCGTGTGACCGACAAAAAGGATATGGGAACACACACCGTATTTTTTGCCGAGGTCACCGAGGCTAAGGTGCTATCGAACGAGTCTTCAGTAACCTATGATTACTATTTTAAGCACATTAAGCCCAAACCCGAGGCACCCAAGAAAAAGGGATATGTTTGTAAAATCTGTGGATATGTTTATGAGGGTGACGAATTGCCTGAGGATTTTATCTGTCCTATATGCAAACATCCTGCCTCAGATTTTGAGCCCATCGGTGATACTGTGGAAACAAAATCTGAAACCGTTTCGGCAGAAGTTTACAAATGTAGTATTTGCGGATATGAGTATGACCCCGAGCAGGGCGATCCTGATAACGGTATAGCCCCCGGAACACCGTTTGAAGACCTGCCCGATGATTACAAATGTCCCATTTGCACCGTTCCAAAATCAATGTTTGACAAAATTTGATAACTGTTACGCGTAAAACTTGCAAATTTCAACAATTTGCTTGCAATTGTCACCGTAGTAATATATAATAGCCATGAAGATAGAGGCGCGAGTTCTATCAGTACGGCGAAACGGCACGGAAATGCCCGCCCGAAAGGAGAACTTGCCGAAACTTGTAACTTTTTCCGGGAGTTATGAGTTGGGATGCGTCAAAATATGACGTAGACTGTCACCGCTTTGGTGGAGTGCTATCGAAGATTTGGCTTAAAGCTTTATTTTCGGCTGTACCTTACCAAAGGTGCGGCCTTTATTATTTTTTTAACAAAGAGAAGAGGTAAAGAAATGAACAAGAAAAAGTTTCTAACGTTTTTGTTGACGGCTTTAATTCTTATCGCCGTTGTCGGTGTACTGGCCGGCACAATGAAAACTACCACCATGATTGCGTGTCCTGATTGTATTGAAGGTAATACATACGAGTATGCATGCAACGTTTGTGCCGGTGAAGGCATTGTTGATGACGTCGAGTGCACAAGTTGTGCAGGTATAGGTGCCGCAGGCGAGGCTTCGGCATGTGCAACTTGCGAAGGCAGTGGCGAAGTTGTAGCAACCAGCCAGTATTTCGCGACCTTTATGTCGCTTGTGCCGGCACTGATTGCTATCGTACTTGCACTTGTGACCAAAGAGGTTTACAGTTCTCTGTTTATCGGTATGCTTACAGGTGCGTTGCTCTACAGCAACTTCAACCTTGTCGGCACGGTAGACAGTCTCGTACAGGACGGTCTTATTGCCGCAGTATCGGGCACCGCAGGTATCTTCGTATTCCTTGTAATACTCGGTATTATGGTTGCCCTTATTAACAAAACCGGTGGTTCTGCCGCATTCGGCAGTTGGGCAAAAACCCACATCAAATCAAAAGTCGGTGCTGCACTTTGCACCTTTGCTTTGGGTGTACTTATCTTTATCGACGACTATTTCAACTGCCTCACTGTCGGTTCTGTAATGCGTCCCGTAACCGATTCACACAAAATCAGCCGTGCCAAGTTGGCGTTTATTATTGACGCAACAGCAGCACCTATTTGTATGATTGCTCCTATTTCTTCTTGGGCTGCCGCTGTTTCGGAATACACCGCAGGTGTTACCAACGCTGCAGGAGAGGAAATTTCCAGCCTTGCACTCTTTATTAAGGCTATCCCCTATAACTTCTATTCATTGCTCACACTTGTATTCATCATAGCCATTACTTTAATGAAGTTTAATTTTGGTCCCATGAAGAAACATGAACTTAATGCTGAAAACGGTGACCTGTTTACCTTCGGAAGCGAAGTCGTTAATGACGAAAGTGAAATTGAAGGCAATTCCAAAGGCATGGTTATCGACCTTGTTTTGCCCATTATCACACTTATTGTATTCTCGGTTCTTGCACTCATTTACGTAGGTGGATTCTTCGATGGTGAAAGTTTTGTTGACGCTTTTGGTAACACAGATGCTACCGTAGGTTTGCCTTTGGGTGGTTTGGTTGCTCTCGTTATCACCGTTGTCTATCTGCTTTGCCGCGGTCTTGTATCGTTCAAGGATGCTATGGCATGTATTCCTAAGGGATTTATCGCAATGGTTCCCGCCATTCTCATTCTTACCATGGCAACAGGTCTTAAAAATATGACCGGACTTTTGGGCTCCGATACATTCGTTGAGAATGCATTGGCAGGTGCCGGCGCACTCTACAACTTCTTGCCCGCTATCATCTTCCTCGTTGCTTGCGGTATTGCATTTGCAACCGGAACTTCTTGGGGCACCTTCGGTATTCTTATTCCTATCGTACTCGGCGTATTCGAACCCGGCAGTGAACTTATGGTTATCGGCATGTCGGCATGTCTTGCCGGTGCTGTTTGCGGTGACCACTGCTCGCCCATTTCGGATACGACTATCATGTCTTCGGCAGGTGCACAGTGCGAACACGTTAACCACGTATCGACACAGTTGCCCTATGCCATTACCGTTGCAGCCGTTTCATTTGTATGCTACCTCATTACAGGTTTCGTACAGAATTGGCTCATTGCACTCCCCATTGCAATTGTTATCATGATTGCAACCTTGGTCGTTATCAAAATGATAACCGACAAAAAGGTGAAGGCATAATATTGTTAATTCATTAATATTGTAAAATGGTCGTGGCACATGTGCCACGACCATTTTTATTCTCCAAAAATTTCTTTACTGATTAAATCGCAGTATTTTTTCAGTTGCTCAAAATTCATTGCCGCAATGTAGTGCTTTTCCATTTCGTCATGCACTGATTTTGCATAACTTAGCCTGTCAACTGCGTTTTGTATCAAATTGTTTATCAATTCTTCGTCTCTGGGTTGATTTAGGTCACAATGTAGGTAAAACCTATCGGCAAACACCTTATCTGATACATCAAAACAACGGTTTAAGGCATATTCCCTAACCACAAAGAGCGAAACCAACGGTACAAAGACGGCATCAAGCAATTGCAACGGCAAAATCGGATTTTTATAGACAACCGTATCGTATCCCCTCTTTAAAGCCGCGAGTTTTAGCACTTCTAAAATCTCGTTAGCCGCTTTGCCGCAAGCGTCACTTATCACAACGGTATTTTTTGCTCTGTTCATTGCCGACTCGGTAAAATATTTAACCCCTTTAGGCGTTACACCTCCGAGGTATCGAGTGCTAAAACTTCCCTCTTGCTCTAATTTAGGCAAAAACTTGTCGGCTATCATTTTCCCATACGCGCGAGTATCTTTTGTCTGCACACAGTCCATTCTACTCAAAGCCGCCTCCATCACTTTGCCTGCGGCGCAGATGTATTTTGCCGCCTCTTTGTGGAATACCTTGTTTTGCTTGAAAACGTGCATTAAATCTTTGGGGTGGTTGAACTTGTTATCATCCCAAAACTCGCCAAAATTCAGTATTTTGTCACTGACACCAGGCAATGCTGGGTCGACCACATGCGGTGCTGTACCGTCCATCACCACCGTTTTTAGGGTTGGAAGAATAACTGCATCAAGCGAATCGGGGTCGCCTGTACAAAACACTACCTCTGCGGCAATTTGCTTTTCTTCTGCCTTTTCGAGCAGTTGTCTCATAAAAGACGATTTGCCGGTACCCGGTCCGCCTTTTATGATGTAGGCGCGCCAGCCGTCATACGGGTCATAGCAAGTAGGAAACTCCGAAAAAAAGCCCTCAGCGGAATTGGCTGCTAAAAAATATTTTGCGGTACAATTCATAATAAACACCACTCCAAAATTTAATACATTATATATTATTCCGCAAATTTTAATGTTATAACAGAACAAAAAAGACGGTGGTTTCCCACCGCCCTTTTTGTTATTTTATCTTCTCACTTGCTGAAAAAAGCACTGAAACAGTTCCAACCTCTCACTTTCACTAAACGCGCTCTTGTCTTTTGTTGCTGTCAATAGGCCACCACATAAATATGTGCATGTTTTGGCGAATGAAGAATATTTCCGTTTTCATCCTCTATTGTTTCTCCTTTGAGTTCCACGCTAGTTATAAAACAGCTCAGTATATTTGATATCGGCATTATCAATGAGGTTTTGTATGTAGTCATCAAAACTCTCGAATTCTGCAGTTAATTCTTTATTGTTACTATAATAAGTCTGTAAATTATATTTTGTCATCAGATTGCAGTATGAATTTGCCGCTTGTTCAAGATATTCCTCTTCAGTAATGCCCATTTCTTCTATGTATAAGGCGATAAATCTGTAATTCTCATCTGCTTGTTTTTTTATTACCTCATAATTACTTTTATGCTGTTTATAGGCATCATCGTAATCAGCAGAAATACCCAACCGCTGCGCTTGTTGTACCATGATTTTTGACTTAATAATATCATTTGTTATTTCTTCGTTGCTTTTTGATATAGACTCTTGAATTTGTTTGTCATACAATTCACTGTTTTGTGCATAAAGAGAATTGTTTTCCTGTTGCGATTTCAATAAATTGTAAGTTAGTTTATTATAACTAATCTGTACATCCATTTCACTTTTATAGACAGGCTCTCCGTTTACGTACAAAATAATTTCAGAATCCTTTTTGCCATTTTTGATTATATTAAAAAATTCAGTGAAGGGTGAATTTTGTTGGCTTAATGCAACAACCACACCTGTAGACAATAAAACAGTTAGTATCACAGCACAAATTATTATTGATTTTTTCATTATAGTCACTCCTCTAAAAAATCATGGTATTCTCTACAATTTGCAAAGGGTATAAAGCATCAGAAATCATTAATAACGCATCGCTATACATCGTTGATGAAGGATTATAATTAATATTTGGAAAACCTTCAACATCAACATATAAAACATTTGTAGAATGAATAGTATCCGTGGCTTGTTGCATATCAATATCCACATCATTTATCTTAGTTGTACCAATTTCCATATGTGGCATAGGTAAAAACAAGCCAAACACACTTTTGTCTGTAATAGCGCTAACAGAACACTTAGTTATACGAGTGGTATTGTTAGTAACATTAACCGTAGCATGATTCGATAAGTTTACAGCACAATTTATTGCAATAGGAACCATGTCTTCTAATATAACCCAACTACATGCTCCCACTTCAGTATAATAGTATGTAATTGTTCCGTTATTCCAATATGTTATTGGACTTCCATCAAGCAAAACCCAATTTCCATAGTAATCCTTGGCATAAGCATATACTCTATACCTACCTGGTGCCAACTCACTCCATGATATGTTATAACTGAAACCATGAGGCCCATCTCCGTAACCTGCTTCTTCAAGGTCATCTCTATATAAATCTGTTGAAAAAGTTATAGGCTCTGGTGAAAAATCAGCAAACGAAGTATTGATAAGTTCAATCTTTATTGGTACTGACCAACTAGGTGCATCGGGCATATATGCCCAACCACTAATTTTAGTTGAAGTTACACTCTCTAACTCACCTTCAGGCGGAGAAACACTGTTTGGGTTAACGTATTTTATCACAAGACTAGGCTTATTAGTTGCTCTGTTATACGAGGCGAAGGTTTTAAAAATATAAGTATTACCATACTCTATTGATACATCTGATTTAAGAATTATTCCGTTTTGTTCATATACACCTGTTGACCAATTCCTTGCTGCTACGGTAATATCAATTGCATACCGGTGTTTTGGTGAAAGATTGACACCGTTAGCATATGAAACGTATATTATGTCTTGCTGATATGACATGTTGTGTGGTTGTACCGCTGACCACGAAACAGTAGATTCAGACCAAGAGCCACCCGTGAAAATATGTGCATATATTGCTAGTTGTTCGCTTTGACACATAAGGTCACGGATTTCCAAAGAAACATCAAGGATATCAGCCGCATCAAAACTTTCAAAATTTATTGAGGGAAACTGTATTAATGCACGTGCAATTCCGTAATTTTCACGCAAACCTATGTATAAAGACCCGCTTGAACCGTTTGTATTAGCCTCACTATATATTATAGCATCCTGTATTGCTCCTGCACCATTATTGTCATAGGTTATTTCCAATGTCGGGTCTATGCGGATGGGATACTTTGTTTTTTTGTCCTTCAAATAATCGGCATCAACGTGTATTGTCATAACATACTGCTCATTTTCTCTTACCACAGTATGTGTCATTGACCCCAGTGCATTGTTTTTCTCATCAGCTGTAAAAATTATAATATCTCCGATTGTAGCTTTGATTTTATTGTTTTCATCCACAAGATAATATGAATCTTCAATTTTTGTCAGCGTAAGACCGCCCGTTTCAAGTAAAAAATTATATTCCGTCTGACCTGTATACTCCGAAACTACGATATCTTCTTTAAAACCTGTATAAGTCAAGCGATATTCCAATGTGGTTTTACTATCATAAGTATATGCAACCGTTTCGTCATTCACTTTTCTCACAGTTGAACTAAGCTTCTGTAATTCTTTGCTTTCAACAAGTTCTGAGTTCGAAACATTTGCTTTTGCGGGTGTCATTTTTAAACTAACACCATTACCTGAAAGCGTTATGCCTTCTGTTATTGTCTTTGGAAAAACTGTTTGACTTTCGGCAGCAACGGTTTTATAAGCTCCATTTGAATCTACTTTGATTTTAGTTGATATTTCCTCAAGTTCACCATTTTTATTCACAAACTTAACCGGATGGTCATATAAGGTTAATGTCTTAGTTCCATCACCGTTATCGACCGTCTTAGCATATATATTATCTGCATATGGTTCTTTACTTTTTTCTTGAGATATAGTCTGTTCAGTAAATTCTGTGACTTTTTCAGTTGTTAAACTACTCTCTTGTGCTGTTATATTACTTGTTTCAGTTGCGGCAACAGGAACAACCCTTATCGAAAGTAACAAACATATCGTAATTAATAAACTTATTATCTTTTTCATTATTTAGCCTCCATAATTTATTCAAAAAAACGCACAAAAATATATGAAGCAACAACTTCTTTGTTTTTGTGCGTTAAAGGCTGACTTGACTAAAATCTTAACAACAAACCAAGACCGCTTATCAAGGCAGCCTATTTATAATACGTTTGTTGTGGAACCCTGAAAAAGCAAAAAGGCGAGTGCAAAATGAATTATATCTATCCATTACGCCACCGCCTTTACCTATTAATTTTCTATGATTCTATTATACACTACGACAAGTTATATGTCAACCGCTATATATAGTAAATAACCCCTTCCAAACACTAATATGTTTGGAAGGGGTTTAATTTAGATATTATTATTTAACAACATCTTTTGAACGATCTACATACGAAGTATGGAGAATCTTGTGAGCCTTGTGGCTGCCGGGTTTCTCAAAATACTCGTCGTAGAGAGCCTTGATAACAGGGCTTTCGTGAGATTTTCTCTTGGTGTTGGCTGCATCGTAATCATAGAGAGCCTTTGCACGGAGAGCCTTGATATCAACTGTCTGACGAACAGAAGTAGGCTGAATGGGCTGACCGCCGCCGTTTACACAGCCGCCGGGGCAGCACATAACCTCGATGAAGTGGTAGTTCTTCTCACCGTTTTCAACAGCGGTAAGAACCTTATGAACATCCTCAAGACCACTGACAACACAGATATTTACATCCATGCCTGCGATATTGAGTGTTGCTTCCTTAACAGCCTGGGTACCGCGAACTGCATGGTAATCAACATCCTTGATTTCCTTGCCTTCAAGAACCTCAGCAACAGTACGGATAGCAGCCTCCATAACACCGCCGGTTGCACCGAAGATAACACCTGCACCGGTAGCATCACCGAGAGGTGAATCAAACTTCTCATCGGGAAGTTTGGTGAACTCGATACGTGCACGCTTAATCATGCGAGCAAGTTCACGGGTAGTGATGGTGATGTCGAGGTCGGGCAGACCTGCTGCAGCCTCGTCGTCACGGATAATCTCAAACTTCTTAGCAGTACAGGGCATTACCGAAACCGAAACAATGTTCTTGGGGTCAATGCCGTTCTTCTCAGCATAGTAGGTCTTGATAACAGCACCGAACATCTGCTGAGGAGACTTACAAGAAGAAAGATTGGGAAGCATATTGGGATGATACATCTCGCAGAACTTAACCCAACCGGGTGAGCAAGAAGTAATCATAGGAAGAACGCCACCGTTCTGGAGTCGGTCGATAAACTCGGTTCCTTCTTCCATAATGGTAAGGTCAGCAGCAACGTCGGTATCAAATACCTTGTCGAAGCCCAAACGACGGAGTGCAGCAACCATTTTGCCCTCAACTCCGGTGCCGATAGGCATACCAAACTCTTCACCGAGAGCAGCACGAACTGCAGGAGCAGTCTGAACAATAACAATCTTCTCGGGGTCATTAAGTGCTTCAAACACCTTATCGGTATCGTCTTTTTCAGAAAGTGCACCGGTGGGGCAGTTAATAATACACTGACCGCAGGATACACAACCAACCTCAGCAAGACCAAGGTTAAATCCGCAAGCAACGTTGGTATCGATACCACGGTCGTTAGCACCGATAACGCTTACATGCTGAGCTTTACATGCGGCTACGCAACGACGGCAAAGCACGCACTTGTTGTTATCACGAATCATGTGAGGAGCTGAAGTATCAATGTCGTATACGGGCTTGTCACCGTCGAACTTAGCCTCGTCTTCTACACCGTAGTCGTGGCAAAGTTTCTGGAATTCGCAGTTCTCAGAACGAACGCAAGAGAGACACTTACGGTCATGAGTGGAGAGAAGGAGTTCCAATGTCATCTTTCTCGACTTCTGAACAGCGAGAGAGTTGGTTCTAACTTCCATACCCTCGGTTACGGGGTATACACAGGAAGCAACAAGTCTAAATCCGCGGCCTTCGTTAGCCTCGACAACACAGATACGGCAAGCGCCGATTTCGTTCATTTCCTTCATGAAGCAAAGGGTAGGAATTTCAATTCCAACCTGTCTTGCAGCTTCAAGAATGGTAGAACCGGCAGGAACAGAGACGTCCATACCGTTGATTTTTAAGTTAATCATCTTTTCCATTGTATGTGTTCTCCTTTCCTTAACCTCTTGAAATAGCCTTAAACTTACAACTGCCGATACATGCACCACATTTTACACACTTTTCAGTGTCAATAGTAAGAGCAGGAAGCTTCTTACCGGGAGCAATGTAATCAGTCTTGGAAATTGCATCAGCAGGACAGTTCTTAGCGCAAAGTCCACAACCGATACACTTATCTTTATCGATAGAATAAACGAGAAGTTCCTTACATACGCCTGCAGGACATTTCTTATCTACGATGTGGGCTACATACTCGTCACGGAAGTAACGCAAGGTGGAAAGAACAGGGTTAGGAGCAGTCTGTCCGAGACCGCAAAGAGCGTTCTGCTTAATGTAGTAGCAGAGTTCTTCCATTTTGTCGAGGTCTTCCATAGTTGCTTTGCCCTTGGTAATCTTATCGAGCATTTCAAGAAGTCTCTTAGTACCGATACGGCAAGGAGTACACTTACCGCAAGACTCGTCAACGGTAAACTCAAGGAAGAATTTAGCAATATCAACCATACAACTGTCTTCGTCCATAACGATAAGACCGCCCGAACCCATCATAGAGCCGATAGCAAGAAGGTTGTCATAGTCAATGGGAGTGTCGATAAGGTGAGCAGGGATACATCCGCCGGAAGGACCACCGGTCTGTGCAGCCTTGAACTTCTTACCGCCGGGGATACCGCCACCGATTTCCTCAACAATCTGACGGAGAGTGGTACCCATGGGAACCTCAACAAGACCTGTGTTCTTAATGTTACCGCCAAGAGCAAATACTTTTGTACCCTTGGACTTTTCGGTACCCATAGAGGTAAACCAATCAGCACCCTTAAGGATAATCTGAGGAATGTTTGCATAAGTTTCAACGTTGTTAAGAACGGTAGGCTTGCCGAAAAGACCCTTAACTGCAGGGAACGGAGGACGGGGACGAGGCTCACCGCGTTTACCCTCAATAGAGGTCATAAGAGCAGTTTCCTCACCGCAAACGAATGCACCTGCACCAAGACGAATGTCCATATCAAAGTTAAAGCCTGTGCCGAAGATGTCTTTACCGAGAAGTCCGTATTCACGAGCCTGCTCGATAGCAATCTTCAAGCGGTTAACTGCGATAGGATACTCAGCACGAACGTAAACATAACCCTGGTTAGCGCCGATAGCGTAACCTGCTATTGCCATAGCCTCGATAAGAGCATGGGGGTCACCTTCAAGGATAGAACGGTCCATAAATGCACCGGGGTCACCTTCGTCAGCGTTACATGCAACATATTTCTGGTCTGCATCGGGAACAAGAACACGAGCGAGTTCCCACTTCTTACCGGTGGGGAAGCCTGCGCCACCGCGTCCACGAAGACCGGAAGCCAAAACTTCACTGATAACCTGTTCGGGAGTCATCTCGGTAAGAGCCTTACCAAGAGCCTGATAACCGTCCATGGCTATGTACTCGTCGATATTTTCGGGGTTGATAACACCACAGTTACGAAGTGCAACACGCTTCTGAGATTTGTAGAAAGCAGTGTCATTAAGCGAAACATTTTCGGGATGTTCAACCTCAGCACCGGTATCGGTGTAAACAAGACGTTCAACAATACGTCCCTTTAAAAGATGCTCGGAAACGATTTCCTTAACATCTTCAGCGGTAACTCTGGAATAGAAGGTACCGTCAGGATAAACAATAACAACGGGACCTAAAGCGCAAAGACCGAAACAGCCGGTCTGTACAATTTTTACTTCTTCGGTAAGACCATTAGCAACTATCTGCTCTTCAAAAGCAGCTTGAATGGCTTTACTGCCCGAAGAGGTACAACCGGTACCGCCGCAAATAAGAACTTGAGCGCGAATCATATTTTATACCTCCTATTATTTTTGTGCGTTCTGCATAGTGTAGTCAACTACAACATTGCCGCCTTTAATGTGTCTTTCAACAATCTCGGCAACCTTGTCAGGGGTCATCTTAACGTAAGTGACCTTGTCCTTATCGGACTCATAAATCTCAACAACCGGCTCATACTGACAAACACCGATACAACCTGTCTGGGTAACGGTAACCTTATCTTGAAGACCTGCTTTGTTGATTTCCTCAACGAAGGCGTTGAGAACGGGACGTGCGCCTGCTGCAATACCGCAGGTTGCCATACCGACGACAACTCTGGTCTCTCCGGAACCTTCGCGGATAACGACCTTGTTCTTCATCTTGTCCCTGATGGCTGCGAGCTCTGCCAATGACTTCATAATATCTGTCCTTTCTCAAATGAATTATTAACTAAGTTGATTATACTGCTCACGAAGTGTTTCGATTATCCAACCGATAATCTCCGTGTTATTAAGCGGTATGTCGCCCAAAACTTCCCTCATCTGCCTTGTATCAAGACTGACTTCCCCATTATCTAATGTATGTGTAAACACAAAATCAATATCGGGATTACATTGAATGAGGGCAACCACAGTGTCGATGATATCACCCAAAGGAGTCATATCAATGTGGTTTTTATAAAAGAGCGCTTTGGTTTGGGTACCGTGGTCGTTCGGGTACTCATCCTCGTGCTTGGAGGTTATCCCAAACGAGCCACCCGTTTGTTCCGCTTGCAGTTTAAGAAGCGGAATACCCATTCCTACCTTGCGGGTAGTTCTGGTTGTACTGAACGGGTCGGTTACGGTGGCAACAAAATCCGCCTTCATACCGCAACCGTTGTCCGAAACGGTGACCTCTAAGGTTTCGTCAGTCTCGACAATAGTAATCGACACCAAACTTGCTCTTGCTTTGATTGAGTTCTGGGCAATATCCAGAACATTTAAAGATAGTTCTTTCATTTCCCACACCTCAACATTTTAAATAAACTATTTCGCACCTTATCTCCGCTATACGGTTCATCATCAAGCATAAAATATGCTTCTTTATCGCGAATGTCCCATAAGAAATGAGCATCGGAACCGACAGTAATCAGTTTATCTTCCAATATTGGATACTTTTCCTTATATTCCCCGATTTTTTCCGCCTCGTGAAACTCGGCGCAACGATAATCGGGAAATTGAGGAAAGGTACCCAACGTGGCGATAACACCGTTTGACTGCCTGTCGACATGAGCCGGGAAACAAACACCGTTGTAAGTTTCAACCAGCGTCGGCACCTCGTCATAGGTAATATCGGTTGCGTTTGAAAGCAGGTCTTCCTCAATGCCAATCACATTATCGTCAGCATCGGTTATAAACTGGTCACCGAAGATGTCGGTACGGTTTTTTATTCTTATTCGCCGTTTGTCCACCGCATCGCTGAAGTTTAAGGCTTCTTCTAAGTGTTCAAACAGGCACACTATGTGAATATCCTCTGCCGTTGTAAGTTCCATACCCGCTATGGGGATTATACCGTTTGCCTTAGCCGCCTCAAAAAAAGCGGGACAGTTTTTAGCGGTATTATGGTCAGTCAGTGCAACAATGTTAAGCCCCGCAAGCGTTGCCATTCCGGCAATGTTTGAAGGTGTCATATCATTATCGCCGCAAGGGGATAAACACGAGTGAATGTGAAAATCGTAGTAGTAACGGTTCATTATATCAGTTTGGAAAGTTTGACGGCTATCTCATATGCAGGCTCGTCAGAACCTAATATGTTGATATCCTTAGACTTTGCAACCTCAATAACGTTGTCTTCAAGGGTTACACCCTCGGCAAGAATTATGCAGGCGGTATCAGCCAAAGCTGCAACAGCAACTATATTGACGTTGGACATAATGGTTATCCATGCATCGCCCGATTTGGCTCTGCCCATGACCCAACTGAGCAGGTCACCTATGTAAGCGCCTGTTATCTCTCTTGAATCATCGGTAACCGAATAGCATTTAAGCCCCAACTTGTTTGCTGCTTCACCGACTGTCATTCTTCGTCACCCTTTTTCTTTTCACTGCAACCATTTTCAAGGTTGTTTAGTTTTTTGATAACGCAGGCATCAATACTACATTCGCCTTTAACGATATCTTCAGCCAACGCACGGCAATTCGGAGCACCGCAGGAACCACAGTCGATTCCTGGAAGTTCCTCTTTTATGCGCTGAATGTCAGCCATCATTCGCATTGACTCACCCAAGGTTTTGCCCAACTTGGTCATAGGGTCGTAATCAGGTACGCTCTCAAAGAAACAGTCGGACGGTATGTATTTCTCATCCTTGGATAAAAAGTTTTGCGAAACGGGAAGATAACGTCTTAACGTCTGTAATCTTGCCTTGGCTATAAACGGATTTTCCATGGTCATAACACCGCCGACACAACCGCCGGTGCAAGCATTGAGTTCGATAAACTCAAGTTGAGGAATTTGTCCGTTTTCAATTTGGTCTAACATTTTTATGACGTTCTCAATACCGTCAGCGGCAAGATACTTATCATTAAATATTGCAGTGGCTTCACCGCCCGAAGTCGCCCAGCTGATACCAATCATACCCGAGCGTGATACAGGCAACGGTGTTTTTTCACGTTTCATAAGATTTATGAGCATGAAATAAACATCGCTTATCGAAACCACCATGTTTACGCTGCTTTTATAATCGCCGAAACCGTTTTTGACATAACTTGTCTTAGCAGGGCAAGGCGAAATAAAGCAAACTCCAATATCTTCATCCGTAAATTCGGGATGGTCTTTAAGCGCTTTACGGCGCGCCATTTTGGCGGCAATCTCCATAGGAGGCAAAAGCGGTAAAAGATTATCCTTAAGATACGGGAATCTCAGTGCGATAAGTCTTGCGATAACAGGACATGCCGAACTTATTACCGGTTTCTTTATACCTTCAGTCTTTAAAAAAAGCCTTGTGTATTCCGAAACGTATTCGGCCGCCTGTGATACTTCGCAAACCTCATCAAACCCCATGTCGAGCAGTCCTTGAAGGACATAGTCGATATCGTCGAGCTCTTCAAACTGACCGTAAAGAGTAGGTGCGGGAAGTGCAATACGCCACTTATACTTATAAAGGTCATCGAGTTTGTTGCATTCGGCTTTTTTTGCCTTGTGCGGACACACCCTGATACACTCACCGCAGTCGATACATCTGTCGGGATTTATGACGGCATGACCGTCTTTTACCCTTATTGCCTCGGTTGGACAGTGCCTTAAGCAGGTAGTACAACCGGTGCACTTATCTCTTGCCAGAGATACCGAATGTTCATACGTATTCATAGCGCGGATTATTCCTTATATTATAATTTCACGTACATGGTTATGCGTGTTCCCTTGCCAAGTTCGGTTTCTATCTTCATATCGTCGGTATATCTCTTCATGTTAGGAAGACCCATACCTGCGCCGAACCCTAAAGAACGAATATTGTCGGGTGCGGTAGAAAAACCTTCCTGCATTGCAAGTTCAACATTGGCAATACCAGGTCCGTCATCATCAAGAACGATTTCTATCATATCTTCATGGACTATAACATCAGCCATGCCGCCGCCGGCATGAATAACCATGTTAATTTCACCCTCGTACATGGCAATGGATACTCTTCTTATGGTCTCAGGGGGCACACCCAACTGACGCAGATTCTTTTTAACCTGCACTGAGGCCTGACCCGCCGAGGTAAAGTCTTGACCGTCCACCTCAAAGTGGAATTTCAAAGCTTCGCTCATAAAGTATCTCCCTTTCCTACAAGGCCGTTCTGATACAATTTGCCGCAAGCATTATACATGCGATGTTCAGTAGATAAAAGAACAATAGAACTTTCTTTTGCAAGTTCTATCATTTCCTCAGTCGGTTTTTTTGAACGAACGAAAACGATACACACCATGTCCATCATTTCGGCTGTTCTGATAACCTGAGCGTTAACAAGACCGGTGAGCAAAACCGCCTGGTCTTTAACATAAGCCAGAACATCGCTCATCATGTCGCTTCCGCAAGCCGAGTAAACTTCCCTATCCAAAGACTCCTCACCGCAAACAACTTCGGCTTCGAGTAAATCCTTGAGCACGCTGATCTTCATAAGTTTAATCCTTTTTGTTTAAAATCAGTCTTTATATTTTTCCAAAATACCGTCAATGTCCTTGTCGGTAAGACGTCCGTAAACGTCCTCGTTAACGGTAAGAACAGGTGCAAGACCGCAAGCACCGATACAACGGCAAGCCTCGAGAGAATATTTACCGTCAGCAGTGCATTCGCCCGGCTGGATTCCAAGAACCTCAATAAGACGGTCGATAAGTTTCTGAGCACCTTTAACATAACAAGCGGTACCGAGACAAACGGAAATCTGATACTTGCCCTTAGGAGAGAGTGCAAACTGAGCATAGAAGGTAGCGATACCGTAAACCTCCTCCACCGATACACCCATGCCTTCAGCAATCATCTGCTGAACTTCAAGGGGAAGATAACCATAGATTTCCTGAGCGTCCTGCATTACCGACATCAAAGAGCCTTGAACATTTTTCTTTGCTTCGATAACAGCCTTGAGTTTTGCTTCCTGCTCAGGTGTTCCGTTAAACGGAATTGTACTGGCTTTCTTTTTCATAAGCTTTTCCTCCTGTAAATATGATAAACATTACGGCAGACGGTTGACCAAAAGTAACTCAAAAACTTGCGTTTTTAATATGCCTTTGTCACCAATCCGCATAACTGTTAAAATTATAACAGACTTTTATTAAAAAGTCTACATTTTTATAGTAAAAAATATGAGGAAATTTGTAGTTTTTTCGCAAAAAATTTTTATTTCCGATTCATTTTTCGTAATTATCACCTCCAAAAAACATTTATGCGATTTTTGCATAAATGTCAATATGCAGAAATTGCATATTGTATTATATTTTCGGTGATTTTATGTACGAAAGAATAAGAAATTTAAGAGAAGATAAAGATTTAAGTCAAACGCAACTTGCAAAAATCCTTAACATCAGTCAAGCAACCTATTCAAGATACGAAAGCGGTCATTTAGACATTCCCAGCGAAGTGTTGATAGCGTTATCAAAATTTCACAATGTATCGGTCGATTATATTTTAGGATTAAAAGACAACTGAACCAACAAAAAAAGTACCCCTTGCCAAGTGCAAGAGGTACTTTTACTTTGAAAAACTATTTTTCAATAAGTCTTGTTTCGATTTCGTGTTTTGCCTTAGCAATGAACTCATCTGCAGTCATGGAGCCTAAATCAACACCGCCGCGTTTTCTGACAGAAACGGTGCCGTTTTCAACTTCCTTGTCGCCCAAAATGAGCATGTAAGGAATTTTTTCAAGCTGAGCCTCGCGGATACGGTAGCCCATCTTCTCGTTGCGGTCATCCATTGTTGCCTTAAGACCTGCAGCAACCAATTTATCGGTAAGAGCTTGAGCTTGGTCGCGGAATCGTTCAGAAATAGGGATAACCCTTACATGCTCGGGTGCCAACCACATCGGCATTGCACCCGCATATTTTTCAAGAAGCAGAGCAAGAGTTCTCTCATAGCAGCCAAGCGAAGTACGGTGAATAATGTAAGGAATCTTCTTCTCACCGTCAACATCAACATATTCCATGCCGAACTTCTTGGCAAGAAGCATATCAATCTGAATGGTAATAAGGGTATCTTCTTTACCATGAACGTTTTTAATCTGAATATCGAGTTTCGGTCCGTAGAAAGCGGCCTCATCAATACCGATAGAGTATTTAAGACCAAGATTATCAAGAATCTTGCCCATAAGAGCCTGAGCCTCGTCCCACTGCTCTGCCGTACCCTCATATTTGTCTTTTCTTTCGGGGTCCCACTGTGAGAAACGGTAGGTTACGTCCTCATCAAGACCAACCGCTTTAAGCATAAAGTTGGCAAGTTCCAAACAACCTCTGAACTCGTCCTCCAACTGCTCGGGACGGAGTACCAAGTGACCCTCGGAAATAGTGAACTGACGAACGCGGATAAGACCGTGCATTTCACCCGAATCCTCGTTACGGAAAAGGGTTGAGGTTTCGCCCAAACGCATAGGCAAATCACGGTAAGAGCGCATCTTGTTAAGGAAAACTTGATACTGGAACGGACAGGTCATAGGGCGAAGCGCAAAGCACTCCTTCTCATAATCGTCGGGGTCACCCATAACAAACATACCGTCTAAATAATGGTCCCAGTGACCGGAAATTTTATAAAGTTCACGCTTTGCCATAAGCGGAGTTTTGGTGAGAAGATAGCCTCTCTTCTGCTCCTCATCTTCAACAAAACGCTGTAAAAGTTGAATGGTTCTGGCACCTTTCGGCAACAAAATGGGCAAGCCCTGACCAATAGAGTCAACGGTAGTGAAATACTCAAGTTCACGACCGATTTTGTTATGGTCACGCATTTTAGCCTCTTCAACCATCTTAAGATACTCGTCAAGTTCGGCTTGAGTAGCAAACGCCGTACCGTTGATGCGAGTAAGCATCTTGTTGTTGCTGTCGTTCTTCCAATATGCACCCGAAATAGACATGAGTTTAAACGCTTTAAGTGCCTTGGTGTAGGTAATGTGCGGTCCACGGCACATATCGACATACTCACCCTGGCGATAGAAACTGATAGGTTCATTATCGGCAAGGTCGGCAATATGCTCAACCTTATAAACTTCACCCTGTTCCTCCATAAGTTTAATAGCCTCGTCACGGGGCAAAATTTCGGGCTTGATGGGAAGATTTTCTTTAACAATCTTTTTCATTTCATCCTCGATTTTGGCAAGGTCAGAGTCAGCAAGTTTTACATCGCCCAAATCAACATCGTAATAAAAACCTTTTTCGGTTGCAGGACCATAGGCAAACTTTGCTTCGGGATAAAGCCTCTTTATAGCTCCTGCCATAATGTGCGCTGCCGAATGACGAAGAACCTCAAGTTCCTCTGCTTCGGGACACTGGTCAACTGTTCCGTTATTGTAAACTACTTTCATATTTCTACTTCCTTTCTTTTGCATAAAAAAAGCACCGTTAATATACCTTTCGGCATATTAAGGGTGCGAAGTTTCACACGGTTCCACCTTAAAATTTAACTCTTTTACCTTTAACGCAAGGTATACGTCAGCCTTTTTTACCGACTGCTCTCAGGGGTGGTCTTCACGTTTTTACACTTTGCGCGATTTTCAGCCAATCGACCGCGCTCTCTGAAAAAGTTTTAAAACGCTACTCTTCCCTTCAACGATTTGTTTAATCAATGATACTACTAAAAACCCAAAAAGTCAAGTGCCGAAATTTTGTCAGCAAAACGCACTTAAAAACAAGCCACCAACTGAAAACAATAACCGTTTCGCCACACGGCTTCTTTTTCTTTTGCGTTGACTATTGGACGCTTATTGTGTATAATACTAAGTATAAACAAACATTGGAGCCCGGGGGTGAGTTTCCTTCGGGCACTTCGTGGTATAATTTTTTGAGGTGATTGACTTGACTTGTGAAAAAACTTATCTCACTCCATTAGCGCGCAATGTATCAAAATCACTTTGCTTTCCGTTGGAGGTAATTTCGGCGGTGCTTTTACTGTTGTCAGGATTGATTGTTAGTGCTTTAGACTTTTCTTTTGGCGTTATAGTATTACCGCTTGTTGTTTTCAACCTCGTAGCGGTTTTAGTTGCAAATTCAAAGGCAAAACACCAAAACGGAAAATTTGGTTTGCCAATACTCAAATTTTCATCAACCTTCATATGTGTTGTTTTGACGCTTATCTTTGCTCTTTTCTTATTAAACGATTTAGAAGTTTTAACCTTAAAACCGCTTATAACACTTTATTTTGACAGTCCGCTTATTTTGGTCCAACTTCTTAACGTAGGCTTTGCAAATGTTAAAATGTTCGCGTTGCCGTTGACAATTTTCTTCCTTTCTAAAGTAATTACTAACTGCACATTTAGTAACTGCGTACGCAAAAATATGCCAAAATGTCAAGGCTTTATCGTTTCGTTAATTTTAATGTTCATATCCCTTGCACTTTTTGTGTTTGACGCCCTTTCGAGAACCGAAATTTTGCGTTCAGACTACGGTTACGAATTGCCGAGTTACATACTCGCATACGCATCTGTTGCCGTTATTGCTTTGGCAGCAATCGCTGTGATTTTAGAAACAGTCAGTGTTATCATATCATTTTTTAAGTTGAGGAATAGCAAATGTTTTTAAAAGGAAAATCAAAGTACGATTTTGTTGTTGTTGGCCTTGGAAACCCCGGTGATAAATATGAAAAAACCCGCCACAATGCAGGTTTCAGAGCCGTTGACCGTCTGGCAGACGAACTCAAAGTGAGTGTTTGGAAAAACAAGTTTCAGTCACTTATTTGCGATGCCGAGTATATGGGCAAAAAACTTTTGCTTGTAAAACCTCTTACTTTTATGAACAACTCCGGTGCCGCCGTATCAGAAATTGTGAAGTTTTATAAACTGCCTACCGAAACCCTTATCATTATTTCGGACGATGTATCTATGGACGCCGGTCGTCTTCGCATTCGTGCTTCGGGCAGTCACGGCGGTCATAACGGACTAAAAGATATTGTAGAACTTCTGGGTACCGATAAAATAGCCCGCATAAAAATAGGTATGGGACAAAAACCGCATCCCGACTATGACCTTGCCGATTGGGTTTTGGGCAAGCCTTCACCCGACGACGAGAAAAAAATAACCGAAGCGGAAACACTTGCCGTAAAAGCAGTGCTAACCACTGTTACAAAAGGCATTTCTGCTGCTATGAACAACTACAACAGGTGAAAGAATGAAATATAAATTCATTTCTGCAAACTATTCAAAACTTGTCGAATTTCGAGAAATCAGCGACTGCTTAAAGCAAGGCAAAACCCCTCTTACCGTTTGGGGTCTTTCGCACATACACCGCGTTTGTCTTGCGGTGTCGGTATGTGAGAGAAACGGCATAAAACCACTTATTATAACTGCAGGTGATGCCGAAACCGAACGTGTTGAGGAAGACCTTTCTTCAATCGGTCTTTCGGTTGCCGTTTTCCCCGGCAGAGATTTTTGCTTTCTCAGTAAGGCTTCGGGCTCGCACGAATATGAGCACAAACGTCTCGGCACACTTTCAAGACTTATAACGGGTGACTTTGACATATGCATTGCCCCTGCCGATGCTGTTATCAGTTCAACCATACCACCCGAAGTGCTTAAAAGCCGTCGTTTTACGCTAAAGGTCGGGCAGGAATACAACCTTGACAGTTTGGTTTCGACCCTTGTTTCGGCAGGGTATGTAAAAAGCGAGCAGGTTGACGGTGCAGGTCAGTTTTCGTTAAGGGGCAGTATCCTCGATATTTTTTCACCCGGATACCAAGACCCTTTCAGAATTGACTTTTTTGGTGATGAGGTTGACAGTATCTATTCTTTTGAGGTTGAAACGCAACGCCGTACCGACCCATTAAACGAAATTACTGTATCCCCCGTTGCTGAAACCACACCAACTTCGGCTGAAGAACTTATAAAATCACTCGAAACATTGCTCAAGCGCAAAAAAATAAGCGAATCGCAAACCAAACGGGTGCGGGAAGACATCGATCGATTAAAAAACGGTGTCGGTGTAGCGTATGATACTTATTTGAAGTATATATACCCCGAAAATTCGACATTGTTCGACTATTTTGGCACAAATTCAGCCATTTTTGTGTTTGATACAAACTCGGTATCGGAGCGAATTGACAGTACGCTTAAACTACACGCAGAAGAGATAAAATCTTTGCTGTCCGAGGGTGTTTTGCCACCTGATTTTCGCTCGGTCTATCTCGACTCTACTCAATTTGCAACAGAACTTGAGAAACACAACACCTGCTTTTTCGATAGTTTTCAAAAAACCTCTTACACCCCTGCTCCAAAGGCAATTTTTTCATTAAATCTCCGTCAATCGGGAGGCTTTCAAGGGTCGGTGGCGTCTCTTAAAGAGGATATTCTTTCGCAAAACAACAAACTTACCGTAATTCTTGCCGGCGGTGAAAAAGCAGCAAGCAATTTATGTGAAGAACTTTGCGAATCAGGTCTTTCTGCCAATTTTTGTCCCGAACCCGAAAACGTCGGTGACAGCGGAATTTTTGTTACCACAGGCGCCTTGACCGAAGGCTTTTTGTTACCTTCTGTCGGTACGGCGGTCATGGTACACGGTCGTGCAACCGTAAAAGCCAAAAAGCGCAAACACTTCGGTAAAGGCACCGCCGTCGGCTCGTTGGAAGAACTCGAACGCGGTGACTATGTTGTTCACGTCACCCACGGAATCGGCATTTTTGCAGGTGTTCAGCAAATTTCTGCCCACGGTGTAACACGTGATTATATCAAAATTAACTATGCCGGCAAGGATGCTCTTTACGTTCCCGTAACCTCGCTTGACATGGTTTCAAAATACATCGGCTCTGCCGAAGATACCACCGTAAAACTCAATAAATTAGGTTCTGCCGAGTGGGGAAAAACCCGCGCGAGGGTCAAAAAAGCCGTAAAAGACATGGCAAAACAACTAACGGCTTTGTATGCCAAACGTATGCAACAGCAAGGCTATCCTTTCAGCCCCGACGGAGACCTGCAATCGGACTTTGAACACCGTTTTCCGTTTGAAGAAACCGATGACCAACTTCGTTGCTCACACGAAATCAAACGCGACATGGAACGTGCCGTACCCATGGACCGTCTGCTGTGCGGCGACGTAGGTTTTGGTAAAACCGAAGTAGCTTTCAGAGCCGCTTTTAAGTGCATTGCCGAGGGCAAACAATGCGCACTTTTGGTGCCCACCACCATACTTGCATGGCAACACTACAACAATGCTCTTGAACGCTTTGGCAACATGGCAGTCGAAATCGAAATGCTGTCACGTTTCAGAACACCCAAGCAACAGGAAAAAATTAAAAAGGAACTGAAAGCCGGCAACATCGACCTTATTATCGGCACCCACAGTCTGATTTCCAAAGACGTTGTTTTTAAGGATTTGGGGCTTTTAATCGTCGACGAGGAGCAACGTTTCGGTGTTGCTCAAAAAGAACGCTTAAAGGAACTTTACCCAACTGTGGATGCGCTAACACTTTCGGCGACACCAATTCCTCGAACGCTCAACATGGCACTCTCTGGTCTTCGCGATATGTCCTCAATAGAAGAGGCTCCGCTCGACCGCCGACCTGTTCAGACCTATGTTTTAGAACAGGACAACGGCATTGTAAACGAAGCCATAAGCCGAGAACTTCGCCGCGGAGGTCAGGTTTATTATCTGCATAACCGCACCGATAACATCGAATCGTGTGCCGCTAAGATACAGGAAAACCACCCGACAGCCCGCGTAGGTATTGCCCACGGCAAAATGGACGAAGGTACACTTTCAAAAGTTTGGCGGGACCTCACCGAGCATGAAATCGACATTCTCGTATGTACCACAATAATTGAAACAGGTGTTGACGTTCCAAATGCCAATACGCTTATAATTGAGGATTCCGACCGTTTTGGTCTTGCTCAGTTGCACCAGTTAAGAGGTCGTGTGGGACGTAGCCACCGCACCGCCTTTGCCTATCTTTTGTTCACTCCCGGCAAGGCTTTATCAGAAATTTCGCAAAAGAGACTTGATGCAATACGCAAATTCACCGAGTTTGGCTCCGGCTTCAGAATAGCCATGCGTGACCTTGAAATAAGAGGTGCCGGCAGTATTTTGGGCGGCGAACAGCACGGTCATATGGAATCGGTCGGATACGATATGTATTTAAAACTTTTGTCGGATGCCATTGCCGAAGAAAAAGGTGAAACGGTGGTTGAAGAAAAAGAATGTACCGTCGAACTAAAAGTCAACGCCCATATCCCCGAACGGTATATTTCCTCTTTGCCTTTGCGACTGTCGGCATATCGCAGAATTGCCGCAATCCGCACCGAGGAAGACTCGTTCGACGTCATTGACGAACTTATCGACCGCTATGGTACTCCGCCAAAATCGGTCACCGACCTTGTAAGTATTGCCTTGTGCAAAGCCACGGCATCTTCGCTTGGCATTACCGAAATAAATGAACAAGACGGTCGTGTTCTGCTTTATGTTGAAGGTTTGACCGAGCCTGTTTCAAAACTTTTATCTTCCGACTTAAAACGCAGGGTGATGTTCAGTGCAGGCAAAAGACCGTATATTTCAGTTCGTCCCGACGGTAACAAGAGGAGCCTTGAAACCTTAAAAGAGGCTCTTTCGGCTATGTAAATACTATCTTTCGCAGAAATTTACAATTAGGTAACACTAATAGTATAAAAAATGCTGGACTTTTTGCCGAATATATTATATACTATACAATGTATTATTTTGTGGTTATGCTTTAATGCAGTTTGCCATAATCAAATTGGGCCGTATGGTCCTAATAAGGAGCAAAAAACATGAAAAAATTAATCAGAGTTTTCGCTGTCATTCTTGTGGTTGCGATGCTGGTATCGGTCTTTGCCGGTTGCCACAAAAAAGATGAAATTGCTTATACCATTGGCGGAAGAGAGTTTACTTCGGCTATGTACAGTTGCGTGCTTTATACCGCCGCAACCAACGCGCGTAATGCCATTTATGATTACGCCAAAAACAACGGCGAAGATACCGAAAAAATCAAATACAACAATTATTATTTTGATTCTGAAGGTGTCGTAAGCCCTACAGGAACACCTTATGCCGAATTCGTTGAGGCTGAGGCTTTAAGAGTATTAAAACAGTATTCGGCTGTACTTAACCTTATGGAAGAAAAGGGCATCACACTCGATGAGGAATCCGAGCAGATTGCACGTCTTCAGGCTAACTACTACTGGTACTACGGCTGTGACTATAATACCTATGCAACTTACACTCAGCAGGGTACCGATGTTTCGCAATACTACACCCCTTACGGCTATTTCTTTGAGCCCAACGGTGTAGCATTGTCAACCTATGAGCAGTACATGGTTTATGAGTATATGTACAATCATCTCTTCTACCAACTCTATGGTAAAGACGGTGAAAAGGCCATTCCTCAGACCGACCTTGATGCATATTTCAACGAACACTATGCTCTGGCAGATACTATCTCCTACTCTCTCTTAGACGGTGAGACCGACCTTTCGGAAGAAGATAAGAAAGTACTTACCGACGAGGCTGATGATTTCCTGAAGCGCCTTGAAGCCGGCGAAAGTTTTGACGTAATTTACAAAGAGTTCGAGGCTAACGAAAAAGCACGTGAAGAGGCCAAAAAGGAAGAGGCTGAAAAAGACGAGTCCGAAGAAGGCGACAAGACCGACGGTGAGGACGCAGACAAAGAAGAAGACAAATCTGAAGATACTGAAGAGGACAAGACTGAAGACAAAACCGAGGACAAGGAAGAGGATGAAGAAGATAAGAGCTACGAGCCTGCTGATTACACAACTCTCTTCGGTGACGATGAGTCTGAAGTTGTCAACGCTCTCTACAGCAAGGTGAAAGAGGTTGAAGTCGGCAAGGTTAAGATAATTCAGGACGAAGAAAACAAGAGATTCTTGATTGTTATGAGAAGAGATATCCTTGAAGAAGAAGGTTATTGGTTCGATTATCAGACAAGCAACGGCTCTTTGCGTGATGTGTTCATTTACAACTTAAAGCATGATGAATACGATACCGAACTGACCGACCTTGGCAACACCTACGACGCTGTAGAAGACAAGTTTGCCACCAGCCCGTTTGATGTTAAAGACCTTGTTTTTGATTTCGAATAATACTTTAAAATTCTCCGAGGTTGTCTCCTCGGAGAATTTTTATAATCTTTTACAATTTGGTCAATACTCATTAAAAAAAGGAGAATGACTGTGATAAAAAAAGAAATATCCAAAGGCGTTTCGTACTTGTTTTTAGAAACGCCTAAATTCAAAACCACACTGATGTCGGTGGGGTTTTACCTACCTTTAAGCCATGACAATGCCGCTAATTCACTGTGCCTCAGCCTTTGCCGTACCGGCACCAAAGACCTGCCAGACCTTTATTCGTTCAACCGAAAATTGGCTTCGCTATACGGTGCGCGCCTAACCTCTTGGACTGCCAAAAACGGTGACTCTTTGGAAATGAGAATAAACCTCACGGTTAACGATGACCGTTTTTGTCTAAGCAGTGACGGTGTCACCGACGAAGCAGGGCAGTTGTTGTGTGATATGATTTTCAGCCGTTTTTCGGACGGTGAAAACCACCCCGATACCGCGTTTTCAAGAGAAAAAAGATTGCTTTGTGAAAAAATAAGCGGAACTTTAAACGAAAAAAGACTGTATGCCAAAAGTCGTTGCGAAGCCGAAATGTGTCAAACTGAGCCTTTTGGTCTTCCTACCGACGGTAGTTTAGAACAAGCCAAAGCACTTACAAAAGACGACGTTTCATCAGCACTTAAAAAACTTATTGAAACTTCCCGAATTTCGCTGATTGTAATAGGAAACAATGAGCCCTCATCTTTTGTAAAAAGTTTTAAAAAGCATCTTGAAAAAGTCAACCGGCAATACGAACCTATATCTAAAAACATCGTAAAACCCGCAAGAGAAACTGTGAAACTTTGCGATGAAAAAATGCCTGTAAAACAAGGTAAACTGGTATTGGGACTCAGAAGTGCAACAGCCGGCGGCGACCGTGATACCGTTGCCATGTGGGTAATGACCGATATGTTGGGTGGCGGTCCTCACAGCAAACTTTTCCTAAATGTTCGCGAAAAGTTAAGCCTTTGCTACTACTGTGCCGCAAGACCGGTGCGCAACAAAGGCCTTATTTTCGTTGACAGTGGCGTTGAAGAAAGCAATATGGATGCCGCAAAAGACGCCATTTTGAAAGAATTTAATGACATGGTAAACGGCAATTTCACAAAAGAAGACCTTGCCGCTTCCAAACGCGCACTTATTGATACCATTCGCTCGATTGTTTCCGACCAACCCTCATTAGCACGTTGGTATGCCACAAGAACTCTGGATAACGACCCCATGTCACCCGAAGAGGCTTGCGAAGCAATATCCTCTGTAACTGCCGAGGATATAAAAAATGCTGCGGCAAAATTTTCACTTGATACGGTTTACCGTCTTCTTCCCGACGGTAGTGCCAAGGAGGAAGAACAATGAGTTTTGATTTAAAACAAATAAAAAGCACGGCTGCCACCGAAGAGTGTATAGTAGGTACACATTCGTCAGGACTTAAAGTGTATCTTTGCCAAAAAAACGATTTTTCAGCGAACTATGCCATTTTCGGCACTCATTACGGCTCAATTGATACCGAATTTGCAGTAAACGACGGCAAAACGATTTGTGTACCCGAAGGCATTGCACACTTTTTGGAACACAAACTGTTTGAAGGTGAAGACGGCGACGCATTCACCAAATATGCCGTAACTGGTGCCTCTGCCAATGCGTATACCTCGTTTGACCGCACCTGCTATCTGTTTGGATGTTCCGAAAGATTTTATGAAAATCTTGATATTCTGCTCGGATTTGTATCTTCGCCCTATTTCACCCCCGAAACAGTGCAAAAAGAACAAGGTATCATAGGTCAAGAAATAAGAATGTATGACGATGCGCCGGGTTGGTGCGTGCTATTCAACCTTTTGCGCGCGCTCTACCACAAACACCCCGTGAAAATAGATATCGCAGGTACGGTCGAATCAATTGCTGAGATTACCGATAAAACGCTTTACGACTGCTATCACACCTTCTATAATCCATCAAACATGTTCCTCTGCATTTGCGGTAATTTCGATATGGAAAAAGTTCTCTCAATGGTTGAGGAAAAAGTAAAAACCACCGATGATGTGAAAATTACAAGAGTAGAGGTTGACGAGCCTCAACAAATAGTTACCGACTATGTCGAAAAATCAATGCCTGTATCACAACCTATGTTTGTGGTCGGTGTTAAGGATAAAGACCCAAGCCAAAACAACTGTGCAGAGTTTATAACAGCAAGCAATCTTTTACTTGAAATATGCGCAGGCAAAATATCGCCTCTTTACGACAAAATGCTTGAAGACGGTCTCATTGGCAACGGTTTTTCGACCGAGTATTTTCACGGTCGCGGCTACTCCGCATTGCTTTTTGACGGCGAATCGTCCGACCCCTTGAAGGTTAAAACCGCAATTTTAGACGAACTCAGAAAAATTGCAGAAAACGGCGTTGACCCCCAGTTGTTTGAGGACGCACGTCGCAAACTTTACGGAGAAGAAATCCGCCGATTTAATGATGTTGAAGAAGTAGTAAGCGGTTTTGTAGACTGCGCTATTGACGGCTATGGCCCTTATGATATGTTAGAGGCGCTGAAAAACATCACTCCCAAAGATGTTACCGACCGAGCCAAAGAACTCGACCTATCACTGTCGGCAATTTCGGTCATAAAACCCACCGAAAACCAATAAATAAAACCAAAAACAGGGTGCCCTTTGACGGTTGCCCTGTTTTTTTACAAATTTCTTAAAATTTTTTATAAAAATTAATAAAAATATCTTTCGTATTACAACAAAATAGTATATAATGTATTTGTTGAATTATTTCCTTTTGAGAGGTTTTTAGTTTATGTTGAACTTAGTTGCATATCATGTTAACCTTTTTGGCATTAAGATGGAGTTTGACCCAGTTGCTTTCACCTTACCCTTTGGCGGTGGTTGGAGCATTTATTGGTACGGCATTTGCATCGCTGTTGGCTTTATGCTGGCTGTTATCTACGGCTTTTGGAGAGCTAAACGTTTTAATGTCGATATCGACCGTTTGACCGATGTTGTTTTGGTTACCACTCCTCTTGCCATCCTTTGCGCAAGACTTTATTACATCATTTTCTATAAAGGTGACCTTAATATTAAATCGTTTGCTGATTTTATAGGCTTTTCAGGGAAGTCAGGTGTATCGGGCCTTGCAATTTACGGTGGAGTCATCGGTGCTGCCGTGTTCGGTCTTTTAATGTGTAAAATACGCAAAGTTAAAATTTTGGACGCATTTGACCTTGCAGCAAGCGGATTCCTTATTGGTCAATGTGTTGGACGTTGGGGCAACTTCTTTAATCAAGAGGCTTTTGGCTCACCTACTAACTCCATGTGGGGTATGTCAAGTGAAGCAACCGGTAACGTTCTTGTTCATCCTTGTTTCCTTTATGAGTCTATTTGGTGTCTTTTAGGCTTTATTATTCTCCATTTTATAGGCAATCACCGTAAGTTCAGCGGTCAGTTGGCACTTTGCTACGGTGTTTGGTATGGCTTGGGACGAGCATTTATTGAACACTTAAGAACCGACAGTCTTTACTGGGGTCCGCTTAAAATATCGCAGTGGCTTTCAGGTGCATTGGTCATAATTTGCGGCGCGTTGCTCATTTATATGCTTATAAAACTCAAGACCGCTAAAAAAGATAAGACCTATGTTGCCATGTTTGACGATATTGATACTGACTCGGTTACCACTGCGAAGTTCTACGAGGGTGAAGAAACGGAAGAAACTGCCGAAACCGAAGTTGAAGATTTAACTGAAGAAAACACCGATGACAGTGCTACCGAAACAGAAAAAACTGAAAAGGACGAAGATACAAATGGCTGAACTTATTAGCGGAAAAATTATCTCCGCCGCAGTAAAAGAACGTATTGCAAAAGAGGTTGAAGAATTAAAAACAAAAGGCGTTACTCCCGGTCTTGCTGTTATTATTGTAGGTACCGACCCCGCATCACAGGTATATGTTGGTTCGAAAGAACGCACCTGCATTGAACTCGGTATGTACTCCGAAAAATACGAACTTCCTGAAAACACTACCGAGGAAGAACTGCTTGAACTTATAAACAAACTTAATAACGACACCAAAATTCACGGCATTTTGTGTCAACTTCCCCTACCCCGTCACCTTGATGAAAAGGTGGTAATTGAGGCTATCGACCCCAACAAGGACGTTGACGCATTCCATACCATAAACGTCGGCAAAATAATGCTTGGTGATTACGATTTTCTGCCCTGCACACCTGCAGGAATTATGGAAATGCTCAATTATGCCAACATTGACGTTGCGGGTAAGCATTGTGTAGTTATCGGTCGTTCGAATATTGTGGGGAAACCCATGGCCATGCTTATGCTTCATGCCAATGCAACTGTTACAATATGCCATTCCAAAACTCAAAACCTTAAAGAAATTTGCCGTGAGGCCGATATTCTTGTAGCCGCCGTTGGCAGACCTAAATTTGTAACTGCCGACATGGTGAAAAAAGGCGCTGTTGTTATTGATGTCGGCATGAACCGTCCGGAAGGCGGAAAACTGTGCGGCGACGTTGATTTTGACGCGGTCGAGCCTATTTGCTCGGCTATAACCCCCGTACCCGGCGGTGTTGGTCCTATGACCATTTCCATGCTCATGCAAAACACTCTTACCGCCGCTAAGAGAACTCTGAAATAACTTTTCCACAAATAAAAAAAGGAGGTGAAACGGTGAAAAGAATAATAACCGCTACTCTTTGCCTTATACTTGTTTTGTTCGCCGTTTTGCCTGCATCTGCCAAAACGGTAGAACATACCGTTGACGGTGTCGCTTTTAAAATAGATGACGATTACACTGTCAGCACAGCCGAGGACCTGCTACCGTCATCATCAGTTCAAGGACTGATATTTGTTGCTATTTCATCCGATTCCCTGCACCAGATTCAAGGGCGTTGTACCAGCACCGAATTTTCTCGCGAACTTGAAAGTTTTGAAAATTTAGACGAAGAAACCGTTGCACCCGCAGGAGAAAAACTATTCCCCAACGGCTATGAAACAGTTACTTTGGGTTCGACACTTTATCTTAAAAGCACCCAAACGGAAAACGGCATGACTAATGTGGTTTATGTAACCGTTTCAAAGGGTAATCTTTATACCTTCTCATATTTCGGTCCCGATGCCTCACGCATAGGTGAATTTATGACTACCGTCACTTTGCCACAGGGCAAAACCGATTCAAACGTTGGCATATTTGTAATTATCATCATCTCAGTTTTGATTATTATTGATATAGTCTTCTTGTATTTCCTTATAATGTCGTTTGTCAAAGATTATCGACGCCGTAAAATGGAACGCGACCAGAACATCGTAAGTCAATATATTAAAATAAAACGCAGAAAATATTAAGGAGCATTTATGAAATTAACCCGACTTTTTGCAAGTTTGCTGATTGTTTTCTTTTTGTGCATAGCCGGTTGCAACGATACTCAGTCAACCTCTACTGAAGACAGTGCAACAACCTCCAATACTTCTTCCTCACTTGAGGGTACAACTGTGTCGGATAACAGTTCTTCGTCGACCGTTTCTGACATAAACAACAGTTCAGACACTTCGTCAGAATCCGACCCTGACAGTACTCCCCAAACATCGACTCCCGATAATAGTGACCCTAACGAAGACGAATCCACTGCGCCCACTGTTTACTTGACTGCCGAAAAAGATGGTGACAAAGTAACAGTTAAAATGAATGTCAAAAACAACCCCGGTATTGCCGCTTTTATAGTAACGATTACATATAACGAAGATAAGGTTGAACCTTCTGCCATCAACAATGGTCTTACAACCGTAGAATCCAATCTGAAACAACCCAACGCAACACTTCACGGGTTTGTGACCGCCGTTTATGGCAACCTTACAGGCTTTTCGGAAGACGGCGAACTTTTTAACATAGTATTCAACATTGAAAATCCAGACGGAGATGCCGAGTTTACCATTGACGCCGATGAGGACGACTTTGTAGCACCTGATTTTGCCTATATTAACTTTAAAAAACAAAACACATCTATTTCGTTGGACTAAATCCTGCTCCGGCGGCACCAAGCCGTCGGAGTATTTTTGAAAGGAGTTTTTTATGCGTCCGATGCCAGAAAAGCGAGTTACCGACCAACACAAAGTTCCACCTCCCAAAAGTATTAAAGAGGTTCCTCTTTTTGTGTACAACGTAACTAAAACCTTTTTTACACGCTTATTTTACATCTATAAACTTGTTTGGGAGGCAAAAAAATCTCTCTTCTTTGTGACCATGTTAGTGGCAGTTTTAGAAGGTATATTACCAACGGTCAGTGCGCTAATTACAGCCTCGCTTCTCAATCTCCTTGCTTTGGCAGTGACGGGTGAACTGGCATCGTTTACACCTGTTTTAAATCTACTTATACTTCAAGCCGTTGTTCTGCTTTTGAAAAGTGCCATCACACAAATCTACAACATATTTATCCGAATTTCAGGCGAATTGGTCAGCAACCATATAAAACTTATTATATTAAACAAATCCAAATCGCTGGATATCGGTTGCTATGACCTTCCCGATTTTCACGCACAACTTGAAAACGCCAATCGCGAAGCAGGTCACCGCCCTGTCGAAATTTTAAGAAGTTCATTCACTGCTTTTTCAACCGTTATCGGAATGCTTAGTTTCATCGCTATTCTCACAACGGTCAGTTGGTGGTCACCGTTGTTTATAATTGTTTGCTCATTGCCCACCGCTATAGTAAGTTTTATTTACCGCAAAAAAATGGTCAATTATATGTGGCGGCATTCAAAAGAACGAAGGCAAATGAACTATTATTCCGAAGTTCTTGTTAATAAGGATATCGCTAAAGAAGTAAGAATGTTAGGCACTGCTGACAGCATAATAGACCGCTTTAAAGACGCGTTTAAACGTTATTATACAGGTCTTAAAAAAATAATTATAGGTCAGGGCTGCTGGAGTATTGCCGCTACTCTCATAAGCGCCGCTGTCAACTGTTTCCTGCTTATATTTATTGCAATGGGCGTTTACAACGGCAAATCTTTAATTGGCGATTACTCGCTCTATTCAGGTGCACTTAACTCCATAGCCTCGGGTGTAACCTCGCTCATATCCGCAACCGCCACCATTTACGAAGGTACATTATTTATCAATAACCTTATATCCTACCTCGACCGCAAGCAGGAAATACTACCTATTTGCTCACCTGCAAAAGATGTCGAACGGCATAAAGGTCACGTTATTGAGTTTAAAAATGTCAGTTTCCGTTATCCCGGCACCGATGTAGACGTTTTGAAAAATATTAACCTTAAAATTGACACCAACGAAACGGTCGTAATCGTTGGACTTAACGGTGCGGGCAAAACCACGCTTATAAAGTTGCTGACTCGTCTTTATGACCCTACCGAGGGAATTATAACCTTTGACGGACGTGATATAAGAGAATATGAACCCAAAAAACTTTACGAGGTTTTTGGCATTATTTTTCAGGACTACGGAAAATATGCCATGACGGTAGCCGAGAACATTTCGTTAGGGCAAATTGATAAAGGAATTGTCATGGACGATATTCTTTTCGCTGCCGACAAAGCCAATGCGACCGACTTTATAAACCGTATGCCCGACGGATTTAACACACCGCTTATGCGTTGGTTTGAACCCGAAGGCACCGAGCCTTCAATCGGTCAATGGCAGAAAATTGCCATTGCCAGAGCATTTTACAGCGATTCGGATATACTCATACTCGACGAGCCGACCGCATCGCTCGACCCCATGGCAGAGCAGGAAATTTTCAACGAATTCGACGAACTGAGAAAGGGTAAAACCACAATTTTCGTTTCACACCGTCTGTCAAGCGCCACCACTGCTGACAAAATCGTGGTTCTTGAATACGGAAAAATTTTGGAAATCGGCAACCATTCACAACTTATGGAACTCAAAGGTAAATACCACAAACTGTTCTCTACCCAGGCAAAACGTTATATTTCACAAGATAAATAGAGAAACATCCGCAAACGGAAAGTTTGCGGATGTTTCTCTATTATCCTATTTTATAGCACACTATCATTTTATCTCCAAACGACGTTGGAACTATTTTATTAACGCTTCCGTCACCTTTGTAATTATATGCCGTATGTTTATTTCCGTCATAATAGACCGCCACCGTATGAGTACCGTTCCACGGCGGACTATTCTGCCAGAACGATATTATATACACACCGACCGTGTTCATCCTGTCAGGTGAAACTACGGTACATTTTATACCGTATTTTTTCATAATTTCGGGCACCATGTCGGTGTTTGAACCGGCTATTCCGCCCAGCACCAGTGCCGACGTGTTTTGTATGTCATATATAGTTTGGGACAGCGATGACGTCTTATTTAAAAGCACCTTGGCATTGTGTACCGCTATTGCACCGCAGGCATTATAGTTAGCGGCAAAACTGCCGTATTGGAACTTTGAGATGTTGGCACCGCTTTGGTCGTTTATCAATCTGTTTTTAGTGGTGGTTTTGGGGTCAGTGTCAATCTTATTATTAATCTCAAAATTCGCCTCTATCATTGCCTTGTATTCGTCGGTCATTACAAGTTTATCTGCCGACACCTTGACGAATATCAAGTCGGTACATAGTCTACCGCTATCGGTAAATGATATCTGCTTTTTAAGGTACAACTCGCCCTTATTGTTGGTGACAATGGTGGGACTTTGCATGTCTGCTCCTATAAGTTCGAGTTCCTCAACACGCTTGTTGAGTGCATTTTCTGCGTCGGCTATCATGTCAGCAGTTACACTGTATTTTAGGTCATTGTACTTGTTGCGGTTATACCCTTCAAAACTGCAAACCTCACCCCAAGGGAAAATCTCTATCCTTAATACGTCGTCTGTTTTATGACCAGCTATAATACGTGTATAAATTGCGGTAAAATAGGTATTGTCCGACCGCGGCTCGAAAGAATAACTTTCGTATTCTTCTTTCCAACCCGACGGCATTATATTATACAGAAAATCATCTGCAACCGCCTTGTAGCCAAGACTACTCAGTTGCTCGGTAACAACACCCGTTCCGTTTAATTTTTTATATCCGCATATAGTATTGGTGCCATGAAGGAGATGATACTCCCTATCGTTGGTTTTAGTATAAACATCAAACCCGCGGTTGTAGTTGTCAAGCGCAGTTTGTGAATTTTCGTCCTCAACGATTGTATACTGATAATTGCAGGTCCATCTCAAGTTGCCCACGCGAACTTTTTTTGTTTTTTCCGCGTCAAGAACAACCTGTCCTCGTTGAGTAACAAGCCCTGCCGAGGTAGCAAGACCAAAACCGTTCTCACCCGATTCGGTACCCAAATTCACAGCATAAAACTCATATTCGGTGACCTTTGTAGCCGTTGCTTCGATTGCACTGAGTTTTTCATCAATCGCATGTTTGCCCCATTTGCACGATGCAAGAAACAAAAAAACCACAGCCAAGAAAAGAACAAACATACGTCGCTTCACAAAGTTCACCTTCCTTTATCTTTTTTTATTGTATTACATTTTACATTTTATGTCAATATTTTTCACTTTTTATAATGACAGCCTCGACCGACCAAGTGTTGTAGGTGATTGGTCGCGAAAGGCAGAAAAATCGTTTAAAAGTGATGCCCTGACCACCGCCGCATCACCAAAACGGTCGCGAATTTTATCAATACAGGTTTCCAACATATCCTGTTTTATAACACGCATATCCTCCTCAAAAAACGAAAGTTGGCAGGCTTGCTCGCACTCTTTAAGGCGTATTGCCCTGATTCCAACCGAGCGCAAAGGCCGTTCAAAATCATAGTTTTCTCTAAGCAACCTCAAGCCTTCCCTTGATAGAAGCGATGCCGCCTGCAACGGAGACCGTAGCACCGTCATAAACTCGCGCACCTGCAACGTATCTGTACGGATATGCACCTGCAATCCAGTTGCCTGCAGGTTGACTTTGCGAAGTTCACGCGCTACTTCTTCAGCCAGCCTTAAAAACACCCTGAAAACCTCGTCAAAATTTTGCAGGTCCTTAGGGCAGGTCACCGACCGCCCGATGCTTTTAGGTCTTTCTATATAGTCGCTTTTGAGTACCGCCGAGTTTTCCTCACCGTTAGCAAAATGCCACAACATGACACCGTTTTTGCCCAAACGAAGCCGCAACACTTCGGGGTCGATAACCGCTAAATCACCCACCGTAAAAACAGCAAGATTGTGCAATTTTTGTGCTGTTGCCCTGCCAACACCCAAAAGGCTCTCAACCTCCATAGGCCACACGATTTCTCTAAACCGGTCACGCGGAATAACGCTGGTGGCATCAGGTTTTTTGAGGTCAGACCCCAATTTTGCAAAAATTTTATTGAAACTGACACCCACTGATATAGTAAGGTCGAGTTCGTTTTTTACTTCCTCGCGCAATCGGTTGGCAATGGTGGTACCGTCGCCAAAAAGCCGTCGGCTACCGGTGACATCAAGCCAGCACTCATCAATCCCAAACGGCTCAATAAGGTCGGTATACCTCTCGTAAATGCGCCTGACTTCACCCGAAAAATAGGTGTACCGCTTAAACTCGGGTGGCATGATTATAAGATTGGGACACTTTTGCCTTGCTTGCCACAACGGTTCACCTGTGGTGATGCCAAGTTTCTTCGCCGCTTCGCTTTTGGCGAGTATAATTCCGTGCCTTTCGGCAGTACTCCCCCCTACAGCCACCGCTTTACCTTTAAGTTCGGGGTGGTCACGGCAGGCAACCGAAACATAAAAATTATTAAGGTCGCAATGCAGTATAGACCTCGTGCTATTCAAACTTTACACCTCTTTTTCGAACATCTGTTCTTATTTTACATCAAACATTCCAAAAAGTAAAGAACATTTGTTCTTGAAATAGCAAAAAAAATAAGAGGAAGGTTTTCCCTTCCTCTTAAATTTAAAATTAAATTCCCAATGCATTGCGGAGTTTTTTGTTTTTCTTAAAGTTCACAACCGCAGCTCTTGCAGCGGATTTTAAGAATGGGAAATCCTCAAGATATTTTGTTGCTGCGGCATCAAAACCGACAACGTCATCATAAAAACTTCCTGCAAGAATAACGGAGCAGATTACATCAGCAACATTAGAGTCACCCTCGTAATGCATTTCACCAAGCATCTTAAAGTATTTCTGAAGTTGCTTCTTGTTGCCCGACTCGTTAGCCATAAGTTCTTTCATTTTAGCAATACCGTAATTCTTATAAAACTCAACATAAAGGAAACTGCCGTATTTAGCCATCATGGCACGGTAGGTATCTTTATATTGCGGGAACATGGCAAGGAATTTCTGAGTAAAAGCCTCTATGTTAGGCTCGGCGCCTGCCTCGGCTTTTTGAGGAAGTGCAATCTCCTGCAAACCGTTTTCGGCAGACGAAACAAGTTTTATGCCGTTGTCTTTAGCAACTGCGCCGATAAAATCCTCAGCAACACACTTGATGTCGTTGGCGCCATGGCTTTCCTCATCAAAGTACCAGGAAGAAAGCACCTTACTTTCGCCCTCTTCACCATCTTCAATAAGAGTAGCAACCGAAACCGAGAAAGTTTTTCTCTGTTCGTCATACGAAACTTTGTATACTTTGCCTTCGCCTTTGAAAACACTGTTATCGTGGTCGGCAGTAAACTTATGTCCTGTCATAAAATCGTGCATTGCACTTGTAACTTCTCTGATGTATTTAATATCCATACCAAAAATACACTCCAAAATTAATATTAATGGTATTATAACACAATCAATACAGTTTGTCACTATAAAAAATGTTAAGATTTTGGTAATTGCAGATAAAAAAGAAATATTTTTTTAATTTAGGTAAAATAAATGTTGACATTTGATTGTTCTTGTGGTATATTGTTTAGGCGCTCTGAGATTGATATGCTGGTTTAGCTCAGTTGGTAGAGCAGCTGATTTGTAATCAGCAGGTCGGGGGTTCAAGTCCGTCAACCAGCTCCAGCTTTTTATTAAAGAGCAAAAGTTAATATGGGAGTGTTCCCGAGTGGCCAAAGGGGGCAGACTGTAAATCTGTTGGCTTTGCCTTCGGTGGTCCGAATCCACCCGCTCCCACCATCAAAGGGCTACAAAAAAGATATAGCCACAGAAAAACTCTGATTTTATCAGGGTTTTTTCTGTTTTTATAGGCGAAATTTTAGTTGTCGTTTTGAACGCACAAAAAAGATATTTTTTTCAATACATATTTGAACCCTCACAAAAAACAGATAAATTTTATCAAAGCATTTTCACTTTGAATTGAAAGAAGTTAAGGAATATGTTATAATATAAAAAAAGCAAAGGAAAATGTTTATGGATAAATTTTTTCATTACACTTCAGTAAAGGCATTGTTCGGCATTATTAGTAATCAA
The DNA here is from genome assembly GCA_045592985.1 of Acutalibacteraceae bacterium. GTDB lineage: Bacteria > Bacillota > Clostridia > Oscillospirales > Acutalibacteraceae > UMGS172. Next base: position 3,942 of record JAZNVU010000056.1, on the reverse strand, counting down.
GAACTGTGGTTTTCAAACCTAAAGAACTCCAATGATCCAAACGAGATGTATTTAACTTGCGAAGATTACAACCAATATCTTAATAATATGAATGTTAATCCATATCACGGTACTCCAATAATTCTTGATAAAAACAGATTAATGGGTTGCCCTTATGGAGTATCTTTCACAACGCTAGAAGATGATTTAAGTCAGTGGGAGCGTTATGGTGATAATAGGTCTGGAGTATGCATCGTTTTTGATATTGAATTTATCCAGCGCTATCTGGAAGAAAATTATCAATTTAACTTTTATTTCGAGCCAATGAAATACACTGAGAAAGAGAAAATCACTTTGATAAGTGAGAATATATCTAAAATGCCTGATTATAAGAATTATAAATGGGAAACGCATTGGCCGTTCTGTGCTTTATATTATTTGATTCACTATTCAGAAGCTCGTGCATTGTTTAAAGATGAAGGATTTGCAAAAGAAAAAGAATTTCGACTGTTTTTTGATCCGATTGAGTATAAGTTTTATCATGACACACTATGTTTGTTTCAAGGTTCAAATGTCGAATCGATAAAAAAGAGCTATCAATATACTAAAGACATCATTCATTTTTTAGAGCAAGACAAAAAATATGCTTTGATGAGAAATGGGATCAACAGTTATTTTAAATTGGATTTAAATCTTTTTGGAAAAGATAAAGTCAATTTAATTAAAGAAATTATTTTGGGACCAAATTGCGAACAAGACGAAGAAGAACTAAAAGGCTTTTTGTCTAAACATGGTTATAATCCCGAAATCAGAAAATCAAAGAGAAAAATTAGATAATAAGTTCAGCCTGAAAGGAGTTGAGTAAACTATGTCAGAAAAACATTATATATCGGAAAATGCTCAACTCATGGCTGAGTGGGATTGGGGAAAAAATAACGCAATCGGCCTCGATCCTTGCAAATTGACAATAGGTTCTCACAAGTATGCGTTTTGGATATGCTCTAAGCATAAGATAAAGTTTGAACAAGAAATACGAGCAAGAGCCAAAGGCGAAAGAACATGTCCACAGTGTTATGATGAATGGAGAACCTCGATTGACCGAGAAAGATATATTAAGGGGAAAAAGGTATTAGCGGAAACGCATCCCGAATTGGTTGAAGAATGGATAAGTTGTGATGATCCCAAATTTACTCCATACACATGTGTTGCAGGCTCTAACGTGAAAGTAAAATGGAAATGCAAAAAATGCGGTGGTGAATATGAAGCATATATTGCGAATCGCACATTAAGAGGTTCTTCGTGTCCGTATTGTGCAAATCAAAAAGTACTTATTGGTTATAATGATTTGCAATCACAGCTGCCTGATTTGGCGGCTGAGTGGAGTAAGAAAAACACAATTAAGTCGACCGAGGTTACGGTGCATTCTAATAAAAAAGTATATTGGGTTTGCCCACTTGGTCATGATGATTATTTGATGTCCATTAAGCAACGCAGCAATAGACAGGGGTGCCCTGTTTGTGCACAGCAAAGTCAAACATCTTTTCCCGAACAAGCAATTTATTTCTATCTCAAACAAGCATTTAATGATACCGTAAACAGATATATATTTGAAGGACGAGAAATTGATATATTTATTCCGTCTAAAAACATTGGAATTGAATATAACGGATATTATTCTCATAAAGAAAAGTCGGAAAAGGATATTCGCAAAAAGGAGTTTTTCGAATCCATCGGTATCACATTGTTTGTTATAAAGGAATACAAGCGTACCGAAGAAAAAAATCAAGCAGATTTTTATATTCATGAAAGAACTTCTTTTAATGATTTAACCCGCCTTATACGAGATGTGCTTAAATCAATTTGCTCTGACGTATCAATTGATGTTGATTGCTCAAGAGACTCTATTGCCATCAAAAACCAATATGTTATCTTGCGAAGAGAAAATAGTATTGCCGCTGTAAGACCAGATTTAGTTGAAAGATGGGATTATGAGAAAAACGTTTCTATAACACCTGAAATGGTTACACTCGGTACAGGACAGCGATTTTATTGGAAATGCAAAATATGCAATAGATCATATTTGGCGTTGCCCAGCAAAATTGCTGAGGGAAGCGTGTGTTCTAAGCATCGCAATCTTTTAAAATATGATGGTAATGATTTAGCAACAAAACATCCAGAGCTGCTCAAATATTGGGATTATGAAAAAAACGATGTCAATCCATCAGAAATCTTTGGAGGTGGCGAAAGGGTTGTATATTGGAAGTGTGAAAAAGGACACAGCTACACTAAGTCAATATTAAAACGTGTGCGAGGCGAAGGATGTCCAATTTGTGCCGGCAAAAAAGTATTAGTAGGCTTTAATGATTTATCAACCGTTTGTCCTGATGTCGCTAAAACGTGGAACTATCCAAAAAACGGAGATGCATTACCTACGCATATTACAGCACACAGTAATAAGAAATTTTGGTGGATATGTGAACATGGGCACGAATGGGAGGCAAAAGTTTGCAACCGAGTAAACGGCAGAGGGTGTCCGGAGTGCTATAAAGCGCAAAAGGGGCAACGTCAAATAAATATGTATGATGCCGATACTTTTGCATTCATTGCAACTTTTGATAGCGTTAAGGCTGTTTGTGATTACTTGGGTTTAGATAGCAAAAAAGCGAATGGCACCATCTCTCGTGTGTGTAGAAGAGAGCAAAAAACGCTAATGAAAAAGTATGTTTTAAGGAATGCCGATGATGATGAATTTAGCAAATAAATTTACCGTTGAGCAACAATGTGAGAGTTCAAATTCATACGCAAAAATGCCGAAAATATCTTTTTCGTAGCCCATAGACAGAAAAAAGACGATTGCTTGAAGTGAACCCCAAAGATTAGACAAAATTAAAAATTAAATTGTTAGTGAATGAGTTCGGTATTGTACTGGACTCATTCCTTTTAGTTTTCGGTGTACCGTTTATATCGTGTAATATCGTTGAAAATCGTTTATATTGTGGGGTTTTGTTTTGCTAAAATTGAGTATCGTTGCAAAAAGTTTATGTTGTTTTATAAAATGTTGCACCAAATTTGCACCAAGATTATTGCACCAAAGAATGTTAATCTGCCATTTGCAATACATCGTGAATTGCTTTAATTATTACCAAACCGTATTCAATAAGAAATGACTTTTGCTCATCAGAAAAAGATGCCCGTTCACGAATGGATTCGTCAGATGAGTGTCTAAAACATTGAAGCTTATGCCGATACCCCTTAACTGTTTCCTCGTTGATATAATCAAAACATACCAACGAGTAATCTATGGTAAGGAACTTGCCGTTTTTCTTCAACATGTTTTCGATAAGGTTGGCTATCTCGGCAAGCTTTTCATCTGTGCTCATATTGTTGAATGATGATTGACGATTTGAGATTTCAATAAACTTTTGATTGATAGAGTCAGTTATTTCTATATGATTAGATTTAAGTTCAAAAGTAAGGTTAGCAACGAATGCTCTTCGTGTAGCATAGCGAACTTGTCCGTTATCATCACCACCTTGGGCAATGATTCTGTTTCTTATTTCTCCATAAGTAAAATCACCAGGCTCTACAGGAGGTCTGGCCAATACTCTGGGGAATTCCTTTATCTCATATCCCATTTTGTATAAGTAGTATGTCAGAAGATAAAACCAACATTTATTTTCAATCTTCAAAAAATTAGCTTCGGGTTGACACCACTCTCTGAATTTCAGTATTGCTTCCTCTGTATCATATACTTCAAATTCAATATCATTTACTTCTTCATACCCAGTAAAAATATTATATTCTTTATTAACGTTTTCAATCTCATTGTGAAAACGGTGATGATATTCATCTTCTTTGATGTGTTGAAGATAAAAATCCCTTAAATCCATATAAACACCTCTTGAACAACAAGTCGGATCGTAGCCATGTCGTTCTGTGAGCCAAGGAGTTGCAATAGTTGCT
>JAZNVU010000055.1:0-75328 GCA_045592985.1 Acutalibacteraceae bacterium | reverse complement strand
TATCGGTTCAATATCTGTCGTCCGGCTAAGCGATAAATGTGAATATGCTGAACTTGGTTATTGCTTAGGGTATAATTTTTGGAATAAAGGTATTATGTCCGAAGCCGCAAATGCAGTAATAGATTATCTTTTTGCGGAAATTGGGGTAAATCGCGTTGGTATATCTCACGCAACTGAAAATCCCGGTTCCGGAAAAGTAGCGCAAAAATGCGGTATGTTTTATGAAGGAACCAAACGGGAATATTTCAAAACTTCAACAGGAAAATTCGTTGATATAGTAGATTATGGTATTACACGAAGCGACTGGGAACGAAAAAATAAATTAGAATCAAGCACAGATATAGTTATACAAACGAATAAAACACGCTTTGGACTTCGCACGGTTGGAGTTATGGTTCGTGACGGAAAAATACTTGTGCAACGAGAAAAGGACGGCACGGAATATGCACTCCCGGGCGGTGCAGTTCAAATGCTTGAAACAACCGAAGAGGCACTGATTCGTGAATATAAAGAAGAAACAGGTGCGGATATAAAAATAAAGCGACTGCTTTGGACGGAAGAAGATTTTTGGAACTATAAAGGCAGAAGACATCACGGATTGGCATATTATTATCTTATTGATTTTTGTGAGGGTAACGATATACCTGAAACCGAAGAATTTATTTCTCAAAAGGATGACCCAAACGTTGTTCTTGGTTGGATGCCAATAGATAAACTAAAAGATATAACAATCTATCCAACATTTTTAAAGGATGAAATTTATAACCTTAATGGTGAATTGAAGCATTTTATATCTAAGGAATAAACCGTATATGAACAAAACAATTGAAGATTACATAAACGAAAATCTGAACGGTGACGCAAAACAAACCGCTTTAGATTTTGTGAATTTCTTAAAGTCAAAGCAATTAACCTTTTATAAAGATATGTGTGACTGTTGGAAAGACAAGATTTATTATTGGGTAAAACTCGGTGATGAGTGCGTTTGCTTTATTGCGATTGCTGACCCTGATGAGCCTCAAAATCTTTGGACAGTTTGGTCGGATGAGAGCAAGTTGTATGAAGATTATATTGTTGACGAAGAAATCAAGGCTATTGCTTGGAAGTATATAGATTTCTGCGGCGACTGTGGCTCTTGCAGTGGTGGTAAGTCCAAAAAGGTGTTTGGCAAAACTTTTGATCGAGTATGCGGTTGTACATTTCGCATAGATAACCCCACAGCAAAAGACATACCTTTTTTAGAAAAAATGGTTGAGATTAAAATTATAGATATTTGCGGAAGTGATAATGTTTGAATTATAAAATTACAAATGATATTCGAACCGAATTTAAACGTTTACAAAGTCAAAATAATTTATACGGTATTATAGACTATTTATCCTCTATATTATCAACTAACAATGCAGATGATTTATTGGCCGGATTCTGTTATTGGAACATTTCGGATAGTTATGCTATGCAACACAAGTCAGAGGAATTATACGCTAATCATCTACATTTTTGCAAAATGTTAGACACTATGGATTCGAAATATAAATTTTGGTCCGTTTGCGATGCCACCCAACGTTTCACGCTCGAGCTTGGGGGGTTCAGTGAATTTTGGTGGGAGCTTTATGCGAAAGCTATTGATCTAAATCCCGAAACAACAGATATTGAACGTATTGTTTTTGATACCCATGTATCAGCAATATCAATAAATCCAAAAGTTGATACACCAAAATCTCGATTATATTTAGCAAAGGATAACTTTGAGAAGTTTGTTAAGTACTCAGCGAATCCTGAAAACGAAGCATTTTATAAACTTGTGTACTCAGCTCTTGTATTAAAGGGCTTCAGCGATGAAGAATATGATATACTGAATCTCTGTCATCAAGTTGTGCCTTTTTTAAAGGAAAAGTCACTTGAAAGTGAATTTGTTGTTGGTGAATGGGAGCGTTTAAACGCTCCTCGCTCAAGACAAAACATGGCACAGGTTGGTATAAACCGTGCAATAAATACTTTTATCGATGTCGGCAAAAAGGCACAAGCAAAAGAATTGTATAATGAAGCGTTAAAGAACGGATTAACTCGCAATACATATATCGAAAAAAGGTTATAGGGTGATAAAGATCAAATATTTAAAATTAAATTCTAATAGTTTGGATTTGCATAAGCAAGATTTCGAAAAACTTGTTCTTTTGTATGGCGCTGAGCTTGATAGCCACCAAAACCGAAACACGCCAAAAGAAATTTTGACAAAGTGGGCAAACAGTATGATAAACATACAGGGTGATGCTGATAGACATCTGGAACTTTGTTATGATGGTGACAATTTAATAGGCTTTTTATACGGTAAAATCGATCATCCTAACCATAAAGGATTTATTAAAATTGGGTACGGTTACATAATGGAATTTTATGTGTTGCCCGAATTTCGCCGTAATGGATACGGCAAACAGATGTATTCACATTTAGAAGAATTACTGATATCTGACGGTGCTAAAGGCCTTTATTTAACTTCTGACCCCGTTACCGGCAAACCGTTTTGGTTGGCTTGTGGTTATATAAGCACGGGTGAAATATCTTCTGAAAATAATCTAGAGATTTTCGAAAAACACATTTAATGATAATTGATTTGGGAAAGGATTAAAATGAAAAAGATTATTAAAGATAATATAGTTTATAACGCGGAGGGTAATGTCGTTCATTTTATTTTAGACGAAGAAAGCCGTCCGAACTGGTCAAAAATCCTTAATCAGCATCTTGCTTTGAACAATACCGATTTGCATATGAAACGGCGATATAATTCTCACCGTACCATGATGAATAAAGATGATGCTCATAAGCGATTTGTAAAATTTGTTTCTGAAGTGCGAGGCATTAAGGTTGATTTGGCAAGCGGACCGTCAGGATATTTTTCACCATTTCTTGATACTCTTGAGGATAATGATATATTTATTGCAACTGATGCGTGCCCCGCTGTTATTGAGGCACACTCCAAAGCATGTAATAAAGACAATTTTTATGTGTTCGATGTTGACTTAGATAAATCATTGCCCTTTAAAAACGAAAGTGTAGATATTTTTACGGGAAATCTTTTAATGAACGTCAATAACTATGCTGCGCTGATAGAAGAAGTATACCGCTGTTTAAAAATAGGCGGTAAATTTGCGGTTATAGAAATGTTTTTTGAACATGGTTGCAAAACCTATGAACATTTATGTTCTAAGGGAGCAATTTGGTCATCCTTCGAAACCTATGTTGCTTATTGTGAAAAGATTGGTTTTGTATTTCTCGGTGATGACATCATCAATACAAGAAAAGGCAAAATATCGGAAGGCGATTTATATCCGATAGATGATAATGATTATTCACAAGATAGAATGGTATATTTTAAAAAGGTATAATAAATTATGTTTCACTATATGAATCTTGTTCCATCTGCTTTTAGTAAGATTGCTGATGGAAGTAAAACAATTGAATTAAGGCTCAATGATGAGAAGCGGCAACGAATCAATGTTGAAGATACTGTTGTTTTTAACTGTTCCTCAACGAAAGATATCATCACAGCACAGATTTCTGGACTACATAAATTCTCTGATTTTGAAGAACTGTATAAAACGTTACCGCTTGAAAAGTGCGGCTATACAGTTGCCGAACTTGACACTGCTCATTACACCGATATGGAACAGTATTACGCCAGGGAGCAAATTAAAAAATATGGTGCTTTAGGCATAGAACTTTGCAATGCGTCTTCAATATGTGACGTTAAAGAAATAATAACTGAACCTGATATATTGAAATTACTCGCACCGAGCGTATTTAATCCCACTGAAGAACGATTACTGAACAGAGCAAAGAAATATCAAGAAGATGAAAACGTCAATATCTATGCCTACAAAGAAGATGGCAGATATAAAGGTATTGTTGTTTTTGAGATATTTGATAGTACTGCTACAATTCTTGATATCGCTGTAAATCCCGAACATCAAGGTAAAGGCATTGGCAGTAAACTTATTGATTTTATCTTTAACAGTTTTAATGTGGATAGCATCACAGCCGAAACAGATGACGATGCTATTGGATTTTATAAAAAGTATGGGTTTAATTTTGCTGACACAAAAGTTAAATTTGATGTTAAGAGATATTCAATAATTAAGGAAAGAACTAAATGAATAAACTACTTATTGTTGATGGCAGTAATCTGCTATTTCAAATGTTTTTCGGTATGCCTGCAAGGATCGTAAACGAGCACGGCAAAGCAATTCAAGGTACACTTGGTTTTGTCGGTGCGTTACTAAAAATCATACGAAAAACCGAGCCAACACACGTTGTCGTGATATTTGATGGCGAACACGAAAACGATCGCTCAACTCTCGACTCTGATTATAAAGCAAACAGGGTGGATTATAGCGAAACACCGGAAGAAGAAACGCCTTTTTCACAGTTACCTGATGTATATGCAGCACTTAACTATCTTGGTATAAAGCACACCGAAACAATCACTTATGAAACCGATGATTTGATTGCCAGTTATGCTTTGACTTATGGGCAAGAAAATGAAATAGTCATTTCATCATTTGATAGCGACTTCTTTCAGCTTATAACAGATAAAGTGTCGGTACTCCGGTATCGTGGTGATAAAACCGCTATATGCACACCTGAATACATAAAAGACAAATTTAGCATTACACCTTTTCAATATGCTGAGTTCAAAGCACTCACGGGTGATGGTTCAGATAATATTAAAGGAGCAGACAAGGTCGGCCCGAAAACGGCAACTTTGTTGCTCAATGAGTTTGGCACTCTTGAGAACATAATTACAAATGCAGATGGGATAAAGAAACCATCAATTAAACAATCTATAATCAAGAACGCCGAGAAGTTAAGAACGAATTATAAGATTATCAAACTCGACAATTCGGCGCCGTTGCCGTTCGCCTTGAATGAGCTTGTATATAATTTTAACGGAATAACCACAAACGAAGTTTTGAAAGGTGTGGGCTTAAAATGAAACTCATTCTTTCGTCTTGCGATTTTCGTAATGACAATGCAAAGAAAACGATAATTGATAATTTGAATAAACCGATAGATAAATGCAAACTGTTATTTATTCCTAATGAAAAAGCAACATATGAAGCTATACACAGTGAAAAGTATTATTTAAGGATGCAAAAGTTTGGCTTTGCAAGAGATAATATCAAAATTTTCGATTATTACAATGCACAGCAGTTTATCAATCTTGATTTAGATGTTATTTACATAAGTGGTGGAAATACATTTGCAACATTAAAGCGGATAAAAGATTGTGGTTTTGATAAAGAAATCATACGCTATGTGAAATCAGGCGTTATCTATATAGGTGGAAGTGCGGGAGCACATATTGTCACACAGAATATTGAACATATTACGGCTTTTGATTCTATTCCTGATGGTATGAACGATTTTAACGGGTTAGGATTGTTTGATGGCGTTTTTATCTGTCATTATACTGAGGAACGAAAGGCACTGTATGATAAACTTAAAGCAGATGGCAAATACAAGGTATATGCTTTAAAAGATGATGAATCATTGGTTGTGAATACTATAGCAGATGATGTGATTCGACACTACGATTTATTGATAGACGAAAATAATGACCCTGTACACGATCCAAAACCTTTACAGGATTATATGGATAAATGGGACGGACAAGCCTTTATTGACAAAATGGAACTTAATAAAGATAAATCTGTTCTCGAAATCGGTGTAGGAACCGGCAGACTGGCTATTCGTATTGCTCCCTTATGCCGAAAGTTTTACGGCATTGATATTTCTGCAAAAACAATTGAACGTGCCAATCGCAACTTATCAGGTTTTAATAATATACACCTAATATTAGGTGATTTCCTGAAATATAACTTTGATGATTTTTCTTTTGACGTGATTTATTCTTCGCTAACATTTATGCATATTGAGAATAAAGCATCTGCGATAGATAAAATCGCTTCTCTCTTAAAAAAAGACGGGATTTTAATATTATCTGTCGATAAGTCAAAAAGCAATTATATTGATACAGGTAGCAGAAAAATAAAGGTTTATGCTGATAATCCCGAAAATATAATTAATTACATCAAATTAAGCGATTTAATCCTTTTGGAACACTACGAGACTGAATTTGCATATATTTTTAAAGCAAAAAAATAAAACGCTACGCAACCGCGTAGCGTTTTTTTGTTATTCTTCGGGTTCGATTTCTTCTTGCAAATCAAGTTCAGCCAGCATCTCGTCCTGTTTTTCCTTACGAATTTTCTGAGATTTTTTAAGAGGCTTGCTTTCATCAAATATCTCTTCACCACGATAAGCATCAAGTATTTCATCAAACTTATCATAATCTACACTGTTGTCATCATTTGAAGTTGCTTTTTTGTATAGTTTTGAAACTATCCTATTATATACTGCGTTGACACGATATGTATCGATAATATTCATTATCATAATAAACAGTGCAAGAGCAGCACAAATTAAACACGGTATACCAAAAGGTCCCCAAAAACCTAACTGACCGCCGTTTTTTATGTCATTTTTTAGGCTTGCTTTTAAAAATACAGAAAAAATCACAATACAGTTAACACATACAGCAGTTGCAAAAGGTATATACTTTTTAAACTTAAGCAACACAAAAGATACAATTATTATAAAGACAGCAATACATAAAGTAATAAAATACATTCTCTCTTCGTTGTATGCCATGACCATACTTTGTGTTTTTTTGTCGGCATACTCCATCATGGTGAAAAGATTTCCAAACATAACCACCATGCACATCATCATCTGATATGCGGCAAATATACAGTAAAATACACTAAATATTTTAAGTTCTTTACTTCCTGCCGTCAGTCTTTTACCCTTTCGGGCTTCTTTCTCGGCATATTTTAAAATATTCTTATTTTTTTTCATGCTGACTCCTTGATAATTATCACAAATATGATAAAATAACTTATATAATATACTACTATTCGACAGCAGATTTGTCAAGAATCTTAATGGTGATCTTTATGCAAATACTTAAACTGAAACCTGCTTTAAAAAACTATCTTTTACTTCGTTGCTTTGTATAGGCGGTAATTTAACAGTAGACGATATAAATTTAAAATATGGTGAATGTGTATTTATACCTGCCGGTTACGGCAAAGTGACTTTAAAGGGTAATGCTGTTGTTTTAGAAACACGTGTATAAAGGATGAATAGCATGGCAACTTTAAATATTGTACTTGTAGAACCTGAAATCCCTCAAAATATGGGCAACATAGCCCGTACCTGCGCCGCAACAGGTGCAAGTTTGCATATTGTGAGACCTATGGGGTTTTCGATTGACGACAAAAAATTAAAACGAGCAGGTCTTGATTATTGGTACCTTTTAGATATCACTTATTACGATAATTTAGACGATTTCTTCTCGAAAAACAGTGGTCAATTCGCGTTCTTCACCACCAAAGGCAGAAAGACACATTCTGACTATAAATATGAGGATAACTGCTATTTATTTTTTGGTAAAGAAACCAAAGGTTTACCCGAAGAATTATTGTTACAACACCCGGATGAATGTGTTCGTTTGCCCATGATTGGTGAAGCGAGAAGTCTTAATCTTTCGAATACTGTTTGCGTGGGTGTCTATGAGGTTTTAAGGCAATGGAACTACCCCGAACTTCAAAACAAAGGTGAATTACATAACTACAGGTGGGATGAAAGCAATGAGATATCGTAGCATTTTGCTAATTGTTCTTACGTTTAATTTGATTTTTACGTTTACTGCTTGCACAGAAAAATATGAGGATAATTACTATCAGACTTCTCTGCCCGACCGTCCGTTAAAACAAGAAGACACATCAAGTGATAATTTATATGAGGATATCGGTGACGCCATAGCAGATTATGAACTTGTACCAATATCCGATTATATCAACGGTATAAAAATCGACTTAAAATACGCCACAACCGACAACTTCACAAAAAAGAAGATATACGATTTCACCGAGCCTTATTTAAGATACGGAACTGTAAAGAAACTCAAAGCTGTTCAAAATGAACTTAAAACCAAAGGTTATGAACTTATAGTTTATGATGCTTACCGACCCACTTGGGCGCAAGACAAACTTTGGGAGATTTGTCCCGACCCGAAATACGTGTCTGACCCTGCAAAAGGATACACCAACCATTGCCGAGGTAATACCGTTGATGTAACACTTGTAAAAACCGACGGTACATCAGTAAAAATGCCGTCGAAATTCGATGAGTTTTCTGAACTTGCCAACCGTGATTACAGCGATGTCACACGTGAACAGGCAAATAATTCACAACTTCTTGAAGATGTTATGGAAAAGTACGGTTTCAAGCCTTATTACAGCGAATGGTGGCATTATACCGACTATGACACTTATGATGTAGTTAAAGAATAAAAAATATTGGAATTTTTTTGAAAAAATCATTGTTTAATTTTCAATATCATCTTGAAAAATGATAAATAATAGTATAAAATAAGATTGTTCAAAATTTGACAATATATTTTTGAAAGGAAGTTTTTAAAAATGTCAGTATTAAACAAAAAGACAGTTGATGATATCAACGTTAAGGGTAAGCGCGTTCTTGTTCGTTGCGATTTCAACGTTCCCTTTAAAAACGGCGTTATCACCGACGAAAACAGAATCGTTGCAGCACTTCCCACAATTAAGAAACTTATTGCCGATGGCGGTAAAGTTATTCTTTGCTCTCATCTTGGCAAGCCGAAGGGTGAACCCAAGCCGGAACTGAGTTTAGCACCCGTTGCAAAGCGTCTTTCTGAGCACCTCGGTAAAGATGTTGTTTTTGCAGCTGATGATTGCGTAGTTGGTGAAAACGCTAAGGCTGCAGTTGCTGCTATGAACGACGGTGATGTTGTACTTCTCCAGAACACACGTTACAGAGCAGAAGAAACCAAGAATGGCGAGGCTCTTTCTAAAGAACTTGCTTCTCTTTGCGAAATTTATGTTAATGACGCTTTCGGCGCAGCACACCGTGCACACTGCTCGACCGTTGGTGTTACCGAATACGTTGAGGAAGCCGCTGTCGGTTACCTCATGCAGAAAGAACTTAAGTTCCTCGGCGGTGCTGTTGAGAACCCTGTTCGTCCCTTCGTAACTATTCTCGGTGGTGCTAAGGTAGCTGACAAGCTTCCTGTTATTGAAAATCTTCTTTCTAAAGCAGATACCGTTATTGTTGGCGGTGGTATGGCTTACACCTTCCTCGCAGCCAAAGGTTATGGTGTAGGTACTTCTCTTCTTGACGAAGAAAAGATTGAATACTGCAAAGAAATGATGGCTAAGGCAGAGGCTAACGGCGTTAAACTTCTCCTTCCTGTTGACTGCACTGTTGGAAAGGTATTCCCCGACCCCATCGACGGTCCTGTTGACGTTATCGTTGTTGACGCTGACAAGATTCCTGCAGACCACATGGGTCTTGACATCGGTCCTAAGACTGCTGCTATGTACGCTGAGGCTGTAAAGAGCGCTAAGACCGTTGTTTGGAACGGACCTATGGGTGTATTCGAGAACCCCACACTTGCTAAAGGTACTATCGCAGTTGCTCAGAGCCTTGCAGAGACCGATGCTACCACCATTATCGGCGGTGGTGACTCTGCAGCCGCAGTTAACACTCTTGGATTTGGTCCTAAAATGAGCCACATCTCTACCGGTGGCGGTGCATCTCTTGAGTTCCTTGAGGGTAAAGAACTTCCCGGTATCGCAGCAGTTAACGATAAATAATTTAACAAAAAATATATCAAGCCGCGGCTAGGGGTTTCCCTTGCCGCAGTTTGTGTGTTTGGAAGTATAATAATTTTTGTATTTGGAGGAAAAATAAATGAACAAAACTCTTAGAAACGCAGTTATAGCAGGTAACTGGAAGATGAATAAGACACCTGCAGAGACTACCGCACTTATCAACGAAATGAAGCCCCTCGTAAAAGACGCTGATTGCAAAGTTGTTCTTTGCGTACCTTTTATCGACATTCCTGCAGCAGTTGCAGCAGCAGAAGGTTCTAACATTGAAATCGGTGCTGAAAACGTTCACTTCAAAGAGAGCGGTGCTTACACCGGCGAAATTTCTGCTCAGATGCTCGTAGAAAGCGGCGTAAAATACGTTGTTATCGGTCATAGCGAGCGTAGACAGTATTTTGGTGAAACTGACCAGACCGTAAACCTCCGCACTCTTGCTGCACTTAACGCAGGTCTTACCGCTATCGTTTGTGTTGGCGAGACTTTGGAGCAAAGAGAACTCGGATACACCGAAACTCTTCTCAAATTCCAGACCAAGATGGCTCTTACCAACGTTACCAAAGAGCAACTTAAGAACGTTATCATTGCTTACGAGCCTGTTTGGGCTATCGGCACAGGTGTTACTGCTACCGCAGACCAGGCAGACGAAGGCAACGGCTTTGTTCGTGCCGCTATTGCTGAAGTTTACGGTGCCGATGTTGCTGAGACCGTTACCGTTCAGTACGGCGGTTCCATGAACGCTAAGAATGCTGACGAACTCGTTGCAAAAGTTAACGTTGATGGTGGTCTTATCGGCGGAGCATCTCTCAAGGCTGAAGACTTCTCGGTTATCGTTAAAGCTGCAAGCAAATAATATAAAGGATTTTTGATATGAAAAAACCTGTAGTTTTATGTATTATGGACGGTTTTGGCATTAACAATATCAAATGCGGCAACGCAATTGAATCTGCCAGAACTCCTAATCTCTGCAAATTGTTTGCAGAAAACCCTTTTACTACCATCGGAGCATCGGGTCTTGACGTAGGTCTGCCCGACGGTCAGATGGGTAACAGCGAAGTTGGTCACACCAACATCGGTGCAGGACGAGTTGTTTATCAGATGCTTGTTAAAATTTCCAAAGACATTAAAGATGGCACATTTTTTAATATAAAGCCTTTGATTGATGCTATGGAAAACTGCAAGAAAAACGATTCGGCTCTGCATTTAATGGGTCTTTTGTCTGACGGCGGTGTTCATAGCCATATTGAGCATCTTTACGGTCTTTTGCAGATGGCTAAAAACCTTGGTCTTACTAAGGTTTATGTTCATTGCTTTATGGACGGACGTGATGTTTCGACCACTTCCGGCGCAGGCTTTATTAAAGACCTGCGGGACAAAATGGCCGAAATCGGCGTTGGTAAAATTGCTTCTATTATGGGCAGATACTACATTATGGACCGTGACTTTGCATGGGACCGTGTAGAAAAAGGCTATGCTGCTATGGTTTATGGCCAAGGCATCGAGACTGCTGACCCCGTTAAGGCAATGGAAGAATCTTATGCTAACGATGTTACCGACGAGTTTATTGTTCCTACCGTTGTCGACGGCGGTGCAACTGTCAAGGCAAACGACAGCATTATTTCTTTCAACTTCCGTCCCGACCGTGCAAGGCAGTACACCCGTACTTTTGTTGACCCCGAGTTTGATGGTTTCGAGCGTAAAAACGGCTACTTCCCCGTCAAATACGTTTGCATGACTCAATATGATGAAACAATGCCTAATGTAACAGTTGCTTATCCTCCTGAGGAACTTAAAATGACCTTTGGCGAACTTTTGGCATCTAAGAAGATGACCCAACTTCGCATTGCCGAAACTCAGAAGTATGCACACGTTACATTCTTCTTTAACGGCGGTGAGGAAAAAACCTTTGAGGGTGAAGACAGAATTCTTATTCAGTCTCCCGATGTTCCCACATTTGACCTCAAACCAGAAATGAGCGCATACGAGGTTTGTGATGCCGTTTGTGAACAGATTCTTTCGGGTAAATACGATGCAGTTGTTCTTAACTTTGCCAACTGCGACATGGTTGGTCACACCGGCGTATTTGACGCTGCAGTTAAGGCTGTAGAGGCTGTTGATGAATGTGTTGGCCGCGTTGTTGAGGCAACAAGAAAAATGGACGGCGTTGTATTTATCACTGCAGACCACGGTAACGCTGACTGCATGATTGGTGAAGACGGCGCACCGTTTACACCTCATACAACTAATCCTGTTCCGTTCTGTGTTGTTGGTTACCCCTGCGAACTTAAAGAAGGTGGCAGACTTGCTGATATCGTTCCTTCAATGCTTACTGTTCTCGGTATTGAACAGCCCAAGGAAATGGACGGCGTAAGTCTTATTAAATAACGATATAGTTAATGATACTATACTCACATTAAGAAACACCCTTACGGTAGTATAACAAACTACAATAAGGGTGTTTTTATTTGCTCACGATTGACACTATTTATACATTTAATTGTTCAGATTATTAATTTTTGAGAGATTTATTCATTATCAAACGAACGTCTTCTGACAGTTCATGCGTTGATTTGTCTGCAAATTCTTTCGGTTCAATTACATTAACCACGTCAACAAAAACAGTAGATTTTAAAGTTTTAAGCGGTTTGCCATCGTATTTTACGGTTATTACAACCAAAGGACACTGCGCTTTTTTACATACATAAAAAACACCGTCTTTAAACTCAAGCAAATCGCCGTTTCTGCTTCTTGTACCCTCAGGATAAATGCAAACCGACGCAACATCATCTTTTACATAATCAGTACATTTATGAATAGTTTTCATTGCATTACGGGCATTATCACGGTCGATAGCAAGAAAACCCGATTTGTGAATAAACTGGGCGACAACGGGAATTTTGAAAATTTCCGGCTTAGAAACAAAAATCAAATTATATTTAACAAATGCCACAATAGCAGATATTGGGTCAAAGCCGGATAAGTGGTTTGAAACCATCAAAAACCTTCTATCGGTAGGAATTTTTTCAACACCGTTAACCTTAACTTTTACTCCAAGTACAAAGAGCAAAAGTTCCATGGTTTTATCAACACACCATCTGAAAAACATGTGAGGTTTTTCATTTGGCTTTTTGATATCAACAAAAATTGCTATGGCGCAGACAAAAAGTAAATGTAGAATTATAAGACCAATAAAACAACCAACAAACAGTAAAATAGGTTTCCAAATATCTAAAACGCTATTAATAACACCTCCGAAAATGCAAGCGAATATATCAATAATCAGCGATACAATGATGTATAACTTAGCCAACAACAGCAGTCGCCTCCTCGGATACTTTTTGTTGTTTTAAATTTTCAGGTACAGCAAAGTTAACAGCACCGGGCAAAACCTCAACAGTACATTTACCTACATCAATCAATTCACCGTCAAGTGATAAATAAAAGTTTTCACCGCCGTCTATTTCAACAGTTTTTCCCCTTTGATATGTTATGTATTGAGAAAAACGAGGGTCCTCAAGATGAGTGCCGTTTCGATATGCGCTCATGAGAGTCAAAAACTTTATTCGTGATACCGGTTTTACATGACAAACTTCAATCAAACCGTCGCCATTATCTGACCTTGGAGCGCATTTATAACCGCCACCGACATATTTACCGTTACATAGAGTACACAGTAACAAATCATTATTATCTATTTTAAAACCATCAACTTTAATATCACAACGCGATTTCATACCACCAATAAGACCGGTCACAACACCAGTTGTATATGCATTTCTGCCACCGATAATGGGTTTTCTTCGTACTTTTATCATTGTTCTTAAAACAAATGTGTCAAAACCAAAGTGAACAGCATTAATAGCATAGTGTTCGCCAACCTTTAATACATCGACCTTATTTGTGGGAGCATTAATAAGGCTTTCAAGATTGCAAAAATCGTCATAAGAACCATAATATTTAATAAAATCATTACCGCTACCGCACGGGAATACTGTAATCTCAGCATTATTATGACCAACCACGCCGTTTACAACTTCATTTAAGGTGCCGTCGCCACCGCAGGAATAAAAACGGTATTGATTAACTTCGTCTTCCAACACAGATTTTATGTACTTTGTAGCATCACCGGGACCAGCAGTTCTGTAAATTTCATAATCAATATCAAGCCCTAAAGCCTCAATTGACTGACGGACAAACTCAGTCGAATCTTGCTTACCGGCTGCAGGATTAACTATAAATATATGTTTCATAATACTCACTCCCATACACAATAATTTTATTTTATCTACAACCGTTTGTCAACACATTTATTCCTTGAAATTGTGTTAAAAATTGCGTATAATTGCAATATATAACTTATTTTAGGTGAAAATCATGCGCTATTATTCCGTTAATGACTATATAAAAGAAACCTACGGTGGAAAACTATACAAACTTGCTTTAAAAAGCGGTACTACCTGCCCTAACCGTGACGGAACTTTAGGGACTAAAGGTTGTATCTTTTGCAGTGAGGGTTCGGGCTATTTTGCGCAAAACAGTTGTGACAGTATAACTGAACAAATAAATGAAGCCAAAATGCTTATAAAAAATAAAACTAAAAACTGCAATGGATTCATTGCCTATTTTCAAGATTTTACAGCAACCTATGCTCCTATTGAAGATTTGAGAAAAAAGTTTTATGAGTCTATAAATCATCCCGACATACGTATTTTATCGGTTGCTACCAGACCTGATTGTTTACCTGACACTGTTGTTGAACTGCTCACCGAATTAAATAAAATTAAACCCGTATGGGTTGAACTTGGGTTTCAAACCTGCCATGAAACATCTGCCGTTTATATCCGCCGAGGATATACTAATGACGTATTTCATTCTGCTGTTAAAAGACTTAAAGAAAACAGTATTTACGTTATAGCGCACATGATAATCGGTCTACCAAATGAAACAAAAGAAATGATTTATAAAACAGCAGAGTATATTTCAAATTTGAAGGTTGACGGCATAAAGTTCCATTTACTTCATGTACTTAAAAATACCGACCTTGAAAAAGATTTTTTAAATAATAAGTTTAAAATTTTAACGCTCGATGAATATTGTGAATTATTAAGCGGTTGCGTAAAAAGAACCGACAAAAATATTGCAATTCACCGTCTTACGGGAGACGGACAAAAATCAGAACTCATCGCTCCGCTATGGAGTGCCGACAAAAAGAATGTTCTAAACGAAATTAACCGATATTTTGACAAATCAGACACCGTTCAAGGTGAATATGTTGTTGAAAAAGAATAGATTTTAGTATATAATCATTTTAGAGGTGATACCCATGTGGCTACTGTATACAATCATTGCAACACTCTGCGTTTCAGTATCTGCTGTACTTTCAAAATCAGCAGTTAAACGCACAAATTTTGAGGTAGCATCTGCAATATATATTTTAACGTTATCACTTTTTTTGTGGTACAAATTGCTTGCAGATAAATCGTCCGTCAAACTCATCGGCAGTATACCTGATAGTTCATACATACACATTTTATTGATCGGTGTGTTAATCGGTGGTGCCGTTTTATGCTTTAACTCTACGTTAAAACACAGCGATGTCACACGTGCCATTGCCACACAAAGGATTGGTAGTGTGCTGACGCTGATTGCAGGAATTGTTATTTTTAATAACGAAAGCAATATGTTTCTTAGAATTATTGGTATTACACTTATTGCATCAGGTGTTTTGATCATGATTACCGGCAAAGGCAAAAGCGGTAAAGCAAACTGGCTCATACCCGGTGTTCTGTCGGCTATATTTTTAACGTCTGCTACAATTATGTTAAAAAAGAATTTATCTGCAATTGATACAGATATCACTATCACACTTTGTTTGACAATTGCTCTTCTTATTTTATTGATTGCCGTCTTTATCCGAGGTATTCATTCAGGTATTGGTCGTGTGTCCCCTGCTGAGATTTTATATTCAATACTATCGGGTATTTGTATTTGTGTTTTTGCATCGATTTTTCCAAAAGCACTTTTGCTTGGCAATAATGCCGTAACATATGCAGTTTTACATACGAGCACGGCAATATCGGTAATTTTAGCCAAATTGATATTCAAAGACAAACTTTCGTGGAAAACTGCATGCGGGCTTTTACTTATAATATGCGGTGCTATGTTAATTATTTTCCTTGTTGGAGTTTATAAGTTTTAAAAAAACGTCGGCTTTAAGATTTTTCTTAGAACCGACGTTTTTTATTTAGATGTTCAATAAAACAACCGAAACAGTTCCTAAAATAAATCCAACAAACTGTTTTTTTGACATACTTTCTTTGTAAAAATATTTTGATATTACGTATGTGACGATTATACCGCCTGCAGATATTATCGGGAACATTACCGAAAGTGGCATCATTCCTTGCAACAACATAACAAATAGATTTACAACACCGTTAAACAGACCGCACAAAACTCCAACGTACCACGCTTTTGAAAAATCTACTTTTATGTGTTTACGCTCACTGAAACACGATATGGAAAGAGTGATTACGGTCACTAAAAAATATGACATTATCATAAACTCGTTTTTAAAAGCACGGTCAAAATCTATTTGCTGAATACTTTGAACAACTGAACACATGCCATTACCTAAAAAAGCAAGAAATACAAAAATTAACCACTTAACAGTTATCTCTGATTTTTCACTTTTACTGTTGGTTAAAAACAAGGATATGCAAAGTAATACAATACCTGGTATTAAGCCAACACTTATTGGATCATCTCTAAAAACAAGGCCGTAAAATGTAGGTATCATCAAAGAATATGACGTAAATAACGACGTTAAAGATAATGAACCATATGTAATAGACAAAGTTGAAAATACTGATGCAGTTGCAAAAGATAATGCAAAAGCAAAAGCATAAGGTAAAAGCCTTAAATCAAAATTCAACCCCTTTGATGTTGCTGCAAAAAATATCATTGCAGCAAAACTTGTAATCGCATTAAGCAAAAATACACCTGTACCATTACACTTGATAGAATATATCTTTTTAAAAACGTTTTGGAAGGCAACACCCAAAACCACCGATATTAATAATACTAAATTCAAGCATATCACTCCTAACTTTTTAAATTTTATATTCTTTTACATAAAAAAGCAATATAGAATGTTCTTAAAACATTGCACTTTTTTCCCAATGATAGTATAATATTAAACAAAGGTGTGATAATATGAAAATCAAATATGACAAAATTAAACTTCAGCAAATTGTAAATGACATTTCTATACTAAGCGATATAAGTATTGGATTTTGGGATGCTGATTTCAATTTAATATGCCGAAAAATTAAGTCATATGATTTTTGTGCAGAGTTGCAGAACAACAAAGAGATTAAATATAAATGTGCTTGTTCAGACAACGAATTAATTGAAAGATGTAAAAAAAGCAGAAGTTTTGAAGAACACATTTGCCATGCGGGGTTATATGACGCAACCATACCTGTTATTAAAAACGGACTTATTGTAGGTTATGTTATAATGGGTCGCGTTCGTTGTGACAAATCACCTTCAAATTTTGAAACAGACAACGAACATTTGAAAGAATTGTATAATGCAATGCCCTATTTTACGATAGCTAAAATCGAGAGTTTAAAATCACTTTTACAGGATATTCTTTTTGAAAACGCCATAACCTATGACTGCGACGAAATAATAGACAAGGCATGTGCATATATAAAAAATAACATAAAAGAAGATCTTTCAATTTCTTCGCTTTGTTCAAAACTATGCGTGTCAAAAAACTATCTTTATAACGGTTTTAAAAAATATTTAGATAAAACAATAAATGAATACATAACCGACTTAAAAATAGAAAAAGCAAAGTATTTGCTTACTGAAACCAATCTTCCTGTTTACACTATATGTGAAGAAATAGGAATTAATAATTACACCTACTTTTGTCGACTTTTTAAAAAAATCACCAACAAGACACCGACTGAATACCGGAAAAAACAAAATATATAAAAAAACAAGGCCACAAAATAAATTGTGGTCTTGCTTTTTTGTTTATATTTTCAGAAAAGATTTAAACGATTCAATATAACCTCTTGCTGTGTCATCGTTATCGCTTTCAGCAAAAATTCTCAGCAACGGTTCTGTACCTGAGAAACGACAGATAACAAAACTATCATCCTCAAAATAGACCTTACAACCGTCTTCGTAATTGACTCTTGTGATGTTCTTGCCAAAGTCAGGTAAACGTTTTTCTGTAAACACTATGTTTTCAATAACCGCTTTATATGAAGGTTCGAATCTTAAATTATCCTCAACCATAACGAACTTACCGTACTGTTCGGTGAGTTTGTTCATTATTTCATCCGGACTCATACCTGTAACGCTAACCATCTCAGCAAAAAGAGATGCAGCATATATTGAATCTTTACCGTGAATATGACCTCTAACAGTAAGACCACCTGACGATTCACCGCCTAAAACAGCATCGACTTCATCTATTTTTGAAGAAATATACTTAAATCCAACAGGTACTTCATAACACTTTTCGCCAAAACTTTCGGCTATTCTGTCAAGCATATGAGTTGTTGCAAGATTACGTACTACAGGACCTTTCCAGTTCTTGAATTTTACAAGATACCAATATAGCATGCAAAGTATCTCATTAGCATCAATATATCTTCCACTTTTATCAATAATACCGAGACGGTCGCCGTCGCCATCCATAGCAATACCTAAATCGTAACCGCCCTTAACAACCTCATTTTTAAGTCCGACAAGGCTTTTTTTATTAGGAGCAGGCATAAGTCCGCCAAAATAAGCATCTTTATTGATATTCATGGTGTCGATAGTGCAGCGTGCTGTATGGAAAATAACCATTAAAGGATATGCACCAGAGCCATGCATAGAATCAAACAATACACGCAGACCACGATTACGCAATGCCTTCATATCAAGCAAATCAATGATATCATCCAAGAACTTATTAAAGGGATTAGATATAAACTCTATCTTTCCTTTATTAACAGCAGTATCAAAGTCCAAAGAATCAGGTTGTGCTTTATCTATCAAATCCTCAAGTTTACTTGTGACTTCAAGAGAAGCATCTCTTCCCTCTTCAACAATCAACTTTATTCCGTTATAGTTTGAAGGGTTATGAGAAGCTGTTATTTCAATACCAAAATAAAGTTTTTCGTCCTTTACAGTGTGCATAATAAGCGGAGTTGGCGCTGAACGATGTAAAAACCATACATGTATACCACCTTTTGCCAAAACCTCGGCAACCCAACGTGCAGCATTTTCGGACAAGAAACGTCGGTCATAACCGATTATTACAGGTTTATCGGTCTTACCTTCGCTTTTCATTAAATCGAGAATACCGGCTGCAACCTTACATACATTATCCTTAATAAAATCTTCACCTATTACGGCTCTCCAACCGCCTGTTCCAAACTTAATCACAGTAATTCCTCCTTGTTTAATTTTGGTCTTTTTAAAACTCCAAACTCTTCTATCATAATTGCATTATATCACATATTTTCATAAAATTATGTATAAATCCCGTCTTGTGTTGTATAATTTTAGTTGCAATTATGTATTTGTTGTAATATAATAAACTCAATATTAAAATATGGAGTTTATAATGGATTATAAAAAGACATTGCTTGATTCTGCAATTAGCATTGACGGTATATATACTGTTCATTATTTTGAATACACCAAAGACTTCACCTATTCGGGTGAAATACACGATTTTTGGGAACTTGTTTATGCAGACAAACAGAGTATTTTGATAACAGCCGGAGCAAAAGAGATAGTATTACCTTTAGGTCATCTGTACCTACACAAACCCAACGAATTCCATAATATAAGATGTGACGGTAAGAGGTCGGCTAATTCTATCATCATTTCTTTTGACTGCTCGTGCCAAAAACTCATGAACATAGCAGGCACTGTGATCGCCGTCAATAATAATGAAAAAAAAATTCTTGGCTCTATTATACGTGAAGCCGAATCAGTTTTTTCAACTCCTTTGGGACTGGCATACACGCGAGAAATGCGAAAATCCTCCTCTGTTCCATTTGGCGGAGAACAATTGATAAAACTGTATCTTGAACAGTTACTTATTTTATTAATCAGAGGAAACCGTTCTTCCACTCCTACCAAAACACCCAAGAATAACCATTTATTAATATCAATTTGCGATTATCTTGAGAAACACGTATTTGATTACCTGCGATTTACTGATATCAAAGATAATTTTAATATTTCCGATTCGGTTATAAAAAAGGTTTTTCACGAAAATATGGACTGTGGTGTAATGGAGTACTTTAACCGTTTAAAAATAGACGCTGCAAAAGAAATGATACGCAACGGTGAAATGAATATAACAGAAATTGCCGACCGTCTTTCTTTTAATACCTCTCAGTATTTTACAACGGTATTCAAGCGTATTTCAGGCATGACCCCGACTGAATATGCGTATTCGGTGCGTTCTGATATTGAAGTGTTACAAAACTCTGAAGAATAAACATTTTTTTCATTTAACTAAAGAGTCAGTTGAATTTAACCCAAACGTTATCAAAATACAAAAAATCATCCCGAAGATAATCGGGATGATTTTTTGTTAAAAAGATATTTTTTAATTTGTGGGCAGCCTACAGTTCGTGCGGTTTCCAGCATATTTTCGGCAAAAATCCCATAACCTTTGCAACTGTCGTTTACAAATACATGAGTAACCGCACCTATAATCTTGCCGTTTTGTATTATAGGGCTACCCGACACTAGTGTGTCAATATAGGAACAACATATTTTTATGTTGATTGTTTTTATTTTCCCATTAAACGCAAAGAAACCGCACCTATTTGGCACGATTTCTTTGTATTATAGGAATTCTATATTTGTTTATACGTGTTATATTAGGACCAACAAATATATTAAATAATATCTTGTTATTTCAAAACTATATGAGAAATTGGCAATTCAGTCTTATCCAAAAGCATCACGGCATTTTTAAGTAATGTTGGATCACATCCACCAAAATCAATGTGAATATAAACTGTGTTTTCTTTATTTTTTATACTTTTATCGACTAATAATTGTATAAAATGTATGGCTTCTCCGCCATCTTTTTCTTTCCTTTTATTATATTGGAAAACCCAATTTTCTAATGTAGTATAGGTTTTGTTAATAAGAACTTCACACAAAGGTGTTGCATAGCTGATTTCAAAAATCACATCTGGGAAATCAGAAGCCACCAATTCACAAGAAAAACGGAATTTATTAAAACTTTTAACAAAATTTTCAGCTGCTTTTCGCGCTCTTTTTTCCATTTCAGCTTCGGAAGGGAGAAAAAACGTGTCATGTAGTGTGAATAGTGGGTTATGTTTAGATATATCTTCTAAAGGATCAACTGCAGGCCAACGCACACCCTCACTATAAGTTAAATTATCAGCAGTAAAATTAAAACTTATCATACCAATGTTCATATGAGAGGAATTGAGAAAAATCTGAAAACTTGGTTTATTTAACAATAATTTGCTATTTTCAAGGTTTTTGGATTTCAAAAAATTCATTGAAACCCATGCTATATACTCACCACCAGGATGTTCATGCTTTTTTAATTCTCGCAATAATATTGGTTTTGAAACATCTTTTAATAGAGTTAAATAAGATGAATGAAATTTAACTTTTTGCTGATGACTGATATCGTATTTAATTATATATTCATCAATCATTTTAACACCTCCCCGATAGATTTTTACACATCAATTATAAAAGAAAAAATATAAAAATTCAATACAAATATAAAAACCTATCGTTTGCAAACGATAGGTTTTTATATTTATGACACATCTTTTAATTTATTACTCTCCGCCACACTTTGAGCGGTCTCTAGCATATTTTCTGCAAAAATCCCATAACCTTTGCAACTGTCGTTTACAAATACATGGGTAACCGCGCCTATTAATTTTCCATTTTGGATAATCGGGCTACCCGACATGCCTTGAACAATTCCACCTGTTTTTTCAATTAATTCTTTATCTGTTATCTTTATTATCATATTTTTAATTTTGCTTGAATCATTATGGTATATCTTTTCAATTATACATTCATAACTTTTAGGTCCTTCAGAATCCAACGTTGTTATTATAGTAGCATTTCCTGCAACTATTTCCTGCTTCATGGCAACAGGATAGACTGTGCCTCCACTTAAATTATCGCAATTACATCCGTATACACCGGTTATTTCGTTAGCCGAAAATTCTGAAAAGACTGCACCCGAAAACACACCTTGCAGTTCTCCGGTTACACTTTCACCGGACTTTTTAATTCCCACTATATCGGCTTCTATAAATTCACCTTCTAACAGTGGTAGCAGTTCACCCGTATCTGCATCGCAAATCCCGTGACCTAAACCTGCTGTGACCTTTAGTGCTGGGCTGTAAAACGTTAATGTTCCTATACCGGCAGAACTATCCCTAATCCAAAGTCCTGTTTTAAAGCGTTTTTCGGACTTAGACATCACAGGAGTTACCGTAACAGAAAAACTTTCATTTCCTCTTTTTATATCAAGATTTATCTTTTCTCCGCCACAAGAAGAAACAATTTTCTGAACCTCTTGATTGCTGGAGACAATTTGACCATTTATTTTTATTATTGAATCTCCAACCTTCAATCCTGATTCAGCAGCAGGATTTCTGTCACCGTCTTTTGTATCAACATCACAAAAACCAACTATTAAAACTCCTTCGGTACGAATTCTTATGCCAAACGGAGTACCCAATACAAGAACATCGCTTTCATCGGCAATCGTAATTTGAACATTTTTAATTGGTACAACACCAAACAGTTTTACGTTTGATGTATAATTTCCTATTGTTTCAACTCCTGTTTTTTGCACACTTATCGCTTGGTCATGCTCACACGATATAAATGGATTATTTGAAAATACAAGATTTTCACCTGACATTATGCAATAAGTATCGCTTAGCGTTTGACTAAAATACACAACAGTGCCAAAAATACAAGTACAAATTGAAAATAGCAAAACAAATAATATTTTTACCGTCTTTTTCATTTTAAAACTCCCATTTTAATTTGCAAAACTATTGCTTTGCAAGAGTAATTTTCCACGAAATAAATATTTAACACCCGAGAAAAAATGCTTATCTATGAATTTTAGAGCAATTAATTATCCAAATCCACGTTTTGATATAAATTCACCGAAATTTTATAAATTTTGATTATTTTGGCTTGAATTTATTTAACGGCAAAAATTTCACTTAAAAACGAATTTCTTCGTCGTTTTATTTGACCAACGCCCTCAAAATTGACTAAAATCGAGTCCTCACCCATAACTTCGATGCTCTCCCACGGAATTCTGAAATCATTATCCCTGCCAAGAAGCCCGAAAAAATGCTTTCTGCCGTAAATAACAACAGAAATCAACCTTCCGGTTTCAGTATCCATTTCAACATCGTTTACAAAGCCGAGAATTGTACCGTCTTTTATGCATACCACCTGTTTTTCACGCATATCGGCTAATCTGCAAAACATAAATCTCACCTCATTAATGATTATGAGGCTTATAGGTTGTCAAATTATAGTTTTTTTCAATTATTATTTCTTCTTCTTTTATAATAATTCTGATTTTTAATTTATTATATTTTAAAACGCTGTACCGTAATTTTAATTCAAAAAACCTGCCTTTTACAGCACATTAAACGCACTAAAGACAGGTTTCATAATCTAAAAGCAAACTATTATTGATAAAGATTCTTTCTCGGAAAATGTAATTATATTTTCACTTTTAATGAGTACACGGTCACCTTTGTTAATATCAATTTCATTGATGGTTCCTTTTCCATTTATACATATTGCAACTGCGTATTTTTCTGATATGTTAATTTTACAATCACCGTCGCACTTAAACATTTTGAATTTTTCTGTGGTTCCTACGCCAAGAATTTCTGTTATACCGTTTGATATCTTTCTGCTTTTTGGTATAAGTTCTCGTTTCAAATCTTGCTTAGTCATCGGCGTATAGTCATAAACATCCATCATTAATTCAAACGGCAGTCCCATATCTATTCTTCTATCAGGAATCTTTCTTCCTGAC
The DNA here is from genome assembly GCA_045592985.1 of Acutalibacteraceae bacterium. GTDB lineage: Bacteria > Bacillota > Clostridia > Oscillospirales > Acutalibacteraceae > UMGS172. Next base: position 51,442 of record JAZNVU010000055.1, on the reverse strand, counting down.
GGAGTGAACCTTTCGCTCACCACCATCAAGTCACTCGGTTCTTGCAACTCAACCATAAAGCAACCGGGTCCTATGGCATGTGGCACACCGCCCTTGACAAAAATAAAATCACCCTGCTTAACATAAACTTTATGTAACATTGATGTCATTTTATTGATATCCTGACTTATAAAAATTTCTTCCCACATTTTGCGGGTTACGCCTTCTTTAAACCCTAAGAGTACATAAGCTCCTTCTTCACAATCTAAAAAGTACCAGCACTCGGTTTTTCCAAAATTACTGTTAAGATATTTTTTGGCAAAAGAAACAGTTGGGTGTGCTTGAATAACAAGACGTTCATCCGAATTAAGCAGTTTTACTAACAAGCCATACTCGTCATCACCTATAATATCGGTTAAAAGTTGACCGTCTTCTGTAACACCCACACCTTCAAGGTTGCCGTCAGCATCATAAGCAGACGTGATAGAAGCAGTCCAGTCTTCGGGCATATATTCTACAACTGAAGCAGTACCGCAAAACTCGTCAATTTTTTTACCGCCTTTATATGTTCTGTGAACACGATTGGGTTTTAATTTATATATCATAAAATCACCTTTAGTTTTATTGCATTTTTTAAATATATTTGATACAATACAGTAAAATCAACTATTGAATATTGCATTATTTAATAGTTTTTAAGGAGTACACATCATGCAGTCAAGCGATATTATATGCAATGTAATACCTGACACAGAATTAAGCATCGAGAAAGGCAACGTATTTAACTACCCTACTCACACACACTCTCATTACGAAATGACACTATATCAATCGTTTCAGGGTGGTATAAATGTAAACGGTGAATTTTTTGATGTTTCAGTTCCCTCTGCTTTTCTTTTTTCACCCAGTGATTTTCACAGAATATCTGTTGACGAATCACATACCTCATCACAGTATATTAAAATAGGTTTTTATGAAAAAATTTTTAACCGCTTTAAATATACCTTACCAGACCAACCTATTATTATAAGAAACACAAACGAACATCCTATTCTTGTCGGTCTGTTTAACGAAATACATGATAACCAAAATGACCAAAACTATGTTTCGGTTTTAATTGAAGCAGCCATGTTTTATTTTATAAAACATGGCAATACTCTAAAACCTGTAGCTCTTGGTAAAAAACATTCACTTGTAATAAACACTTTGAGATATATCAATAAAAATTTTAAGAAAGATATTTCACTTACCGATATAGCAGAACACTTTTCTGTCAGTCCACAATATTTATCATCTGTTTTTACCAGTGAAGTTGGCGTTGGTTTTTCGGCATATATTAGTGACCTGCGTTTAAAAACTGCGACAGAGTTTTTGCTTCAAAACAACCTCAACATAACCGAAATATGTTATGAATCCGGTTATCGAAATTTATCGCACTTTTTACGCAGTTTTAAACAAAAATACGGTGTAACACCTAAAGAATATCGAAAAGATAATACTTAAAATTTAAACTGTCTTGCCTTGTTATTTTAAGGCAAGACTTATTTTTAAATTTCAAATTCTAGCACAAGCGGCTGGTTAGGCTGCATTTTTACAGAGCAACTGTCTGCCTTTTTAGAAACATCTGCCTCACCATAGAGATTAAAAATCTCCTTAACATTCTTAGAAAACTTAATTTCTGCTGTTTGAACTTTAGGACAGCAATTTATAAGTACTAACAATCTCTTTCCGTCTTCCATAATATGTTCGGTCATACTTATTGTTTGAGATTGAAGGTAGGCAACCTTTTCAAAATTAACAAATTTAGCAAATTCTTTATAAATTCTGCTGTATTCTTCACAACCATCAGTGTGATAAACACCGGGTATATCGTATAACCAACTTTCAAGAGGCATTGGCAGCCAAAATACTCTACCCTTTCCGTATTCAGCCGAAACAAAAGCAGGATTACCACTTTCATCCACAGCGACCGCTTCACCGTCGGTCACAGTTAGGTTATACTCATAAGGTGCACCAAGATTTAGAGATACACCATCGTTAAAAGTGATTTTCTTTTTTCCTATATGATTTTGACGTGTGTTGATATGCACACCAAACTGGGTGCTGAAATTCCTCAACACACCGTTACCTGAAGATACGTACAGTACAGCCCCGTCGGCTACCTTTTGCATTAGAAGATCCAACATATCTGCTCTTACAGATTCTTGACCTTCAAGTGAAGGTAAAATATAAAGCTTTGCATCAGGCAACTTTTCATCTGCATAACTGTATTCAATATCTATACCTGCTTGGCGAGCCAAAAGCCAACTGTTATAAGCAACCGGCCAACTCTTTTGACCTTTTGGGATTATGCAAACACCATCAATAATACGTTTTGGAAGCGGTTTACCGAATTTATTATAGAAAGATTGAAAATCTTTAAGATCTTGTAAACGTAGTTTTGGAGAACGATCGGTTTTTAATACGCCATAATTGCTTGCACGATTGTTGGTATAGAAAGGATAATATGTAAGATGACCTTGGTCAAACGCAATCCACCAAATGTATCCGCGGCAATCGTACGCCCAAGCAGACCACAAACAACAACGTATATAATCTGCTGTTGACTTTTCATCGGCATACATTTCACCGTATGTACCTGTTTCCTCAATAATGCAAGGTTTACCACCGACTGTGCTGTAAAAAACTGTATTAGCAGCAGGATGCATTAAGGGACGGAAAGTATTTATAGGGTCAATATCGCTGAAATACTCACGGCTACCATACGGATGTGTAGTTAAAATATCGCAGTTTTCTGCTTGGTCCTCAATGGTCCATACGTCTTCACCGGGCAACTTAAGTGAATGCATACCCGAAATAACCGGACGGTCATCTAAAGCCTTAATAGCGTCAGATAAAGCAGCAGTCCAAAGCCATGCTTGTTCACTTTTTTCAGCACGGCCAAGACAATTGCACTCGTTACCCAAGCACCAGGCAACAATATTTTTTCTATCTTTAAAACGCTTAACAAACGCTCTTACGAAACGCACTTGGAGTTTTATAGCCTCAGCATCGGTAATTAAATCACCACTTATCACAGGTGGTACAAACATACGGCCACTCATCCAGCCTGTAATAATTGAAGGAATAATACTAATACCATATTCCTCAGCAATAGAAAGAAAGGTACCGAAATTTTCAAATGCCTCTTCGTTAAGACCGCTTTGTTCATTTTTATCTATCAATAAAGTCTTTCCATGGTCAATAGAATAGCCTCTGAGGCCACCGCGATAACCTTTGATTTTTTCAATAGGCTGAAAATATTCCCAATCAGGAAAAACACGTAAAAGTTTAATTCCTTCTTTAGCGATAACTCTTAAATCTTCACGTATACTTTCTTCGTCCCACTCTCGCCACATTCTAATGCCGTGTTTGGAGCCCCAAAAGTTCAAACCAACATTTAATTCACCTTGCACATCAAACATAAAAATCACCTGTAATATAATATTATAAAATAATTATAATGTACTTTTTTTAAACCGTCAACAAGGTTAATGTGCAATAAATTAACATATAACTTGCATTTTTTAATATATAAATAACATCTAAAACACTTACTGTTTTAGATGTTAAATTTATACGCTATATAAGTTAGTTTTTTATTTTATCAAGTACACCTTTTTCAATGCGAGACACCTGTGCCTGAGAAATGCCTATCTCATTAGACACTTCCATTTGAGTCAATCCATGAATAAATCTGAGATTCAATATTTTTTTCTCGCGTTCGCTAAGTGAAGAAATAGTATCGCGAAAAGAAATCTCGTCTATCCAATCATTGTCATCATTTCCGTCTCCGAGTTGGTCAAGAACATAAACACTGTCGCCACTATCTGAATAAACCGATTCAAATAAAGAAACAGGTTCAACAACACTCTCTAGTGCTATTACTACATCTCCGGTCGGAATATCAAGTGCTTTAGCAATTTCATCAATCGTGGGTTCCTTTAAATGTTCAGCCAAATATGCCTCTTTTACCTGCATTGCTTTGTATGCAGTATCCTTTATAGACCGACTGACCCTAACCGAATTGTTATCCCTTAAATATCTTCGTATTTCTCCGATAATCATCGGAACAGCGTATGTGGAAAATCTTACACCGTGCGAAGCATCAAAGTTATCAATTGCCTTTATTAGCCCTATACAACCTATTTGAAATAGGTCGTCCATATTTTCTCTTCGGTTGGTAAAACGTTGTATAACACTCAGTACAAGGCGTAAATTTCCTCGTATTAACTCTTCTCTTGCAACCTTATCACCGCTTTGTGATTTTTTCAGCAACTCCTCTTTCTGAACTTCTTTTAGAATCGGCAATTGATTTGTATTTACCCCACATATTTCGACCTTGCTGTATTGCAAATATATCATCTCCACTAATTGATAATTAAATTATTACCCTTTGAACTTCACAAAATACTGCAAAACGCAAGTAAATAAATATATTTTTATGAATGAATAATTTCAGAAAAAGTAAAAGCGTCAGCAAGGATAAACACCATGCCAACGCTTTTAATACAAGCTTAATGAACTGTTTTATATTTATCTTCGTGTAATCTCAGTAGTATAACTCGAATTTCCTTGATCAGGAATTAACGTTCCGTAAATTTTTTCACTTGTGCCGGTAGAAGTATGATATACGGTAATAGACATACTCTCTCCAGGTTTTGTAGCATCAATAATATCAAGCGCAACATCTGAGCGAACTATAGCAACATCGTTTATATGCGTGATTATATCACCGGTTTTAAGATTTTTACCGTAAAAATCACTGTCAGTTGATACTGATTGAATAAGAAGACCTGTGGGAAGGTTTTGAATTTTAGAAGTTACCGTATCAATTTGAGAATAGGTAATTCCAAGTTTGCCTCTGTTTTCCACAAAACCGTTTTTAATAAGTGAATCGACCACATTAACAACAGTAGAAGACGGTATAGCATAGCCAACGCTATCATATTGGCTACCCACAAGTTTTACCGATGTAATACCAATAACCTGAGAGTACATATTTACCAAAGCACCACCTGAATTGCCCGGGTTAATCGGCGTATCGGTTTGTATCATTTTAACCGAATAAGAACTAGTCCCCGTAACTCGCGTTCCTTTTGCTGAAACAGTACCGCTTGTAAATATCGGTTCTACTCCGGCACCCGACGGGTAACCCATAGCAACTACCGACTCACCTGTAACAACTTCGTTATAATTACCGAACACAACTGGCTTGAGGTCTTTAGCATCGATTTTAAGCACAGCAAGGTCACTTCTTGTATCGCCGGCGACAAATACAGCATCATATTCGGTACCGTCAGCAAACCTTACCAAAAACTTAGGAGAAGAAACTGATGAATAAATATGGTCATTTGTCACGATATATCCGTCAGATGTATATACAACACCGCTTGCAGATGAAGAAACTTCTTTGGAGTTATAAACCACAATATTAACCACAGACATAGACAGGTTGTTATATACAGTAATATTATCAGTAGAGTTGCTTTCAGATTTATTTTGCAAAGAGGTTGAAGAATTATATATTGGGGGAGTTTCAGTATTACTGATGCCGAAGATATACCCAACTGCAACTGAAGCGACTAACATAACAACTACGGCTAACATAGCAAAAAACACCTTAATGCCTAAAGAAGAGCCTTCGCTGTTATGAGGTTTAACCGCTTCAAATGTAACGGTCGGTTCGTCAACTTTTGCATTAAACTGGGCTTGTTCGGATTCTGTTTCCGGATTTACATGTTGTTCTAAATCCGAATCGGTATTCATTGTGTTTTCTTCACTATCAATCATATCGTTTAAATTATTTTCGTTTTCCATCAAATGGCATCCTTTCAAAACTGTTGTGGCAGAACTATCAAAAATTCAGTGTATTCATCCGGCTTACAACTAACAGTAATATTGCCTTTATGAATATCTACAATTGTTTTAACAATATAAAGTCCAAGACCGGTACCTTCCTTATTAGCGGAACGTGACTTATCGGTTTTATAAAAGCGGTCAAAAATAAATTGCATATCTTTGGGATCAATTCCCTTACCGCTGTTGCGTATTTTAATACTTACCGTACCAACATCTTTATCAGATTGTACGCTATAACAAATATATCCGTTTTCAGGTGTAAACTTGATAGCATTATCGGTAAGATTATAGATAACCTGATACATTAAATCAGGGTCAGCAAATGCCTTGATATCAGAACCGCAATCAAGCCCTTGTATATCAATATTTTTTGACTCAATTCGCTGTTCATGCATGCTCAACACTTGGATGATTAAATCTACAGGTGAAAACTCCTTAGGTGCAACCTTCATTTCGCCCGATTCTAATTTGGCCAGGTCAAGCATTGTGCGAACAAGACGTGACAATCTTTCGGTCTCGGACGACACAATAGACAAATAATAATTCTGTTGTTCCGGTGGAATTGTGCCGTCAAGAATACCGTCGATAAACCCGCCTATCGTTGTCATAGGCGTCCTCAGTTCATGAGAAATATTGGCAATAAAACTTCTGCGCATGCCTTCAAGTTGAGCTAACGAATTAGACATAGTGTTAAACGCTTCGGCAAGTTCTGATATTTCATCATGGCCTTCAACCGGTATACGGTTAGAAAAATCACCTTTTGACATATCAACGGCAGCCTTGGACATAAGTTTAACAGGTTTAGTTATTCTCCCTATCATAAAATACAAGAATACAAATGTCATCACAATAGGTATAAAAGCGCACCAAACAATAACGTTAGAAAGTTTTGACCACATTTCCTTTAGTTGAGAAGCAGGAGATGAAATAAAAACATAACCGGCAGTTGTTTTATCAGCATTATAAAAAGGTGTGGCAGCAGTATAATAGATATTATTCAAGCGTTTGTTTAAATGCCCAACTTCAAAATAGCTTCCTTTTTGCTCAGCAATTTGTATAATTTCTGAATCAACAACACCCTTTGAGTGGTCACAAGCCTTGAGATCACCATATTCCTTGCAACTGCAAAGAAAAATATGACCTTCGGCATCGCAAACATAAACATCGCCCAAAACTGTATTTGATACAACTCTCACAACACCATCAAGGCTAATATAAAAACCTTCAGTATTGATAGTTTGAGTAGAAAGCACGTTAGATATTGTGCGACAGTTATTAGTCAGAGATTCTTCCTTTTCGTTAACAAGATAACTGCTTACAGAAACACTGAATAATACAAGCACAAGCATAATCCCAACGAAAATGGAAATTGCAACGGTGAAGAATATTTTTTGAAATAAGCGGTTATTCATAATTTAACTCTGCTTTACCTCAAATTTGTAGCCAACACTCCAAACTGTCTTTATGCTCCATTTGTCCGAAACACCCTCTAATTTTTCACGAAGACGTTTAACGTGGACATCGACAGTCCTTGAATCGCCATAGTATTCAAATCCCCAAACTTCGTCAAGCAATTGATCACGTGAATAAACACGGTTGGGATTGCTTGCAAGATGATAAATGAGTTCGAGTTCCTTTGGCGGAGCATCGACCTGTTTACCGTCGACTACAAGTTCGTAATTTGTAAGATTAATAACCAATTTATCAAATTTAACTATCTTTTCAACATTCTCATCATTCGAGGCAGAGCGCCTTAAAACAGCACGCACTCTCGCAACAACCTCTTTTGTATCAAAAGGTTTGGTTACATAATCGTCTGCTCCAAGGTCTAGACCAAGAATTTTATCAAAAGTCTCGCCTTTAGCAGTGAGCATAATAATTGGCACTTCAGAATTTTTGCGTATTGTTCTGCAAACCTGCCAACCGTCAAGTTTTGGAAGCATAATATCAAGAAGAATAATGTCGGGGTCTTCAAGATTAAACTTAACAATAGCCGACTCACCGTCATTGGCAATAACTGTATCAAATCCATCTTTTTCAAGATACAGTCTTAAAAGTTCACAAATATTTGAGTCGTCATCTACAATAAGAACCTTTTTATTAGGCAAAATCGGTCACTCCTTAATTTATTTTAGGCTACTTTAAAATTTTAAATCAAATTGTCAACGATTATATGAATAAAGTATTAAATAAAATGCATAGTATTATGAAAAATGAAAATTAAACAAAGAAAAAGCCGTTTCGGCTTCCCGAAACGGCTTTAAAGAAACCGACTTAAATTAAGCCTGCTCTTTCATTTTTGCGAAGCACTCACTGCAGTAAACAGGACGGTCATCGCGGGGTACGAAAGGAACCATTGCAGGCTTGCCGCAGTTGGCACATACAGCCTCGTGCATTTCCTTCGGTGCTCTTCCGGCATTCTTGCGTGCGTCGCGGCACTTCTTGCAACGCTGAGGCTCATTAACAAAGCCTTTGGACTCGTAGAATTCCTGCTCACCGGCAGTGAATACAAAGTCTTCTCCGCAATCTTTGCACTTAAGGGTCTTGTCTTCGAACATGTTTTTTACCTCTCTCAATTGAGTATTTTAGCCCTGGACGGAATCGCACCGACATCTTTGAAATACAACGCTCTGCTTAATTAAGCTACCGGGCATATAACCTATTTTAATTTGACTCTTATGCGTTGAACAGCATTTCTGACTGCCTTTATCTCAACGCCATTTTTTTCGGCAATTTCTGCATGTGAATCACCGCGTAACAACCCTAAAAACACCGAGTACTCGAAATCAGAAAGACAATTTTCAGCCTTTTCGAGCATTTGAGAATACTCTTCCTTAACGGAAACGGAATGTAGGGGGTCAGGTGACGAGTCAGGAATATCAATATCGTCAATATCGACGAGTAACTGCGAAGGAATACGCGATGATTTTTGATTTTTACGCAAATAATCAATTATCGCAGCATCAATACATCTGCGCGCAAATGTGGAGAATGCTGATAGGTCACTTTTATAACTCGACACAGCAGAAAGAAGACCAATGTTTCCCTCTTGAATAAGGTCATCAAGTTCACAAAAATCCGAAGCAAAAATCAAAGCTCTTGATTTAACAAGCGGTGCATAATCGGATAATATAGTAACAGATAATGCAACATTATCAACAGATTCGCTTTTTTTCTTGTCAGAATATGCCAAAACAATTCTCCTAGTGCACAAAAACACATATTTTTAACAATAGTACACCATTTTTAATCTTTTGTCAAGAAATTTTTGGATATTTTGCTAAAATTGATTCGATTTTTAACAATTTATATGTTACTTTTCAATTATATTGATTTTAATATTGACAATAATTTAATTTCATATAAAATTATAAATATAGAAATTTTTGAAAGGATGACGTTTTATGAATATTTCCGCTTTATACAATGAATGGAAAATTAAGGCAACACTCGATCCCGACTTGATCCCTGAATTGCTTAGTGTCGAATCGAACGATGAAGCCATAAATGATATGTTTTACAGAGAACTTGAATTTGGCACTGCCGGTCTTAGGGGTGTTATCGGAGCCGGCACTAACCGTATGAACGTATACACTGTCGGACGAGCATCTCAAGGAATTGCAGACTATGTCAATAGTGTTACCAAAAAAGGCAGTATTGCTATTGCTTATGATAGCCGAATAAAATCCCGCCTTTTTGCCGAAACTGCAGCATGTGTTTTTGCCGCTAACGGAATAAAAGCATATATATACGACGAACTAATGCCTACTCCTATGCTATCTTTCGCCGTCAGATACCTTAAATGCGATGCCGGTGTTGTAATTACTGCCAGCCACAATCCTGCAAAATATAACGGATATAAAGCATATGGTCCTGATGGATGCCAGCTTAATGTAGAGGCAAGTAATTACGTTTTTTCTTACATCGAAAAAACTGACTTTTTTACAGGTATAAAACTTATAGATTTTAATGACGGATTAAATAACGGAAGCATTGAATACATTAAACGTGACGTTATTGATGCTTTTCTTGACAATTCAGAGAAACAGTCATTAATTCCAGATGTGTTTGAAAATAGTGATTTTTCTGTTATCTACACACCTCTTCACGGCACAGGTAATAAACCTGTTCGTGAAATTCTTAAAAGACGTGGCGTTAAGAATGTTACTGTTGTTACCGAGCAAGAACTACCTGACGGGAATTTTCCGACTGCTCCCTACCCCAATCCTGAACTCAGTCAGCCATTTGAATGCGCTCTTAAACTTGCAGAAAAAGTAAAACCCGATATTTTACTTGCGACCGATCCGGATGCTGACCGTGTTGGCATTGCTGTCTGCAACCAAGGCAAATATGAACTTATGACCGGCAATCAGGTCGGTGCTTTACTCTCTAATTATATACTATCAATACGTTCAGAAAGAGGAACTTTGCCTAATAACCCAATTCTTGTCAAAACCATTGTTACAACCGAACTTTGTCAGAAAATTGCAGATAAATACGGTTGCAGGCTTATTAACGTTCTCACAGGATTTAAGTATATCGGTGAACAGATTGCAGGACTTGAAGAAAAGAACGAGCCTGAACGTTACATTTTTGGTTTTGAAGAGAGTTATGGATACCTTTCCGGAACATTCGTCAGAGACAAGGATGCCGTTACCGCGTCAATGCTCATTTGTGAAATGGCTTGTTACTATAAATCTAAAGGCATGAACCTGTTTGAAGCATTAAATGAAATAGAAAACGAACTCGGTTTCTATACTAATAAACAATCAAGTTACACATTTGAAGGCCAACAAGGTATGATGAAAATGGCTGATATTATGAAAAAATTGAGCAATGACCCACCCAAAGAAATTGGTGGATTCAATGTTACAGATGTGCTTGATTACAGCAAATCAATTGCTAAGAACATTGCAAGCGGTGTTGAGTCTACAATAAACCTTCCCTCTTCTGATGTTCTGGAGTTTAAGTTGGATAACGGTTGTTCGTTTATCGTCCGTCCTTCAGGTACCGAGCCTAAAATAAAGATTTATCTTTCAACAGTCGCTAATACAAAAGAGGAGTCAATAAATATCTGTAATATTCTTAAAGCCTGTGGCGATGAAATGATGAATAACTAAAATTTAAGCCTTATCCTCTTTGGATAAGGCTTTTTTCTTGACACACAAAAAATCATATGTATAATTATTATATATAATATAATGGTTTTAGGGGTGTTTTTTATGAAAACAGACTTTACAGTTGCAGATGAAAAGGCTTTTTTCGAGGAAAAATTCATTCATGCTTTTTACTGCGATCTTAAAAGTTATCAAAAACACAGCCATAATTATTTTGAAATAATGTATGTTGCCAGTGGTACGGCAATACATACCCACGATGGAGAGACCAGAACTGTATCTGCCGGTGATTACATGCTTATGGATTACAGTTGCTTTCATGAATACAAAGCAATTACTGACGATTTTGCCGTTATAAACTGTTTGTTTTTGTCAAAAGCCATTGATAAAACAATTCCGGATTGTACAGATTTTGGCGATTTGCTTAAAAGTTGCCAGTTTCGTGTTAAGGTCATAAGCGGCGCTCCCACTAACCGTTTTTTTCATGATGACAGCGGTAAAATCGGCAAACTTCTGCTTGAAATGTGTGAAGAATGTGGAAATATGTCCACTGGTTATTTAGATTATATGAAAACACTGCTTGTACAAACACTTGTTACACTTTTAAGAAACACAACTGAACTTAATGACCGCAACTACTCCGATGCTGTTGCAAAAACAATTAAAATGATAGATCAGAATTTTTGTGAAGCGGTTAAACTTAGTGATATTGCATCATCACTTTATTTAAGTGTTCCTTATTTGAGTTCAAAATTCAAAGAAGAAACCGGTCTTTGTTTTAACGATTATGTCAAACAACTCCGAATTCAGCGTGCATGTACGCTTTTAAGTTCAACGCAGTTAAAGATACAAAAGATAGCCGAAATGAGTGGATACGGTGATTACAAGCGTTTTGGAACAATTTTTAAACAACTGACGGGTAAGTCCCCTATCAAATACCGTCTTTCTTTGAAACTATAAAATAAGCCACATCAAACATAGTTTGATGTGGCTAAAATTTTAATTAATAGTTTTCTTTTCTAACCTCAAAGTAGCTTTGCGGATGAACACACACAGGGCAAACTTCGGGTGCTTTTTTGCCGATAACGAGATGACCGCAATTACGGCATTCCCACATAGTCTCGTTGGCTTTCTCAAATACCTGCTTCATTTCTACATTGTTGAGTAATGCGCGGTATCTTTCTTCGTGAGACTTTTCAATCTTAGCAACCTCGGCAAATTTGAAAGCAAGTTCTTTAAATCCTTCTTCTTCTGCCTCTTTAGCAAAAGTTGCATACATATCGGTCCACTCATAATTCTCACCATCAGCAGCAGCTGCAAGGTTAGCAGCGGTATCGCCCAACTCACCTAATGCTTTGAACCAAAGTTTTGCATGCTCTTTTTCGTTATCAGCAGTCTGCTGGAAAATAGCAGCAATCTGTTCATAGCCCTCTTTTTTAGCAACGCTTGCAAAATAGGTGTATTTGTTGCGTGCCTGGCTCTCACCTGCAAAAGCAGTCATTAAGTTTTTCTCAGTTTTTGTACCTTTTAAATTCATAATATTTCCTCCAAAAATTAATTTTAAATTATATTATTACTGCGACATTCATCACAGATATAATGCAAATTAAGTTCATATTTAGTAATATTTACACCGGACCAAGTCTTTAATCTATCATGCATATCACTAATCCACAGGTCATTAACCTTGCCACAAATATCACATTTTAGATGCTCATGAGGAACTTCAGGTCGGTCATACCTATCAGGTTCACCGTGAATCGAAACCCTACGAAGCTCACCGCTTTCGGTAAGAGCGTTAAGATTATTATAAACCGTTGCCATAACAATTGTAGGCATTTGCTCTTTAGCTAAATTATATACCTGTTCAGCAGTAAGATGTTCACAAGAACTATGAACAACATTATACACCAATTGTCTTTGTTTAGTCATCGCTTCACCTCTTTTAGATTTATTCTAATTCTATTATACATATTATTTTTGAAAAGTCAAGTGTTTTTTTAGAATTATTTTAAAAAATCCACACTTTTTTTCAAGTGTGGATTTAATATAAATATTAATTTCCCTCATCACCGGTACTTGGTGGCGTTGAAGGTGTGGGAGCATCAGGCGTGTCGGGATTTTCGGGGTCGGGATTTTCGGGGTCTTCTATAATGGGACCGCCATTTTCAATCCATTCATCGGTAACCTCTCCGTATACATCGCCTTCATGAACTGTACAACCTTGTGGCAACGAATAATTAGTCTTATAGTAACCAATCTCGAAATCGGTACATCCCGTAGTTGCAAGAAGTCCCGTTTCTTTGCAAAAATATCTTCTGGTTACATAAGAACTTTCCTCAAATTCTTTAGGCTCAAGATTTTTGTGAATACGTTTCATAACGTTTTTCCACATATCTTTTGCAAGACCTTTATCGGATATTTTTTTAGCAGTATCAAAACCAAACCAACATGAACCGACATAATACGGTGTGCCGCCCGAAAGCCAGATATCGTAAGTGTCATTAGTTGTACCGGTCTTGGCAAAACATTTCATGGTCTTACTGAAATCTTTTATTGCCTTAGCGGTACCATTGTCACCGTAGACAACATTCTGCAACATATGATTCATAATACTTGCGGTATTTTCATCAAGAACAATTTCACCGTCGCCTTGTTCAAGTATTACATTTCCACGTTGATCGGTTACGTAGGTAAACGTTGTAGGTTTATAATAAGTTCCAAGGTTACCAAAAACAGCATAGGCTGCCGCTGACTGCGTAGTTGTAATACCTGTACTTGTTCCGCCAAGGCCTAACGGAGCATAGGTCATATCACGCTGAAAATCAAGGTTAGTAAGATTGTACTTATCATATAAGAAATAAAATACCGATTCAAACCCCATTTGCGCAACGAGTTTACACGGAATGGTATTTGTAGAGCGTTCAAGCGCTTTATAGGCAAACATATTGCCGTGATATTTGCCGTCAGAATTTTTAGGACCGGCTTTACCGTCACTTTTATAGTAATTCTCAATTGGAGAATCCTCAAGAACGGTAGAATAGGTTATGAGATTTTTCTGAAGAGCTTGAGAATACGTTGCCAGAGGCTTCATAGTTGAGCCGGGCTGACGGTATGCCATAGTTGCTCTGTTAAATCCCCTGTTTTCGGTTTTTTCACCTGCACCGCCAACAATACCAACAATATGACCCTCATAATCCATAATGGTCATGGCAGATTGAATAGTTTTATCGTTTTTCTTGAGAGTAAAATATTTTTTTGTATTAGAGTACTCGTCATCAAGAATTCCTTGTATTTCAGGGTCGAGAGTACAATAAATCTTATAACCGCCATTATAGAATTTTGCCGAAGCCAAAGCCTCGTCATAACCATACTCTTCAACAAGTTTATCTGTAACTTCAGTTATAAGTGTATCAATATAATAACTGTAAACCTGTTCGTTGTTTTTGGCTATAGGGTCAGAAACTACGTTAAGTTCGGCTTCTTTAGCCTCTGAATACTCTTCTTCGGAAATCAAGCCCTGCTCATACATAAGGTAAAGAACTGTGTTGCGACGTTTTTTGTTGTCGTTAGGATTGCGGTCAGGACGGTATTTTTCAGGTTCCTTAGCAAGACTGGCTATAGCAGCACACTCAACAAGGTTAAGTTCGTCAACACTTTTACCAAAATAATAGTTTGCCGCAACCTCAACACCGTAAATACCGCCGGCAAGGCATATTGTATTGAGGTAACATTCAAGGATTGTTCCCTTTTCATACTCACTTTCAAGGGTTCTTGCACGCATAATTTCACGTATTTTACGCATTGGGGTTTGGTCTGTATCCTTAGTGACATTTTTAACTAACTGCTGCGTAATTGTTGAACCACCCTGATTAGAGGAATAAAGATCAATAAACATATTAGCAAACGCACTGACAGTTCGTTTCCAGTCAACACCGTTATGCTCGTTAAAACGCTTATCCTCAACAGCAACAAAGGCATTCTTCAGGTTATCAGGCATATCTTCAAGGTCAACCCAAATACGGTTTTCTTCACCGTACAAACGCTGATATTCAACATATTCCCCACTATCCTTATCCTTAACGTACACAGTTGTAGTAAACTTAAGGTCATAAAGATTCTGAGGTACAGTATCGTCAACAAAATTGAAAACATATACCGCAAATGCACCTGCGACAAGGCAACCTGTGATAATACCAATAAGAAGTAAAGTGACAAAAGATGTGCCGATTATCTTCAAAGTCTTTATTACATATTTTGAAGTTATCTTTTTATTGCTTTTCTTAATTTCAGTTCGTGATTTTCCAAAACTGTTGAAATTAACAGTTCCATCGGTTTCAGAATCGGACTGTTCGGTTTCGTTAGAAATAGTGTCTAATGACGAATCATTTTCACCAAAAATCATATCAAGGTCAAATTCATCTTTTGCAGAAGTTTCCAACTCAATATCGTCAAAATCTTCTGCTGTGTCTTTGGGAGCGCTTGAAAAATAGTCAAAATTATAATCTTTATCAGCCTTCGTGTTTGCTTGAGAATCATCAAGTTCATAGTATCTTTCGTTATTCAAATCATTTTCACTGACCGACTCATCATCTTTACGTTTTTTTTCAAAATCGTTCATAAACAGCACCTCCTAACCGAAAATACAAAAAGGTAAATTCTTCTATTAGATTTTACCACAAAAAATATGTTTTGTGTGTTACAGTATTGTTACTAAATGATATATTTTTATTATTGACATCGGAATAATATCTTTATACTCGGAGATAATTAAAATGAGGTGAAAGATATGACTCCCAAAAAAGTAATAACTTACCTATTATCATCTGCATTCATTTTCTCTGCGATATATCTTCCGATAAACTCATTAAAACGAATTGATGACGTCGAGCCTATCAAGGAACAGAGCAATAACAATATAGTTAAGGAAGACATATACACAGTAAGGAGCCACAATGGTAAAATATCGGTTTTTTCACAAAACCAAGAAGAACCGATTTACACACTCGACAGTCCGTATGTACGCGACCTACCCGAACATGACAGAGCCCTGTTAAATGAAGGCATTATTGCTAGCAATAAAGAAGAACTTTTAAAAATACTTGAAGATTACGATTACTGAGCGTCAAGATACTCGACCGCAGCAAGAAAATCTTTATCTTGTTCGATACCGTTAATAAGACGGTACTTCAATTCCTCTTCTGAATATTCCACCTCAACATCAGGCGTTACCCCAATACCGTCAAGACAATTACCGTTAGCAGTATAATATTTACCTACAGTGAACCTAACAAGAGAACCATCGCTCAAAGAATATGTCCTTTGAACGACACCTTTACCAAAAGTAAGACGTCCCACCGAAACAGCCTTGTTGTAATCCTTCATGCCCTGAACAAAAAGTTCTGATGCGCTTGCAGTGTTACCATCAGTAAGGCATACTATCGGAAGCTTGACTTCAGATGCATCCGACATATAAATCTCGTTCATATTGTCGTTTTTATATGTCACCTTAATTGCAAGACCTTCGGGTATCACATAATCAAGCATTTTATGTGCTGCGTTGAGTGTACCACCACCGTTACCTCGAAGATCTATAATCAGTGCTGTTGCACCTTGGTCGTTCAAACTTTCTACCGCTTCTCTAAATTGCTCGGGCGAACGCTCATTAAAACCTGTTATCAATATATATCCTTTATCATCTATCAAACGATAAAAGACTGACTGGCTAGCAAATTGAGTAAGGGTAACATCAAGTTCTACGGTTTCACCGCCGCGGTTAATAACGACATGTGCCGATGAGCCAAGAGGCGCAGATTTGATATAATTCAATGTTTCGGTATACCCGAATTCAGCAATAATTTTATCATCAACCGAGATAATTTCATCACCACGTAGAATACCTGCCTGCATAGCAGGACTATCCTTATGAACTTCAAGGACGTACATAGTTTTATTGTCGGGATGCTGTGAAATTTGAACACCCATACCGCTATTGACACCATAGAATGAATTAAGGCTTTCCTCTGCTTCTTCTTTAGGTATATATGCAGAATAACGGTCATTAAGACCCGCTACATAACCTGTACAAATCATATCAGCCATAGTATCGGAATCTATATCCCCAACATAGTATTTGTTGACAAGTTCTTTTATTTCCTTTATCTTATCGCTCAGCAACAATTCATCCGAAACTGTTGCGCTACCCGGCATCATATCAGGTGTATCAGACGGAATAAGCAACTGAAAAGCCATTGATGTAACAGCAATAGAAGATGCTATGCAAAACGCAGCAATAGTAATCACGTGCTTTAAAGAAAAAGTTTTATTCATTACTCAACTTCCTTAAATTAATATCATAAAAGCGGGCTGACGGTATGACAGCCCGCAATTTTTATTTAAAATATTTCTTCGGGTCAGTAGTATCACCATTTACACGGACTTCAAAATGCAAATGATATCCCTTTGAAGCACCTGTAGTACCCACATAACCTATTGTTTCACCCTTTTTAACCTTTTGGCCCACTTTGACAATATACTTAGTCATGTGTGCATACAGTGTTACGTATGATTTTCCGTCATCCGCCGTACCGTGGTTTACCATCACATAATAGCCATAGCCACCAGAGTTGTACTTTGCGATTGACACAATACCGTCGGCAGCAGCAACGATGGGTTTACCTTTGATACCACCGCCAGCAATATCTATTCCTTTATGGAACTTATATTTACCGGTAATAGGATGGTTTCTATATCCGTAAGGTGATGTAATTGTATAATAACCGGGACATGGCCATGTGAATTTGCCATCATAATACTGGTCTTTGTACTGATTCTGAGCATCTTTAATAGCTTGTTCATACTCAGCAATTGCTTTTTCTAGTTTATCTGACTGATTCTGAAGAGCATTAACATCACTTTGTATGCCGGCAATAATTGAATTTATCTCACTGACTTCCTTTTTAAGTTCTGCCTTTTTTTCATCCAAAATAGCCTTGACTGCATGTTGCTCCTCAACCAAAACTAATATCTCGGATTTACTTTGTTCTATTTTCTCCATATCACTCACAAGTTTTGCCATCAACGCATTATCATACGCACTGATGTTCTTTGTGAGTTCAGTTTTAGTGAGTAAATCCAAAAGGTTTTCGGCACTAAGTATGACCGATAAAGTAGAAGCAGTCATACCGCCACTCATATATATAGCGCGGAGACGCTGCGAAAACAGATACTTGGTCTTTTCAAGTTCTGTCTCTTTATCGGCTATATCTTGCTCTAAATCGGCAATTTTATTGTCACATTCAGATATCTGCTCGTTACATATAGTAATCTGGCTTTGAATAACATCTATTCTTTTGGAAAGCAGTTGCTTCTCTTTTTCTTTGTCCTTAGACTGTGACTTGAGGTCTCTTATTTCGTCCTCAATTTCCTTCTGTTGTTGTTCAAGTTCACTTATCTTATCTTTATAATCGCTTATCGTATCCGCTTTAGCAGTACCGGATAGATTAAAATTTGACGAAGTAAACGCCGAAGAAACAACAAAGCACAAACAAAGAACAATAATGATTAACTTTTTAAAACTCACACAATATCCTTTCTTTTAAAAGTTATTTAAAATAACTCTTAGGGTCAGTAGTATTACCATTTACACGGACTTCAAAATGAAGATGATAACCAGTTGAAGCACCCGTGGTGCCAACATAACCTATGGTCTCACCTTTCTTAACCTTCTGACCAACTTTAACAATATACTTAGACATATGAGCATAAAGGGTAACATAGGTTTTACCGTCATCACCCGTACCGTGGTTGACCATTACATAATAGCCGTATCCGCCTGAATTATACTTGGCAATAGATACTATACCGTCGGCAGCCGCTACAATAGGTTTACCTTTAATACCGCCGCCTGCAATATCTATACCTTTATGGAACTTATATTTACCACTGATGGGATGGTTTCTGTAACCGTAAGGTGATGTAATGTTATAGTGACCGGGACAAGGCCAGGCAAACTTACCGTCATAATACTGATCTTTATATTGATTCTGAGCGTCCTTAATAGCCTGTTCATACTCAGCAATCGCTTTTTCTAGTTTATCAGACTGATTTTTTAGAGAAGAAACATCGTCTTTAATATCAGATATAACTGAATTTATATCACTGACCTGCTTATTAAGTTCGGCCTTTTTTTGATCAAGAATGGCTTTTACGCCTTTCTGTTCTTCTATAAGCAAAACAATGTCAGCCTTGCTCTTTTCGATTTTCTCCATATCACTCACAAGTTTTGCCATCAACGCGTTATCATATGCACTGATGTTCTTTGTAAGTTCGGTCTTTGTGAGAAGGTCAGAAAGATTTTCGGCACTAAGAATTACCGACAAAGTAGAAGCGGTCATACCGCCACTCATATATATAGCGCGGAGACGCTGCGAAAACAGATACTTGGTCTTTTCAAGTTCTGTCTCTTTATCGGCTATATCTTGCTCTAAATTGGCAATTTTATTGTCACATTCAGCAATTTGAGTATTGCAAAGTGTGATTTGACTTTGGATAACAGCAATTCTTTCAGCAAGCAGTTGTTTTTCTTTTTCTTTATCTTTAGTTTTTGATTGAAGATCCTTAATCTCAGCCTCTATTTCCTTCTGTTGTTGTTCAAGTTCATCAATCTTATCTTCGTAATCACTGATTACATCCGCTTTTGCAACGTCCGTATCATTAACATCGGCATTGCAGAAAAAAGCAGAAAAGACAAAACTAAGACACAATATCGATATAACTGTCTTTTTAAAGCGCACGGAATTCACTGCCTTCCTTTCTCAAATACTTATTAATCATAATTGCACTGGCAAAAAGTCCTGCGAAACAACCTATTCCGCCAAAAATTCCAAAAATCAACCAGAAAAACTCGGAGAACGGAATAATAGACGTAAGGCTTAAAGCACTTTTAACGGTTTCTTGCACTGCATTATACACAAAATACAGAATTGAAACGGTTATGCACGCCGACAACAATCCGATTGTCACACCTTCAATCATAAAAGGAAGACGGACAAACGAATCGGTGGCACCTACAGCCTTCATAATACTAATTTCAAGCTTACGACTATACATAGTTACGCGAATGGTATTTGAAACAATTACCAAAGCAATAATCATAAGTATAGCAACTATCCAAAAACCAACAATTGCAATTGCTCTTTTAATGATAGTGATTTTTTCTGCAATATCTCTTAGAGATGATATTTCATCAACGCCATGAAGATTTTCGATATCTTTAATTGTCTCATCAAATAAAGAAAGGTCGGTCATTGTAACGCGCGCACCGCACGACATCGGATTCTCAATAACCGAAAAAATATCAGAAGACGCATTAGCAACGGCATCTTTGGCATTTTCCAACAATTCATCACTTGAAAAATATTCAATCGAATTAATATTATCGATTTCACTTATTTTTTTACACAAAACGAGTGCTTCTTCGAGATTATGTATGGAATAATCGTCCTCGGTAATTTCTTGCTCGGCTTTAACAAGTGTTGCGTCAGCCGACTGTTCTGAACGGACCTTATAAAGTGCAGAATTACGGTCCTCAAAATAGACCATAACAACATTCTGCTGTTCAATTTCGCTTAACGTATTATCAACATTAAGCGAAACGGCAACCGCAAGACCTATAACCGACATGCAAGCCACAAGAACACCTATTGAAGCAACCGACATGAGTTTATTAAGCCAAATATTTTTAAATCCGTTGCCAATTAAATACTTAACGCTTGTGAATTTCATAACAGACCTCCATTCGCGTTATCGGCAACGATTCTGCCGTTTTCAATCATAATAACTCGTTGACCAAAGTCACGAACAAGTTGATGCTCATGAGTAACCATGAGAATAGTAGTTCCTCTGCGGTTAATTTCGGTCAAAAGTTCAACTATTTCATATGACATATTAGGGTCAACGTTTCCGGTAGGCTCGTCCGCAATTATCAGATTAGGTTTATTTACCAACGCGCGTGCAAGACCTACACGCTGCTGCTCACCGCCTGAAAGTTCAGCCGGCTTACATCTGGCTTTCTCGGCAAGTCCAACAAGATTCAAAGCGCGGGATACATTCTTACGAATTTCCTGTCTTGACGCTCCAACAACATGCATGGCAAAAGCAACGTTTTCAAACACGTTCATATTAGGTATAAGGCGGAAATCCTGAAAAACGATACCCATAGTTCTGCGAAAGTACGGGACTGCACGCCTTTTCATTTTGGTAATATGAAAACCATTAACGAAAATATCACCTGTATTAGGTTTTTCTTCTCGCATAATCAGTTTCATAAAAGTACTTTTGCCGGCGCCCGAAGGACCGACAACAAATACAAATTCACCTTTATTGATTCTTATATTAACGTCATCCAAAGCATGTGTGCCGTTGGCATAATTCTTGGATACACCCTTAAATTCTATGAGCGGCTGTGAAGCCTTTTCAGGACGCTTGCCTATCGCAAAATCCTCGTTAATGGTAATCACTCTTTCTATTAATATTTAACCGGAGTTGCTCTTAAATATTTTTTAACCATAAGAGCAATCTTGAAAATTATTGCATGGTCAAACTCGCGAAGGTCAAGACCGGTAATCTTCTTGATCTTCTCTAAACGGTAAACAAGAGTATTTCTGTGAACAAACAGTTTTCTTGCGGTTTCAGAAACGTTAAGGTTGTTTTCAAAGAATTTCTGAATAGTAAACAAAGTTTCCTGGTCAAGACTTTCAATTGTTCCGCGCTTGAACACCTCTCTTAAGAATGACTCACAAAGTGTGGTGGGAAGCTGATAAATAAGTCTTGCAATACCAAGGTTATCATAATTCACAATTGCCTTTTCAGTGTCGAATACCTTACCAACCTCTAAAGCAACCTGCGCTTCTTTAAACGAACGAGCAAGGTCCTTAAGGTTTTCTACGGTAGTACCAATACCGATAACAGCCTGGGTATAATAGAACTCGCTTGCTAATGTATCAACAATAGAACCTGCAAGATTTTCAAGGTCAGAAGACTCGATGCCGTGCTTAGTTTCCTTAACAAGAGCAATATCTGTATCACTTATGTTAATAATGAAATCTTTATTTTTATCGGGGAACAGGTTTTGAATAATATCATAAACCGAAATCTCATTAGTTGAGGTGACACGAATGAGAAAAACAGTACGAGCAACATCACTGTTAAAGCGCAACTCACGAGCCTTCAGGTTTATATCACCCTGAAGGATATTGTCAAGTATAACATTTTTAATAAAGTTACTACGGTCATACTTTTCATCATAATAGAACTTAATATGAGAAAGTGAAACAGCAAGAATGGAAGCATATTTTGCCGCCTGAGGGTCGTTACCTTCAACAAACAAAATATACTCAGGTCTTTGTGGGGTGCCAAAAGATTTATATGTATATTGGCCCCTAACGAAAATCTCGCTCGAACCGGGAACTGAACCGCCGGCAAACATAACTTCATGTGTTTCTCTGATTCTGCTAAGTTCACTGCAGGCAATAACGGTATAGTTTTCATCAATAACACCTATGGTGCGATCAATAGTATCCTTTATTTGATGTATTACCCCTTGAAAAAGTCTGTTAGACATATTTCTCTCCCCTTAATTTCAGCAAAATGCATTATTTATATCAATACATCATTATTGTACACAATATCTTGTATTTTTTCAAGAGTAAATTACAAATTTCATAAAAAAAGTTACAATTTGATTACAATTTAAGTGTTATGTAAACAAAAATCAAACATTAAAGAAAAAAACAGACCTTGAAAAAATTCAAGGTCTGTAAAAATAGCAGATATTTATCAAAATCAGTTGGTAACAGTTTTCTCAGTATCTTTATCAAAGATATGGATCTTACCGGGTTCAAGGGTGATTCTGATGGTCTCGCCGGGACGAGCAGTAGAAGTAGGAGCAACACGGCCGTTGATGTTCTGACCTTCGCAAACGGTGTAAATGTATTTTTCTGCACCCATAAGCTCGGTAACTTCAACGTTAGCCTCAACAATACCGTCGGGGAACTTAGCGATAAGTTCTTCTTCATCGTGTACATGCTCAGGACGGATACCAATGATAACTTCCTTATCAACGTAAGGAACAAGGCAATCTTTCTTATTCTTCTCTGCGGGAAGTTTAATCTTATATTTAACACCGGAACGGGTCTTAGTGTCTTCAGAACCAAACTCTACAAAGAAATCCTCACCCTCCTGTAATACCTTAGCATCAAGGAAGTTCATCTGAGGTGAACCGATAAATCCTGCAACGAAGGAGTTACAAGGCATATCATAAAGATGCTGAGGTGTATCAACCTGCTGAACGATACCATCTTTCATAACAACGATTCTGGTACCCATGGTCATAGCTTCAGTCTGGTCGTGAGTAACGTAGATGAAGGTAGTTCCAAGTCTTAAATGAAGTTTAGAAATCTCGGTACGCATCTGTGCACGAAGCTTAGCATCCAAGTTGGAAAGCGGTTCGTCAAGAAGGAAGACCTTCGGTTCACGAACGATAGCACGTCCCAAAGCAACACGCTGACGCTGACCACCGGAAAGAGCTGCGGGTTTACGCTGGAGAAGATGCTCAATATCAAGAATACGAGCAGCCTCTTCTACACGACGCTTAATCTCCTCCTTCGGAGTTTTACGAAGTTTAAGACCAAATGCCATGTTATCGAAAACGGTCATATGGGGATAAAGTGCATAGTTCTGGAAAACCATGGCGATATCTCTATCCTTAGGTGCTACGTCGTTAACCAAACGGTCACCGATGTAAAGTTCACCGCCGCTGATTTCTTCAAGACCTGCGATCATACGAAGAGTTGTTGATTTACCGCAACCTGAAGGCCCAACGAGAATAATAAATTCTTTATCCTTGATGTCAAGATTGAATTCCTGAACAGCAAGAACACCGCCGGGATATTTTTTGCAAATGTTTTTAAGTGTAAGGCTTGCCATTAATATCTTTCCTCCTAAAGAAATGTGTACTTAACTAATTTACTCATGCATTATAACAAATAAAACTGATAATTTCTATACCCAATTCACCCAAACTTCACGGTGATATTTTATATGAAATGTATAATTATATTAATGCAATGTAAATTATTGTATAATTAAGTTATATTTAGTTTATAATTTTTGTTCATTTTATCACAAGAAACAGTTCTGACTCGGTTAATTCTCTGAAATCACCGTCAGATAACTTATAATCAAGAATTAGTTTACCAATTCTTAAGCGGTGAAGAGTATTGACTCCGGCGCCGACAACACCCAATATTCTCTTTATCTCGTGATATTTACCCTCAGTTATAATAATGCTGACCTTAGTTTTTTTCTCATTTAAAACGGTCATTTTAGCAGGCAAGCATTTTGTTCCATCGGCAAGAGTCACGCCGTTTGCCAATATTTCAATATCATCATCGGTTATTGGCTTGTCCACGTCCGCTATATACTCTTTTTCAATACCGCTTTTAGGTGAAATTACCCTATGGCCAAAATCACCGTCATCAGTCACTATCAATAGGCCGGTGGTATCCTTATCTAATCTGCCGACAGGAAAAAGACCGTTACGTTGTACTTTAGATGCTATAATATCAACCACTGTTTCGCGTGATTTATCATTAGAGGCTGAAAGAATACCTTTCGGTTTATTTAGCATATAATAGACATATTTTTTGTATTTAACTATATCACCGTCAACTGTCAAAACAGCCGATTCTTCGACTCTGCATGCAAAATCCTTAACACACTTACCGTCAACGGTCACCCTACCCTGTCTTATCAAACTCTTAGCATCGTTTCGCGATACACAAGCGGCTGTTGAAATTAGTTTATCAAGTCTTTCAAAAGACATATAATATCTCCATCATTTTATTTCAAAGGCAAAATAAAACCATCTGAATCGGTTGAATAAATGTCCGCAGCAACAACAACTCCGTCCAACACAAGGACTTCAGCGAAAACATTGCTATCGTCACCCGGATAATTTATTACAGAATATGTATATCTGGTGAGTACTTTACCCTTATACAACTCAAGGTCAAACCCCTGAGACTTTTGAATTTCATTATAAGATTCATAAACTTCATTAAAAATATGCGGTACGGTTATCTCATCTACCTTGCATGATGAAACATCAATATCGGGGCCAAAAGAAGTGATATAATCAGCAACCGAAAAATCATCCGAACAACCTTGAAACGTTTCATGCGGTGGTGCTATAGTTTTGCCTGCACAAATATTTAAAACAACAATGACACACAAAACAATAAGCAAAAAGCAAAGCAAAATATACTTTTTTGGTAATTTGAAATTCAGGAAAAACATACCATCACCCGATGATATATATTCAACTGACTTTTTTATTATTCACACATGATAACGCACACTGCATGGGCAGAGGCACCGTCACCGCTACCTGTAAAGCCTAAATTTTCTTCGGTTGTGGCTTTTACGTTTACACAGTCAACATCGATACAACAATCATTAGCGATATTTTTAACCATCTGTGGTAAATATGTTGCAAGTTTTGGTCTCTGCATAACAACAGTCGCATCAATATTAGAAACAGAATAACCTTTTTCGGCAATTTTTCTAACAACTTCACGAAGCAAAACTCGGCTATCGGCACCACGATACTTTTCGTCGGTATCAGGAAAATGTTTACCTATATCACCCAAAGCGGCAGCCCCTAATAAGGCATCGGATATTGCATGCAACAGAACATCGGCATCTGAGTGACCGAGTAAACCTTTGTCGTACGGCACCTCTACACCGCCAAGAATAAGTTTCCTATCATCGCAAAAACGATGAACATCATAACCGTGACCTATTCTAATTCTCATGCTATTCACCTCTTAGAAAGCACTTCGGCAAACATCAAGTCTTCCGCAGTGGTTATTTTAATATTTGTATAATCGCCCTCGACGGTATACACATCATGACCGAATGCTTCAACAAGCGAACAATCATCAGTAAATTTATCGAGGTCGAACTGCGATTTTGAAACGGCATCTTTATAAAGTTCGGTATTAAAACCTTGAGGTGTTTGCACCGAAACCAAGGTGTTGCGGTCGGGAGTTGATAAAACTTTACCTTCGCTATCGACCATTTTTACAGTATCCTTCAGCTTGACAGCACAAGTAACCGCACCGTATTTAACAGTTGCATCAATCACCCTTAAAATACAATCATTGGTCACAAACGGTCTTGCGCCATCGTGGATAAGTACAATGTTTTCGTTAGCAAAATCCAATCCGTTAGCAACCGAACGCTGACGGCAATTACCACCCTCAACAATATCGGTGACTTTTTTAAATCCGTAATTTTCGCACAGTTGTTGCATCTTTAAAACACTTTCGCTTTTGGTAACAATAACGATGTTCTCAACCAGCGGGCAATTTTCAAAAACGGTAATAGTTCGTGCGGCAACAGGAACTTCGCCTATCTTGGCAAACATTTTATCAATTCCATTCATTCTGGATGAACTACCGCCACAGACGATAATAACCGAAACTTTAACATTTTCAGGTTCTGTCAAAGTACAATAATCAAGTTTACATTCGGTAATCAAGGTTTCACCCCTAAGAAAAAGGCATCCGCGTCGCCACGGATGCCCAATATAAGATTATTCTTCGTCTTCAGAGCAGCCTGAGCAACCGTCACAACTGAAATCAAACTCAAGTTCTTCTCCGCAATTAGGGCATTTGATGCCACCTTCGTCAATCATCTCGTCATCAAGATAAATTACATCATGGCAAGTGGGACACTCGACTTCATAACAAAAATCGTCATCGTCGTCCTCATCGTCATAATCGTAATCTTCATCCTCGTAAAAATCTTCTTCAAGAGTGGCGAGGTCTTCGTCAACTGCATCGAGTTGCTCGTTGATTTCACCGATAGATGCGGCGATATCTTCAAGAGCGTCGATAATAGCCTTAACAACCTTGTCCTTAGCGTCGTTGTCGCTAAATCCTGCATTTTCAGCAAGACCTTTAATGTATGCAACTTTCTCAGATACTGTCATGGTATTCTCCTTCTGCCAAAAGGCGGGTATATTACAATTATTGCTTAATTAGCAATAATTATGCACGCTCCATATATTCACCGGTTCTGGTATCGATACGAATCACGTCGCCCTCGTTAATAAAGAGAGGAACACGGATTTCACAACCGGTCTCAAGGGTAGCGGGTTTGGTTGCGTTGGTAGCAGTATTACCTGCAAAACCGGGGTCGGTCTGGGTAACTGCAAGTTCAACAAATGTGGGAGGCTCTACACCGAAAACCTTGCCTTTGTAGGAAAGAACCTTGCAAACCATGTTTTCCTTAACAAACTTAAAGTTATCGTCAAGTTCGTTCTTGCTTACGGGAACAAGTTCATAAGTTTCAGAATCCATAAAGTAGAAAAGGTCGCCGTCAGCATAGGAATATTCCATATCTTTTCTCTCGACAAATGCTGTAGGGAATTTTTCAGTGGGGTTGAAAGTTCTTTCAATAACAGAACCTTCAATAACATTTCTAATTTTAGTTCTTACGAATGCTGCGCCTTTACCGGGTTTTACATGCTGGAATTCAACAATCTGATAGACCTTGCCTTCCATTTCAAAAGTAACACCGTTTCTAAAATCGCCGGCTGTAACCATAATTTTTTACCTCCAAATTAAACTTGTAATTATATTACATTATTTCTTATTACTTTTCAAGTGTTTTTTACATCTTTAAAGAATAATAAGCAAATTTTTGCATTTTGTTAGCGTTTTATTGCCAATTTTAGTGACAACTATCATATCTTCGACCCTAACACCGAACTCATTTTCAATATAAATGCCCGGTTCATCGGTCACAACATGACCTACCTTTAATACTTTTTCGCATTTAGGAGAAAGACTTGGGCTTTCGTGAATTTCTAATCCCACGCTATGACCTAAACTGTGTGTAAAGTATTTTCCATACCCAGCATTATCAATAAATGACCTTGCAACATTATCGACGAACGAACACTTTACACCGTCTGCAATAACCTCTCTCGCCTTTTCCATAGCACCAACAACGGTATCATAAACTTCAATCATTTTGTCGGTTGCATGACCAACAGCAACAGTACGTGTCATGTCACTGTGATAGCCATCAAACACCGCACCGAAATCCATTGTAACAAAATCACCTTCGGATATAACATTATCATCAGGTACACCGTGTGGCATAGCAGTTTTTTTACCCGAAACAACTATTGTGTCGAACGACGGCATCTCTGATCCGTAACACTTACATTTATATTCGAGCATAGCGGCAATTTCGCGCTCTGTAACACCGGGTTTAATAAATGCGAGCGTTTCCAAAAAAGCCTTTTCGGCAATTTCCTGTGCTTTTGTTATGCACTCAATTTCATAGTCGGTTTTAATCTCACGCAGTTCTTCAACAAACCCTGCAAGACCAGTATCAGTCAAACATTCGGTTTTGCTGAGCATGTTTTCGATTGAAGCAACTGTTCTGACAGGCAGAGTATCCTCTAAGTGTACCCTTTTTATGTTTTCTTTTTGGATTATATCGTTCAGTTGTTGGCTTATATTGCCATATAGTTCAACCTTGCAATTTTTAACTTTTGATTTGGCAGTGAGGATATATCGACCGTCAACAAACAGCGTTGCGCCGCCTCTTGTAACAAATAAAAATCCCAAAGACGAGCAAAAATTTGTAAGATATTTGCGGTTCACCTCGGTATAAACAAGCGCCGCTTCATTCAGGTCTAACCAACCTTTAATTCTTTCCATTTAAAATATCCTTCAACGCATTAACAGCAAGGAAATAACTGTTTTTGCCAAAACCTGCAATAGTGCCTACGCAAGCAGGTGCAATAACCGATTTATGCCTGAACTCTTCACGGGCATGAACGTTGGATAAATGCACTTCGATAAAAGGTTTATCAACCGCTTTGATTGCATCATAAATAGCATAACTGTAATGAGTATATGCACCGGCATTAATAATGCAACCGTCATAATCCTCGCGTACAGAGTGAATTTTATCTATTATTTCACCCTCACAGTTAGACTGGAAAAAGTCACATCTCAAATCGTATGCTTTAGCATATGTTGAGATACCTGCGTTTATCTCGTCTAACGTCAGTGAACCGTAAATACCGGGTTCACGGATTGACAGCATATTAAGATTTGGTCCGTTGATAACAAGAATTTTCTTTTGCGACATATTAATTAAATCCTTTCAAGGTAGTATTTTTTCATGCTTAATGCATCTTCGCTTTGCGTTCCGTCGGACTCACAAATAAAAGTAGGTTCTAATCCTAAATTGTACACTAAATCCATTAAAGGTTCGAAGTTTGGGCCAAAAACCTGGTCTTCAAAAGTAAGATGCTTCTTTTCGCCACCTGTGGTGTACTCAATTTTAGAAAAATGCGAATGAAAATGCTTTTGACGATATTCGCCTAGTCTATTACCGATTTCGTCAATAATATATTTAAAAGCATCTTTGGAATTAACCTGACCCAACGTTCTTGCGTTTAAATGGCCAAAGTCGATACAAGGTATAAGCCTTTCATCAAGTTCGCAAAGTGTCATAACCTCGTTCAAATCGCCTAACTGATTAATTTTACCCATTGTTTCAGGACAAATATGAATATGACCGAGACCGTTATCGTCAAGTGCTTTAAGTGATATTTTCATAGTGTCTATTGCTAATCTTAAAGCCTCATCCCTCGGCAGTTTACCACAAGAACCGGTATGAACAACAATACGGTTGCCACCCATAAAATCTACAGCCTTAGCACTGCTTAAAATATAGTTTACCGAGTTAAGACGTTTTTCTTCATCAACGCTCGACATAGAAATGTAATAAGGAGCATGAAGAGAAACCTTTATATTTTTCTCGGCTGCAAGACGTCCGAACTCTCTAGCCTTTTCCTCGCCAACATTTACACCTCGACCGCATTGATATTCAAAGCAGTCAAGTCCAATTTTTTCAATGTATTCAGGTACATGCAAACTACCCTTATAACCCATTTCATAAAAAGAATTTGCACATCCTGCCGGTCCAAAAATAGCGGGCATATTTTTATCTCCTTAAAACTTATCTTTCAACATTACTTTTTCAAAATAACGTCTGACTTTAAAACTAAAACCATCTTCCAATTTTACGGGACGGACTAAAATTGATTTTATTCCGTAAAGGTTAGCACCCAAAACATCGGTAAAAATCTGGTCACCGACAATGGCACATTCATTTTTTCTGACGCCTGCCATTTTTCTGCCTTTAGCATACCCAAAAGGCAGCGGTTTACATGCAAGACTAACAAAAGGTCTCGCGATTCTTCCTGCAAAAGGCTCGATTCTGAAACGTTTGGAATTTGACACAACAACGGTCTTTATGCCGTGATTATCCATTGTTTTCAACCACTTGGTTAAGCCATCAACAAGAATTGTGCCATGGTGGGTAGACAACGTATTATCAACATCTAAAAGCAACGCTTTAACACCCAAAGAATTTAACATCTCGGGTGTGATTTCGGTTATTCTTCTTAAAACTAAATTTGATTTAAAAATTGCCATGTTTCACCTAAAAAAAGATAAAGAAGCGAACGGACAGCATCCGAACGCTTCTTCAATTTGTGTTTGATTAGCGGAATTTGCGCTTGCGGGCTGCTTCCGATTTCTTTTTGCGCTTTACCGAAGGCTTCTCATAATGCTCTCTCTTACGAACCTCCTGGATAACTCCATCTTTCTGGGTCTGTCTCTTAAAGCGTCTGAGTGCATTTTCAAGCGATTCATTCTCTTTTACACGAACCTGACTCATTATATTCCCTCCCTCCGCCTATAGCAGGGGTTATTAAACATTTTTCATTATTATACACCCACACACCTATGAATGTCAAGCGAAATTTTGAATGTTTTTAATTATTTTGCAACAATATTTACAAGTTTGCCGGGTACATAAATTTCCTTAACAATTGTCTTGCCGGAAAGTTCTGCAGCAATTTTTTCATCAGCCTTAGCGGTGGCTATGGCATCGTCTTTGTTTATATCAGCAGCAACACTCAAACGGCTCTTAAGTTTACCGTTTATCTGAACAACGATTTCGATAGTAGAATCAACCGTTTTTGCTTCATCAAACGCAGGCCATTCACTAAGTGAGCAAAGACCTTCACCACCTGCTTTCTCCCACATTTCTTCACACAAATGCGGTGCAAACGGACAAAGAATACGGATAAATGTTTTGAGTTCATCGACGGTAAGTGTACCGAAGTCGGAAACCTCGTTAAGCAACGACATCATAGCTGCAATAGCGGTATTGAACTTCATATCCTCAATATCGTTGGTAACCTTTTTAACGGTCTTATGGAACAAAGTTTCGAGTTTAGGTGTTACACCCTCGCCCTTTGCCATATCAGACAAATCGGCAAAACGGTCAAGGAAACGTTTACAACCCTTAACACTCGAATCGCTCCAAGGTGCTGCCATACCGTAGTCACCCATAAAGAGAATATATACTCTTAATACATCGGCGCCAAAAGCATCAACAACATCGTTAGGGTCAACAACGTTACCCTTGGATTTACTCATCTTCTCCCCGTCTTCACCCAAAATAAGGCCCTGAGCCGAACGCTTAGCATAAGGCTCTTCGGTGGGTACTACGCCGATATCGTAAAGGAAACGGTGCCAGAATCTCGAATAAATAAGATGACGGGTAACGTGTTCCATACCGCCGTTATACCAATCGACAGGCAACCAATATTTAAGTTTTTCCATGCTTGCAAGTTCGTTTTCGTTATCGGGGTCGATATAGCGCAAGAAGTACCACGAAGAACCTGCCCACTGAGGCATGGTATCGGTCTCACGTTTTGCATCGGCACCGCACTTGGGACACTTGCAGTTTACAAAGTCATCAATCTTTGCAAGAGGGCTCTCTCCACCCTCGCCCGGTTCAAAATTCTGAACGGTAGGAAGTTTAAGAGGCAATTCATTGTAAGGTACGGGCACCATACCGCATTTTGCACAATGAACAATCGGAATAGGCTCGCCCCAGTATCTCTGACGGTTGAAAGCCCAATCCTTCATCTTATACTGAACGCCCTTTTCACCAATACCCTTTTCGGTGATGAATTCGAGCATTTTTTCGATAGAATCCTTCTTATTGGTAAAGCCGTTAAGGAACTCGGAGTTGACCATTTCGCCGTCGCCTGCATATGCCTCAACCGAAATGTCTCCGCCCTTAATAACCTCAATAATATCAATTCCGAACTTCTTAGCAAAGTCGTAGTCACGCTGATCATGTGCAGGAACAGCCATAATGGCACCTGTACCGTATCCCATCATGACATAGTCGGATATGTAAACAGGAATTTCCTTGCCGTTTACGGGGTTAATAGCAGTGATACCTTCTATCTTAACACCGGTCTTATCCTTTACAAGTTGGGTGCGTTCAAACTCAGTTTTCTTAGCACATTCTTCCTTGTAAGCATCAAGTTCGGAAATATTGGCAATGCTGTCACGATATTTTTCTATCATGGGATGCTCGGGAGCAATAACCATAAATGTAACACCGAATAATGTATCGCATCGGGTAGTATAAACACGAAGTTTTTCTTGGAACTCTTTTACCTTAAAATCAACAAAAGCACCGGTTGATTTACCAATCCAGTTAACCTGCTGTTGTTTGATATTTTCGGGATAATCTACCTTTTCAAGACCTTCTAAAAGTTTATCGGCATACTCGGTGATACGAAGATACCAAACGTCTTTGGATTTTTGAATAATATCGCTATGGCAGATATCACACTTACCGCCCTGAGAGTCTTCGTTTGAGAGAACAACCTTACAATGAGGGCAATAATTTACAAGAGCCTGGTCGCGGAAAACAAGACCGTGCTCAAACAATTTGAGGAATATCCACTGAGTCCATTTATAATATTTTTCCTCGGTGGTATCGATGGTTTTGGTCCAGTCAAACGAGAAACCAACACGTTTTAACTGAGAAGTAAACTTTTCAATATTACGGTCGGTGAGAATTCTCGGATGAGTATTGAATTTAATTGCCGAGTTTTCGGTAGGAAGACCGTATGCGTCAAAGCCTATCGGGAAAAGTACATTATAGCCCTGCATTCTTCTTTTACGTGATACAACCTCAAGACCCGAATAAGCCTTGATATGACCGACGTGCATACCCGAACCCGAAGGATAAGGAAATTCAACAAGGCTGTAGAACTTGGGCTTGCTCATATCAGTGGAGCAAACAAAAGCGTTGTTGTCTTCCCACACCTTTTGCCATTTTTCTTCAATTGATTTAAAATCGTACTTCATTTTTATGCCTCCAACTCGTTATCGAGTATCTTTTCCAAATCAACGTTTTCGCCGTCATTCCACAAATGGTCAAGCGAATAATACTCTCTTGAAACTCTGCCGAAAATGTGAATTACAACCGTACCGTAGTCGAGCAAAAACCAATCGGAAGAACGACCCTCTATGTGGTTAGGTTCAATACCTTTTTCTTTCAACTTTTCCTCAACGGTATCGGCAAGTGCTCTTATATGAGCGTTCGACGTTGCGGTGCAAATAACAAAATAATCGGCTATGTCCGAAACATCTTCAATTTTAATTGCGCACAGTTCCATTGCTTTTTTCTCGTTCAAAGCATTAGCAGCAAATTTCATCAATTCAAAAGATTCCATTTATTTTCCTCTCTATTTTAACTGTTCTTTAATTTTATCGCAAGTTCATTGTATGCATCCAACGTATCGGGGTGCAAGGGCAGACCTTTGCCTGACATATTATTAACCGTAAATTTAAGCACGGCAAATATCGCTTCATCAAGTCCTAAATCTGCTAACCGCCTTATTTCTTCCACATCGGGGTAATTACGGTCGGCTGAGGTTAAATCGGCAAGATAAACTATTTTTTCTGCAAGCGTCATATTTTTCTTACCGGTGGTATGATACCTGATTGCCGATAAGATATCCTCATCGTCTATGCCCAACTCATATCTAACAAACAAAGCACCTGACATAGCATGCCAAATCTGAGGAGATGCTTTTTCAACAGCAGATAGAATTATACCAAACTTTTCGAACAATTGCAACTGTTCATTATCCGAAGTGTTTTTGGTGACGTCGTGCAGAAGTCCCGCAAGATACATTTTATCGGAGTCACCACCGTAAACCTCAGCCAATCTTTTGGCTTCATCGGCAACACACAGCGAATGATGATACCTTTTTTCGTTTAATTTGCTTTTTAGCAGTTCTTTATAATCCTCTACGGTCATTTTAAACCTCTTTATACAAACCGTTGGCGGTTATATATTCATAAATGTTTGTGGGTAAAAGTTTGCTCGCATTATCACCATGCATAACCGCATTTCTGATTTCGGTTGAAGATACTTCGGGAAAATCGATTTCGACTACCCTAATATCACCGCCAAGCGATTTTAGATGTTCTACGCTTTTGTCAAAATCGCTGTTGTTAACACCTTTACGGCGTACAACATAAAAGATAGCAATTTTCAAAAGTTCTTCATATCGGTGCCAAGTAGTAAAACTAGTTACCATGTCACCGCCAATCAGCATGGCTACGCTTCCAAACTTTTCTTTTAAGTCAGACAAGGTGTAAAAACTGTAACTCTTACCTTCCCTTTTAAACTCGATATCCGAAACCTCTGCCTTTGCAACATTCTCGCACAAAAGCGAACACATGTAAAGTCTTTGCTCTTTTGTGGCAAACATTTTGGGCGTTTCTTTATGAGGCGGAATGTTGGTAGGTGCTACCAAAACACGTTCAATCTCAGGCAAAACGCTTAATTGCTCAAGCATTTTGCGGTGTGCAATATGCGGCGGGTTAAAAGTACCACCGAAAAACAACGTTATACCCATATTATTTGCAGAGAACTATCTGCTTATTTTCGCGTGATTGCTTATACAGAATGAATTTGAAACCAATCACCTGAACAACATCGCTATCGGTCTTTTCGGCAACAAAATCGGCACATTCTCTGACCTTCATGGGTGAAGTTTCAAGCACGGTAATCTTTATAAGTTCTCTTGCCTCTAAAGCCTCGTTTACCTGCTTTATAAGTTGTTCACCCACTCCGCCTTTGCCTATTTGAAAAATAGCGTCATAGCCGTTAGCCATACCGCGAAGTTGGGCTCTTTGTCTTGAATTAAGCATTAATTTGCTCCTTTTAGATGTAATTTTTGATTTCTTCTTTAAACTTTGCCGCCGAATTTGCACGGTGGCTTATTTTGTTCTTTTCTTCGGGAGAAAGTTCACCAAAGCAACCGTATTTTGTCTGGAACAACGGGTCATAACCGAAACCGCCAGTGCCTTTGGGTGCTCTTAAAATAGTACCCTCACAAAAACCTATTACGGTAAACTCCCTACCGTCGGGAAAAACACATGCAATGCAACTTACAAACCTCGCAGTTCGTTTGTCGTCGGGAACGTTTTGGAGATTTTTCAAGAGCAACGCATTATTATCATCGTCATTGCCCGTTCCTGCATATCTTGCAGAATAAATGCCCGGTTCACCGTTTAAGGCATCTACCATTAATCCCGAATCGTCGGCAATAGAGGGTAATCCCGAATTTTCGCAAGCCGAACGTGCCTTTATAAGTGCGTTTTCTTCGAATGTTTTACCGTTTTCTTCAGGTTCGGGAATACCACCATCAATATCCGACGGGCATACAACATTGAAGCCTAACGGCTTTAATATTTCTTCAAGTTCTTTTAACTTTTTCTTGTTGTGGCTTGCTACAAGAAACTTATCCATTATTTTCACTCTTTTCAAACATTGCTTCTGAGAATGCTTTGGGGTCAAACGGTTGAAGGTCGTCTATCTGCTCACCAACACCGATATATTTTACAGGTATACCCAATTCATCGGTAATGGCAAGCACAACACCGCCACGTGCAGTACCATCAAGTTTAGTAAGAACGATACCCGTAATATCGGCAACCGATTTGAAATCTCTTGCCTGATTTACAGCGTTCTGCCCTGTTGTAGCATCGAGAACCAAAAGTGTTTCAACGCAAGACTCAGGCAGTTCACGTTTTATAATACGGTACATCTTGGCTAGTTCGTTCATAAGGTTGGTTTTATTATGAAGTCTGCCTGCAGTATCGCAGATGATGACATCTGTGTTTCTTGACTTGGCTGCAGCAATAGTGTCAAACACAACCGATGCAGGGTCGGCACCCTCAACACTTTTAACGATATCTACACCTGCCCTATCTGCCCATACCTCTAATTGGTCAATGGCAGCCGCACGGAAGGTATCGGCAGCACCTAAAATAACACTCTTACCACTCTGTTTTATTTGAGAAGCAAGTTTTCCTATTGTGGTGGTTTTTCCAACACCGTTTACGCCTATAACAAAGACAAACGAAGGTTTGGTTGAAAGATTAAGTCCCTCGCTGTTTTTAAGCATATCGGCAACCGTTTCGGCAAGCATGGATTTAATCACTTCGGGGTCTTTAACCTTTTCTTCTTTTACACGTTCTCTTAAAATGTCGCAAATCTTAGCCGAAGTAACGGTTCCGATATCGCTCATTATAAGAACCTCTTCAAGTTCCTCAAAAAGGTCTTCATCAATGCGTGTAAATGACGAAAGCATTGAGTTTACCGCATTTGATATAGAACTTCTGGTCTTTTTAAGACCCTCGCTTATCTTACTAAAAAATCCCATTATAAATCACCGTAAAATTATTTGTTTTCGTTAATGTTGAGTGTTTTTATGAGTTCGTCAACATCTAACTGCAAGAGTTTGGTAACACCCTTTTCCTGCATGGTTACGCCGTATAGCATATCGGCAGCATCCATAGTACCTCTTCTGTGGGTAACGCAGATAAACTGAGTGCCAAACTGCGACCTTGTCATATAATTTGCAAAGCGTTCGACGTTGATATCATCAAGTGCAGTATCAACCTCATCGAGGAAGCAGAAAGGCGGTGCGTTAACCATCATAATTGCAAAGTAGATGGAAATTGCAATAAGTGCCTTTTCACCACCCGAAAGTCCGTCAAGGCTTGGAACATTTTTACCGGGGAGTTTTGCAATAATGTCAATACCGCTTTCAAGGATATTATCAGGGTCGGTCATAACAAGTTCGGCATGACCGCCGCCGAAAAGTTCGGTAAATACCTTTGTAAAATTGGCACCAATCTTAGTAAATCCTTCGGTAAACTTCTCCTTCATCTGAGAAGTAAGGTCATCAATAAGTTTGTTAAGTTCTTTGCGTGAGTTTTCAAGGTCGTCCATCTGAGCCTTCATGAACACATAACGTTCATGCACCTCTTTATACTCCTCAATAGCCGAAACGTTAACATTACCAAGTGATTTAATTTTGCCCTTAACCTCGCCCAATGTACGTTTAGCTTCACCAACATTTTCAACAGGTTTGGCAACCTGCTCGGCTTCGGTACGGGTTAATTCATATTCGTCAAACAAGCGTTTTACAATATCATCATACTCACGGAGCATGTTTTCGCGACGTTCTTCAAGACGTGCAACTTCACCGCCAAGTTTTTCACGTTCGGCGGTCATGTCACGCTCTTTCTGACGGAGTTGCTGACCTTCGCGGTCGGCGTTATCACGCTCATTTATAAGTGCCTGGACCTCAGCATTTGCATTTTCGATATCGGTTTTGCGTTCTTCTATTTGAGATAAGAGTGCCTCAATAGCCTCATTTTCCTTAGAAGATGCCAACTCGGCTTCGGCAACGCGGAGTAACAGTGATTCACCACGGTCGCCACTTTGAGAAATAGCCTCATTAAGCAGATTGATAGAGTTAGCGGTGGCTTCGATATCCTTCTCGGTTTCCATAATTTTTATGCGAAGTTCGGTAATATTTGTCGACAGTTCTTCTCTGCGGTCGGTAACCGAATCGCGTCCGCCCGAAAGACCGTCAATTTCGGTCTGTGCGGCATTTTTAAGGCTTTCAATCTCGGCAATTTTAAGTGTAGATTCTGCCACAGTCTTTTGGAGTTCTTTACTTCTTTCACTAAGTAAAAACTTCTCACCGTTCATGGCTTCGATAGACTTATTGGCATTATCAAGAAGTTCCGAAACACGGCGGATTTCACCCGAAATACGGATTTTATCCTCTTGTGCAGTGGTAAGTTCTGATTTTGCAGCCGTCATTTCAGCCTCAAGAGATGCCAATTCACGCGATGCCGAGTTATAAAGGTCGGTCAAGGTAGCGCATCTTTCGGCAAGTTTAATAATTTCCTTATTAAGATCTTTTATTTCACCTGCACGGCTTAAAATACCGGTGTTTTTGGCAAGCGAGCCACCGGTAAGCGAACCGCCGGCATTTACAACCTGACCGTCAAGTGTAACGATTTTAAACCTATAACCGTGCTTTTTGGCTATGTTTACGGCACAGTCAATATCCTCGGCAACAACCGTCTTGCCCAGCAACGAGCCGATAATGTCACGATATTTTGAATCAGTCTCAACAAGTTCACTGGCAACACCGACATAACCAAAGGCATTTTCCATACCTTTTTCGTCAAGTTCACGTGATTTTACGGTTGAAATAGGTAAAAACGTAGCACGTCCTTTGTTCTGCGATTTCAAGAACTCAATAGCGCGCTTGGCATCGTTTTCCGATTCAACAACAACATTCTGCAATGCGTTACCAAGTGCTATTTCAATCGCAACGGCATATTCTTTAGGAACGTTAATAAGTTTACTTACAGGGCCGTGAACACCTCTGAGCAGACCTTTTTCAGCCTCTTTAACGACCGATTTGGTAGGCATACCCATACCTTCCATGTTGCGTTCAAGTTCTTCCAAGATTGCAACGCGGCGCTTTTTATCCTCGGTATCAAGACGGTTGGAATCAAGTTTCTGCTTGGTCTCCTCTAACGATTGCTTTCGGGATTCGAAAATCTTTTCCCTACCCTTTAATGCATTTTCACATTCAACTGCAGTTTCTTGGGCTTTAGCCAAAAAATCTTCCAACTCTTTCAGTTCGTCCGACAGTTTTTGCACTTCTTCCTGCTTTTCGGTAGTTAAAGCATCAAGGGTTGTATTTCTACCGTCAATTTCGGTAAGTGAAGACTGTGCAGTAACCATATTGACACGCTGTTCAGAAATGCCTTGTGAATAGGTGTTGAGTTTTTTGGTAAGGTCTTCAATCTGGCGTGAAATATTTTCACTATTGCTTATAAGACCATTAAGTTCTGCCTCTAATTTCGTTGCCTCTTGATTTAACTTCTCGGTCTCGGCTCTTTTTTCTTCAATAAGTTTTTCTCTGACTTCAATCTCGGTTTTGGATTTTTCATCGCTGTTTTGAAGTTCGGCTATATCGTTTTTAAGATTTTCTATGGTTTCATTATTGTGGTCAATAGTGGCTTTATGAAGGTTGATTTCACCGTTGATACGTGTAATATCTTCTTCATAACCCGAAACGGTACGACGCATTTCATCAATTCTTACAGTAATTGATGAAAACTTCTCAGAGCCGGAATCAATACCTGCAGCAATCGATTCGAGATTGCTTTCAACCTCATTATACTGTGCTTTAGCAAGAGTAATTTTATCATTCTGAGCCTTTAAGGCATCGCCAGATTGATTAAGGGAGTTAAGCCAAAGACCGATTTCAAGTTCCTTTTTAACGGCAGCAAGTTCGATAAACTTTTCAGCCTTTTTAGACTGTTCCTCCAAAGGTCCTACTCGGCCCTCAAGTTCTGCCATAATATCTTTAAGTCTCAACATATTATCGTCGGCTTGGGCAAGGCGGCGTTCGGCTTCTATTTTTCTGTAACGGTATCTTGAAATACCACTTGCTTCTTCAAAAATATCACGTCGTTCATCGGATTTTGAACTGACGATATTATCAATTTTACCCTGACCTATCATGGAGTATCCGTCACGGCCCAATCCTGTATCCATAAACAGTTCATGCACGTCGCGAAGACGCACTACCGCCTTGTTGATAAGGTACTCGCTTTCGTGCGAACGGTAATATCTGCGTGTGACGGCAACCTCGTCATTATCAAAGTTAAGGCTACGGTCACTGTTATCGATAACAAGTGTTACCTCGGCAAAACCGGGAGGACGGCGGTCGGTAGTACCGCTGGAAATAACGTCCTCCATTGACTGACCGCGCAAATTCTTGGTTGACTGCTCGCCCAAAACCCAACGTACAGCATCAGAAATGTTACTTTTTCCGCTTCCGTTAGGACCGACAACAGCAGTAACACCCTTGCCAAAACGTAAAACCGTTTTATCGGCAAAGGATTTGAAGCCTTGAATTTCGATAGACTTTAAAAACACCTTTAATTCATCCTTTCGGGTGTAAGTTCAAAACAATTCGGTTTTTGTGTTTCCGACTGAACAACCCTCAATATATAACCCATGTTAAAAATTTCATTTATATTAGCGCGTTTTTGCCCTATTGCTTTGGAAACGTCTTTCGGATTTACAGTTAGACAATAGTTCCCTTTAGGCAAACTCTTTAATTTATTATACACCTTGTTAAAGTACATTTTACTAAACACCAGTTCGCCAAGTGACGGGTGCCAGGGACCCGCAACGTATGAAGACTCGTCGATACTGTGCAGTCCTAAGCGAATGACCTTAACACTAGCATCATTAAACATTTGATAAAGTTCGGCACAAAGACTAACCGTTACATCAAGGTTATATGGTTTATATAAACCGTTGTTAAAAAGTTCGGCAAGATATGTACCTTTTAGTGTTATAGTTGGATAAATTCTAACCGTATCCGGTTTAATTTCTATTATCTTTTTAGCGGTTTCAATATCCTTTTCAGGGGTGCTTGTGTATAACCCCGTCATCATTTGTAACCCCAATTGGAACTGATATTCTTTTATAAGTTTTGATGCGGTTACAACATCGTCTGCCGTATGCCCTCTCAAATTTGCGCATAGTACATCGTCACACATGCTTTGTGCACCAAGTTCAATAGCTGTAACACCGTAGGATTTCAGCACTTCTAACACTTCACAGTCAATACCGTCGGGTCTTGTAGAAACGCGGATACCGGTAATTAAACCTTGTTTTACGTATTCGTAAGCCGATGATAAAAGCGATACCATAAGACTACGGTCAATAAGGGTAAAACTACCGCCGAAAAAAGCAAGTTCGGTCTCATTGGCATCAAAGTTTGGTGACTTTATTGCCTCTTCTATCGCTTGTTTTATTGTGTTCGCATCGGGCAACAGAGCCGTACCTGTAATACTTCTCTGGTCACAGAAACTGCACATATTAGGGCAACCCAAATGCGGCACAAATATGGAAATATTAGCGTGGCTCATACCTCTTCGCCCATAAGTTGGAGTGCCTGCTTTGCGGCATACTGCTCAGCCTGCTTTTTACTGTGGCCGACTGCCGTACCAATTACGTTAGAGTTAAGTCTTACCTGTACCGTAAAACGTTTATCGTGGTCGGGTCCTTCTTCGCCTACAAGAACATAGATAAGTTCTTCTTCGGGATTACGCTGAATGATTTCCTGTAATTGGGTCTTATAATCGTGAAAAGCCTCTTCAACGGTATGATTTTTAAGTTCTGCCTCAACAAAGCGTAAAACGTGTTTTTTAGCGACCTCCATACCACCGTCAAGGAACATTGCGGCAAGCACAGCCTCAAAAGCATCTGCCAAAATAGACGGTCTTTCCCTACCGCCGTTTTGCTGTTCGCCTTTACCCAAAAACAAGAACTTTCCAAGTTCCAACTCGCGTGCAAATGCGGCTAAAGACTTTTCGCATACAAGCGAAGCTCTGAGTTTTGTGAGTTCACCCTCGGGTAATTTAGAGTAGTTATTAAACAAATATTCCGCAACTATTATAGATAAAACAGAATCTCCCAAAAACTCAAGTCTTTCGTTTGATTCGCGAGCCGATTTAGATTCATTGGTATAAGACGAATGAGACAGCGCTCTGCAAAGCAATTCCGGGTCAGAAAACCTGTACCCTAAATTCTGTTCAAACTCTTCCATTTTTATATCTCCCGTAACATTATTCTTCGGTTACTAATTTTGCAAGGTCTTCTGATATCTTGCCTACTACATCATTCTCAGCACATCTTAACGCCTGACGGATGGCATTTTTAATAGCCTTAGCATCAGAACTGCCATGTGCTTTAATAACAGGCTTTTTAACACCCAACAACGGCGCTCCGCCAACATCACTGTAGTCCATAAACTTTTTAAGTTCACGAAGTTTGGATTTTGACAGCAAATAAGCCATTTTTGTTTTGAAATTGCTTTTGAAAACGCCTTTAAGCATCGACATAAGGTTCATGGCAACGCCCTCGTAAAGTTTCAAAGCAACGTTACCCGTAAAGCCATCAGCAATAGCGGCATCGCAAACACCAACCGGTAAATCGCGAGCCTCTACATTGCCAATAAAGTTAATCGGGCTGTCTTTTAATAACGAAAACGATTCAAGTTGCAAGGTACCGCCTTTGGTGTCCTCAGTACCAATATTGAGAAGTCCTATTTCAGGGTTTTCAATACCTTCGACATTCTTAAGGTACAACGAAGCCATTATACCAAACTGACGTAGCATTTCGGGACGGCACTCAGCGTTTGCACCGACGTCCATAAGCATAAACTTTTTATTTCTTGCAGGTAAAACTGTACCCAAAGCAGGGCGTTTTATACCTTTAATACGTTTGACAATAAACGTTGCACCTGCCACAATAGCACCGGTACTGCCTGCCGAAACTAAAGCATCGGCATTGCCGTCGGCAACATAATCAAGTGCCACACCAAGCGAAGTGTTTCGCTTGGATTTAAGTATATCGGTCGGGATATCATGCATGTCAAAAATCTCATCGGCATGAACGATTTCTATACCGTCAAGATTCAATTGGTTTTCATCGGCACATTTCTTAATTAATTCGGTATTACCGACAAGAACAATCTCGGCACCGTATTCATTTTTAGCGTCGATAGAACCCTTGATTATCTCAAGCGGTGCATTATCTCCGCCAAAAGCATCTACCGCAATTTTCATAATGTACATCCCCTATCAAAAAGTCTTATTATACCACTCTGCTGAACGGTTGCTAAGTGCAAGATAACGTTCCTGTTTGTCTCTGATTTGCGCATCTAATGTCGGCAACGCACCAAAATTGGCGCCCATAGGCTGAAAGTCAGACGTTGTGTTATTAACTATATGATTAGAAAGTGCGCCAATCATGGTAAAATCAGGGAAAACAACCGCATCGTTACCATTTATTTTATTAAGCATATGCAGTGCAGCAACTATACCCGAAGCCGCAGATTCCATATATCCCTCAACACCCGATATTTGCCCTGCAAAACTTAAATTAGGATACTTTTTCATCGAAAAATCCCTATTAAGTAACTTAGGCGAATTTATAAACGAGTTTCGGTGCATAACACCGAAACGCACAAACTCAGCATTTGCAAGTCCCGGTATTAATCCAAATACCCTTTTTTGTTCACCGAATTTAAGATTAGTCTGAAATCCAACAAGGTTATACATGGTGGCTTGTTCGTTTTCTTTTCGAAGTTGCAACACTGCCCACGGACGGTGACCTGTATTAGGGTCGGTAAGCCCGACGGGTTTCATGG
This sequence comes from Acutalibacteraceae bacterium, assembly GCA_045592985.1. Lineage (GTDB taxonomy): Bacteria > Bacillota > Clostridia > Oscillospirales > Acutalibacteraceae > UMGS172. Next base: position 7,846 of record JAZNVU010000055.1, on the reverse strand, counting down.
GACCAAACCTTATAGCGTCATTACCGCGCGAAGCCAATATTTCAATAGGCATGCAACCTTCATATACAGTACACTCTTTGTCCGAATCGTGAAGCAACGCCCTTTCGGCGCTCACGAGTTCGTTTCTAAAGTGTTCATACTGTTCTTTATTCATGGGACAGTTGATATAATCGTCACCGTCACCTTTACCGTAACGGCTGGCAAAAAAAGCCTTATTCATATCAATACTGTCGGCGGTGACAATGGGTGCCGCGGCATCAAAAAAGTTTAAATACTCCTCACCGCAAAGTACTTTAATCGTTTCGGTAAGTTTACCGTCAGTAAGTGGTCCCGAAGCAATTATTGTGTGTTCATCGGGGTCGATTTCAGTCACTTCAGCGTTTATAACGTTGATATTAGGATGACTCAAAATAGTTTCGGTAACGGTTTTTGAAAATAAATCACGGTCAACAGCTAAAGCACCGCCTGCAGGGACTTTATGTTTTTTTGCAGCAGCAATACATAAAGAGCCCAACTTTTCCATTTCCCATTTTAAAAGACCTGCCGCCGAATTAAAACGTTCGGCTTTAAGTGAATTTGAGCAAACAAGTTCAGCAAAGGTGGGCAATTTATGAGCAGGCGAATACTTTTGAGGCTTCATTTCATAAAGGTCGACCTCTATGCCGTTTTGTGCCAGCATATATGCCGCCTCACAGCCAGCAAGACCTGCGCCTATTACCTTAACCTTCATTGCCAGTGTCCTTTTTTGCGCCTTTTCTTGTGCTCAATTTTTCATATCCACAACCATCATTAAGGCAATGTCTCTTACCCTTAGTTTTGAAAAGGGTTTTTCCGCAATCGGGACAAACATCCTTAGTAGGTTCATCCCAAGTCATAAACTTACATGTAGGATATGAAGAACAACCGAAGAATTTATAACCTTTTTTGGTATTTCTTTGAATAATCTTATTTCCGCAAACAGGACAATTACCGGGCACTTCGGCAACAATTGGTTTGGTATTTTTACACTGAGGATAACCGGGGCAAGCCAAGAATTTGCCAAAACGTCCCGATTTAATAACCATTTTTCTTCCGCAAAGGTCACACACTTCATCGGTTTCTTCATCAGGAACCTTAATACGTTTGCCGTTCATTTCGTTTTCGGCATTTTGCAAAGTTTTGAAGAAATCATCATAAAATTCGCGGATTGTGTCGGTCCAGTTACGACTACCGTCACCAATCTGGTCAAGTTTTTCTTCCATGCCTGCGGTGAACTTAACGTCAACTATCTTTTTAAAATGGTCACACATGACGTCGGTAACGGTTTCACCAAGCGGTGTCGGAGCGTATGCCTTATTAAATTTAGTTATATAATCACGCTGTTCGATATTTGTAACAATAGGAGCATAGGTAGATGGTCTGCCAATGCCGTTTTCGTCAAGTGCTTTAGTTAATGTGGCGTAATTATATCTTACAGGCGGCTGAGTGAAATGTTGTTCAGTCTGAACCCCCTTAGTGGAATCAACCTTCAAAATCTCATCTTTGATAAGTTGAGGAATGTTCATATTATCCTCTTCGTCTTCATCCTTACCCTCGATATAAAGAACCGTAAAGCCGTCAAACTTAACCTTATATCCGCTTGCCTTAAACAGATATCCCGAATTTATGATATCAACTGCAACAGTATCCTGCGTGCATGCAGCCATAAGGCTTGCAATAAAGCGGTCCCAAATAAGTTTATACAGTTTATACTGCTCCGCAGTAAGGCTTGATTTCACAACTTCGGGAGTAAGGTCTACCGATGTAGGTCGTATGGCTTCATGAGCATCCTGAGCGCCTTTTTTAGCCTTATAATAGCGAGGTTTGGCAGGAAGATACTGTTCACCGTAACGCTCGGCAATATAATTGTTAGCGTTTGCTCTTGCCTCTTCGGATACACGCAACGAGTCGGTTCTCATATAGGTGATAAGACCTATAGTGCCTCTATCTGCAATGTCAACGCCCTCGTAAAGAGCCTGAGCGATACGCATGGTGCGTTTACCGTCGTAACCGAGTTTGCGTGATGCCTCCTGTTGCATGGTAGAAGTATTAAATGGAGGAGCAGGCTGACGGGTTCTGGTACCGTTTTTGACGTTTAGTACCTTAAACTCATCCTGTTTAACAGCATCGAGTATGGTATTAGCGGTTGCCTCATCGGGAATCTCAACCTTTTTGCCGTCGACAGTACCGTGGAAACGTGCTGTAAACTTCTGACGGTCTTTAATAAGACGTGCATCAATAGTCCAATACTCCTGCGGAACAAATGCTCTGATTTCCTTTTCTCGGTCAACGATAAGGCGCAACGCAACCGATTGTACTCGTCCTGCAGAAAGTCCGCTTTTTATCTTCTTCCAAAGGAAAGGACTGATTTTATAACCAACAAGTCGGTCAAGCACGCGACGAGCCTGTTGAGCATCGACAAGAGCGATATCAACACTTCTGGGTGCATTCATACCTGCAGTTACTCCGCTTTTGGTTATTTCATTAAACACCACTCTGTTTTCCTCGTTTAAATCAAGGTCAAGCAGGTGTGCCAAATGCCACGAAATAGCCTCACCCTCACGGTCCGGGTCGGTTGCGAGGTATACATAGTCGCTTTCCTTGGCAGCATCCTTAAGTTTTTTGATAACATCCTTTTTAGCAGCAAGATTTGTATATTTAGGTGTAAAATCATGTTCAATATCAATACCTATAGTTGACTTAGGCAGGTCACGAACATGTCCGGTCGAAGCCATAACGCTAAAACCGGGACCTAAATACTTTTGTATTGTCTTGGCTTTGGAAGGAGACTCAACAATTACGAGTTTTGACATAATATAGTTTCACATCTTTCGATATAATATATAAATTTTAAACAAGGCAGTATGCACCACCGGGAATGGACTTGATAACACCAAAAATTTCGAGTTCAGTAAGAGTTGCCAACACAGTACCTGCATCAAATTCAGAATTATCTGTCAATTCGTCGGCGTAAAATGATTCATAACCCTTTGCACTTATTAAAGTAAGCAACAGTCTTGCGTTTTCTGAGAGACCATCATTAGGTATTGGTTCTGAACATTCCTTGTGTTTTGTTTCTTTCGGTTTTATGTTTACAATATCGGTTATATTAGACGCAATTTGTCCAAATAAAGGTAAAGGAAGTTTATTCTTAGGTTTATGAATTACTTTAGGGAACAAATGAAAATATTCATCAATAATGATGTTTAAATTAAGCAACGGCTTTGCACCGTCAAATATTAGTTTATTAGCACCCTCATACTGTGGCAAAGTTGGGTTACCGGGAATAACAAAAACATCTCTACCCTGTTCGTTAGCATGATTCGCTGTCGACAACGTACCGCTTTTCGAATCGGCTTCTATTACAACGACTCCGTTAGCAATTCCCGACAAGATACGGTTTCTGCGCGGGAAGGTACCTCTTTTTACAGTAGTTTTTGGTGGGTCTTCACTCAATAGGCAACCGTTTTTTGAAATCTCATTTCTTAAATCTTCGTTGTCTTTAAGATATCCACTCATTATTCCGCCACCGAGTACGGCAACGGTATATCCGTTTGCTTTTATGCATCCTCTATGAGCAGCACTGTCACCACCTAATGCTCCTCCACTGACAATAACGAACCCGCACGAAGCAAGTGTATCAGAAATAACCTCGGCGCATAATTTTCCGTAATCTGTTATCTTTCTCGGCCCTACAATTGAAATAACTGGAACATCGTTTAAATGAAGAGGTTTACCTTTTATATAAAGTACACACGGTGGGTCAGGAATATTCAAAAGTTTAGTGGGAAACTCTTCGTCATTAGGAGTTACTATTCTTATATTGTTCTCGTGACAATCTTTTAGAATATTATAGACGGTTTTTCTAGATACTTTGTGCAAACGTTCCGCCTGACCGTCGGTAAGACGGCATCTCTCAATCTTTTCGTCATCGTCGGCAAGATAAAAATTTTTAGCGTCACCGTATTCTTTTATAACTCTGTGAACAGCGTCTGCCGAAGTTCCGAGAACCTGTTGAAGCCATACCCAATACTCAGCACTCATAATTATACCCCGTCATTTGCCACATAAATATAGCGGCAGCTGCTGCGGCATTAAGCGATTCGGCTCTGCCTGACATTTTTATGGTCACCCGTTCATCACAGGCGTTAACAGCACTATCGGTAAGACCGTTTGCCTCATTTCCTATTAAAACAATACTATTTTCGGCAAAAGCAACGCTTGCCAAACTTTGGGCTTCACCCGATACAACCGAAGCATAGGTTGTAAAACCGTTGTTTTTTAAAGTACAAACATCATTTGCGGTATCATTGCTTATTATAATAGGTAAACGCAAAAGCGCACCCATACCTGCACGTTGTGCTTTAGGAGAAAAAGGGTCGGTACTTCTCGAAGAAATAATTAAACCCGAAATGCCCAATGCTTCGGCAGTACGTGCAATGGCACCAAGATTAGACGGGTCGGCAGTATTTTCGAGCATAATGTACTTGCCATCGGTAACACTTTCAACGCCTAAGGAAACCGTTTCGGGTATCTTGACAACACCCAAAACACCCTGAGGATTTATGGTATCACAAAGCGATTTAAAAAGCGAACACGAAAGTTTTACACGACGATGCGACATTTCATACAGTCGCTCGATTTTAGAAAAATCGGTAAAATCCTCCGATACAATGAGAGTATCAATATTATAATTATTGAACGCGGCATCATTACACAGTCTGAGACCTTCGAGAACGAACAATCCTGTTGACCTGCGTTCCGACGAAGATGAAACCAACTTGCGGACAGATTTTAACAGTTTATTCTCTTTACTTTCGATAATCTCAAAATCCATCCTTTTCACCTCATCGCATAATATCTCACTATATATTTTTATAATATAACAGAATTCCACTAAAAAATCAATGCCTGTAAGAAAATATTATTAAAATTGTGTATAACACAAATAAAAGAGGTTCCGCAACAAAATGTTACGGAACCTTGAATATTGTTTATTTCTCTTCGTTTTCAGCAATCACCTTTTGAGAAACAAACGGAGGTGCTTCCTCGTATCTTGCAAATTCAAAGGTAAACACTGCTCTACCCTGTGCTATTGAACGCATTGCAGTGGGGAAATCGCCCATTTCAGACATAGGAATGTCAGCAATAATTTCCTGCTTTCTGTTCTGAACGGGGTTCATACCGAGCACTCTGCCGCGGCGCTTATTGATATCGCCTATAACGTCACCCATAACATCGTCGGGAACTGTTACGTTAAGAGTTCCGATAGGTTCAAGCAAAACGGGGTTAGCCTGCGGTATACCCGCCTTAAATGCGGCAGCAGCAGCCATTTTGAAGGACATTTCGGACGAGTCAACAGGGTGATATGAACCGTCTACAAGTGTTGCTTTAAGGCCTACAACAGGGTAACCTGCCAAAGTACCTTTCTTAACACAATCGCGAAGACCGGTTTCAACCGCCGGGAAGAAATTCTTAGGTACTGCTCCTCCAAATACATTCTCAGCAAATATCATTTCGTCGCTGTCACACGGTTCAAATTCAATCCAAACATCACCAAACTGACCGTGACCACCCGATTGTTTCTTATGTCTGCCCTGAACTTTGACTTTCTTCCTGATAGTCTCGCGATAAGCAACCTTGGCAGTTTCAAGTTTAACATCAACGCCGAATTTTGCCTTTAGTTTAGATGCAACAACATCCAAATGTTGTTCGCCAAGACCAGAAACAATTTGTTCTCTTGTTTCTTTATTATTGGAAGCAACAAGTGTGGGGTCTTCTTCCATAAGTCTTGCAAGACCCTGAGATACCTTTTCCTCATCGCCTTTATTAACAGCCTTAACAGCCATAGAAAGGCAAGGAGTCGGGAACGGTGCGGCAACAATCTTCACGTTGCCGTTAGCACAAAGTGTATCACCGGTTTTCACATTGCCGAGTTTTGCAACCGAGCCGATGTCACCCGCATTGATAACGTCAGCCTCTTCTTGCTTGCCTGCTTTAAGCCACATTAGTTTGCCGATTTTTTCATCATCACCGGTACGGGAATTGATAAGTTTCATATCCGACTTCAAAGAGCCCGAAATAACCTTAAAATAAGAAAGTTTACCAACAAACGGGTCGGCAATCGTCTTAAACACAACTGCGGCTGCAGGTGCTGTGGGGTTACAGTTTTCGGTACCTTGGGCATCACCTTTAACAACAGTATACTCTCTGACTGCGGCAGAAGGAGCAATTTCTGACATAATATCAAGCATCAAACTGACACCTGCACCGGTCTGGTTAACACCTGCAAATACAGGGCAAATATCACCCGATTGCATGCCCTTTGCCAAAGCACCTTTAATCTCCTCGGCAGTAAAAGCCTCACCGCCGAAATACTTATCCATAAGCGCCTCGTCAACACTGGCAACCGCCTCAAGCATAACATCACGCATGTTAGAAATATCGTCATTTTCAGGCATATCAGTTTCGGTTCTCTTGATACCGTCATATTTATATGCTTTTCCGTCGATAAGGTCTATGTAAGAAACTACCGTCTCGCCCTCAACATAAGGAATAACAACAGGACATACAACCGCACCGTAATGTGCGGTAAGTGTGGATATAACGCGGTAAAAATACGCACGCGGCGAATCAAGTTTGCCTATAAAGAATGCAACAGGAACACCTGCTTCACGTGCAGAATCGAAATTAAGTTGAGCACCGACGGTAAGACCGGATTTACCCGACAAAGCAATTATAGCGCTGTCGGCAGCAGTCAAAGCCTCGCTTACACCGCCTGCAAAGTCAAAAAGACCGGGTGCATCGATAAGGTTAATCTTATTATTGTTATATTCAAACTGGAACACGGCAGTAGAAACTGATACGCTTCTCTTTTTCTCTTCGGCATCAAAATCCATTATAGAAGTACCGTCCGCAGTACGTCCTATACGGTCGGTAACACCGGCAGAAAAAAGCATTGCCTCTGCAAGAGAGGTCTTACCCGAGGAGCCGTGTCCCAAAAGCGCTATGCTTTTGATATTGTTGATGTCATACTGTTTCATGATGTATCTCCATTCTGCCGCTACACATCGCATAAAAAGTACCGCAAGCGGCATACGGTACAAAACAACGATGCGACCGTCCGATTTAAGGCACGACGGTCAGCCGAAATCAAGCAAAATCATAACAAAACCGAAAAAATTTATCATTTCACAACAAATCATACGCAATATTGTGCAATTTCAACAGTTTTTTTACTTATTTTTGATTGTTTTTATTTCTTTTGTTCATTATATCACATCGTTTTCACCTTTGCAAGTAGATTTTTCAATTTATATCATCAAACATACAAAAAACCTCACGAAGACTGCTCTGAAGTGAACCCCAAAATTTAGACAAAATTTAATATTAAATTGTTAGCGAATGAGTTCGGTATTGTACCGGGCTCATTCCTTTTAGTTTTAAGGAAATTCTTTCGTTGTTGTAGTAATCTATGTAATGTTTTAGTTCATCAATGAAAGCGTTAACGCTTTCAAATTTTTCACCGTAGAACATTTCAACTTTAAGTCTACCGAAAAAGTTTTCCATGGCACCGTTATCCATACAGTTGCCTTTACGAGACATACTTTGTGTAATATTATGCTCTGCTAATAACCTTTGGTATTCGGCATGTTGGTATTGCCAACCCTGATCAGAATGGAATATCGGTGTTGCATCAGCAGGCAGTTTTGCAAATAAACCATCTAACATTTCTCGTATTTGCCATAAATTAGGACTTGTCGAAATGGAATAAGATACAATCTCATTGTTGAATAAATCTAAAACTGGCGAAAGATATACTTTTTCG
>JAZNVU010000054.1:0-45941 GCA_045592985.1 Acutalibacteraceae bacterium | reverse complement strand
GCTGCACCGGTACCTGTACCGCCGCCCATACCGGCTGCGATAAATACCATATCTGCACTACGGAGTGCAGCAGCGATTTCGTCTTTAGACTCCTGTGCGGCATTTTCACCATTACTGGGATTACCGCCAGCACCCTGACCTTTGGTGAGTTTCTCACCAATCTGAATTTTGTGATTTGCCTTAGAATGAATCAAAGCAGCTTTATCGGTGTTAACTGCAATAAACTCAACACCGCGAACACCGGCTGCGACCATACGGTTAACTGCGTTACCGCCGCCGCCACCGACTCCGACTACCTTAATTTGAACAACATCCTCGGTTGCGTTATCAATTTCGAATGCCATTTTCATCTTCCTTCCACTTAAATATGTGCAAATACTTATAACTATTCAGTATCCGTGCTTAATTCTATCATATATGTTTTGAAAATGCAATACAAAAAATAGAAAAAATCAAGTTTTTGTTGTTTTTTTATTGTTAAAACGCTATATATTGAGTTATTTATAGATTCCGGTAACGTCGCGATATCTTCTGACGCACTTTGGATCATCAACCGACCAATTCTTTAATGACAGTTCCATTTGTATTGTTTGAGGTTCATTTTGAATAGCCTGTTGCATCAACTCAAATTTTCTGTCAAGGTTTGTAACGCTTCCGAACTCGACGTATACTCTATCCTCTATAACCGCGCAAAGGTCAACAGGGTCATCAACATTATAATAAGTAACCTTAATATCTCGCGATTCAAACATTTCAATTAATATTTCAAGTGCTTTTTTCTTTTCATCAGAATCAAACGTCATAAGTTCACCCTCTTTTCCACCAGAAAGGTCAACTCCGCGCACAACCGTCAATCCTGTCTCAAACGAAGGGTCAATATCAAGAATTTTAAAATCGCGGTCAACTATATATTCGGTATCCTCCGATTTGAAAACAAGGCTTTCTTCCGCAGCCGTTATATTGATAACCAGTGTAGACGGAAATTTGCGTATAACTTCAGCCTCTTTAATATAAGGCAAACTGTTTTCAATATTATAGCTTGCATTTTTTGTTGAAAATCTTAAAAGGTTATCACCTTTTTCAATTCCTGCAGCAGAAAGTATTTCGTCTCTTGAATATATTGAAGAACCACTTATTATAAAAGAATTAACATTAAACAGAACTGTGAGCATTAAAGCCAAAACAACACCGACAGTAAGTGTGATTACACAAACATAAAATATCGGTTTCATTCTTCTTTTGCTCTTTTTTCTTTTTGCCGACTTTTTTGGGGTTTCAGATGAATATTGAACCTTCATTTTTTCACTCCATCATATTCTTTTAATATTGGCTCCCAGTATATTAAATCCTTCTTCAATTTTATCATATCCGCGGTCGATGTAACACGCTTTGCTGACCACTGAGTGTCCTTTTGCACAAAGTGATGCAATAACAAGCGCGGCACCGCCTCTTAGGTCGTGCGCTGTAACGTTGGCACCTGTAAGTCTTTTTGTGCCTGTTACTACCGCTACACGTCCTACAGTTTTTATTTTAGCACCGAATCTTAATAACTCATCAATATATCTGAATCGGTTATCAAATATGTTTTCGACAAAAACTGTTGTTCCTTTTGCGACCGTTGCAAATGATATAAACATAGGACCTGCATCGGTTGGAAAACCGGGATAAGGCTGAGTAGAAACACATTCTGAGGAAATCAAACCGCCGTTTGACGATAACGTAATGCCGTTATTGACCTCGATATCACAACCGCTATCCTTAAGAATAGTAATAATTGGCGCAACATGTTCATAGACAGCATTTTTAAGTTTCACCTTACCGGTACATGCCGCAACAGCAAAAAGGTATGTTGCCGCAACAATACGGTCGGGCATAACATAATGCTCAGGTCCTGTTAGTTTACTAACACCGTTAATTATTACGGTATCGCTACCTGCACCAACTATATCTGCACCCGCACGGTTTAAAAATAATGCAAGGTCAAAAATTTCAGGTTCTTTTGCTGCGTTGTTTATTATGGTTGTGCCTTTGGCAGTTACAGCCGCAAGTATAACGTTTTCAGTAGCACCGACACTTGGAAAACGCAGGTTTATCTCGCACCCTGTAACACCGTTTTTAAATTCACAGATTAATTTACCATCAACAAGTTCAATATCGGCACCCATACGGCGCAACGCTTCGATATGAATATCAATAGGTCTTGGACCTAATTCGCATCCACCCGGAAGGCTTAATACCGCCTTTTTATTTTTAGCGGCAACGGCACCCATAAAAACAACCGACGAACGCATTTCGCGCATTAAACATTCAGGCACCGTACAGTTGTCACAATTACTGCTGCTGACTATTACGGTGTTACCTTCTTTTTTGGTTTTGCAACCAAGACAATCCAAAATCTCCAACGAAACATTGACATCTGTTAAGTTTGGACAGTTATGTAGAATACTGTCTCCATCACACAAATAAGTTGCGGCAAGCAACGGCAAAACGCTGTTCTTTGCGCCGGATACATCAATTTCTCCGTAAAGCCGTTTGCACCCGCTTATACTTAATTCGGACATAAAATGCACCTCTGTACATCCTATGCCAATGAATTCAATTTGCCAATTAAAGATTGAATATTATTTCTGCAATGCGCTTATCTGCATCTGTTATAGCCGTTGCTTTTGCATTTTTAGACATTTTTTCCAATACACCGTCATCACTCAAAAGTGCAAGAAGTGTGTTGTATAAAAGTTCACCATTAAGGTCTTTTTCCTCAATAAGTTCAGCGGCATTGACATTTTTAAGTGACAATGCATTGAAATACTGATGGTTTTCGGCAACATAGGGTGACGGAATAAGCACCGAAGGTTTACCGCAAACCTGCAATTCATTGATAGTCATAGCACCTGCCCTACAGACAACGACATCAGCCGCCGCCATAAGTACATCCATATTATCAATGTATTCGTATATTCTTATTTTATCGTTACCGTCTATGTATCCTGCATTTTTAGCATTTTCATAGAAGGTCTTATATCCGTTTTTACCGGTACCATGTAATATATAAAACTCGTGGTTTTCAAGGTTTTTCTGGACCGAGTAAAGCATAGCCTCATTGATAACCCTTGCGCCCAAACTACCGCCAAAAGACAAAACAACCTTGGCTCCGTCGGGAATTCTAAGTTTTGCCCTTGCTTCGGCTTTACTGATTGATGTCAGTTGATTTCTGATAGGATTACCTGTTATAACAGGCGGGTTTTTTGGGTTGATGTTCTTGGCTGCATCCTCAATAGCCAACATTACGCTATCCACTATCGGAGCGAGCATCTTAACTGTAACGCCAGGGTAAGCATTAGCCTCATGTACAGCTGTTTTTATGCCTAATTTAGCCGCTTCACGCAATACAGGACCGCATACATATCCGCCTGTACCGACTACAACATCGGGTTGAATTTTTTTGAGAATTTTTCTTGAAGCAGACGATGCCGTTAAAACTTTATAAACGGCACTTATGTTACGAAAAATATTTTTAACGGTTATCTTTCTCTGAAACCCGGATACGTCAATGGTATAAAAATCATAGCCCTCAAGTGGAACAAGACGGCTTTCCATACCTTTTGCCGTACCAATGAAACTTATTTTACAATCGGGGTCCACCCTTTTAATATAACCTGCAATGGCAATAGCGGGGTTAATATGACCTGCTGTTCCGCCACCCGCAAAAAGTATATGCATAGATTATCTCCTTACAACGATTTTTTTGTATTACAACTTCTTGAAATCGAAAGAATTATACCCATTTCTACAAGCAGTATGACCAGTGATGTGCCTCCGTAACTGAAGAACGGCAAACTGATACCTGTGTTAGGAATAGTGTTGGTCACAACGAGCACATTAAGCGCCATCTGAAGTCCTACCTGGAATGTAAGACCTAACGCCATCATAGAACCGAATTTATCAGGTGCTTTTATGGCAATTACAAATCCTCTCCACATCAAAAGGCAGAAAAGAATGATTATTATAAGTGCACCGATAAGTCCCAACTCTTCACAAACTATTGCAAAAATAAAGTCATTATGCGGTTCGGGTACCCATAGATATTTCTGTCTTGACTGACCGAGTCCTGTTCCAAGAACGCCACCGGAACCGATTGAAAGCAATGATTGTATAGTCTGAAAACCTTCACCTGTAGGTGATGACCATGGGTCGCGCCAGTATGTTATTCGGTCTTCGGCATATTTAATTACACCGCTTAGCAACACAATTACACCGGCCGCAGCGACCGACAGACCAACCAAAATATAACGCAGTTTTATTCCGCCCACAATCATCATGACAGCACCAATAAGAAAAATCAAAACTGTTGCCGACAAGTGAGGCTCCAAAACAACCAGAACACAAACAAGTCCAACCAATAGACCCAAAAATAATACGCCGAACGTAAAGGTTTTCATGCGTTTTTGGTTTGCTGAGATTAAATGTGCAAGTAGCAATATTACGGCAAATTTCGCAAGTTCGGAAGGCTGAAAGTTAATAGGACCCAACGAAAACCAACGTTTAACCGAAGTGTTTGCAACCATGGGTGGGAGAATCAACATGATTCCTAAGAATATTGTAATTACAATATAAAACGGAATGGAAAATTTGCGAATCAGATGATAGTCAATTTTCGAAACCGCCAACATTAATAAAACGCCAAATACGGCGAAACCTGCCTGCTTGACAATAAAGTAATAACTGTTTTCATAATAAGTATAAGCGTAAAAATAACTAGCTGAAAACAGCATTACTAACCCTATTGTCAAAATGGTTATCAGCAAAAATAAAAAAGTAAGGTCCATTTTACCGCTGATTAAAACATTAGACCAAAAACTTTCTTTCTTTTTGACTTTATCAGCCATAAAGGACCTCCTTAGTTGAATTTATCTCATAATAAGCACACAAAATCCGCATGCAAACAAGGTAACAAGTGAGAAAATTGTTACAATCTTAACTTCGCTCCAACCACATTTTTCAAAATGATGATGAATTGGGCTCATTTTAAAGAGTCTTTTGCCGGTCTTTTTAAAATAGACAACCTGCAAAATTACCGAAATTGCTTCGGCGAGATATACAATACCTGCAAGTAAAAGAATTATGGGACAATTAAGGTTAAAGGACATGGCTACTACCATACCGCCCAAGAACATTGAACCTGTGTCACCCATGAATATTTTTGCAGGATACCAGTTCCAAACAAGGAAACCTACAAGTGCGCCAGCCAAAGCAGCAGAAATGATATTTGCACCCTCAAGCATCAAGTATCCGCTCATAAGCATAAACGAGCAGGAGACCACCAAAGTAACACTTGATGCAAGACCGTCCAGACCGTCGGTGAGGTTTACTGCATTTGTAAAACCGTAAATAAAGAAGAATGCAATAGGCCAGAAAATCATTCCAATTCCGTTTAAAATATTAACCTCACCTACAAACGGTATGTAGGTTGTTTTCATACCTGCGAGAACTAGTGCGCTGAGATATGCAACAATTACTATTGACTGGAATAATGTTTTCTGCGAAGCAGTGAGTCCAAGATTACGCTTTTTAACAACCTTGATATAATCATCGATAAAACCTATAAGTCCCATACCGATGCCTAAACCTAATCCCGCAAACAATTTCGTAAAACTAAGGCTGTTTTTAAACTCGTCAGCAACAGTACCGCCGAGCAGACCGCTAAATGACATTCCTAACACAATACCTAAGACACAACCGATTACAATAAGCACACCGCCCATTGTAGGTGTTCCCTCTTTTGATTTATGCCACTTAGGTCCTTCATCCCTTATAGTCTGACCAAATTTAAGTCTTTTTAAAAGCGGAATTGCGGGATAACCCATGGTCCACGCAACAAAAAACGATGAAAGTGCGGCTATTACCGGTATAAAACTCTTTAACATATATTATCCATCCCTTCGAAAAGGCTAAATATTACCCAATGCCTCGGCAACCACTTCGCGTTCATCAAGGTGAATAGTTCCCGAAGACAAAATTTGATAGGTTTCGTGACCTTTTCCTGCTAAAACGATTATATCACCTTTTTGTGCTATTTGCACGGCTTTTTTTATCGCCTCAACACGGTTTTCAATAACATCTATCGGCACTTTACTATCAGTCATGCCATCAAGAATGTCTTTTATAATAGCCATAGGCTCCTCACTTCGAGGATTGTCGCTTGTAACAATACAATAATCGGCATATTTTGTTGCAATAGCACCCATTTTAGGACGTTTTGTGCGGTCGCGGTCACCACCGCAGCCAAAAAGAACAATAAGACGGTTCTTTTCACATTCGCAGAATGTTTTGAGAATATTTTCAAGTCCGTCAGGAGTATGTGCATAGTCGATTATAACTGTAAAATCTTTGCCGGTAGGCACAACCTCTGCTCTACCCTTCACTCCGTTCATTTCGGCAAAGGCTTCGCATACGGTATCCATCGGAACACCGAGTTTTAACGCACAAACTGCGGCACACATAGCATTATAGGGTGTAAACTTACCACCGATATGCGTTTTTATTCTGCCGAGTTCACCAATGCCTGACAGCAAAAACGACGAACCATCGGGCTTTAACACAATATTTTTTGCAGTATAATCTGCCGACTCATCAACTGCAGAATAAGTGATTACAGGGCACTCAATATCAGCAGAAATCTTTTCAAAATAATCATCATCAAGATTCATTATTGCCATTTTAGAATTAGCAAACAACTTTTTCTTAGCCAACATGTAGTTATCCATAGTGACGTGATAATCAAGATGGTCTTGAGTAAGATTGGTAAACAAACCTGCATCAAATTCAATTCCGTAAACACGGTTTTGGTCAAGTGCATGGGATGAAACTTCCATAACACAGTGACTGCAACCCGACTTTTCCATAAGAGAAAACATTGAATGTATCTCGTAAGGACTGGGAGTAGTATTTTTTGACGGCAGAACTTCATCACCTATCATATTTTGAACAGTACCCATAAGACCTACCTTATGTCCATTCTTTTCGAGTATGCTTTTAAGCATATATGAAACCGAAGTCTTACCGTTTGTACCGGTAACACCAATGATAGTCAGACGTTTGTCAGGATTCCCGAACCAGTTGGCACATATTTTAGCATATTCTACCCTTGTATCTTCAACAAATATCTGATTAAGCAATCCTACATCCTTTTCACAAATTATTACTGCGGCACCTTTTTTAGCAGCATCAGCAGCATATTTATGGCCGTCTTGCACTGCACCGTTTATGCAAACGAAAGCACAATCAGGAACAACGTTACGTGAATCACAGGTAACTGCAGAAATTTCAATTTCGGCAAATTTTCCCGCTTTTTCACCAATAAGTTCGAAAAGTTTCATTTGTTTCTCCTTATATTATTCAGCAGTTTCAGGCGACCTGAAGTATACCGTTACTATTGTACCTGCCTCAACAGTTCTACCGTTAGGAATGCTCTGCTTGTAAGACAGTACCCCTGCACCGCTAAGCGTTCCGCCTGAGAACTTAACGTTTATGTTACTTTGCGCGGCAAGTTCATTGACTCCACTGACCGTAAGTCCCCTAAAATCAGGTACTTCGGCAGTAGCCTTTTCTATTTCTTCGGTATATAGCATTATTATGCCGTCGCTGTATATTGATTCTGTCGAAGACGGGAACTGTTTAAGAACCGTGTCTCCGCTACCGATTACTTTATAATTCAACTTTTGATTCTTTATAACCGTTTTTGCTGCATCAATCTTCTGTCCTATTACCGACGGTATTTTTATTGCCATAGACGCAAGTTCCTCATCGGTGTACTGAGGTTCAACACCAAGATAAGGTAATATTTCAGCCAATATCTGACCGCCTACAGGAGCCGCTATTGTACCGCCGTAATAAGCATCACCGTGCGGTTCATCAAGTATTACCAGCAAAGCGATTTCGGGGTCATTTATCGGCGCAACACCACAGAAAGACGCTACATAAAGGTCGGTTTCGCCAGTGGCAAGAATTTTTGATACCTTCTGAGAAGTACCGGTCTTACCGCCTATTCTATAGCCTGAAACATAAGCATTTTTACCGCCGCCACCATCAACTACTGCCTCCATAAGAGTGCAAAGCATTTTACTTGTAGTATTTGAAATAACCTGTCTTTTAACAGTGTTTTCAAAAGATTTTACTGTATTGCCATTGGCGTCAACAATTTCGTTTACGAGATGAGGTGTAACAAGATAACCACCGTTTACAGCAGCCGAAATTGCTGTAATCATTTGAATCGGAGATACGTTAAAGGTCTGACCGAACGACGAAGATGCAAGTTCGGTAATACCCATATTGTTTACCGAGTGGAATACAGGACTTGCTTCACCGGGAATATCAATACCGGTTTTTTCAGTAAGTCCAAAAGCCTCAAAATACTTTGAAAAGACATTTGCGCCCAACTGCTGTCCAAATGTTATAAATACAGGGTTGCAGGAGTTTTGCATTGCATTAACAAGGCTTTCACTTCCATGTCCTTGACGCTTGTGACAATGATATCTTTGACCTGCAACAACGATATATCCGTTGCAGTGATAATGGCTATTCTGTCCGGTTATTCCCTCTTCAAGTGCCATTGCAGCTGTCACAACTTTGAACACTGAACCCGGTTCATAGGTATCAGAAACAATTTTGTTTCTCCATTGAGCGTTACGTAGTTCCAAAAGTTTAGCAGTTTTTTCGTCACCCTCTAATGCATCAACCATCTCTTGGTCGGTTGCTGACAGAGTAAAGGGCGAATTTGGGTCAAAGTCACCCTTTACAGCCATAGCAAGAATTCCGCCTGTGTTGACGTTCATGCAAATAACAGCACCACGCTCAGTGACTTTGTTGTCAATTATAGCCTGATTAAGATATTTTTCACAAACGTGTTGAACATAAGAATCAAGCGTTGTAACAAGTGAATTACCCGGCGTTGCGTCAATTTCGAGTTCATAACTCATCGGCATATCGTTGCCGGTTGCATCTTTTGCTGCTACGACTCTACCAGGAATACCTGTAAGTTCGGTATCGTACTGCTTTTCGAGTCCCGAAAGGCCTTGATTGTCAGAACCGACAAAACCTAAAGTAACCGAAGCCAAAGTGTTTTGAGGATAATAACGTTTACTACCCTCATCAAGTCCAATGTATCCACCGACTTTATACTGACTATCGGCTATATACTGACGCACTCTATCAGCCTCAGGCTTTTCAACATTTGTCTTAACTTTAACGTAACTTGTCTTTTTGTTGGTGTAATCAAGCACAGTTTGATAATCAAGACCTAAAATCGATGAAAGATTTGTTGCAATATCAGTTTTGACAGCATTAAGTTTGTCTTCGTCAGTTATATTCTTAAAACTATTTGGCGTTATGTAAACCGTCCAAACCTGCGCACTTGTTGCAAGAAGTTCACCATTACAGTCGAAAATATCACCTCGAGACGCGGCAAGTTCGGTATCGTAAAGTTGTTGTTCTGCGGCTTTTTGACTGTAAAAATCACTCTTTATCACCATAAGGTACACTAGTCGTCCGCCGACAAGTCCCAAAGTAACACAAAGCATGACAATCCAAACCGCAAAAATTCGTACTATCATACTTTTGTTCGGTCCTTTTATCAAAACAAGTCAACTCCTTACTCAAATTTTCACTGTATTATAAACGCCTCAACGAGAGCCGGACAAAAACGTCCAACTCTCGCCGATAATTCATCTGTTCTACAATATATATTTTTTATATTCCATTTCTATTCTAATCCTGCGGTCAATTCTCCGCCCGAAAGACCAACAGTGTCGGTCTCGTTTGTTTTAATGTATGTAACCTGACTTTTTTCGCACTTCTGCATACCCAATTCAGCCGCCACCTCTTCAAGGTTAGCATAAGAGATTTTTCTCTCCATCTCGACATCGATGCGGGTAATTTCGCTGTCTAACGCAACAATTTCCTTATTAATACTGTTGATTTCAGCCTCTAAGGTAGATATCTCAGCGCGCAAGAACAAACTGCCGCAAACAGCCGCAAGAACCATTACTGCAATCGCACACTTAAAAGCCGTTGAAACATTGAATTTAACCTTTGCTCTTGCCTTGGTCTTAGCCTTTGACTTTTTATCAGGATATTCAAGTATTTCAGCTTTTTTAGGAGCCTTGGGTGCAAAGATGTCGTAATTATAGGCAAAACTGTCATTATAATACTTTAAATTATCCATTCCCTTATATCCCCTCATACCTTACGGTAATTTTTCTATAACTCTTAATTTAGCACTTCTGCTTCTCGGATTATCCATTATTTCCTGCTCGGTTGGTGGTATAGGCTTTCTTGAAGGAAGCATTGCTCTGGGCTTTTTACCACAAACACAAACCGGAATTTCCGGCGGACATTCACAACCTTTGCAAAAGTCACCAAACAAATTTTTGACCAATCGGTCCTCTAACGAATGGAAGGTAATAACGCAAAGCCTTCCGCCCGGTTTAAGTAGTTCAAAGGCTTTTGTTATGCCCTCTGTTTCTGCTTCAAATTCATTATTAACAGCAATTCTTATTGCCTGAAAACTTTTTCTTGCAGGGTGACCGTCGCGTCTTACTGCGGCAGGTACAGAACGACTGATTATATCAGCCAACTGCAACGTGGTGAGAATCGGTGCTTTTTCGCGTTCTTTTACAATATTTGTTGCTATTCTGTAAGCAAATTTTTCTTCACCATAGTCTCTTAAAATATCTGTAAGTGCTTGTACATCAAGCGTATTTACCAAGTCTGCCGCCGAAGTACCCGACTGGCTCATTCTCATATCAAGCGGAGCATCAGCGTGGTAAGAAAATCCTCTGTCTCCGTTATCTAGTTGCCATGACGAAACCCCAAGATCTAAAAGCACACCGTCGACCGATTGAATTCCTAAATTGTTAAGAACCTCTGTCATATCAGCGTAATTGGAGCGAACAACCGTTGCGGGTAAGCCCTTTAATCTTTCGGTTGCAACTGCCACCGCATCAGGGTCACGGTCAAGAGCAACTAAGCGTCCGCTTGTTAACCTTTTGGCTATTTCTTTTGAGTGACCTGCACCGCCTGCAGTACCGTCAACATATATGCCATCAGGTTTTATGTTTAAATACTCAATGGTCTCGTCAAGGAGAACCGACTTATGCACAAATTCCATAACTTATCAGAATCCCAAAATTTGAGCAAGTTCGGCAATTGATTCGGGAGTTTCTTCTGCTTCTTCCGCCTTGAAAGCACCTGCGTTCCAAACTTCTAACTTTGAGGACATGCCTATTATAGTAGTCTCGCCGTCAAGTTCGGCATACTCGCGAAGGTTTTGAGGAATAAGTATTCTGCCCTGACCGTCACAAGAAAGTTGCTCGGCACCAGAATACATAAATCTTACAAGTTTACCTGCTTGTACTGCAGGAAGTGATTTAAGTTTTTCATCTATAATCTGCCATTCGCTCATAGGATAAATGCAAAGGCAACGTTTTCCATCGGGACTGCGGCTGAGCATAAACGTCTCACCCAGTTCCTCACGGTATTTAGCAGGCACGAAAACGCGACCCTTTTTATCAATGCTGTGATTATGTTGTCCAAAAAACATTGCGGTCGCCTCCCTTTCCGTGTCATTTTCACCACAATTATGGTACTAAAGTGGTTTTTGGCTCCACTTTTCACCACCGTAACTTCATTATATATACAGTTGCCGCATATTGCAAGTGTTTTTTTTAATATTTTTTATAAAAATTTCAACAATTTTTTGACACTTGTGTTGTGCATTATGTAAATGTACAAAATATAGTGTTTTTGCTTAAATTTACAAATAATTATTGACAAATCAAACCTCAGAATATATAATATGTAAAGTCAAAATAAGCCGCTGTGGTGGAATAGGCAGACACAAGGGACTTAAAATCCCTCGGAGTAACATCCGTACCGGTTCAAGTCCGGTCAGCGGCACCAAAAAAGAGGACTGCGTTGCAGTCCTCTTTTGCTGTAATTTATGGCACGATTTAAGGTTACTTTTCTTCCCAACAATTTGTTGTTGAATTTGGGCAAATTATGTGGTATATTACCTAAAGATAAATAATTTGAGGTGAATTATGAAAAAACGACAGATATATTTAATCGCAGCCGTTTGCCTTGCTTTGGCAGTTGTTGTGATTTGCTCGGCAATTTATATTGGAAGCAAAGATGACGGTGAACTGACCGTCGATAACAGTGCGTTCGAGTCTGAAATTACTTCTTCCGAGGACAGTGTCACCTCTTCTGAGGATAACAGTTCTGATGATACTTCGTCAGATGCTTCAAGCGGTCAAGGAACGACGTCTTCCGGTTCGAACGACAGTAAACCCGACAAACCCACTACAGGAAATACAAGTTCTACCGTTCAAAAGCCCTCTACCGACCATCTCTTCCCCGGTTATCAGTACAGTTCGGTTTTTGATATTGAAGATAACGTTTTTATCGACTCGCTTGTTTATACCGGCTACAACCTTGAAAAACACAAGGCTGACGGCAAAATGTGGGAGTACATACTTTCAAAGTATAAAAAAGGTTACGGTTGGCTTTCCAACATAACATTTGGCGGCGGAAGCACCGGTCTTGAAACCACTGCCGACGGTCTGCCAGACATCAGATTCTTTGAGAAAAAAGGTCTTGTATGTGCATCTTTTGCTTCGTATGTTTACTTTAACTATCTTCCCAACATTGCAAACATTGACACTTCGGCTCTTGAATTTCCAGAGGACACCAAGACTGCCAACAGTTTCTATCAGGCTTGCAAAAAGTGGGTCAAGAGTGGTCAGAGTTATAATATAGGTTTTAAAGCCACCAACAAACCCGGCGGAATTAAGTTTGAACCCGATGAGGAAATTCCTATAGGTTCAATAATCGTTTTCCGCGATATGGACAAGCCAAACAAAACCGCTGCCGACCACATAACCGTATATGCCGGTTATAAAAACGGATATCATTGGGTACTTCAGACCGGCAATAAAAACGGTCCCGAGTTTTGTGCCGTTGAGCGCTTTAAGTTTGGACCTGACCCACAGTGGCCTTTGGCAGTATTTGCAACACCACGATGCATTTATGACGCTGCAGGCGCAATGAATCAGTAAAAACAGAAACTTCGTTCCGTACTTTGGAACGAAGTTTTTATTCTTCCTGCCGTTTTTGCATTCTTCGCCAATTAACAAACCCGTAAAGGTCGTTAATTAAGAACATCACAAAACAGGCTACCATGGGCAAATATGTTATATTCTCTATACTTGCCAGTATCCACAAGACTATAAGAACAATGTCGTTTGCCGAATACCCTATTGCATAGTAAGGACTTCGGCAATATGTAAGATACGATGCAACAAAGCTTGTTGCAACCGAAAGAGTGCTAAACAATAAATTGGCATTACCCAACGCACCGAGAATAAAATAAAAAGCAACGGTTACTGCAACGGTTGAAACTATTAAGGTTGCTATTCTTTTGGCAGTAAGACGGCTTATCTCAACCTCTTTCGACCCTTTATACGGATGTCGTATCCATTCTACAACCGTCACAGCCGCTATTGGAGCCGACATAAACATGTAGGTTATAAGTTCACCGTAGTATTTAAAATAAAACGATATAATACCGTAAAACACAGCAAAAACTATTGTCAGTACCTGTCCGAAAACATAACCTTTAGCGACAAAAATAAGTGCTGTTACACCAACAAAGGATGTCAACGCGTTGAGTATCCCCGACCCCGATAAAACCGATGTCATAACAACTGTAAAAGAAGAAATACTCCATAGAACCATTTCGAATTTTGTTAAGTCTAAAAACGGATTTTTAACTTTCATAAAATCACCTTTAAATAAAAAACACCCGCACGATATATCTACTAAGACCTAACGATATATCCACGGATGCTTTGCATCACACTACCCGGTGGCAGTTTTTATATTTTTTAAAATTATAACAAAGTATCTTTTAAAAGTCAAGTTTAACATCTATTGACCTTTTAATTATGATGTACTATAATTATATAATAATATGTTAATTAAAAAAGAGGCGGATTATGAAAATCATTGTTGTAGGTTGCGGTAAAATAGGCAATTCAATACTCGCTAGCCTTGTGAATGAAGGACATGATGTAATTGCGGTTGATGTAAGCCAAAAGGTTTTAACCGAAACCACCAATATATACGATGTTATGTGTGTTTGCGGAAGCGGTACCGACTGTGAGGTTTTAAAAGAAGCAGAAGTTGACACTGCCGAACTTTTTGTAGCAGTAACCGGTTCGGATGAATTTAATATGCTTAGTTGCTTCATTGCAGAGAGAATGGGTGCCAAGCACACCATCGCACGCATCAGAAACCCTGAATACAACAATGAAAGCAACCGTGCCTTTTTGCAAAACCAGTTAAATCTTTCACTTGCTATTAATCCCGAGGCTATGGTTGCCAAGGAACTTTACAACATGTTAAAGTTACCAGCCGCCGCAAAAATTGACACCTTCTCAGGCAGAAGCCTCGAAATGGTTGAGTTTATTTTAAAGCCCGACTCTAAACTGCACGGTTTATCACTCATTGAATTTAGAAAAAAATATCAGGTAAACATGCTTGTGTGCGCTGTTGAGCGTGACGGTAACGTTTACATTCCCGATGGCAATTTTGTTTTGCAAAGCGGTGACAGAATAAGTGTAACCGCAGAAACTCAAGAAATATTGAAGTTTCTTAAAATGATAGACCTTGTACAAAAGAAAGCGCGAAACGTCATGATACTGGGTGCCAGCCGTACCGCCTTCTATCTTGCCAAAATGCTGATTGCAGCAGGAAGTTCGGTCAAAATCATAGACAAAGACCGCGAACGCTGTAATGAGTTCTGCAAGTCACTGCCTAAGGCGGTAATTATCAATGGAGACGGTGCACAACAGGAAATTTTGCTCGAAGAAGGACTTCATTCGGTTGATGCAATTGTAACGTTAACAGGACTAGATGAGGAGAATATTCTGTTATCATTCTTTGCCAAAACGCAGAATGTCCCACATGTTATTACCAAAATCAATCGCGACGAATTCAAAGCAACCGCCGAAGCAATGGGTATTGACTGTTTTGTATCACCCAGAAAGACTATTTCCGACCGACTTGTAAGTTACGCACGTGCGCTTGAAAGCACTATCGGTAGCAAGGTTGAGACTTTGTATAAAATAATGGATGAAAAAGCCGAAGCGCTTGAATTTATTATTGATAAAGATTGCGAAATCATTGGCATCCCTCTTAAAGAACTTAAACTCAAGAAAAACACCCTTGTCGCCGGCATAACAAGAAACAGACGTCCTATTATCCCCTCCGGTAATGACATGATTCTTTCTGGCGATAAGGTCGTTATTCTTACAACAGGACTTCGTGTTAATGATATCACCGATATTGTTGAATAGGAGCTTTAAATTATGAATCACAAAATGGTTTTAAGCACTACGGGGCATATCATATTGACCGAAGCATTGCTTATGATTCTACCTCTTATTGTTTCGTTGGTGTATAAAGAGGCTTCGTCAGTATTCGGTTTTGTAATTTCTATAGCCATTGCCGCCGTAATAGGTGGTCTGTTATCTGTGCTTTTTCGCACGAAAGACCGTGTTATTTATGCAAAAGAAGGCTTTGTTACGGTAGCTCTCGCATGGATATTTATGTCGTTAATTGGTGCAGCTCCCTTTTTCGCCAGTGGCGAAATACCCAATTTTATTGATGCTCTATTTGAAACAGTAAGCGGATTTACCACTACAGGTGCTTCAATACTAAAAGATGTTGAGGCTTTAAGTAAAGGTCTGCTCTTTTGGAGAAGTTTTACACATTGGATAGGCGGAATGGGCGTTCTTGTTTTTGTTATGGCGATAATTCCTGATATTTCCGACCGTTCTATACACATTATGCGAGCCGAAATGCCTGGTCCTGTCATTGGTAAACTTGTACCGAGAGCTAAAGACACCGCGAAAATTCTTTATCTTATATATATCGTTATGACGGTAATTCAAATAGTCTTGCTACTGTTTGGCGGTATGCCGCTTCTTGATAGCGTTGTACACGCTTTTGGTACTGCCGGTACCGGTGGTTTCGGAATAAAAGCTGACAGTATTGCTGGATACAGTCCTTACATTCAATGGGTAATCGTGATATTCATGCTTTTGTTTGGCATTAACTTCAACCTTTATTATCTGCTCCTTTTAAAGAAATTCAAGAGTGTCTTTAAAAGTACAGAACTTTGGGTATATTTAGGTATAGTTTTAGCTTCGGTGATTGTTATATCAGCCAACATATATAATTTTTACGGAAACGCTGCCGACACCTTGCGCAATTCGGCTTTTCAGGTTTCATCAATTATAACCACCACCGGCTATTCTACAGTTGATTTCAACCTGTGGCCCGACCTTTCAAAAGGCATACTGCTTATTTTAATGTTTATTGGTGCTTGTGCAGGTTCCACTGCCGGCGGTCTTAAGGTATCACGATTTGTCATATTGCTCAAATTGATTCGTCGTGAGGTAAGGCAAATGCTTCACCCTCGTTCGGTAAACAGCATTGAATTTGAGGGCAAAAAAATTGAGAAAGACACTTTGTCAAGTGCCTCGGTTTATTTTATAATTTATATAGTCTGCTTTTTCTCAATTTTCTTGCTGATATGCCGTGAACCCTTTGGAATTGAGACCAACTTCAGTGCAACCGCTGCCTGCTTTAACAACGTTGGTCCCGGTTTTGGAGCAGTAGGTCCTTTATCGTCGTATGCCGATTACTCAGGATTTTCAAAAATAATTCTTTCGTTTGCCATGCTTTTAGGACGTCTTGAGATATTCCCTCTTATTATCGCGTTCTACCCTGCCACTTGGTCGAGAAATAAATAGTCACAAAACAAAGCTTTTATGAATAAAAAAGGATGTAAAGATGAAAAACACTAAACCCAAAAAGCGCTTGCTCAAACGATTTCTTCCTTATTACAAAAAATACACCGGCACATTGGCGCTTGACCTCTTTTGTGCAGCACTCACAACCGTTTGTGAACTTGTGTTACCGATGATAGTCCGTCATTTGACAGGATTGGCAACCGATAACATTGCGCTTCTCACCGTGTCGTTAGTACTAAAATGTTCAGGAATATACCTTGTATTACGTATTATCGACACTCTGGCAAACTACTATATGGCATCGGTAGGACACATTATGGGAACCAAAATCGAAACCGACATGCGCCATGATATGTTTGACCACCTGCAAAAACTTTCTTTTTCGTATTACGACAGTGCAAAAATCGGAACTTTAATGTCAAGAATCACCAATGACCTTTTCGACGTAACGGAGTTTGCTCACCACTGTCCCGAAGAGTTTTTTATTGCCGGCATAAAAATAGTTTGCGCATTTATCCTTCTTTGTACAATCAACGTCCCATTAACGCTTATAATATTTGCAGTTATCCCACCGATGATTATTGTTCTTTCAATCTTCAGCCACCGCATGAAAGAAGGATTTAGGGATTCGCGAAAACAAATCGGTGAACTGAACTCCCAAATAGAAGACAGCCTGTTGGGAATCCGAGTTGTAAAATCGTTTGCTATGGAAGGTCATGAACAAGAAAGATTTGACAATCGCAACGAAAAGTTTTTGGAGATTAAAAAACGCGTATATCATATAATGGGCAGTTTTCAATCCTGCACAAGGTTTTTTGACGGTCTTTTATATATCGTTGTTGTAGCTGTAGGTGCAATATTTATAATCAACGGCGGCATTACGGCAGCTGATTATGTAGCATATCTTTTATTTGTTTCAACACTTATGACCTCAATAAGAAGAATAGTCGAATTTGCCGAACAGTTCCACCGTGGTATGACAGGAATTGAACGTTTTTGTGAAATACTTGATGTTAACCCCGATATTGAGGACTCTGATAATGCACGACCTCTTACCGGTGTCCAGGGTGAGATAGAATTTAAAGACGTATCGTTCAAATACGGAGAAGACCTTGACTATGTTATTAAAAATCTTGACCTTAAGATAAATAAGGGCGAAAATATTGCGCTTGTAGGTCCTTCAGGCGGCGGTAAAACCACACTTTGCTCACTTATACCCCGCTTTTACGATACGACCGACGGTATAATAACAATTGACGGCACCGATATTAAATCAGTAACCTTACGTTCGCTTCGTGAAAATATCGGAACGGTTGCTCAGGATGTTTATCTGTTCTCGGGAAGTGTCAAAGATAATATTTCTTACGGAAAACCCGGTGCTACCGACGAGGAAATTGAAAATGCCGCTAAATTAGCAGGAGCACATGATTTTATAGCAAATCTGCCCGACGGATATGATACCTATGTAGGCGAACGAGGTGTAAAGCTTTCAGGCGGACAAAAGCAGCGTATTTCCATTGCACGTGTGTTCCTAAAAGACCCGCCTATACTTATTCTTGACGAGGCGACAAGTGCCTTGGACAACGAAAGTGAGCACTTGGTACAAAAATCACTTGAAAAGTTAGCGGTTGGCAGAACAACCTTTACCATTGCCCACCGACTCACCACCATAAAAAATGCCGACCGAATAATAGTTCTGACTGAAGACGGCATTGCCGAAACCGGCTCACACAAAGAGCTTTTGGAAAAGCAAGGAATTTACAGCGAACTTTATAAAATGTATTCGATTCAATAGATAAAAAAGAGTAAGGATTTTGGAAAACTTTCCGAATCCCTACTCTTTTTTATTCCATATGGCAAAGTAATAGATTGTAATTGCCGTCACAGTATTTTTCAATAAACTTTTTACTGTTTTCTTTTGAAAAGCTTGTTGCGGTTGGTACCCTATTTTCTATATTATACGAAGAATAACATTCGTCGCCGCAAATAACGGTGGTTTTGCCATTTACATTCAGTTCAACAACCGACGAGCCTTTACTGTGACCGCCGATTTTGACCATTCTAACACCGTCGTCCACAGTAATATCGTCTTCAAAGGTTACAGTCTTCATACTGCATGGAATATAGCGTATTCCCTCTTGCAGTTCATCGAGGTTTATGTAAACGGTGGCATTTTTATAATACTTCACACACTCGATATGGTCATGATGTGAGTGGGTCAGCAAAACGTCGGTTATGGTGTTGGGGTCAATACCGTTTTCTATTAAAACATCTATCGGTAATTTAAAATTTCGAAGTTCAAAACCCGGCATAGTTTCACACCCTGCATCTATAAGGATACGCTTATTATCGGTTTCAACAAGGAAAACGGATAATATAATGGGTATGCGTTTTTCCTTTTCACCGCCTGCAAATATCCAACTTTCGGGTATATACGTTTCGCCGTGCTTTATACGTCGTATTTCCTTTATCATTCTACCGTCAAAACGACCTTTCCGACGTTCTGACCTTTGTAAAGAATATCGTGTGCGGCTTCGGCCTCTTGTATGGGCAAAACCTTGTAAACGGTAGGCTTAACCTCACCTGTTTCAACCTTTGTCCACACATTTTCTACAAGTTCGGCAAGAATTTGCGCCTTAACCTCAGGTGTGCGTGAACGCAAGGTACTGCCAACAATACGGACATTGCGGACGTAAATGTTTTTAAGGTCGATTTCGGTCTTTTGTCCTGCCAAGGCGGCTATCATAATCCAACGTGCACCGTGGCGAAGATAATGGATACACTTGCCCATAATTTCACCGCCCAAGCAGTCGATAGCAACGTCAACAGGGTGACCGTTTCCCAGTTCTTCCTTCAAAACCTCAACAATATCCTCAGAGTCGGTTGCAACAACTCTATCGGCATTAAGATGTTTGATATTTTCGGCAATCTCTTTTGTTAAAACCGTAGTTATAACACGAATACCGAAAGCCTTAGCCATAGGGATAATAACACTTGCCAAACCACTGGCACCCGCATTCATAAGCAAGGTATCACCCGTTTTAATTTTACCCTCGATAAACAAATTGAGGTAAGCTGTTGCAAATGCTTCGGGAATAGCAGCCGCCTCAACCATACTGCAGTTATTAGGCACAGGCATTAGCATATCGTACTTAATGTTGGCGTACTGGGCATAACCGCCACCGCCTAAGAGGGCACAAACCTTATCGCCTATCTTCCAATTAGATTTCTTTGCCGCATCAGTACCCACCTCAACAATAGTACCTGCGATTTCCAAGCCCATCCATTCGGGACATCCGGGAGGTGGCGGATAATCGCCCTCTCGTTGCATAAGGTCAGCACGGTTTAAGGCCGCCGCTTCAATTTTAACCAAGCAGTCCTCTGCCCCGCATATAGGGTCGGGAACGTTATCCCAACGAAGACTTCTATCATCATTAACTAAAATTGCTTTCATTAATATTCTCCTCTATTCACCGCAAGCCTTTAACACAAGCTTGTGTAGTTTTCTTTCGTACTCGTAAGAATACGGATTTGTCATTTTGCCGTTTACATAGTCAGCAAAAGCACGGAACATTGCATCGTATCTACCGTGGACCTCAGTTTCGTGAATGTCGCCTTTTTTATGCCAATCGTCGAAAAAAACTTCTCTGACGGTTGTAAACTGCGGTGAAAAAACATCGTTTCGGGTATAGTTTGCCCACTCAAACGGGCGGATTTCGACAGTACCCAAGGTTCCTACAACAACAATCTGGCGTCGCTCAAAGCCGCCCTTTTCAATAGCAGTGCTTTTGGCTATTGAAACACCGTTTTTGTATTTGAAAACTGCCATTCCAAAGTCTTTAGCCACGGTACCGCCAAGCCCCGATGAACAACTAAGCGGAATAACCTCCAAAGGTTCGCCCATAAGAGAATACACAACGTCTATCATATGGCAACCAAGGAAATATAGCATGCCACCGGGATAATCCTTTAACCAATCGCGCTTTTCAAGTGGATGAATACAGTTCATCTGTGCTTCAACCGAAATAATTTCACCAAGTTTACCCGCAGTTATATCCTGCTTTAATTTTAAAATAGCGGGATTGTAACGATACATATATCCTGTATGGAAAACCAAGTTCTTCTCACTTACAGTATCAATAAGTTTATCAAATTCTTCATCCGAGATACCACCCGGTTTATCCATTTGAATATGTAGGCCTTTTTCTGCAGCCATTAAGGCGTATTTAGTGAGTGCTCTGTCCTCAGTTTCAATGCAAACTGCATCAAGGTCGGGGTAATTCAAAATTTCCTCAACCGTCATCTGCGGCACGCCCTCATAAAACCTTTTGTTGTGTTCGTACTGCATGCTTTCGTTGTTGTAACTGTCTTCAGGTACAATGGCAAAACCTACAACCTCATAAATATCGCTTAACAATTTTAGTGTTTTAATTGCAGCAGGTGCGTGGTCATGCCCTGTGCCTATTTGGGCTATTTTAATTTTCCTCATTCTAAAAGCCTCCAATCGAACTGAGTTACGGGGAACGAAGGTTGTTCAACAAGTCTCTTGTAAACGGCAGGTGCTTCAAGCGGTGAATAAACCTCATCTCTTACCGAAGCAAGTTCGAGTCTGCCCATTTCCATAAGCTTTAAAACAGCATTCATATCATCACCCTGAGTCCACCAGCCACCGGAGGAATTGTGTTCGGGACGAGCGTTGGTATGTGCACCGACAAGGGTTATACCGGGACAATGCACTTTAAGATAGTAATCAATCGTAAATTCCTTATTTCTTGTGCAGCCGAGCAAGGCTACCCTACCGTATCTTGCCATACAGTCTAAGATTCCGTCAAGACCTGCTCCGATACCCGTAACCTCAATGCCAACATTGGCGCCACCGTTGGTGAGCTTTTTTGCGGTTTCGGCAAAATCGGCGGCATAAGGGTCAAGTGCATAATCGGCACCCGTAGCTAAAGCCTTTTCACGCTTTTTGGGGTCGGGGTCAACGGCAATTATGGGAGCGGCACCCGCAACTCTTAAAAGCTTAAGCGCAAAAAGACCCAAAACACCCATACCCATAACAATTGCCGACTCGCCAACCTCAAAACGGCATTTTCTGATGGCGGCAAGTGGGAAAATTGAAATGTGTGTAAATGCGGCATCTTCAAACGACACATTATCAGGTATTTTATAAACATATTGCACTTTCATATTCTGAAGTTCCGCATGAATCGACCACCGAAGGGCTACCCTATCTCCAACCTTAAAGTTGGCTACACCCTCGCCCACCTTTTCGATAACTCCCGAAACGCTGTATCCTGAAATTTTGGGCCACCCTGGGTCTTTTCCGCTGGGATTGGTATTAACACCGCCGATAAGGTTGGCTTTTTCGGTACCACTGCTGATGCAAGAAATCACTGTCCTTACCTGAACTTCACCAGGGTTTGGGTCACGTATTTCTTTTGTCAAAACCTCGACAACCTTTGATGCTGTAAAATAAATGTTTCTTGTTTCCATTTAAAACACTCCAAATCTTTTTTGTTATACATTCATTATAAAAGATTGATTTGCATTTTAAAATATGGTATTCTATAATAAATGAGGTAATATTCTACACATTTTATGGGGTGATTTTAATTGAAAAGCACATTTTTCTCCAACAAATATCTTTTTGTCCACTTTGATTTCAAAGAGGGATTTCGCTATACCGACAACCGAAAAGGCTCACCTTACCATTACTTGGCATATATGGAACAAGGACATTGCAAAATTGTATCGGACGATGCCACTATTGAAATTAAGCACGGCGACGTATTCTATATACCCGACGGATTATCATATCAATCGTATTGGTATGGTGAACCCGATATTAAATTTCATTCATACGCTTTTAAATTCTTCCCCGAAACGGCATCCGCCCTATTTTCCTTACAGGTCATCGAATGCGACGACAAATTAAAGCAAAAGATAAAAGATATTCCGTTTAATCAAAAGCCTCGAAGTTATGAATTGGGAATATTTTACAGTTGCTTGAACGAAACCGTGCCATATTTAAAAAACAATAGGAAAACACGCCGTGAACAAACCTTTGAAAAGGCTTGTGCTTTAATACATCAGAACCCGCATTTATCCGTTCAAGAAATTGCAGGAATATGCAATATCAGTGAATCGGGGCTATATGAAATATTTAAAAAGGTATCGGACAAAACACCAAACCAAATAAAACAAGAGGTTTTATGCGAAAATGCGGTGCAATTACTAACCTCTACCAATCGCTCTGTTCAGGATATTAGCG
Organism: Acutalibacteraceae bacterium; assembly: GCA_045592985.1. Taxonomy (GTDB): domain Bacteria; phylum Bacillota; class Clostridia; order Oscillospirales; family Acutalibacteraceae; genus UMGS172. Next base: position 22,793 of record JAZNVU010000054.1, on the reverse strand, counting down.
ACTCGTTAGGGTTTAGTTCAACCTCGTATTTCAGAAAGGTTTTATATGCCAACTTGGGCAAGACTCCGAGAGAAATACGCAGCGATTCAAGAGTTATGTAAAAAAGCAACTACTCAGAAATCGATATCGTCGCGAACCTTTTTAATAATACTCAAAAGGGGTTGTGCAGGGGTAGAGAGTTCGTCGTGTTCGTATACACAAAGTGCCATACAACAGCCCAATTTTATACCAAGTCGACGGTGTAAGGTGTTTACTCCGCCCGACAAGAACAAAAACGGTGCACCAAGTTCTCTTTTAAGCAAATCTGTAATACGAAGGTTTTCAATCTGCTCCTCCATTGTGGAAGCACCAGTAACAATCTTAATGATATCAGCACCTCTGCTTTTTTGTGCAAGTGCCACCTCTAAAACGCGCTCGGCAGGAGTGAATTTTTGAATATGCGAGGACATCAAAACCTCGGCACCCTTTTCGTGGAGCTTATCTATAAGCTCCATTTGTTTTTTTATAGCCTCTTCGTCATCGGTAAGTTCACCGGGACATTTGTGGTAATAGTCACCCATAACGTCGATAAGGGTTGCTCCACAGTCGGCTAATTCCAAAAGTTCCTCGGCCAATTCCTCATCGGTTTTGCCTGCATTACCGTAAGAACGGTAATTTGTAACGTAGCTAGGTCTGCCACACATAGCGGCAAACACTGTTTTGTATGTTTCGGGATTGCGGTATTGCGACTCCAGCTTCTCAAGCTGAAATCCGTAAGCATCGGCACCAAGACAGCACATACTTAATATTAGGCTTGGAAAAGCCAAGCAGTTGCTTTGTGATTCTGTACTGTCTATTACCGAGATATCGGAAAAATGCGGTTTTTCAAGCGTGTATCATTTTTGTCGCACTTTTAAGGGCAAAATAGGAATAACCCCTACTGAGTATTCTAAAGCAAATATTGTTTATAAAATATAAAAAAGTCCACATGAACGAAACATTACGTTCGTGTGGACTTTTCCTTTAACACTATATTAATCCATGTATGAAACTCTTCCTCTTTTGAAGAAAAGGAATGCAACAATTCCGCCAAGTATCAAAACTATTGCGATAATAAAAATAACAACAGCAACGGTATTTCCGTCATCGGTGTCACCTTCATCAAAATAGCTCTTCTGTACTTTAGCAGCAGTGTTACATATTGCAAACACACTAAAATGTGAAAGTGTTACTGATACCGTTTTTCCGTCTTCACTTATAACCGATTCAAGCTTTTCTTGTTGACCATCGTTTGAAATGTGATAAACAGCAACATTCTCACCGTACGCATTAGGGATATCAAAATGTACAGTGACTTCACCGTTTGGTTGAATTTCTGCGCCCTCCAAATATGCTTTTATACTGAAAAGTCTGTACTGGCTGGAGATGCCCGACAATGCAATTTTGGCGGTACTGTATTCTGAAGTTCCTTTTGTAAGTTCCGATATTTTAATCTCTGTACCCTCTGCAAATACACCTTCGGCAGCCTCAAATACAGTATTAGTATCCTGGTCAAATACAGCGCATGGCATAATTTCTTTAGAAATATGGTCACAATATACGCACTTGGCTTCTTTAAGGCCGGTAGAACTAATGGTAGGTTCTTTAATCAATGTGTATTCGTCAAAAGAATGTGCCATTTTTTCTACTGTTTCCTGCTCAGTTTTGGAACAAGTATAACACTTTCTTTCCTTAATACCGGTTTCGGTACAAGATGCCGCTTTTTTCACACTCCATTCACCAAATGAATGGTTAATTGCAGGAATAGAAACAGTAACCTGTTTATTGCATCGGGTACATAATCCGGTTTGAGTACCTGCTTTACTACAAGTTGGATTTTTGGTAACGGTTGCGTTCTCGATATTATGTCCTAAAGCCGCAATTGATTTGGTCTCGACTTTATTGCATACAGAACATTCTCTTTTCTGTTCACCTTTTTGGGTACATGTAGGTTCCTTGGTACGTTCCCAATCACCATAAGTGTGATTTTTAAGTTTCTCTATATCTACCACCTTGGTGGCACCACAAACAGCACATGTGACCTGTTTACTGCCTTTATCCTTGCATGTAGCTTCTGTTATTACGGTACCGTTATCCCATGCATGACTTCTTGACTCAACAAAACCGCAAATGCTACAGGTGCGAGAGTGGTCACTATTATCTTTTTTCGTATAATCGCCGAAAGAATGTTCTTTACAAACAACACTAATCTTAGCAGATACACCGCTAAATGTGTTATTGCCACCGTTTACATTACGAGATTCTCTAAAACTTAAAGAAACCCTTTCGTCACCTAATTGTGCGTCATCTTTTATTTTAAATGTCAATGTAGCAATTTTGCCTGTTGCAGTATTGTCTGAAGTTGATAAAGAATCACTCCAACGAAGTGTATAAGGAGAAGAAATAGTAGGTGACGGTGTCGTCCATCCGTTTAACAGACCCGCATCCGAAACTGCCGTCAGTTCAAGACCGTCGGACCATGAAATTGTAAATCTCAACGTAATAAGACCCGGGTTATCGGTGATTCTGACATTGACTGTCACAGTATCACCCTTGCCGCCTTCAGCATCACTCAAAGACAAAGTTCCGCTACCTACAGCCTCAACCGGAACCGTAAGCAAAGCACAAAGTAATATTAAAGTAATAATAAATGATAAAACTTTTTTCATTGTTACTCTCCTTTATCCTGCTATTTCGACATCCCAACCGGCAAGATATCTCGCTAAAATAACCTCATCCCAGTCGGTTACCTCGCCGTCACCATCGATGTCGCAAGTTGTAAGGTCAGGAATCTCGACATCCCAACCTGCCAGGTATCGTGCTAAAATAACCTCATCCCAGTCGGTTATCTCGCCGTCACCATCTATATCTCCTATAATCAACTCAGGTTCAGGATCTGGGGTTGGATCTTCAATTATAGAAATATTTAATGTGTCAACCTCGGAAAGGAATGTTACCTCTATTGGATAAGTATTACCGACAGTCCACGGTGAATCAAGTTGTGAAGTGATATCGCCTTCAGTATAGTACTTTTGACCGTAGATTTCAACTGCACGATCATCATCACTTGTCAAAACAGTACCGTCACTTAAAGTAACTCTATAAGTAAATTGGAATCCGTAATAAAGGAAGTATCCCTGTTCTTCGGAATACTCTCCACAAGTGTTTTCAACTATCTCTACATCATCGATATCAAATGTCAACTCAGGCATCGCGACAACCGAAATATTAAAGTTGCAAATAACTGCATTTTCGATTTCTGAATTAATATTATAAACCGAAACCGCCACATCGTATATGCCGTCTACAGTCCATTCATCTTCATTCGAAGTTTGCATTACGACACGGTATGTCTGTGCGCCTATTTCGATTACAGAGGTCTTGGTGTTAAAAATATACTCTTGGGTGCTTTCGTCTGAGAAGGTAACGGTAAGTTTATAATCAAAGTCATTATAAACATAATAGCCTAATTCTTCACTTAAATAACCGTGAGTATTTTCAATAACGAAAACATCGTCAATTACTATGGATTGCACAGGGTCTTCAACAATTGAAACATTATAAGTTGTTTCAAATCCCATAACACTCACCGTAACGGTATAAGTGTTACCCACAGTCCAGGGTTCGTTTTCCTGAAGAACGGTATCATCGGAATGAAAATAATGAACTACACCGTCTATTGAAACTTCTCCGTTGGAACCTTCAAAAGTCTGACCGTCAGCAAGTGTAACGGTAAACATCGGTAAAAGCCTATTGTAATAATAAGCATCGGCTTCTTCATCAAATCTGCCGTTTGTATTCGCGATAATCTCAATATCTGAAATTTCAACATTTTCTACCGGTGTAGTAACTATCGAAACCTTAAACTCAATATTCCTGCCTAAAATACTTGCCGTAACATCATAAATGTTACCTGCGCTCCAGGCCTCTTCAAATTGAGAATCATGGCAGTTTTCAATCCTTATAATTTCGCCGTTTATCTCAACCTCGCCAACACCTTCGGCAACCGTACCGTCCTTAAAGTTCACGGTTATACTCAAATTGTTCTCATAAGTATAGACATTATAACCGATAGCCTCGCTGTAAAACATATAGTCGAGGTCGTTTTCAATAATTTCAATATCTTCTATAACGATACTTTCAATACTGCTTTCGGTTATAGTAATTTCGAAAACTGTGGTGACACCACCAAGCGAAGCGGCCACTTCGTATGTGTTGCCGACTGTCCACAGTTGATCATTCTGAACATCCCATTCTATGTCAAGGTTGTATTCCTTACCGTCAATCTCAATACTTCTTTCGCCGTCGGTATTTTGGAATGTTCTGCCATCTTTCATGAAAACGGTAAATTGCGGGTAGATTCTGTTATAAACAAACCCAAGACCCTCTACATACGAGCCGTTGGTAAGTTCCTCTATTTCCAAAGGCTCAATTACAACTCGGTCAATCGGGTTTTCCAGAACCGTTACGTTAAACGTTGTGTAAACACCGATAAAACCTATCGTAACGGTGTAGGTGTTACCTGCAATCCATTCTTGGTTTTCTTGCTGCAATTCTCCGTCATGAGTAGCATAGTAAGTGACACCGTCTATTTCATGGCCAAAATAATCGGTCGTAAAGTTTCTTCCGTCCTTAAGTAAAATTGTTATTGGTGAAAAGACCGAATATTCAAAGTATCCCAACTCATTATTAAATTCACCGTCAATATTTTCAACAACGCTGATATCTTCAACCGAAATGCTTTCAACAAAACTTTCAACAACGGTAACAGTAAACTCATCAAAAACACCCAAAACACTGCCTGTTACGGTGTAGGTATTGCCTACAGTCCAAGGTTCCGACTGTTGATACGACAACCAGTCACATTCGAGCGTGACCGTCTGAGCATCTATTTCAACAGAACCGTTTTCGCTTTCAAAAGTTCTTCCGTCATTCATCGTAACAGTAAACTCGACATCCGGTGAGTAATAGAACACACCGTCTGAAAAAATGCCTTCATAATTCTCATACGTCTCAATGTCATTTATAACAATGCTTTGAACGGCAGTCTCGTTGATGGTAAGATTAAAACTATCGGCTGCACCAAGGAAATTAGCAGTGATTTCGTAAACATTTCCTGCTGCAAAATCCTCGGCATATTGCAATTCCAATATATTTGTATCAAGGTCAAACTTCTCACCGTTGATTTCCACTTCACCGTCAGAGTTGCTGTTGAGTATGGTACCGTCCTTTAACGTAACAGTATACTGTGGGGAATCCTGCCACAAAAGTTCATAAACATACTCACCAGTATCTTCGTTTAAAAGCCCATGTGTATTTTCGACTATCTCAAGGTCCTCAACAATAATACTTTCAACAGGTGATTCAACAATTGTAATCGTATACGCTTTTTCAAAACCTTTAAACTCAACCGTTGCATCAATTACCTCACCTACCTCAGGCAAAGTATCAAAAGTATTTTGTTCGTAGGAAAGGTTTAAACCCTCACCGTAAACCTCTTCAACTTGATTATAATACTCGGGAGTGAAGGTGGTTTCGTCCGAAAAATGTATTGTAAAATTACGAGGCATATAATCAAAGACATACAAAGCGTTGCCTTCTTCATCTAAGTTAATACCGTCGCAATCACCATAATAGCGTGTAATATCATCAAAAGTTATATCGGTAACCGTTACTTCTTCCTGTTCGGTCTCGGTTGCGAAAACTCCAAACGGCAACATTGTCACAACCAACATAACCGACAAAGCAACAGCCAAAAACATTTTAAAAATTCTCATATCTTGATCATCCTCTTTATACTCAAAGCAACACGTCACATAATATTTCAAAAAAAGTGAACGAAAATGGAATAAATTCACTATAATTATAAAGCTAAAATGTATTTATGTCAAGATTATTCCCCTGTTTTTATCAACAAAAAAATTTACACATAAAAATAGAGTTTTTGTTCAAATTTTTAAAAAATAGTATGATATTAATATTGAAAAAAGAAAGTATATAGTGTAAAATCAGGTTAAAAAGACATTTAGGAGGAGTATTTTATGGCAAATTATGAAAAAAGATGGTTTATGTGGGACTATGCAAGACTCAGAAATTTTAACCGAGATGAATTTTTGCTGGTTGCCGACAAATTAAAAGATTTGGGATACAACGGTATAGGTCTTTATCTTGAAGGTGCTTTTGACTTTAAGTGTTTTGACGGTGTTTTGCGTGAAGGCGTTATGACCTATGACGATGCTAAGTGGGCAAAGGCCGAATGTGAAAAACGCGGCATTTTCCTCTTCCCTATGACCAACGTAGTAGGCCATATGGAGCATTTTTTAAGGCAGGAACGTTTTAAACATTTAAGAATCTCCCCTGAAGCCACCACTTATGACGTTGCTTTCCAAACCCCCGAAGCAGAAGAATTTGCAATGAATATAATCCACGAATATCTTGATGCTTTCGACCTTAAATACATACACATCGGCGGTGACGAGGTTAAATTAACCGACGAAAACAAACCCGTTTATGCCAAATTCCTTGCCAAACTTTGTGATAACCTTTTGGCAGAGGGTGTTAAGCCCGGTATTTGGGACGATATGCTTTGGACACACAACGAGCTTTGTGAACCCTTCAGCCGCGAGGTTGAAATCTTCGATTGGTTCTATTATGCACACCGCAAAACAAGTATTGAATTTTTCGTTGAACAAGGCTTTAAAAACATTTTTGTTTGCCCTTGTGAAAACTCCTGGATAGGATTTGTAAACCATCAATTTTCCAGTGTTTGGGCAAAAGGCGACAACATTCCTGTTGCTACTGATGAAATTGAAGCATTCCTTAACGATGGTGTTGAATGTGAGACTTACAAAGAGCGTAACGCACTTATCACCCATTGGGAAGCATCCCAGGGCCGTGACCTTTGGGGTCAGTGGAGTGCTTTAGCAAGAGCTGGTCTTTTCATGACGGGCGACCTTAAAAACCAAGAACAAAACAACGAAAAGATTGAGCGCGCTATATTTGGAAAGGTTACTCCTTACACCGAGATTACCCGCACAATCCAAAACGAAATTCACCAGCCTGTTATTGATTGGATTGCCAAAGCCAAAGGAAAAGCCTCTATTATGCAATGCTCACCGTTAAGAAGATTTTTATTCATCCCGAACGAATTCAAAAACGTTTTGGTTAACACTGCAGTCGAAAGCTTTATTGATTACGACGTTATAAACAAAGCTATTGACAAATGCGATGCTTTGCTTAAAACCTGGACTCCCGAGGGAGCTTTTGAAGAGCGTTGCTTTATCTCGATGACCTCAATCATCAGTCTTATGCGAGCATCCTTTGCACTTCACAAGGCTGCCGCCGATTGCGGTAAGTATTATACTCCTGCAGCTGAAAAACAATTCTCTAGTCCTAATGAAGCCAAAGAACTTGTTTTGAAGTTTGTTGACGGTTTTAAATCAGCAAGCGAACTTATAAAGGTATATAAAGTAGATATGGCACGTCTTATCGACTGCACCGGTCACACTGCTACCGACCTTGTAAGACTTGATTACATCTTAAGTTTAATCAACGAGTTTACAACATTACTTGAGGAATATGTAAACAACGGAAAATTCTCACGTATTCCCTTGCCTGCATTCCAGTATCTCTTAAATTATATTGTCGATAAGGACATACTTGACAGATAACAAAAAAGTGGACGAACATTTAGTTCGTCCACTTTTTTATATTTTTTTTAAAACAACCGCTGTTCTCGAAGGCAGATAGCATTTAAAACCAACCCTGCCATCGGGAAGTTGTTCGGTTTTGTACCTGTAAAGAGTATCAATTCGGTCAAAACCGCCGTAAACACTGTTGTCGGTCGAAAGAGTTACTGCGTACTCCCCTTCTTCCGGCACCGGAATAAAATATCCTTCAAACGATTTTTCGTGGTGGAAGTTGAAAATAAATACGTTTTTACCTTTGGCATATGCTATAACCTTATCACCGTCGTGTACCCAAAGATTAACCGACGGTTTAGACAAAACACGTTCCCTTTTTAGCAAATGAACCATATCTCGGTCGAAAATATTAAGTCCTTCATACCTTAACAAATCGTTTTTGGCAAGGCTCCATTGACGTCGGCAATAATGGTAACTCCATCCGTTGCCCTCACGCGGAAAATCTATCCACTCAGGATGCCCAAACTCGTTTCCCATAAAATTAAGGTATCCCTCACCTGCTAACGATGCTGTAATAAGCCTTATCATTTTATGCAGAGCAACACCGCGGTCAATAATCATACTTTGTGAAGCCTTGTTCATAGACGTGTACATCTCGGCATCGCACAAGCGGAACATTATGGTTTTATCACCCACCAATGCCTGGTCATGAGATTCGGCATAACCGATGTTTTTTTCATTAGGACGACGGCAACCGAGTTCATACCAAAGTTTCTGCATGTCCCAGTCTTCGTCTTTATATTCCTTGATATACTTTATCCACAAATCGGGCATGCCCATCGAAAGGCGGTAATCAAAACCTATTCCGCCGTCTTTTATTTTAAGGCACATACCCGGCATTCCCGACATATCTTCAGCAATAGTAACCGCCTTTGGATTTATAGTATGGATAAGTTCGTTGGCAAGTTGAAGATAGGTAACAGCCTCGGTATCGGTGTTCATTGAAAAATACATATCGTAATTGCTAAATGCACTGCCTAAACCGTGGTCGTGATAAAGCATAGAGGTGACGCCGTCAAAACGGAAACCGTCAAAATGATAGGTCTCCATCCAAAATTTAAGGTTAGACAAAAGAAAATGCAAGACCTCGTTTTTGCCGTAATTGAAAAGTTTTGTATCCCATGCGATGTGGTTACCTTTTGCACCTTCATGGAAGAATTGATACTCAGTGCCGTCAAACAGATTAAGACCCTCACCGGTGTTTTTAACCGCATGCGAATGTACAACATCAAGCAATACAGTAATACCCATGCTATGGGCTGTATTTATGAGATTTTTGAGTTCTTTTGCGTATCCGTATCGCGATGAAGCGGCATAAAAATTAGAAACCTGATATCCGAACGAGCCGTAATACGGATGCTCCATAACAGCCATTATCTGAATGGTGTTGTAACCGAGTTGCTTCACCTTAGGTAGTATGTTTTGAGTAAACTCGTTATAACTACCCACTTTGTAATCTTCGGTTGCCATACCGATATGACATTCGTAAATAAAAGGTGTGGTTGCAGGTTTAAAACCGTCATCAGTCCAATTAAAACCATCAAATAATACGTCGTCAACCTCGGCGCACCATAAATACGTCACAGGGTCTTGAACAACTCTTGTAGCATAGGTAGGCACTCTGCGTAAAGTTTCACCGTTATGGATAACTATTGCCTGAATTTTTTGACCAACCCGCAAGGCATCTTTTGGAAGATGTATTTCAAAAACGCCATCGGGAAGTTTGTTCATTTTGTTGGCATATATATCCCAGTTATTAAAGTCCCCGGTAAAATACATATCCTCGGCGGCGGGAGCCCATTCACGGTAGACCCAACCGTCGCTTGTTTGATTAATGCCAAAATATTTGTATCCGTCAGCAAAACCGTCCCATGTTCCGTTTTCACCAAGAAGTTCTTTTCGCTTGATTGAATACAACTTCATCCTTAAATCAATATCAGTCTCGTAGGGCGCTAAATATGGGTCATATTTTATAATGTTATAACTCAAAATAATGCCACCTCACTATCGTCAATTATATTATACCATATTTTTTTGCACATCACAACTTAAATATAAACAAGTTTTACAACAAAATATTTGAAATTCATTAAAATAATTCTTGACATTTCAAAAAAAATGGTTATAATAGTTTTTGTCCGTTGAGGAATAGTGTAACGGTAGCACGACAGACTCTGACTCTGTTTGTTGGGGTTCGAATCCCTATTCCTCAGCCAAAAAAACCACCCCAATAGGGTGGTTTTTTTGTTTTGGCTGAGGAATGGTTTTATTGAGAACAAATTTCACTGCTATTCATAACATATTAACAGGGGTTGATGTTATGAAAATTTCTGCTTACAACCGTGCTGCCACTGTGATATATGCCAAAAAATGGGCCTTGTTACGCAATCCGAAATTTTATGATTTTAACGATATCGGCGGTGACTGTACCAACTTTGCCTCTCAATGCATTTATGCAGGTGCAGGTGTGATGAACTACACTCCTGAGACTGGTTGGTTTTACCGCACTGCCTCCGAACGTACACCTTCATGGACAGGTGTAGAGTATCTTTACGATTTTCTTATAAACAACCAATCGGTTGGTCCCTTCGGTCATTTGGTTTTACAAGACCAAGCCATGATAGGCGATATCGTTCAACTGGGCAACGAGACAGGAGATTTTTACCATACACCTGTAATAATCGCAACTAACCCTCAAATTTTAATTGCCGCGCACACTAATGACGCGCTCAACCGTCCGCTTAATACCTATTCTTATTCACTGGCACGATTTATACACATTGACGGTGTACGCACATATTAAGAAACCGTGGCAAGTGCCACGGTTTCCGTTAATAATACAAATACTTATAAAAGTACGGATATACGTTTATAAAATCCTGCAGATCGTCACGGTATTTTGAACCGGGGTCGTTTATGGTAAAGTTGGACGCTTTAAGCGTGTCTCCCCCTTTATAACCCGTTACAACAACCCAATGCTGACTGCCGCTTTTATTTTTAAGACCGACTATTACCGGTTTACCCGATTTTAAAATCTCATAAAATCTTGAAAGATATCCCGTTATAGACGTTGACTGAGTGTAGTTGCTCGGCCAATATACACTTCCCGACGGCGTGTAGGTCAATTTTTTAGCCATAGCATTAGGATATATTGTAGACCCCGTACGGTAAGACTCGGTCATTGAGAGTGCAGTTGTCACACAACCAATATCAGCCATAGTTTTGCCCGAACTACCGATTTTCACATTCGCCCATCTTGGGTCAGTCTGTTTAAAACTCGGCACATTAAGACTAATAGCACTGTAAGTTTTATCGGTTTTCAGATATTTACTGCTTACATACCCTATCTTGCTTCCGTAAAATAGCACACGGCTCCAGCCATTTTCCTGCGACAGTACAAGTACGGTATCATTATCAAAAAGTACATCAATAAGTTTATACGAAGTACCTGCTCCGCTACGAACGTTAAGATATCCTGAACTTACATCTACCGTAGCTTCAGATGAATTTAAAACGGTAATGTAATCCGAATGACAGTAGCCAAACTTGCCATCTTGATACTCTACCTTCCACCAATCACCGCTTTTTTCCATCAACGTCAAATGTGAGCCATTATAAACGCTTCTTAGAACGCTCGCACTTTTTTGCGGCGAACTACGTATGTACAAAGTACCGCTGTTAAGTGTTACTTTACCTGCTCTTGTCCCTGCACTTGCCGCCCCGACAGACATCGGCACAAACATGACCGATGCCACAGTAATCACAAACGTTAATATTATAGTTAATACTTTTTTCATGCATTTCTCCTTTTTAAAACTTCTCGTGCACGCATGTATATTATACCTTACCTCGCACATTTTGAGAATACTCCAAATTATGCCACAAAGTTTTTGTTAAATCAATGTAAAATTTAGGTAAAATATTTTTGAAATTTTGCTTGATTTATACTATTTTATATGGTATATTAATATACAAGAAAAAAACGCATATTCCATAAACGGAATATGCGTATTAAACTTTCAGGAGACGACAATGCCCGAATTATTTTTACCCGACAATTGGCAATCTGTTTTATTACGGCTCATCTTAGCTTTGGTTCTTGGTGGAATTATAGGTGCCGAACGCGCTTATACCAATCACGACGCAGGTTTAAGAACTCATATCCTTGTGTGTCTTGGCGCCGCAGGTGTTATGATAATGAGTGAAGCGCTGTATATGAATTATGGTGGAGATATAGGTCGAATTGGTGCTCAGGTTGTAAGCGGAATAGGTTTTTTAGGTGCCGGATGTATTCTTATTGGCGGCAACCGCATAAGAGGACTGACAACCGCAGCAGGTTTATGGGCAACAGCATGTATAGGTCTTTGTATAGGTATTGGATACTATTTTGTTTCTATCACAATGACTGTAATAATGGTCATTGCTATGATCGCGCTACATCCTCTCAGCATCAAGTTTCAGAATAAGGAAGCCAAAGGCACACATTTACTGAAAATAGAACTTTCCAATCGTGATGCTATCAAAAGCCTTACAGCTTGTATCTTGGAAAATGAATATTACATTGCATCGATATCATGTGAAAAAGAAAACATATGCATAATAAAAATAGACAACTGTACTAAAACAGAAGTTAACCGACTTGGCTGTATAATTATGGAAAACGAGTGCGTATGCTCAGTCGAGATAACAAAATAGTAAAAAACTCCGTCATTTTAAAAATGACGGAGTTTTTTTCAGTCAACATCAACCCATATTCCTGGGGTTTTATAAGCTTTGAGACCTGCTTCACGCACTGCGATTATATTAACGGTACACTCGTGCGGTACCTTAGCTTCCTTTGTTTTAAAGAAACGGACAAGTTCTTCCATAAATAAAGCAAAGTAATCGGATTCAACCTTTATAATGTAACTTTTTGGGTCTGAGGCTATATTCATCATAAACGGTGAGCCTTTTTTAAATCCCGAAACAACAGCCGACCTTCCGTCTTTAAACAAAATGTTCAAGGTATAATAGTTTTCACCCGAGAAAGTCATCATAACCTTATCGGCAGGCGTACCCATAAGCATCATAATAGGCTCTAAAAACAACTTGTGATTTTAAACTGTACTTTATTTATCATAAATGTATGGTATATTACAACTATACAAAACAAAATTTTGGAATAATCGGTCGAACCGTTTTTTAGCTATACAAACTTAAAAAACGGAGTGGACAAGTCCACTCCGTTTTTTCAATTTAAGAATTATTAGTCTGCTACGTAAGGAAGCAAAGCAACATAACGTGCACGCTTGATAGCAGTAGTGAGCTCACGCTGATGTGCAGCGCAAGTGCCGGTTACACGGCGAGGAAGGATCTTTGCACGCTCAGAAACAAACTTGCGGAGCTTTGCAACGTCCTTATAATCAATGAACTCTGCACGATCAACGCAGAAGAAACAAGCCTTCTTGCGGGGTTTACGGTGCATAGGTCTCTCGTTCTTTTCCATTTAAGGCAACCTCCTTTAGTAAAGTTAAAGCTTAAAGCTAAAAGTCAAATAAATTAGAACGGCAAATCGTCGTCCGATGCGATCTCGGCAAAATCGCCGGAATCACTGTTTGAGAAAGACTGGGGTGCAGCAGGTGCTGCTTCGGCAGGAACAAATCCTGCATTGCCGCCGCCGTTTTTAGGCTCAACAAAATGAGCGTTGTTGACAACAACTTCATACGAAGTACGGTTGTTACCGTCCTTATCCTGATAACGGTTCATACGCAAAGAGCCTTCGATAGCAATGCGCTGACCCTTTTTGAAGTAGGTCGTAATAAATTCGGCAGTCTGTCTCCATGCTACGATGTTGACAAAGTCGGTTTGTCTTTCTTCACCTGATCTGTAACCGCGGTCAACCGCGATTGAAAACCTTGTCACAGCAATATTGTTGCTGGTGTGACGAAGTTCGGGATTGTCAGTAAGTCTACCTATAAGAATTACAACATTCATTAGTTTATCTCCTCTGACTTATTTTGCAGTAACCATTACGCGAAGAACACCGTCGGTGATCTTTGCAATACGGTCAAGTTCTGCGGGGAATGTGGGAGCAGCCTCGAAATTGGCGATTACATAGTAACCTTCTGCCTCGTCGTTGATGAGATATGCCAAACGGCGCTTACCCCAATCGTCAACGTTTTCGATGGTACCGTTCTCAGCAATAAGAGCCTTAAACTTCTCAACAAGAGCGTTAGTAGCCTCTTCACCATTGGCAACAGAGAAAACCATCATTGCCTCATACTTGTTAGTAACCATTCGTTTACACCTCCTTATGGACTTTTGGGCCTGCCTTTTCGACAGGTCAAGGAGCTAAAAGACACAATATTTGTCATTAGCAGAGATATTATATCAAAGTCAACCTTTAAAGTCAAGCATTTTTTTACGTTAAAACCCGTTTTGCTTTACCCTTTCATATTCTTCTTTGATTTTAAGAAAATCCTCAAACGCCTCGGGCTTTTGCAAAGGATTTCTGAGCAAAGCAGACGGATGAAATGTGCCCATAAACTTGATATTGCCCTTTTCTATCCATTCTCCGTGCTGTTTTGTAACTTTAAAATTCGGGTCAATAAGTCTGCAAGCCGAAATTCTGCCAAGACAGACAATTAATTTTGGCGAAACCAGTTTAACCTGCTCCCTTAAATGTTTTATACATGTCTCGGTTTCTTCCTGCTCAGGGTCGCGGTTTTTAGGCGGACGGCACTTGACCATGTTGGCAACATACACCTCCTCACGCGTAAGACCTATCGCTAGAATCATCTTTTCAAGTAATTGACCTGCCTTGCCAACAAACGGTCTGCCTGTATTGTCCTCGGTTTCACCGGGGCCTTCACCGATAAACATCAATTTTGCGTTTTCATTACCCTCACCAAATACAACATTGGTACGCGTTTGGCACAGTTTACAGTCGTTGCATTGGAGGCATTTTTGCCTTAATTCGTCAAGTGTCATTTGTTTCACCCCATTTATCTGATATTATACAATAAATATACCTCTTTTCAAGACAAAAAACATTATTAATACTTGAAAAATTAAAGTTATGTGTTAAAATAATATCGAACTTTAAAATTCAAAGGAGTTTTTTATCATGGCAAAAGATTTTATTGTTGAAATTTCAGCACGTCACGTTCACGTTTCCAAAGAGGCTCTTGAAACCCTTTTTGGTGCAGGTTATGAACTCACCCCTAAAAAGGACCTCTCTCAGCCCGGCCAGTTTGCTTGTGAAGAGAGAGTTACCGTTGTAGGTCCTAAAAAGGAACTTGCAGGTGTTTCTATCCTTGGTCCCTGTCGTCCCGAAACTCAGGTTGAACTTTCGGCTACCGATGCCCGTTCTATCGGCGTTAAGGCTCCCATTCGCGAGTCGGGTGACGTTAAGGGTTCGGGTGCTTGCAAACTCGTAGGCCCCTGTGGCGAAGTTGAACTCGAAGAGGGCGTTATCGTTGCAAAGCGTCACATTCACATGACCCCTGAAGATGCTGCAGAACTCGGTGTAAAGGATTGCCAGATTGTTAACGTTAAGGTTAACACCGAAGGCAGAAGCCTTATTTACGGTGACACCGTAGTTCGTGTAAGCCCCAAATACGCTCTTGCTATGCACGTTGATACCGACGAGGCCAATGCTGCTTCTATCCCCGGCAGTTGCATGGGTATTATCGTTGACTAATCCGATAGGGCTCTATATTCACGTTCCTTTTTGCCAATCGAAATGTGCTTATTGTGATTTTTATTCGGTTAAGGCAAACGAGGAGACATACGAAACTTACAAGGCTGTGCTTTTATCTCAACTAACTGAGGCAAAAGCACGGCTTTCAGTTTTTGCAGACACGCTGTATTTTGGCGGAGGCACCCCTACTTTGCTTGGTGGCAAACGTATTGCCGAAATTGTAACGGTTGCTAAAGAAAATTTTGGATTACAAAACGCCGAAATAACGGTTGAGGCAAACCCTGCCGAGCATTTGTATGACGACTTCTGTTTAATGTCAAAGGCAGGTGTGAACCGAATTTCTATTGGTATGCAGTCATACCTTGATAATGAACTTAAAAGTTTATCAAGAAGGCATAATGCCAGCGACGTCACCCGCACTGTAAACGACGCTAAAAAAGCAGGTATTGGCAACATATCGGTTGACGTTATGTTAGGTATCCCCTATCAAACGATTAAAACGTTAAAGCAATCGCTCGATTTTTGTCTTAACCTTGATATTGCCCATATTTCCTGCTATATGCTAAAAATCGAACCCGATACAGCATTCGGCAAAGCCGATGTATCTTCCCTGAATCTCCCCGATGAAGATACGGTTGCCGATATGTATTTGTTTATGGCCGAGTACCTCAAACAAAACGGTTTTGAGCATTACGAAATTTCAAATTTTGCAAAGTCGGGTTACCGCGCTGTTCACAACATGAAATATTGGGAACAAAAAGAATATTTAGGTTTAGGCCCTGCGGCGCACTCTTTTTTAAACGGCAAGCGGTTTTATTTTGAACGCAATTTTGAGAATTACCTTTATAATCCCTCCCCTGTTTTTGACAGCACCGGCGGTACGGTAGAAGAATATGTGATGTTAAAACTCCGTATTACCGACGGTATTGACTTTTCTGAATACAAAACAAAGTTTAAAACCGAATTCAGCAAAAAGGCTTTAAACCGTGCAAAGCATTTTGAAAAGCAGGGATTTATAGAGTTTTTTGGTAACGGTTTCAGGCTTACAAGTCAGGGATTTTTGGTTTCGAACACCATTATCAGCGATATTATTGCAAATTTGTGATTTTTTTAAATAAAAATGTAGAAAAATGCAGAATTATGTGATAATATAGATTAAAATGAATAAAGGAGTTGTCTTTATGAAAAAGTTTTTCCAGGAATTTAAAGAATTTATCAGCCAGGGCAACATTATCGACATGGCTGTCGGTGTTGTAATCGGTACTGCTTTTAAAGCAATCGTTTCTTCACTTGTTGCCGACATTATCAACCCTTGCATCGCACTTATCACCGGCGATGTTGACTTAAAGAGCATGAAGCATGTTCTTGTAGAAGCAGTTATGGAAGGTGAAACCGTAGTTAAACCCGAAATCGCTATTACATACGGTGTGTTTATCCAGACCATCATAGATTTCCTTCTTATCGCCATCTCAATCTTCTTTGTTATCAAAGTTATGATGGGCACCAAGAAAAAACTTGAGGCTCTTCGCAAGAAAAAAGAAGAGGAAGCCGCAGAAGAAGCAGCACCTACCACCAAGGTTTGTCCTTTCTGCAAATCTGAAATTGCTATTGACGCTACCCGTTGTGCACACTGCACCTCTGAACTTGCCGAATAATCTCAATACGAAACACCAACCTCTGTTGACAACAACAGAGGTTTTTATTATACTGAGATTGTACACAAATCGGTGAAACAGCAACAAACCTAACGAGAGGTAATATATGAAAAACTTCCTTAAAACAGCCGTTTTTATTTTGACAATGTGTCTTTTGCTCAGCTCGGTCGGATGTTCATTTGATAAAGCCAAACAAATCATGACCAATAAACTGACCGTCCCTGATTTTTGCGGTATGAATTATGATGAAGTAATATCAAACGAAAATTATTCAGATTTCAAGTTTAATGTTCAATATAAAAAAAGCAATTCACACACCGAAGGCACTATAATTTCCCAAGACACTGAGGCAGGTAAAACAATTGTAAAAAGTCACCCTGTCACATTGGTGGTTTGCGCGGGTGCAGAAACCGTTGAATTACCGCAACTTAGCGGACTTAATGTTCAGGACGCAAAAATTTTACTAACCCGCTACGGTATTAAATTCAACGAGATATTTGAAACTAACCAAGAGATTCAAAAGAACATTGTTATTACAACAATACCGGCACACGGTGCGCAAATTTCTTCAAACGATATTGTTGACCTTTATATCAGCGCAGGGCCTGAAATTATTATGTGCACCGTCGGGGACTACAAAAATCTCTCGCTTGATGCTGCCAAAGAAGTGCTTGAAAAGGACGGCTTTACTGTGGGCGAAATCATTTACAGTGACAGCACCTCGGCTAAGGACATAGTTATAGGTCAATCACTCACTGCGGGAACAAAACGAGAAAAAGGCACAGTTGTCAATCTGACAGTAAGTACAGGTACGCCTCTTTATGAATACACGCTTAAAATAAAGGAGCAACTGCTTAACCTCATTTTTGAAGATGAATACAAGGATATGTTTTTAACTGTGGCGGTAGATGGCGTAATCACAGCGGAAACGCCTGTTTTTGATGCTAACATCCGCCAAGGAGAATTCGAGTTTAAAATCGATTCTCACAGCAAAGATGTTACAGCGTATATCAGAATAAACTTTGTAAACGGTGAGTCTTCAGATGCTTTCACCTGCAACATCAACATGGTAAACAAAACTGTAAAAATCACAAAAAGCAACGACCTTTTTGATCATGTTATCGGTGTAGATTCTTAGTGTGGCAAGTTCAAATCCTGTCACACTAAATATTTTTACAGTACCGCAAAATTTGTTGTTGACAAACGCCGATTTTATGATATAATAATTAGGCGCTTAAAGATGTGGGCCTTTAGCTCAGTTGGTTAGAGCAACCGGCTCATAACCGGTAGGTCCCGGGTTCGAACCCCCGAAGGCCCACCACATCGCTATAAATCGGGGCAACCCGTTTTACATAACGGAGGGTATCCTCCCATAAAAGATAGGGGTATAGCTCAGCAGGTAGAGCATCGGTCTCCAAAACCGAGTGCGGAGGGTTCGATTCCTTCTGCCCCTGCCAGAAAACGACAAGTTTCTGTCGAAACTTGTCGTTTTTACTTTTTCACTATTAACTCTTCACTTTTCACTATTCTCTTGAAACTTGTCGATTAGGTAATAAGTAGAAAGGAGTAATTATGGAAAACGGATACGAATTCTTAACCGAAAAAGAAGAAATGTGGGCAAAAATGCTCGTGGAAGTACTAAAGAACAATGACATTCCCTGTATAACAATGCCTGTATACGGTGCCGTTATAACCATCAAAACCGCAGTACATGAAATATTACAAGTATATGTTCCTGCCGACAAAATGCAAGAAGCAACCGACCTGGTGCAGCAACTCTTTTCAGAAGACAGCGTCGTTGAATAAATAATGAGCATATTTTTTCTACAACAGGAATCTATAAAAAGACACCCTATGACTTTTTACGGTCATAGGGTGTCTTCGTTGCACAATACAGACAAGGCACCACATTTCTGTGACGCCTTGTCTGTAAATGGATTTCTACTGGGGTAAAACTGGGGTAAACACGATTTTTTCACTCGTTTAACACCCCGAAAACCCGCATAAATAAAGGGTTTTATTAGTCTAACGGCTTCATCGTGGGGACCTCTGCCCCCGAAGTTACAAAACAATACCTAAGTGTACAAAACTCCAATGGTTCCAAGTTGTCTTTGTAAGCCGTTTTTACAGCACAGAATATAACCCTTTGTATCTGTGCGGCATTTTGGCGTAGTAAGTGGCGTACCATTGGCGTAGTAGATTAAATTTGCTTGTCCTTAAAAAATTCGCCCAAATTCGTAAACTCTTTCTTTTTCAGTTCGTTGGTCACGTCGCAATAAATATCCATCGTTGTACTGATGTCGGCATGGCCTAAAACATCCTGAATCACCTTTATATTGATACCCGACTCACACAGACGAGTAGCAAAAGTGTGTCTCAAGCTGTGGCAACTAAAGGGCGGCAACAGAACGGGATCCTTTTCTCCTTTGAGCAACACTTCATCGTTACAGTCACGGATAATTCTTCGAATGGCTTTGTTGAGTGTTCCTTGATGCTGAACATCACCGTAGCGATTCACAAAGATAAAATCCGTATAGCAGTCCACAATTGCCTTGCACTTAACTCCTGTATCCTCTTGATTTTGTTTTTCAAGCAGGAATGCTTCTTTAACATCATCCATCATCGGTACGGTTCGTTCACCGGCTTTAGTCTTGGGGGTGTTTATACTAAAGGAACAGCCGTTGCCATCACCATGATTGTAGTACACTAAGGTGTGATTCACGTGGATAAGTCCTTCATCCAAATCAATGTCGCACCACCGTAATCCTATCAATTCACCGACACGTAACCCTGTGCCAAGCATAATAGCAAATACAGGATACCAATGTCGATATACCGGATGATTTTTAAGGAAGTTAATGAACAATTGTTGTTCGGGGATAGTAAGTGCCTTTCGCTTTTCTACTTGAAAATTGTGGGACTGTTTGAGTTCTTTCAGCATGTTATCGGTGGGATTAAGGCGTATGTACCCATCATCCACCGCCAAGTTAAATACTTGGTGCAGAACCGTATGCACGTTGTCAATGGTTGCTATGGTCAAAATTCTTTCGTCTGCAAGGCGGTTATAAAACCTCTTTACATCGGATTTTCTGACATTCGCAATACGAAGTTTACCGAACGTAGGGCGTACAAACATATTGTACATATACTTGTAATTCTGAAAAGTGTTGTGCTTCAAACCACGTTTCAGATCACACCACAAATCAAACACTTCGTTGACCGTTATCAAACGAATCTCCGTTTTAATGCCGTCCCTTTTATCAAGGATGATTTGCTCTTCTCGTTCACGAAGTTCCTCAAGGGTACCTGCGTATATCGAGTGGCGCTTACCATCGGGAGTGCTCCAACGGTAATCGTAAATACCGTCTGCTCTTTGGGATTCACCCTTGCGGAGTGTAACCCGATCCTTATCTAATCTTCTACCTTTACCTTTCTTTGCAGTCATATTTATCTAGCTCCTTTCAATACCTGTCAGCATTGAAAAGCACTATGATAGTATCTATATTATAACATAAATTCGTTATCTTTACAAGTACTCTTTCGGAGCTGACAGGCCTGTAAAGAAAGTTAATTAAATGGAATAATTCTTTTCTATATATTCATCCAATTTTCTTCGCTTGATCAGCCGCTTTGTGCCGTTGAACAGCACGAAAGTACAATCAACCTTATCGGACAGTTTCCTTAGTTTATTTATACCAATGCCCGAATAGGCTGCGGCTTCTGTCAGCGTTAAAGTGGTTTTCTCCCAAATTGGAACCTCTTTCATTGGCGATACCTCCTATATTATTTGCCTCCATTTCCGCCGGAGGCTAGCCTTGAAACATATAACATATAAATTCTCCTTACGGGCGGTGACGGATGCCACCGCCATTAACTTCGGGCATTGGAATTGCCCGACCTTTATTTCCTTTGTTTGTCCCTATATATCAATCCTGCAATTTTCGTCAGCAGGATATTGTCGTCAATTTAAATTCTTCCTTCATCATTTTAATTAATAGTTACTTTTTCTTCGGCTTATCAGCCAAGTAAATTCTTGTCACTTCGGTTCTGTGGTGGCCCAAGTTTTCGCTAACAATCTTCCGAGCTTTCTTCGGTCTTTCTTTTAATGCTTCTTCATAGGTGCGTTGTGCATAGGTGTGTCTAAGCCCGTGCCAAGAGATTGTCTCGGTTCTCTTCTTTCTACCGTCTTCACTTAAATCTTCACGGTTTTCTACCGTAAAGTATTTTCTGTTATAACTCATCCAGTTCTGCAACGAGCGTTTTTCTCGTTGAACGCTGCCCTTTTCACTGCCTGAGATTAAATAATCTCTCGGGTAACGTCCTGAACACCTGGCATAGTTCAAATAATCAGTAATAATACCTCGTTGCTTTGCACTCAAATCAATCGCTCTTGTCTGACCGCCTTTGCCTTTTATGACGAGCTGACCTGTTTTTAATGCAGACATAAGGTATTCAACTCTCAGCGTGCAGATTTCTTCAAGCCGTAGACCAAATTCACTAGCAAAGTCTATCGCAATTACTGCATCCTGCCGACCCGTTTGGATAGCCCGTTGCCGCATATTCGCAATTTCTTCATCGAATAGCGAATGGTCTTTAACACCCGTTGCTCGTTTAGGCAATGATAACTTATCATTTTTTGAAAGTCTGTTCTTACTGCCTGACTTTCTATGAAAATACCGTATGCCCGACAGATCGGATTGAATAGTTGCAGCAGAGTTATTTTCTTTTAGATGTTCCACATAGGCTTTAAAGTGTCGGTCTTCCACGTTCTTGAAATTTTGCAGACGAAAATTATCGGCTAAAAACTTACAGAACCTTTTTGTTGCCTCAAAATATCGTGCTCTTGTTTTAAAACTAAGCTCGTTACTGTGCTTGTAGATAGCTTCAATTTGGGCAAGTAGGTTTTTATACAAACCCGGGTTTAACACTGTAATATCATTAGAATCTGACATAGCAAACCGCCTCCTTTCTCCAAAAATTTTATTTCAACGCAAGCGTAGGGACATGAACACTGCGTAAAAAACTGTGTACGAAAATAGTAATAATAGATGTATTTTCGTCAATAAAATGTCTTATCATCTGCTGACTAAAATAATTTTGTGTACG
Organism: Acutalibacteraceae bacterium; assembly: GCA_045592985.1. GTDB lineage: Bacteria > Bacillota > Clostridia > Oscillospirales > Acutalibacteraceae > UMGS172. The sequence goes on along the minus strand of JAZNVU010000054.1, from coordinate 630 downwards.
AAATTTTCTCCCCCTCATTTCAAAATGACAGTCATAAAGCATTTCAAAATGTAAATAGGAACGCTTTGCTCATTTCGAAATGAAAGTCATATATCATTTCAAAACGTAAAGCATAGAAAATTGCTTTCAGAGATTGTGCTGACATGATATCGAAAAGTAAGTAATCTCAAACGGACGGTCAGCACAATCCTTTTTAGGGAATGAAAGTAATTTCAAAATATCATTTCAAAAAGATAGGTAATATATCATTTCGAAAAGTGAATCATCAATCATACAAGAGCCATATACAAATTAAAGTCATTGTTAAATGCAATCTAATATTAATCTATAATTACCCTATATGGCTCTTAAAAGGAAAGTCCGCAGGGCATAATACACCCACTGTCAATGGTGTGCGCGAGCCTTCATTTCTTACTGATTCTTTATTGACGCGGGGTATTATGCCCTGCTAATCTCGGCTCTCCGACTGCGTCTCCGAGCCGTTTCTATCTGACTATCGTCCAATAGAGACGGCTCGGCTCCCAAAAAGAGAGTCATAAATCATTTCTAAAGGACAATCATCTATCATCATAGAAATGATAGTCATAGCACCTGCTTCTTGAAGTTCTTAGTTACCTTCTTCGGCTTCCT
>JAZNVU010000053.1:0-1546 GCA_045592985.1 Acutalibacteraceae bacterium | reverse complement strand
AAGTAATCCTATGAATCCTCACGCGGGATATAAACAGGCAAAAGTTACACCTACTGAGTTGGAAACACTTCTTACTTCACGTATCAAACGCATTTTTGAGATTGCTGTGGCAAACAAAAACGAAGTTTTGATTCTCGGTGCTTTTGGTTGCGGTGCATTTAGAAATCCGCCCGAGATTGTGGCAAAGGTATTCTATAATGTAATGCAAGATTATCTTTGCTATTTTGATACAATTGAATATGCTGTTTACCATACTGAACGAGAAGTAGCCAATTATGAAGCGTTCAAAAGAATTATGAATGTATAGGGGATACTATGCCATTAGAAATTGTAAGAAATGATATAACTAAAATGTCTGTGGATGCCATTGTTAATGCTGCCAATGAGTCGTTTTTGGGCGGTGGCGGTGTTGACGGTGCGATTCACTATGCCGCAGGGCCGGAGTTACTCGCTGAATGTAAAACACTCGGCGGTTGCAAGACCGGTAAAGCAAAGATTACCGGTGGCTACAATCTGCCTGCAAAGTATGTAATACATACTGTTGGTCCTATCTATGAGGACGGCAAGCACGGTGAAAAGGATTTGCTTGAGTCTTGCTATCGTGAGTCTTTGGCACTTGCAAAGGCACATAACTGCGAAACTGTGGCTTTTCCGCTTATCTCTTCGGGTGTGTACGGATACCCGAAAGACCAAGCGCTGAAGGTTGCTATAGATGTTATCAGCGACTTTCTTATCGAAAACGAGATGAAGGTCTATATCGTCATATTTGATAAGGCGGCATATAAAATCAGCGAGAAGTTGTTCTCGGATATTGCCGAATACATAGACGATAATTATGTGGACGAGCATACTGATTATCGCCGTGAGAGTATGCGGATGAATACACCTATTCAAGCATCTGTTGGTTTATTTGAGGCTGACCTATGCGAATGTAAACCAATGTTATCCGAAGAAGACCTTGACGAAAGAATCAAACAGATTGATGAGAGTTTTTCGCAGATGCTTCTCCGCAAGATTGATGAAAAAGGTATGACCGATGCCGAGTGCTATAAAAAGGCAAACATCGACCGCAAACTGTTCTCAAAAATCCGCAGTGATGTGCATTATAAGCCGAGCAAACCTACTGCAATCGCTTTTGCTATCTCACTTGAACTTTCTCTTGATGAAACCGAAGATATGCTTAAAAAGGCGGGATTTGCGCTTTCTCACAGCAACAAATTCGATATTATAATCGAATACTTTATCAGCAAGGGCAATTACAATATCTTTGAAATAAACGAGGCGCTGTTCGCCTTTGACCAAAGCCTACTGGGTGCTTAATATGAACCGTGAATTTATTTTCATGCTGTGCAAAGAAAGATACGGAACCGAACCCGATTATCCCTTTAACGATAAGTATAACTCTGCTGTTTTGCGTCATAGCGATACTCGCAAGTGGTATGGTATTATTCTGAATGTTTCGCCAAAGGTGTTCGGACTTTCGGGAGAAGTAAAGGTTGACGTTATCAATCTTAAAATTGACCCGCTTATGATGGGCTCGTTTTTA
>JAZNVU010000052.1:0-2783 GCA_045592985.1 Acutalibacteraceae bacterium | reverse complement strand
TATTTGTTTGTGCAAAAATTGTGCATTGAAGTTATGCACAGAAATAGCCGATTATGGGATAGCAAAAGGAATTGAAAAATTAAAAGGTCGTGATAAACAATGATAATGGGGATAATTAGTACACTCCTTTCATTTATATTTTTTGTTTCAGCCAAAAGTGATGTCGAAAAAGCGTTTTATATTCCTTTTGTACTAATAGGTATTTTCACAATTATGTTAGGAGTGTGTAAATAATGAATTTCTTGACATCAAGTGAAAAAAGAAAATGTGCTTGTTGCCAATCAAGAAAAACAAATGAGAATTATAGTTTTGATTATTGCAACATACACATACAAATTCCACTTTGTGAAAAGTGTAAGAAAACGGCAACATTCAATTTATGGATGCAATTAAAACCATTGTGTACGGCAATAAGCAGGGCGGTTACTATGTCGCACATCGTTGGATATGACGAACATAAAATCAACCAACTGCAAAGGGAAATGAGAATTTTGAAAGGAAGTGACCAAAATGCCCGATAAAAAACTAATAGATAATTTATCTAATAATTCCCCAATTTTGTCTAATAGTTTATCTGATAGCGAGATTAAAAAGGCTTTGGAGTGTTGTAATACGAAACTTGAAGATTACCAGTGTCCTCATTGTCCTTTGCTTCATAAAGGTTGTAAAAAGGCACTTATTCAAAATGCCCTTGACCTAATCAACCGCCAAAAGGCTGAGGTTGAGAATATTCAAAGAAAGATTGCAGGTGAAATCAATATATTACTTGCAGAACGAGATGTAGCAAAGAATGAAGTTGATAGCTTATCTGTTATGATAATTGAACTGCAAAACCAACTCAAAACTGAAAAGGCAGAGATTGAGAGGTTGCAAGAAAAAAGCAGAGAAGATGATAAACTTCTTAATGATAGGGTTCAAGAAGCAGTTAATGCAGTAAGTAAAGCAAATCAAAAATATGTTGATAGCCTTGAAAAGCGGATTGAGGATTACAAACACCTTGATGTTATTTTAAATACGGCAATAGATAAGCTTGCTAAAGACCTAAAAGCCGAAGCATACAAAGAGTTTGCGGAGAGGTTGAAAGAACATTTTACCGAACAATTCTGCGGTCAAAAATACGATTTAATTCACGGATGGATTAACAACCTCTTGGAAGAATTGGTGGGTGAGGATGATGAAAGCGCGGATTAGTTTTCAGGACCGGGTGTCGAAAAAGCAACAGGAGGTTTCTCGTCGTCTTGTTAAGGAACAGTTTCGCAACGAGGCTGAGGAACATACTCGAAGAATTTTAAAAATCACTTGCATTGCTCTTAATGAATCTGCAGGCTTCGGCAAACTGAGAATCAGCAGGTTTATGGATGCGGTTCAAAAGATTTCTGATGAACACGTTCATGACGAAGTATTTTGGACTCATGTTGACCGTCGCCTTGAGCAAATAGGTGTGCCTTTTGTACCTGAAGACTATGAAGTTTTGGATAGATAAGTAAAAAGGATGGTGGAGCAGGTTGAGTAAACATATATTTCCGTTATTATTGATAACGGCAGACTTAGGTGCTGCGATTGTTTATGCGGCACATTCTGAGTGGAAAATGGCTGTCTATTGGATAGCGGCCGCAGTGCTTAACGTCTGTGTGACGTTTTGATAAAAAGAAAATTAAAATAAAAGGAGATTTTAAAATGTTGAACAAAAAAGTGATTATCAGAGCAGACAGAGCAGGAGTATTCTTTGGAACGCTCAAAGAAAAGAATGGTACAGAGGTCACTTTGACCGCTTGCCGTAGGTTATGGTTTTGGGACGGTGCAGCAAGTTTGTCACAGTTAGCGACTAACGGCACCGTAACTCCTGAAAAATGCAAGTTTACCGTAACCGTACCTGAAATAATCATAACAGGTGTTATAGAGATTATACCCTGTTCGGAGCAGGCTATTAAGTCTATTGAGGGCGTAAAGGAATGGAAAAGGTAAAAGAGTTTTTAAAAATTGAAACTGGTTCTGGTTACGGTGACGGTTCTGGTTACGGTGACGGTTACAGTGACGGTTCCGGTGACGGTTCCGGTTACGGTTCCGGTGACGGTTCCGGTGACGGTATAAATAAGTTCACAGAATTTGATGTTTGTCAAATTGACGATATAGCAACGATTATTACGAAGGTTAAATGCAATGTGGCAAAAGGGTTTATTCTTAATGATGATTTTTCACTAACTGCCTGCTATATCGTTAAAGGGCATAACCTATTTGCTCATGGTGAAACACTTAAAAAGGCTATGGAAGATTTGGAAAATAAAATATTCCAGGATATGGACACCGATGAAGCAATAGAAATGTTCTTAAAAGAGTTTTCAGACCTAAGCAAAAAATACCCTGCTAAATCGTTTTACATATGGCACAACCGATTGACAGGTTCTTGTGAAATGGGAAGAAACTCATTTGTAAGGAATGGCGGATATGACCTCGAAAAAGATACCTTCACAGTTTCGGAGTTTATAGAGATAACACGAAACGCTTTCGGCGGTGAAGTTATAGGTCAGTTGGAAAAAGTGTTGAAAGAAAGGGCGTGATTTAATGATATGGCGGGATTTTGCAATTGACGAACTAAAACAGCACTTATCGAGGCAGATGGCGCGGATTAATCTTGAAGACCGAATAAAAGAACTCAACAGCAAACTTACCTCTTTGGGTGGGAGTTCGGACAGTGTTCCTAATTCTGGCGGTCATTCTCGCATTGAAGACACAAGGATTAACGTTATTGTTGCACGTGACGAGTTGCAGAGCAACTTAAAAGA
>JAZNVU010000051.1:0-2344 GCA_045592985.1 Acutalibacteraceae bacterium | reverse complement strand
CCGCCTGCAAGGTTATAGCAGTCGTAACCGTTGCCTGTGAGAATACGGCAGGCAAGGTAGGAACGAAGTCCCGAATGGCAATGCACGTAGACTGGTTTGTCTTTCGGAATTTCGTTAAGTCGCCCGCGCAGTTCATCAAGCGGGATATTCACAAATCCGTCTATTTTGCCCTGCATCACCTCAAACGGTGTACGGGTGTCGAGCAAGAAAACACTGCCGTCACGGGCAAGATTTTCAACATCGTGCCAGAAGAACTGTTTTAGTTTTCCGCTGACGATATTTTCGGCAACGAAGCCGAGCATATTGACGGGGTCTTTCGCACTGCCGAAAGGCGGAGCATAACAGAGTTCAAGGGTGGTAAGGTCGGTGATTTTTGCGCCGAAACGAATGGCGGTGGCAAGTACATCAAGACGCTTGTCCACACCGTCAAAACCGACGATCTGCGCACCGATGATTTTAAGCGTTTTCTTATCCCAAAGCGCTTTTATTGACATCTGTGCAGCCCCTGGATAATAAGTGGCATGGGATGCCGAATAGGTGTAAGTCTTATCGTAATCAATACCTGCCGCAGTAGCCGACTTTTCGTTAAGACCCGTGGTAGCAACTGTCATATCAAAGAGTTTAAGCACCGCCGAGCCTTGCGTTCCTGTATAAACGCTCTCGTATCCCACAATATTATCCGCCGCAATTCTGCCTTGCTTGTTGGCAGGCCCTGCAAGCGGAATAAAGGCGGGTTTCTTTGCGATGAAATCCTCCACCTCAACTGCATCGCCCACGGCGTAAATATCGGGAATATTGGTCTGCATTTTGTTGTTTACAACAATGCTTCCGCGTTGGTTGAGTTGTATTCCTGCATCTTTTGCAATGGCGGTTTCGGGACGGACACCGACAGACATTATAATCATATCGGCGGTAATTTCGCCGTTTTGCAAAATGACAGTGTTTCCGTTTATCGCCTTTACGCCGTTACTCAAGTGCAGATAAATTCCTTTGGATTTAATATAACGGTGAACGTCTGCCGCCATATCAAAGTCGAGGGGTGCTATCAAATGGTCGGCAAGTTCTACGATTGCAACCTTTAGCCCTGCCTGTGCTAAATTTTCTGCCATCTCAACACCAATATATCCGCCGCCGATTACCACTGCCGAGCGAGGCTTTGCCGTATCAATAAAATTCTTGATTTTTAAGGTGTCGGGAATGTTACGAAGTGTGAAAACGTTGCTGCCATCAGCACCATCAATATTCGGTCTTATCGGCTCGGCACCCATAGACATAATAAGATTATCGTAGGTTTCTTCATAGGTTTCGCCTGTACGAAGATTTTTGACCGTAACGGTTTTGGTATCAGGGCTTATCTTAACTGCCTCGTTTAACACTCTAACGTCAATATTAAAACGCGCCTTGAAACTTTGGGGAGTCTGGAGAGTCAAATCCTCACGGTCAGTGATGATACCGCCGATATAATATGGTAGACCGCAGTTGGCAAAGGACACATATTCGCCACGCTCTAAAATAATAATTTCGGCTTTTTCATCCAGTCTGCGAAGCCGAGCCGCTGCCGTTGCGCCACCTGCAACACCGCCTATAATAATGGTTTTCATTTGTGTGCCCTCCCCAAATTTAGTATATATTTACTTTACTTTTTCTATTGTCCGTTTTTACTGGACTTGTTCATTTATGCGACACTTTCTTTGATTAAACAAATTTGACTGCCGTTCCGTAGACAATTACCTCGGCTGCACCCTGCATGATAGCAGAAGATGCGTAGCGAATATTAACCACCGCATCTGCACCGAGTTCTTCGGCCTCTGCAACCATTCTCTTGGTAGCAAGAGCACGAGCTTCGTTCATCATTTCGTTGTAAGATTTAAGTTCTCCGCCGACTAAGGTTTTGAAACTTTGGGAAATATCTTTTCCAATATGTTTAGATTGGATTGTGCTGCCTTTTACAAGACCTAACATTTCTAATTCTTTTCCAGTAATGTAATCAGTATTTACTAAGATCATCTTCTTCACCCTTCTTTATTTCGTTTATTCTTTCTATGCAAACCTTGAGCATAACAGCAGAAAGCGCAAGTGGAATAATGCCTAAAAGCCATTTCCATATGCCATCTAACAGTGCTATCAAAATACCAAAGTAAACAACATAATATAATACTATTATTATCGAAATAATAATTGGTGCTAATATTTTTCTTTTATATGATTTCATGATTTTTACTCCGAAATATTATTTGTCCATCCTCAATTCATCTATTTTGCAGAGGGATATACTCGTTTTCTTCTTTCACATTTATATATGCGGGACGAATAATTTTTCCTGCGTTTTGTATTTCTTCCATAC
>JAZNVU010000050.1:0-2467 GCA_045592985.1 Acutalibacteraceae bacterium | reverse complement strand
AGTTCTCCATTGACATAGACCTCCAAAGCATCGGGGTCGGTCAGCTCATAATAGTCGTTAGGCAAAATCACAAAGGCACAGGTTTCGCCCTCAACTATTTCATCCCAGCCGTTATCACCGGTCACATAGCAATGCAAGCAGTTGTCGGTTACGGTATAGACGCGCTTAACGTCAACTCTAAAATCCTTACAGAGATAGGCAGCCTGCTGTAATAAAGCATCTTCGCCTTCTACAAAAATATAAAGTCCGAATCTTATATTTACATCGTTGGGATATTCGGAGTAATCAAGTGTTATCTTGGACTTTGCATAGGTTTGGGGCTCGATGTTGGAATTCGGACGGGTAACGATGATCATAGGCTGGCACACCACCTCCCCTTCCAAATAGGAAGGAATCGTCCAGCTCATTTCAAAGGTATCACTTTGCTTGACGGTTCTTGTGAGATTGGTAAGATTGCTCGTTCCTTCGTGTGTTACTTTAAACTCGAAAAGCTCCGAAGATACAACAGTGCACTTTTGCATATCGTGCAGATCGTCCCAAGTCCAGTTCGTAATATCGTAACTCTCATTGCCGTCCCTGTCCACACCCACAAAACACGCCGTTTTAGGAATAATTTCGGAAGCGGGACGGACGTTCAGGGCGGAGTTACCTTCGCTGTTGTTAAATGTAAGACCCGTGAAGCCCAGCTGACCTTCAAAATATCCGCCGTTGATGGTGGGATAGTTCATATGAAAATGGCTGTTCAAACCAACACAATATACATAGGAGGGGTCGTTCCAATAATAATAATCATAGATTCCATTATCAAGATATGTTTGGCAATTATCAAAATGGTGGAAGGCGTAACCATCGGATACGAATGAACCACCGTTGATAACGGTGCGCCCCGTTTCTTCAAACGGTATCACCGTGCCATATTCAGGATTTTGATCTTCAGAAAAACCGTTTACTTCATCATTGCGAATTATCGTTCCGAAGGCAGAAAGCTCACAGGCATCCTCCTCGTCCGATGTATTATCGGCAATAAAGGTACCACCGTTGATCTCCACATCTACATAGTCGGCGATTACAGTGCCTATGTAACTACTTGGGGCGCTCAATCGAGAGTCGTTACCGATGTAAGTAAATTCGCCGATAAGTTTATATGTACCGCCGTTGAAGGTGACCTTTGCAGGATAAGAGTTAGGATCTTCTGTGTTATAACCTTCGCCACGCTTACCGATTGTGTAAATATAAAGTGCGGAAATATCCAAATCCGTGTTACTGTATGTAGCATCAAAGGTAATGCCGCCGCCGCCCACCGAATCAGTAAAGGTGACGTGGTTTCCTTCACGCACTTCCATCTTTATGAAATTTTTCGAATTGCTGTCGACGTTCGTGCCGCTCAGAGTATGGCCGTTGAAGTCAAAAATAACATTATTAAGACCTGCGGGTATTATATATCTTTTAAAATAGCCGTCGTAAAGGTCAGAGTCAGCACTCGTCAATTCCAAATTTTCCATCAGTTTGACGGTCACATAGCCATAGTTGACCATGCTGGCGCTGTCCAGCTTTTCGAACACCTGATCCATATCGTCCCAGTCGTAGACCTCTCGAACCCAGGTGCCGCCCTCCCAATATCCTCTGCCACCTAAAAAGTAACCGTGCTCATAGTTAGGATCATAGCCGTAGACGTCCGATTCCTCCACCGCAAATACGGGGATCGCCGCCGTGGGTAAGAGGCCCACCAGTATTACCATAGCCAGCAGCAGACTTAAGATTCTTTTGGTTATATGGTGTTTCATTGTGTTTCCTCCTTCGGAAATTTTTTGCCACGCAAAGAGTGGCATTTCAACTTTTAATAGTATAATTATAACTAATATTATTCATTTGTCACCATACTAAAAGTATGGGATTGCATGTTTTTTGGCAATCTTATAAAGAAATATCTCTTTTGTCGAATTATATATCATCAAAAATAACGTCTTGTGTAAATGAACTATTCAGTTGTCAAGAAACGTGAAGCGGTTATCAAAAAAATAACCCCCTCACTAATTATTACTGGGAAAGGCCATTTGTTTACCCTATTTTCGAAAAAAAATAAAAAAAATTTTTTGTAAAAGGAAAAGAAGGTACAAGATAACACAGAATAATATTGGGTAAAAAAATATAAAAAAGGGATTAGATAACACTATCGGTTACAGGAGCGAACTCGTAACAAACACCTTTTTTGTTAGCAAGAATTTTTCAAAGAAATTTTAATTTTGTTAGCAAAAAGGCCTTTTTTGTTAGCAGATGCGATTTTTTAGGCTTTTTTCAAAAATCAAACCCAACGGGTGAACCGTTGGGTTTGATTTTATTCTATCAAGTAAAGAAATACTTGTCTTTAAATAAGACTTAAAACCATCATTACATCTAAAATATTAATGCTTCCGTCACTGTTTACGTCAGCAATAAGTTTCTGATAATCATTAAGAGTTGTTTTACC
>JAZNVU010000049.1:0-8629 GCA_045592985.1 Acutalibacteraceae bacterium | reverse complement strand
CACATAGGAAAGGATATCTCCCAAAGCTTTAAAACCTTGGTCGGAGGCGAACTTAAATCCTATAATGAAATGATGAACGAAGCACGCGCTCTTGCTACCAAGAGAATGGTCGCAGAGGCGGAAGAACTCGGTGCAGATGCTATTGTTAATATTCGCTATGCCTCATCTGCTATTATGCAGGGCGCAGCAGAAGTTATTGCATACGGTACAGCGGTTAAGTTTATTGAAAAATAATCTGTTTTGAAAAACGATTTGTTTTTTGAAAGAGGCGATGACAAATTAAGTCATCGCCTTTTTTACATCACAATTTGAAATTAAAGGAGATTTATATATGAAAGCAGCTGGTATAGTTAGGCGTATAGATGCTCGTGTTATAATAACACAAAAGCCGAAAAAGCGCATAAACACTAGGTTTTTTGCTGATTTTTGTTAGGCTCAATTTGCACAAATCGGGGCGGTTTACAAAGCTTGAGTAAAAAGCGAGACTTTGCATTTTTATCGTAACCAATACCTGCCTTGTCACACTGAACAACCCAACTATCGCCTTGCCTTTGTAAATCAGTAAATTAATTTATAATTTCCGTTCTTTAAAATGAAAGATAAATCGGCGGGTGTTTTTATGGGTGATTCCGTAACGATACCGCCCCTGCCAACCGCTTCAATGCCGTGACAGTCAGAACCTGAGGTCATAGCCTTGCCGTAATGTTTTGCAAAGATATGTGCCATTTCATTACGAAAAGGTTCAGTTCCGCCGTTGAAAACCTCAATACCAAAAACATTCTTCGGCTCAAATACTGTCATCCCATCGCGAAATGGGTGGGCGGACACAACGCAGGCGTAATCGGGAAGCAAATTTATAACTTCATCAATACTGTCAAGGCGGTTTAAAAGAGGAAGTGAGTAAAAATCCTTTTCCTCAAGGCCAAAAACCAAATAATCATTTATTGTGCCGTCAATACGGACCTCTGCACCGGGCAAAACCGTAAAACCGATTTTTTTACCTTCAGCAAGTGCAGAGTGATAACCTTTTAGCCATCTTTCAATGATTTTGTTTTCGTCAAGCCCGTCAAGTTCATCTGCAAACCAGTTGAAGAAGTGGTTAAAATAATGGTCGGTAATAACCATACCGTTATATCCCTTTTCAAAATAAGCTTTCACAAGCTCAGCACCGCCAAGACCTGCACATTTATCACATTCCGCAGTGTGGGCATGTAATTCAAATTTGTACATCATTATCACTCCTTGTGATTAATTTATAGCATATTTCGTTTTAAAAGTAAAGTCGCGCAATATAAATCACAAAAAATAGTATCACGATTTGAAAATTTAATAACAATTGGAAAATCTGCTTATAATTCTTGCAAAAAGTGTGATACTAATATCACATTAAAATTGTAAAAGAGGAGATTTATATATGAAAGCAACAGGAATTGTTCGTAGAATAGAGGAATGTGTTATAATAGGACAAAAGTTGAAAAAACCGCATAAACACAGGGGTTTTCGCTGATTTTTGTCCAACTCAATTTGCACAAAATCCGGTCAAAATCGGTTTTTCGGCGATTTTAGAAAGGAACAGAACACATTCTAATATGCGGCAGAAATACATACTCTGAGCAGCCAAAATTAAATATTCAACTGTAACAAATAAAGCCGGATGAGATTATACCTTATCTGGCTTTCGCTTGTTTTTCTGATAAATTCATTTATAAAGAAAATTAACCAAATCCCGTTAACGTATATTGCAATTGCCGATTAATGGTGCTATAATACACTTTACCATGATGTTGTCATAAAATGAAGAAAGGTAGGGATTTGTTTTGGATAGCATTACACAACTTATCAAATCAGAAATATTAAAACAATATAAAAGTGTGCGCAAATTTTCTGAAAAGAGCGGCATTCCGTATAGTACGCTTTCTAATGCGTTATCTAAAGGAATTGGCGGAACATCCTATGAAACAGTTATGAAGATTTGTAATTTGCTAAACTTAAAGCAGGCGTATGACGCAGATCTTACTGTGTTTAATGAACATTGTTATGAGATTTGTTCCATGCTTTCGGCTCTCGACGATCATGCAATACATACCCTCAAGACCATTTTAAGTGTTGAGTACGAACGATGCACCAAAGGAAAGAAAATTCATAGTCCATACGAAAGATTATCCATAGCAGGTCCGGCTCTCGAAGGTCAGAAAGACACCAAGGAGGGCACGGTATGATTAGCAAAGAATTAAAGCGACTAAGCCGGCGTGAACTTGTAGATATTATCTATCAGTTAAAGAAAAACGAGCAGGATATGCAAGAAGAAATAGAGTCGCTTAAGACCGAACTTCAGGATAAACGTATTCGTATTTCCACAGCGGGTTCAATCGCTGACGCGGCTATGTCGGTTACAAATGTGTTTTCTACTGCACAAATGACCGCCGATATCTATTTGCGTGAAATCTCCTGTATGAGAGAAGATGCGGACAGAGAGTGTGCAAAAAAAATTGAGGAAGCTGAAAAGAGAGTAAGAGACATTCTTGCCGATGGTGAGAAAAAGTTTGACATCTTGAAAGCGGCTTATAAAAGAGAGTACGTGAAGTGGCAACAACTCAAATCAGAGGTTGAAACACTCGAAGAAAGAAAAAAACAGTTAATGTGTGAGGGTATAGACGATGGCCAATAAGCATGCAAAGAAGGTTTCTGTTCCCTCGTTATCGGAAATTCAAAGCGAGCGCAAACGTATACGAAGGGGTACATACTATCGCCAAGCTCTTCGAGGCACTATTTCTGTGCTTTTGGTGGTAGCTGCCGTTGCGGTGTTAATTACTACCTTGTTTTTGCCTATTCTTCAAATTTCGGGTGATAGTATGTCGCCCACATTAGAACACGATGAGATTGTTGTTCTTTTAAAAACAAAGAAATTTGAACGAGGAGATTTAATTGGCTTCTATTATCAAGGAAAAATCTTGCTGAAACGAGTGATAGCATTACCTGAAGATGAAGTGGCGATTGATGCCGACGGTAATGTTTATGTGAATGGCGAATTATTAGAAGAACCTTACGTTACAGAAAAGGGACTTGGAGATTGCGACTTGGAATTCCCATATAAGGTGCCGGGTACAAGTTATTTTGTATTAGGTGACAGACGCTCTAATTCGGTGGATAGTCGAAACTCAGTGGTTGGGGCAATTTCAAGGGATGATATTATCGGAAAGGTCTTTATAAGAGTCTGGCCGTTGCCCGAATTTGGATTCATTTACTAAAAACGCTTAAAATTACTTAAATGAAAGGAGGGAGAGACGTGCAGGATATCTTAAGTGAAGGCCTAAAGAGACTAAAGAAAAAACGAGTCAGAAGAATGCGAATGCTTGCCATTCTGCTTGTTCTCTCCCTCGTAGTTTCTTTGGATGTTTTCTGGTCTTTGCGCAAGCCCGGTCTAACGTTAGCCGGTGATGCCGACTGCGGTATGATTGAGCATACTCACGATAAATCGTGCATAAACGGAGATACTCCGTGTGAACTGACAGAACACGTTCATACGATTGAATGTTATTCCGATGAAACCGCTGACATAGAATCACAGCTTGATTGGCAGAAAATGTTTGAAGATTATCCCTTTACAGGAAATCTTGGCACGGACTTGGTCGGTATTGCCAAAACTCAGGTTGGATATTCGGAAAGCAAACTTAACTTTGAGGTAAACCAAAACGGCATACGTCACGGTTACACACGATATGGTGCTTGGTATGGCACACCATACAGCGACTGGTCTGCAACCTTTGTATCGTTCTGTTTGCATTATTCAGGAGCTCCTCCGGATAAGTTTCCAATAAATATAGGTGCCACATCAATGGCGGAGCAATGGAAACGATTGGGTCGATATGCAAACGTCAGTCAATACACACCTATAAGCGGGGATTTGGTATTCTTTAAGGATAACTCTGTTGGCATTATTTCTGAAATATTCAACACTACAATACATATCATTCGTGGTGATGTGAACGATTCTGTAGTAGACAGTGTCGTTTCTTTAAATGATTCTTCGATTGTAGGTTGGGGCCTTGTTGGAAGAAGATTGTTCGAGAATAACACGACAAATGTATCGAGCGGCCCTAAAGTGTTCATTTTCGAAGGCGGCGTGGCAACACCGCAAATGCAAAGGTTCTCTTTGAGATCTTCACGTGCAATTATAGATTTGCTGCCTTACCTGGAGGCAAACGGAGGAAGTTATTTCTTCACATTGCTCGACAAAAATAACCAAGAGCTCCCTAAAGATGCTGATGGCAACTATATTGCTCAGGCGAATACCGGATATAAGCTGACAATCTCATTTAACAGTCCGGAAGGATTTTCTCCCGGAACTTATCAGTATCAAGTTCCTAACGGTTTGATGGTTGATGGCGGTGAAGGAACCTTTATCCTAACCGACGGTACAAATGTAGGTAGTTGGGTGGTAACCGATACAGGACTCATAACCCTCGTGTTTAATGAGCATATGAACACCCGTACCGATATTACCATCAGTGCTACTTTGGGAATCCATTTCCCTGAGCAGGAAGACCCCATTGATTTTGACGGTAAAATTACAGTTACGGTAGAAAAACCACCGCCTCAATCCAATCCTACATATGTGAACAAGTGGGGTAACCAAGGCGGAATACCGGGAAGTAACGGTACTGACCCCAACAAAATCTATTGGGGAATTGAAATTATTGGTAACAAGGATTCACAAATTCCCGGCAGTATACTCACAGACCATATTATAGACGGTCAGTGGAGTAAAACACACCGATTTACCGAATCGGATATTGCTGCAGGACTTTCATTTGGTGCATCAAGCCCTGATGGAAATTGGCACAGCTGGCAGGTTACCGCTGATGACCCGCATCTTATCTGGACAGAGACAGGATGGACATATAAAATGCCCAAAACTGCTACTTGTGAGTGGTGCGGTGAGATCGAACTTGGGAACGAGGGCTGGTACTATTACATCAACTATTCTTCAACGCCGAATCCCGAAAATACGGCGGGTACCTTTGGCTACGAGAATGATGCCACCATTGATGGCGCATACGGATATTCCTGGGTGAATTTCACTCACAGCGAGGCATACGGTGAAATCGTAAAGAACGGATATTTCACATCGGATGCCGACGGTGGTGGCTTCCTTTGGGAATTCAAAGCAACCGTGCCGGGCAGACAGGAAGAAAACCGCGCCGACTATCACTGGTACATCATGGACAACATGAAACTACTGGATAGCAGTGGGCAAGCCGTTGGGCTTATTGAAAATGATGCCCATCTGGCAACGGTTATGGCAACCTACAATGGTACTACATTCGAAGTTCCTCGTGTTCAGGATGCAACTGCAAATGATATGTTTGCATGGGACAACGGATGGTCTGCAACAGAAAACGGCATTAACCACGGCAGAGAGTTTAATCTTTTGACACGCTGTACGTGTACACAAGACACCTGTCACTGGGAAAATGGTTGCGGTGAGTATTGGTACCAAAAAGATGATGGTACTTATGCAACTAACGGATTCTGTCAATGCTGGACAGCGACCGAAAATGTGACCTTCACTTTCATTTACAAGACAAAGGATTTGTCTGTTGTGGAAAACTATGGAGGTCATGGTTATCAGCTCCAGAACATTGCCGAATTGTTCTACATTCCGGATGGTGCAGTTGGTGGCGCTTCGGTATCCAAATCGGAAGCAATCGTACCAATCCCCGGTCTTTTCAAAAAGGAATTAACACATGACTTTGATGGTTACACTGCAAATTATAAGGTTACCATAAACGAAGCCAAACTGGTGCTAACCGATGGCTCACCGTTAAAGATTCATGATGTTATGACCGATACGTTGGCGTATATCAGTGGTTCGCTTGTTATTACAGCGGAAGATGCCACAGGAAACGTTGCCACTTTGCAACACGGTGTGGATTACACGGTCGCCTACGATGGCACCGGAAATCAAACGGATCAAAGCGGCAAAGAGGTTCACGTGTTGGATATCACAATTCTACGACCGCAACCGGTGATGTACACATTGGATTATGATGCAACGCTGGTGCTTCCAAAAGTTGTAACGGGTGGCATTAAATATACCAACTCAGCCACTATCACCCTTTGGGGTGAAGATATTACCGATAACACCGTCGAAAAGGTCTATGCCGATATCAATATTGCGGCAAAGAGTTATAAGGTTGAGATGTTTAAAACATCAGCCTTAACAGGTGAACCGCTTGGCGGTGCAACATTCGGACTATACAATGCAAACGGTGGTTTAATCACCACTGAAGTAACAGATGATAAGGGACAATTGTTGTTCCAGACCAATATCATTGAAGGTATCATCTTGCGCGAGCACGTGCTTTACTATATGCAAGAACTGAAAGCACCGCTCGGATATCAATTAGATGATACAAAGTACTGGTTCTGCTTCTGTGATGATACGGGAGATTGGTGTGAGACCTGTAATGAGGTTTTAGCGGGAATCGATGCTACACGAATACCTTTTGAGCAGATTGGAAAGGTAAATGCGACAAACCAATTAATGGATTACGATCTGCCCGCAACCGGCGGTCCCGGTGTTTATCCCTTGATACTTGTGAGTGTGCTGTTTATCGTCACACCGCTTGTATATAGATTCATTCGAAGGCGCAAGCGAGAAAGGAGGGGCGTAGGTTAGCTTCCCTTGTCTCGGCGGAAAACGCGCCGGAGATGAATCAACAAACAAAAAATATTTATTTGAAAGGAAAGACTATTATGAAAAAATTAGTATCTATTTTCTTAGCAATTGTAATGATCTTAGCAATTAGTGTTCCCGTATTTGCGGCAGAGGACACAACTCTTACCATCAATGGCGAAGCAGGCAGAAAATATGATGGTTATCAACTGCTTGATTTGACTACCAGCTTAAAGACAGGCAACCATCACACTGCGCACGACGGTGCACACACAAGTGATTGCTACAACTATGCATACACTGTAAACGAAAAATACCGTGCAATTCTCCAAAAAGAAGTTTTCGATAACGGTGGCAACTACCTCTGGACTGAAGGTGGAAAACCCGCTACTGAAGCAGGTATTACCGATGACCAGATTTTGAAGTATTTGTCTAATCAGACCAGTGATAACGGTGATGTATATCAAACCATGCGTCAGGTGGCAGACCGTCTCTATCGTGCAATCAAAGATGCTTCTATTGCAGCAGATGCAACAAACTTGACCGGTACTAATGATACTATCGCGCAAGGTTATTGGATGTTCGCTGATGTAACAAATCTTACCGGTAACGAAGCTAATTCCTTGGTTATGGTAGATACCAAAGGTCAGGACGCTCTTACCATTACTCCTAAAACTGCACTTCCTACTGTTGAAAAGAAGGTAAAGGATATCGACGATAGTGAGGACGATAGCATTACTGACAACGCTTGGCACGATTCAGCTGACCACGATATCGGAGATGCCGTACCCTTTAAGTTGACTGCTACTCTTCCCAGCAACTCTCCTAATTATGAGACCTACAAAATCGTATTCCACGATACTCTTTCTGCAGGTTTAACTCTTAATAACGGTTCTTTTAAGGTTTACATGTACGATACTTTATACAAAGCAAACGTTGATACTGATGTGAATGATTATACTAAGGACGTCACTGCAAACTTCACCGTAAACACCAATCCTACCGATGGTTGTACATTTGATGTTACCTGCGAGAATGTTTTTGCCATTGAAGGCGTTACCAAAGATACCGCATTCGTTGTTTGCTATGATGCAACCCTTAACGAAAATGCTGTAATCGGCAGTGCAGGTAACCCCAACCAAGTATATCTTGAGTTCTCTAACAATCCTTACGGCGACGGTACCGGTAAAACCGAGACCGACAAGGTAACTGTTTTTACCTATAAACTGATCGTTAACAAGGTAGATAGCCATAACCACGCTTTGAAAGGTGCAGGTTTTACTCTTTACAAGAAGAACCTTGCCGGTAATTACGTAGCAATCGGTACGGAGTTAAAGGGTGCAGATATGACCACATTTACTTGGACAGGTCTTGATGACGGCGATTATAAATTAGAAGAATCTACCGTACCCGAAGGCTATAACAAGATGGCAGATGTTGTTTTCTCTATTTCTGCAGTACATAGCGAAACTGATGGTAATCCTACACTTACCTCTTTGGATGCCGGACAAATGGGTACAGGCGTTGTTGATACCGGTGCAATCACTAAGGATATCGTTAACAATACCGGTACAATTCTTCCTGAAACCGGTGCTATGGGCACAATGTGGCTCATCTTCGGCGGTGCAATGTTCGTAATCTTAGCGGCCGTATTCATGTTTACTCGTAAGAAGATGTCTGTTTACGAAGACCAAGATACAAAGTTACATTTATAGTATTTATTGTTGAGTTTAGGGGCGGATGGTTTTCCGCCATCCGCCGCTACTTTCACTTAAGGCGGTGGACAGATACTTATGAAGAAAAACAAAATAGGAATTCTATTAGTTCTGATGCTATTCATATGCGTCTGTGGGCTGCTTTATCCGTCAGTAAGTCAGTATTGGAATTCCAAAACACAAACTAAGGCGGTTGAAAATTACAGAGAAATTTTAGATTCTTTGCAGCCGGAAG
>JAZNVU010000048.1:0-32940 GCA_045592985.1 Acutalibacteraceae bacterium | reverse complement strand
CAATAATTTTCTGAAGTGTTCTGCATACGAGAATATCATTTTTTGTTGGGTGATGCACGAGCAGAGTATTATCAATTCCATACTTGAGAAACTGGATACACAGAACTGTGAGGTGAAATGCGTCTCGCTTGTAGCGGATGCAAAGACTCTGTGTGAAAGATTGGCAATGGATGTAGAAAGAGGTATCCGTTCTGAAGATGTAATTGAGAGAAGCATAGCAAGAATACCTATGTATCAAGCATTGGGTACTATTAAAGTTGATACCAACGCCAAAAACGTGGCTATGATTGCCAATGAGATAAAGCTGTTGTAATACCGTCAAGTTCCAATTTATCGAATAGATAATCTTTTTTGAAAAAATAATAAAAAACATAAGAGGGGTTGGTAGAATGTTTAGTAAAAACTCTAAGTGGATTGGGTGCAATAACAAAAATTCATCTTCCATCATTATCAAGCATTTTTACATAAATGAGTTGCAAAAAGGGATTATTGACATCTGTGGTTTGGGATATTACGAATTATTTGTGAACGGCAAAAGAGTTGGAAACGACTATTTCAAGCCTGCCGTTTCAGATTATTCAGACCGAGATTTTTCGAATTTCTTATATCCTTTGCCAGATAAGACATCCCACACGATATATTACAACACCTATGATATCACCCCAAACTTGAAGGCTGGTAAAAACACACTTGCTGTGATGTTGGGAAACGGATTTTATCGACAAACAATGCGCTTGGTTGAAGGAGAAACCAAATTCGGTGATGAATTGTTGTTGCGTTTTGATTTACGATTGGGCGATGGAGATATAAAAGAAAGCATTTGCTCTGATGGCTCCGAAAGAATAGTTGAGAGCTTTATCGAAGAAAATAATTTGTTTTTTGGAGAAGTGCATGATTATTCCAAGTTCAATTTTGGGTTTCTTGAGGGTGATGAACTTACAAATTCATATCCTGTTCACATCGTACCTGCACCAAATGCAAAGCTTCTAAAACAGCCCTGCAAAAACGATACGGTACGAGAAACGATTATTCCTCAGATAGTAAAACAAACGGCTGACAGTACGATTTATGACGTAGGGAAAAATATTTCGGGCTTTGTTTGCCTAAAGGCGGTATCTTCTGAGGTTAGGGTGCGCCACGCTGAAATATTAACCGATGCAGAACTGGATTTTTCAACTTCGGGAGGCGGCGAGCACCAAATTTCAGAAAATGTCTACAAAAATGCCACCGGACTTGTAATACATCCTTGGTTTTCTTGGAGTGGCTTTCGCTATTTTGAAGTGTTTGGCGAAGTGGAAGACGTAACAGCGCTTTTTGTTTGCTCTGACGTAAAGGTTACGGCCGATTTTCGGTGTGGAAATGAAACTATTAATTGGTTGTTCCGCAGTTATTTACAAACACAACTTTCTAATATGCATAGCGGAGTTCCGTCGGATTGTCCACACAGGGAACGTTTGGGGTATACCGGCGACGGTCAGGTGACAGCAGAGAGTGCAATGCTTGTGACAAACAGCCGAAACTTTTATAAAAAATGGATGAGAGATATTGCTGATTGTCAAGATATAGAAAGTGGCCACATTCAGCATACTGCACCGTTTTTTGGTGGTGGAGGAGGTCCCGGAGGTTGGGGATGTGCCATTGTTACCGTACCGTATGCTTACTATAAAATTTACGCAGAAAAAAATATTCTTAAACAATATTACCCTAATATGATTAAATATTTGAAGAGTATGAAAGGCTTTTGCGAAAACGGACTTGTTGTAAAAGAAAGAGACAAGGGCTGGTGTCTCGGAGATTGGTGTGCTCCGGGTGGCGTGAAAATACCCGAACCGTTTGTTAATACTTTTTATTATATCAGATGCATGGAGACGGTTCAAAAAATTGCAGCATTGATTGGAGAAGATGCCGATTTCACTCAAGAGATCGCCGTTACAAAAAAGGCAATGGAAAATGCTTTTTTTGATAAAGAAACGGGGGATTTTTGTCAAGGAATACAAGGGGCTAATGCATTTGCTTTAGCTTTGGGACTTGGAAACTCAAAAACAGAGGCTAATTTATTAGAGCAATACCGAAACTCCAAAACCTTGGATACCGGAATTTTTGGAACAGATGTATTAACAGAATATCTAGCGGAACATAAAGAGGTGCAACTTCTCTTTGATCTGTTGTCATCTCAAGACTTCCCCTCTTTCGGGTATATGCAAAAAAATGGTGCAACTACCCTTTGGGAAACCTGGGGCGGAAAAGCATCCCATAATCACCCTATGTTTGGTGGATGTATAAAGCAACTTTTTTATGGATTTTTAGGGCTTAAAGCGGATATCGGCTTTAAGCATATCACTCTTTGTCCCACCTATATTGAGGGAATGGAATTTCTTGAGGCAAAAATAAAATTTCCAAAAGGCACCTTAAAAGTGAAATATCAGTATAAGGACGGAAAGGTCCGTTCTGAAATCACTACAACAGGAAGCCTGGTTGTTGAGTTGTTATAGTAGCATCGGCATCTAAATGGTTAAATAACAGCCAAAACAAAAAACCGACCAATGGAAGACACTTCGTAAGGAAGTTGTCTTCCATCGTTTTTTATAAAAGAAAAAGCACTTTCAACTGATGAAAGTGTCATAGTGGATTACATGCTTTAAAATGATACCTATCTCAAAGATAAATGTATTAAGTGATATTGTGAGACAGGTCTCACAGTTATATTTTGCCTAACGGCAAAGTTATATTGAAACCTTGCGGTTTCAGTTATATTATATTCGCCCTAAAACTCGCGAAGCGAATATCACTTGGGCGAAGCCCAAATATAACTGCGAAGCAATATAACTCGCCGTAAGGCGAATATAACTGAGGCACCTTCCTTACGGAGGGTGCCTCATAGGTCGGTTTTTTGTTTATTTCGGCATAATACATTTTTATTCGGTTGTGCTCGAATACATTTTTCTGCCCCACCAAAGGAATCTTCCCGTAAAGCGTTCGGGGTAATCGCTTTTAAGGCAGTCTAATCTCAAACGTTCTTGTTCAAGTTCGTCAATGCAGTCAATTTCACCGCTAAGATATTTTGAAATTCGGTCTTTTGTTGTGTCAAAACGTGCAATTAGTCCGCCAAACGCATTATCAAATTCTTCCCAACCGAAGGGAGTGTTGTAATGCATCCACATTGTGCGGTGGCTTTCACGAAGTAGTTTGATTTTCTCGATAATCACATCGCACTCCAAAAGTCTTTCTTTCAGTGCTTCGTCATCCTTGCTGTCGTAAGCATTTTTTAAGCGCACACCGAAATCCGCCTTGTTTTCAAGCAATGAACTTACCTTGATAATTGTATCATAAGCAAGAGCAAAAACTCCCTTGTTTCCGTTTGCGGCTTGAAGCTTTTCGGTCACTTTTTTATAATAATCCTGCATCGGCAGTCCTGCAATGTGCTTGTCGGCAAGTCCCAAAAGCGGGTCGTTATGTACTAAAGCGCGGGTAAGACCAAGTTTTGTGCCGTCGGGATGTTCAGGCAACTCGCAGAGCGTTATTTCGTCATAAAGTACGCCATCACAACTTCGGCTGAAACATTCTTTAACACCTTCAATGTCAAATTTACCGCGGTAGTCATAATCGGCATACCAAGCAAGACCGGCGAGCGACATTATAATACTGTGCTCACGACCTCCCCAAACCGTTGCAAAAATCTCTTTAACACCCGTTTTACGGCAGGCATCCAAAGCAGGAACGGTATATTCGAGCGAGCGTGAATACAGCGGACAGTAACCGCTCCAACACCAAACACCGCCTGCAAAAATCGGGTCTTCATCGAAAAGTTCGCGGTGCTTTATAATGTTGGTCTCGTAAAAAGCCTCGTCCGCGTTATAATAGTCCCAAAACACCTGTCTTACGCCTATCGGAATTTTATCCTTAACCTCCTCTGTGAACACAACTCTCGGGTCGTAGTCGCGGAAGTTTTTAAGATCTTTTCCCGCAAAACGAAAGAACATATCACTCCACATCATCGGTTCAAGTCCGTTTTCAAAAGCGAGATTTCTAACCATTTCAAGATGCTCAAAATAGATTTCTCTACGGTCTTTATAGCCGTTTTGAGCAAGATATGTACCTGTGCCGAGCGTTTTTGTTTCGTCCATGCCAATATGAACACGGCGGGTTGTAAAACACTCTTTACAGGTCTTGAACATATCGCCAATAAGGTCGTAGGTTTCTTTGCTGCCTGCAAGCAATTCAAAAGAAGTGTCTTTATAAGGGTTGGCAGCAATCCATCTGAGATGCGAAGCAAGATGACCGAGGGTTTGTATACAAGGAATAAGCTCAATGCCAAGACTCAGCGCATAGCTGTCCAATTCCTTTAACTGCTCACTCGTAAAACTGCCACGCATATATCCAAAATAGGGTCTGCCGGGGAGCTCGTAGGTGTCCTCGATATAGAACAAAACGGCATTCATACCCATAAGCGCCATTTTGCGGAATATTGTTTTGGTTGTATCAAGATTTGTGGTGTTGGTTTCCGAAAGCATTGCACCGTTGGTTGTGAAAATAGGATTCTCAGTAATCTCTTTTTTTGTTGTGCCTTTGCTTATCCAAGATGCAAGAATTGCAAGACCGCGGAAAAATCGCGATTTGCCACCACCATAGACAATGCTCGCAACGTCCTCATCTAAACACACCGAAACAACATTTTGGTCCACTTCGTTAACGGTTATAACAACGTCTGCCACATCGGGATTTGCCAATTCAAAATTCAAATCCTTTGCAACATACAAAATACCCTCGTTTACGTCACCTGAATTTCTAAAACAAAACTTCATAAAAAGCCCCCAAAACAATGTTAATTTATTATTACACTTTTATATAAAAATGTCAATCGGAAAGCGTATTGTTTTAGGTGTTGTCACAACCTTCGGCACGAAATGATGCTTGAATAAACCCTATAAGAGGGGTTTGCAGGCAGAATCATTGATGCCTATATAGAATATGGCTCGCAGGTGGGTGTCAGGAACTCCCAAAAGAAGTGGCGGAAGTTTTGAAACAAAAATATAGTTGTGTTTCGTATAAATTAATGATATAATCGGGTAGAGGTAATAGACATGAAAGAAGACAAACTTTCCGTTTTGTCACTGCAAATGTCGGTTGATGTTTTGGATTTAGTAAA
This sequence comes from Acutalibacteraceae bacterium, assembly GCA_045592985.1. Taxonomy (GTDB): domain Bacteria; phylum Bacillota; class Clostridia; order Oscillospirales; family Acutalibacteraceae; genus UMGS172. The sequence goes on along the minus strand of JAZNVU010000048.1, from coordinate 27,794 downwards.
GGAACTTTGGCAGAAGTACCACAAGTGTTTGTGCCAATATTGCCCAAATTAAATATAACCATAGTCGTACCGGTTTCATTGCAAAACTCAAAATCGCATTAAAAGAAACAAGTAAATGGCTTGAAACGCTTAAAGGAGATATATTATGGAATCAAGAGCCCAAAAAAATTGTATGTTTATTCTTGGAGTTGCTATATGCTTTGCGCTAGCAGGAGTGTCTGTCTTAGTTGAAAAACTAATTCCGGGAGAGTTATTGGGTGCATCTATCATTGCCTTGTTTATGGGTACAATTATCAACAGTTTCTTTCATCCTGCATGGATGAAACCTGCACTCAAATTTACATCCAAGAGAATCTTGAAGGTTGCAATTATCCTTTTGGGTGCATCCCTATCCATTAATACTATCATGTCTGTAGGTAAAATGACCTTTTTTGTAATGATTTTCACATTTGCCATGTGTTTTGGGGGCGGTTATTTAATACGCAAACTTTTCGGATTAAACTGGAAGTTGAGCAATCTGATTTCCGCCGGAACCGGTATCTGTGGTGGCTCTGCCATAGCGGCTATTTCGCCTGTAATCGACGCTGATGACAAAGACATCGCCTTCGCAATGTCCTCGACATTTCTTTTTGATATGGTAATGGTAGCCCTTTATCCCATTATGGGCAAAGCACTGGGCATGTCTGACATTGCCTATGGAATATGGGCAGGAACATCGGTTAACGACACTGCCAGCGTTGTCGCTTCGGGATATGCTTTCTCCGAAATTGCGGGTGATTTCGCCACAATGGTCAAACTCACCAGAACCCTTGCAATAATTCCCACCGTTTTGGTTTTTGCATACATCGGCACTCGCATGAAGCGAAGAGAGTTAAAAGCGGCAAACAACGGTCAGAAAGTAAATATGGTAAAAATCATTCCTTGGTTTATCGGCGGTTTTCTGCTGTTGGCCGTATTAAACAGCATAGGCTGTATTCCCGTGGCGGCATCCGGCGTTATAAAAACCACCAGCAAGTTCCTGATGGTTACTGCTTTGGCAGCCATAGGTTTGGGAACAAGTATAACCGACTTTAAAAAAGCCGGACTTAAGCCCATGTTCTACGGAATTACCATCGATACTTTGGTTACATTAACAGCACTTGTTGTTATTTGGTGTATGGGATTAATGTAAATATATACTCTATCTCTACAATTAAAGTTGTGTTTGGGGATGTCCAAACTCTTTGAAATTTAAGTATCTGCTTTGAATACAGACAAATAGCACCCTATTCCTTAACCGGAATAGGGTGCTTGTTATTTTAATTATATATTTTATTTTGTGCCGAACAATCGGTCGCCGGCGTCGCCAAGACCGGGAAGAATATATCCGTTTTGATTTAAGCATCTGTCAAGCGTTGAAACGTATATATCAACATCCGGGTGGGTTTCGGCAACCTTGGAAACGCCCTCGGGTGCACCAATAATTGCCATAAATTTAATATGCTTACAACCTTTGTCTTTAAGCATCTGAATAGCGTCGCAAGCACTACCGCCTGTCGCGAGCATAGGGTCAACAACCATAACGAGTTTATCCTCAATGCCCGAAGGGAGTTTGCAATAATAGGTCTGAGGTTGCAAGGTCTCCTCATCGCGATACATACCGATGTGACCGACCTTAGCAAGCGGGAACAAAACGTGCACACCGTTAACCATTCCAAGACCTGCTCTAAGGATTGGTACGATAACAACCGAATCGTCCTTAACGATGGTCTGTGTGCAGGTTTCAAGCGGAGTTTTAACCTCTATCTCGGTAGTGGGAACACCGCTTTTAAGACTTTCGTAGGTCATTAGTGTTGTGATTTCTTCAACCAACTCACGAAATTCCTTCATGCTGGTTTTTTCGTTACGCAAAATTGCAATTTTATGTCGAATCAGCGGGTGGTCAAAAATAACCACATTATCGTAATTTTTCATTACTTCTCATCCTCCGAAACGGTTGTCTCGGGCTTTTTGAATTTGTTCAAAAGAATATTAACAATGATACCGAGAATAAGTGCGCAAGCAATGGCAGTAATAGTAACCTTACCGATAGCCATTGCCATACCGCCGATACCGGTAATCAAAATGACCGATACGGTAAAGAGGTTTGCATTGTCCTCAAGGTTTACCTTCTGAATCATCTTAAGACCCGAAACAGCGATAAAGCCGTAAAGTGTGATACATACACCGCCCATTACACAACCGGGAATAGAATCAAGGAATGCAACAAATGGCGATACAAACGAAATGAGAATTGCCATAATAGCGGTTGTGGTGATGGTTGCAACCGAAGCGTTGCGAGTAATAGCAACACAACCAACCGACTCGCCGTAGGTGGTGTTGGGGCATCCGCCGAAGAAAGCACCTGCAATGGAACCTACGCCGTCACCAAGAAGTGTTCTGTGGAGACCGGGGTTCTCAAGCAAATCTTCGTCAATAATGCTGGAGAGGTTTTTGTGGTCTGCAATATGCTCGGCAAATACAACGAATGCAACAGGAATGTATGCTACTGCAACGGTTGCGAGATAACTTACGTCAAAGTCCTTAAAGCCTTTAAAACCTTCGATAAAAGTGAACTCAGGTAATGCAATAAAAGTTTTAAGATTTACACCATCAGCAACAAGTGCCTTAAACACACCAAAGTCGATAACCTTGAGTGCATCAATGCCTGCGGCATAACCGATAACGGTGAAAACCAAACCAACCAAATAACCGGCCAAAACACCGATGATAAAAGGAATGAGTCTAGTCATTTTCTTGCCGTAGGTGGAACAGAGAACAACAACAATAAGTGTTACCATAGCACAGATAAATGAAATCCAAAGACTGGTGTTCATAATAAATGCGCCGTTACCATTCTGAGGACCATACGAGAATACGTCTTTAATAGCGGCACCTGCCAAAGAAAGACCGATAAGTGCAACAGTAGGTCCGATAACTGCGGCGGGCATGAGTTTGTTAATCCAGCCAACACCGACAAACTTAACAACAAGAGCAATAACAACATAAACAAGTCCTGCAAACAAGGCACCGATTAAAAGTCCCAAATAGCCGAGGCTAGCAGTAGCAGCACCGGCAAAAGCAGCCGACATAGATCCGATGAATGCGAAGGAAGAACCAAGGAAAACGGGGCTTCTGAATTTGGTGAAAAGTTGATAAACGATGGTACCGACACCTGCACCAAAAAGTGCTGCAGATGCAGTCATTCCGTTACCCACAATAGCAGGAACGGCGATAGTTGCAGCCATAATAGCCAGCAACTGCTGAATAGCAAAGACTATAAGTTTGCTAAACGCGGGTTTGTCTTTAATGTCGTAAACAAGATTTTTTGCCATTTTTATCCTCCTCTTTTCGGCGAAACACATTACTGCCTCGCACATGTTAATCTCATTGTACAACTTGTGTCGATAAAAGTCAATCTTTGTCGTGCTTTAACTTGCAATTTATTTTTTTCTGCAAAAGTGCCGACATAAAAAGGAATTTGCCCTTAGAATAAATTGCCTTGAAAGTGAATTATTATTATAAAAATCATTGCATTAAACGGCATAAGTGATATAATCTTATTGAAATGGAATAAATCAAAATCAAAGAAACCTGTTGCTTGACGTAAGCGGTTTGCGACGAGACAACGGGAACCAACACTAACACTACAGCAAGCGACAGTACAATGTTTGAGGGTGCTTAATTATGAATAACCGTATAAGACTGATGACCCACAACGTGTGGAATTGTGATAATAGCCATAAAGCCTGGGAAGAGAAGGGTGAAGATTGTTCTGCTAAGGCACGAGTCGGTGCACTTGTGCAAATTTACCGCGATACATTACCCGATATCATAGGCGGTCAGGAAGTCTCGGCTTTGATGGCCGACCTTCTAAAAGAAAATTTATTAGCCGCAGGGCTTGATTACACGCTTATTTGGGGACGATTTACCCCTATTTTGTACCGCGCCGATAAGTTTGAACTTTTAGATTCGCATTTTGAGTCCTACCCCGAAAAAATCGAAGGCTTTGAGGGAAGTTTTAATGACGTTCGCTCAAAATCTATGAACATTGCCGTTTTCCGCGAAAAACAAACAGGCTTTATCTTTATATTTACAACAACTCACCTTTGGTGGAAGAAATCTGAGAAGGAGTATATTGGAAAATCGTCATACCAAGAGTATTCCGACGAGGCAAGAACCTATCAGGTTGGTTTGCTTCTTAAAAAAGTCGATGAGTTCAAAACAAAATACAACTGCCCTGCCGTTGTTGTTGGAGACATGAACACTCATTACGATACCGAAGCATTGCAGTTATTCTTCAAAAACGGTTATAAACACGCACACGACGTTGCAACCGAGTTTGCCGAGGAAAGTGTTGGTCTTCATTACTGCTACCCTGCGGGCTATGAAACCTATTACTACGACCGGCCTTTTGAAAAAGCAATCGACCACATTGTGGTAACCGAAGATGCGGCAACTTTAGTAAAAAGGTTTGAGCGTTATTCACCCGATTACTACTTTCCTATTTCCGACCACTCGCCTGCGTTTATTGACTTAAAAATCCCCCAAAAGGACTAAATATGAAAAATCTCTTTGATATTTATGATTTTGAAATTGGTGAGCCTTTTGAATCACCTTTTCTGAGAAAAAACGGAATATATCAAGATGGAACAACACCAATGTACCGTGATTCGTGTGGTAAGCTCTGGGCTATGAGCGGACACACACATTTAGGTCACATTGGTATGTTTTGTGGCAACAGTCTTGACGATTTGACTGAGGTGTGGGAGGCTAAACCCAACTTTAAGACGGGCAGTGCCGAATATGCCTTTGACGGAATAAAATACCCAGAAGGGATTATGCCCCGCGGCAGTGTTTGGCCGTTTGGACTTTATATCTGTCCAAATACCCATCGCTTCTTCTGTTGGTTTCACAACGAAAGCGGATGGAACGGCGAAGGTACGGCTTACGATGCCTTTGGCCCGTGCGAAACGCCGCTTTATGATTCCGATTTTCGCCATATCGGACTTATGCATTCGGACGATGAGGGCAAAACATGGGACTTTGACCGTTGGGTTTTGGCAGGCGAAAAGGTCGCGTTTACTTCACGTTATAACCCCGGCGCGGGCATTGCTATCGGTCAGCAGGGAGATATTGTGCAGTGTGGAAGCGGCGATTTCAGTTTGTTTGTAAACCCCAATGATGATTACATTTATCTGTTTTACAACATAATCACAATGGATCTGTCAAAAGAAGACACCGGTAATGCGTGGCAAAGGCTTGATACCTTTGTTGCAAGAACACATAAGCGCACCGACGGTGTTATGGGTGATTTTGTGAAATACTGTGAAGGCTCATTTTGTGAAGCGGGTGTTTTGGGCAAGGAATCGGCGATACTCCCCGACAGTTGGCATCCGAGAGTTGTATATTCCGAGCCGTTGAAGATGTATATTATGACGTCTAAGCCTATATTGAAAGCCATGCACGGTGAAATCAAGGGACTTGACTCTAAGGGCAAGGTAGTGCAAATTTCTTATTCAAAAGACCTTGTGAATTGGAGCGAGCCTAAGATTGTTTACCGTAACGGTGTCGTTTTCGGCAACCACTATAATGCTTTGGTGTCAAATGAAGCAGTAGGTCAGCCGCACGTTTTACAAACCAATTCTTTCTCGATGCTTTGTAATCACAATGCAACCGATGTTTTACGGTATCCAATCAAACTTACCAACAAATAAAGCAAAAGCTCTTTGCCAAGCGGCAAAGAGCTTTTTTGATTATTGTTATTGTGTTACAGTTGTTAAATTATCAAACACGAATTTGAAGAAGTCTTCATCCAATATTTTGAGCGATGCGGTGTAGCGTGATTTGGTTGCTGCAATACAGTAATCAAGATACTGCTGTTTTTGTTCTTCTGTCAGCGTTTCAGACGCCGGTAACCACTCGGCCTTGTTGTTCTTCGAGTTGTACTTCACCATATCGGTAACGAAACTTTTGTTATAAAGCATTGCCATGTGGATATTATTCGAGAAAATGTCAACGCCGGGCAAAAGTCTTGAATCATACTCAAAACCGAAAAGATTCAAAATAGTGGGGATAATATCAACGTTACAGCAAGGTGTGTCAACCTGTACTGCTTCCATGCCGCCACACCACATGATACATGATGACTCGAATTTTTCAAAATTCTGGTCAACCTTGTGGCCTGCAATGGAATTGAGTGCCTGAGTTTGCAGGTAATACGGATAATGATCGCCTGTTATGACTATCATAGTGTTATCAAGTTTGCCTGCCTCGGTAAGTTTTTCAACAAGATAGGTCATAGCCTTTTCAAGTTCGTAGTTTGCGGCAAGGTAGTAAATCGCCTGTTCTTTGAGGTCGCGATCGCCCAAAAGTTCCTTTACCTTATCAAAATTCTTAACGGCAATGGGGTTATCTGCCGAATAAGGTCCATGACCCGAGAAGGTCATATAATATGCATGGAACTGGTCGTTTTTAATATAATCATCAATCGACTGTTCCATCATCTCAAGGTCGGATGACGGCCACCAACTGGTGAACTTCATGCCGTTTTCACCACCCATGAACCTTAAAGAAGTATATCCAAGGTTGGGGTGGGTCTTATTTCTTGAGTAATAACTTCCTTTATAATTATGGTACGCAAAGGTTTTTGTTCCGGAGTTTTCAAACATATTACCCAATGCAAACGGTAGGTATTTATCGGCTGATTGCGTAAAACTTCCTGCTTTTGAGTTGGCATCAGCATCACGTGAAACGTCCGGCCAAAGACCTGTCATAAATGAAAATTCGCCGTTGGTAGTTGTATTTATATATGAATTGTAGTAGTTGTTAAGTACAAAACCACCTTGGCTGAGTTTATAAAGGGTAGGCGTAACATCGGGGTCGATGGCATATTGACCAAATGATTCAGCACAGATATATATAAGATTATAATCCTTTAATATGCCGGTGTATTCGTTTTTATTTGTAGGACTTACACTTGCAAAATAATCGCATAGTTCCTGTTTGCCTTTATCATCGGTCAAGTCTTTGAGTTCGGTAAAATCAAGACCATTAAAGATGTGCGGTGTCGTATCTACACCGGGAGTATGTTCAACTTGAGGTATATTTGGAAGTTGGGGCATATAAAGTATCTCTTCCGACTGTTCTGCCTCTTTACTACTTCCAAAAAACTTATATCCAAATTCCACCACCGAATTGGTAAGCACGCCCAATCTACCTGCAGCGGTATCACTGTCGACATATGTTGAAAAATATGCAGCATATGCCGAAGTATCGCCTTTACCGAAAGGAATAAGCATCAATACAGCCAAAAGCCACAATAATCCTGTACTGAGCAAAGAGCCCAAGTGAGTAACCGGATGCAACCTTTTATACATTTTAAGCGGTGCAAAGTATGACATAACCGCCGATGCTATAACAGGAATGAGGCACAAGAATATCCAACCAACCGAGCCTTTTATCGTTGACCACAAAGCCCAACCGAAGTTCTCAACAGCGTCTCCGCCAAGACCCATCATGGATATCGAAAACACCGAGCCGAATATTCTGAAATAAATAAGTTGACTTACGTAAAAAGCAAACGGAAGCAACATGACTATCGGTGTTAAAATTCGGTTATATCTTGCCTTTAGCCATCCTGTTAACGTGGCTAACAGCATGGATTCGGCAGGTAAAAACAGCAAAAAATACAGAGAAAAATTGTCAAAACCAATTTGCGAGCGCAATAACAGTTCCCAATAAATGAACGCAACAAAAAACATTGCAGCATATTTAAGCACAGCAAATATCTGACGTTTTATATAAGCCTTCAGACTTTTTTGGTCCAAATTATCTCCGTTGGTATTAATTTCAATCATTGTTTAACCCCTTAATCGAAATAATCAACCTGTAGTATACCACATTTCTTCGACAAAAACAATCTTTATTTTTTAAAAAGTACTAAATATTGATAAATAACATGCGCCGTGAGCAAAAGCCCACAGCGCTTTGATTTATTGAAACATTGGTGTTGAAAGGTATCTTTCGCCGGTATCGGTCAGCAAAACGACCACTGTTTTGCCCATGTTTTCGGGACGGCTTGCCACCTTTACGGCAGCATAAAGAACGGCACCCGACGAAATACCGCAAAGTATTCCCTGCTCTTTTACGGCTTTGCGGCCATACTCATAAGCCTGCTCCTCGGTGACGGCTATAACTTCATCAAAAACCGAAGTATCAAGTGTATCGGGTACAAATCCTGCGCCTATGCCCTGCAATCCATGAGGACCTGCCTTTTTGCCCGACAAAACAGCCGAGTTATAAGGCTCTACAGCAATAACCTTCACGTTAGGTTTTTTAGATTTCAAAAACTGTCCCACTCCGGTAATTGTACCGCCTGTGCCGACACCTGCAACAAAAATATCAACAGTACCGTCGGTATCGTTCCAAATTTCAGGTCCGGTACTATTTTTATGTGCTTCGGGGTTTGCAGGATTATCAAACTGCCCGGGTATAAAACTCCCCTCTATTTCAGCCGCCAATTCGTTTGCTTTTTCTATAGCACCCGACATTCCTTTACTGCCATCAGTCAGCACTATTTCAGCACCGTAGGCTTTGAGCAAATTACGGCGTTCAACACTCATTGTTTCGGGCATGGTAAGGATGAGTCGATAACCTCTTGAAATCGCCACGAGAGCAAGACCTATGCCTGTGTTGCCACTGGTCGGCTCGATTATAACAGAACCCTTTTTTAGTTTTCCTTCGTTTTCTGCTTTTTCTATCATTGCTTTGGCAACGCGGTCTTTGGCACTGCCTGCAGGATTAAACGCCTCGATTTTTGCCAGAAGCGTTGCTTTTGTCCCTTCGGTTTGCTCAATATTTTTCAATCTCAGCAACGGTGTGTTGCCTATAAGTTCGGATATATCGGAATATATTTTCATAAAATCACCTTTTTCTTAATGATTTGATTATACCACCGCGCAAACTCTCTGTCAATCGGAAAGGTCATACAGTATAAACGGAAATAATTTGCAATATAAAACGCTTTACAAAGACGCAAATCAATGATAAAATGAAAACAATATACTTGCGAGGTGCATAATATGACAGTCAGCGAGATGCAACAAGAAATATTAAGACTTAAAAAGGAAAAAGATATTTGTATTTTGGCACATGCATATGTTGCCCGTGAAATAATCGAAGTTGCCGATTTTTGCGGTGATTCGTTCGGACTCAGCCAACAAGCCGCCAAAGCAACTCAAAAAACCGTTATTATGTGTGGCGTGCGCTTTATGGCTGAAACGGTAAAGATTCTGTCACCCGATAAAAAGGTTATTTTGTCACAGGCTGATGCCGGTTGCCCAATGGCAGAACAGATTTCCAAGAAAACTATTCTTGAAATGAAAAAGCAGTATCCCGAGGCTAAGGTTGTAGCCTATGTCAACACTACAGCCGACCTCAAAACAGTATGCGATGTCTGCGTCACCTCGGCTTCTGCATTGAAAATTTGCAAAAATATTCCTGAAAAGGATATCATTTTTGTACCCGACATTAACCTGGGCACATACATTGCCGATAATCTACCCCAAAAAAACATCATAAGAATTAACGGCGGTTGCCCCTATCATGCAAGCGTCAGTGAAAAAGATGTGCAAACCGCAAAAATTAACCATCCCAATGCGCTTTTGCTGGTACATCCCGAATGTAAACAGGAAGTAGTAAAGCATGCCGATTTTGTAGGAAGTACCACCGCAATTATCGATTATGCCAAAAAGAGCGACAAAAATCAGTTTATAATCGGCACCGAAAACAGTATTGTGGAGTATTTGCAGTATGAATGTCCCGATAAGCAGTTTTTCGCACTGTCGAAAGGTCTTATTTGCCGTGATATGAAACTTACCACCCTGCCCGATGTTTTGGGTTGTATTTTAGGTACGGCAGGTGAAGAAATCAAGTTACCCGAAGAAACCCTTTTGGGTGCAAAACATTGCATTGACGAAATGCTGAGGATGGGCTGATGGCAAAAGCACTTATAGCAATGAGTGGTGGTGTTGACTCAAGCGTTGCCGCATACCTTGCAATAAAGCAAGGTTTTGAGTGCATCGGTGCCACCATGAAACTCTTGGACGGCCACGATAAGAACATTGCCGATGCCAAATCAATATGTGAAAAATTAGGGATACCGTTTTACTCCTTTGACATGCGCAAGGAATTTAAAAACTGTATTATTGATGATTTTGTGACTTCGTTTGAAAAAGGCGAAACACCCAACCCGTGTGTTTTATGCAATAAAAAGTTTAAATTCGGCGCACTGTGGCAAAAAGCCAAGGAACTTGACTGTGATACCATAGTTACGGGGCATTACGCCAAAATATGCACGTCCGACGGTGTGGCAACACTGCAAAAAGGAGACAACAAGGCTAAAGACCAGTCCTACTTTTTATATTCCTTGCCTCGTGACATACTGTCGCACATATACTTCCCTTTAGGTGCATACAGCAAGGACGAAATCAGGGAAATTGCTGAATCTTTAGGGTTTATAACTGCCAAAAAAAAGGATAGTCAAGACATCTGCTTTGTGCCTGACGGCGACTATGCCTCGGTTATAAAGAATTATACCGGCAAAAACTATCCAAAAGGCAATTTTGTTGATATAAACGGCAATAAAATTGGCGAACACGGCGGAATCATTCACTATACCATAGGTCAGCGCAAGGGTTTGGGAGTTGCTTTTGGCAAACCGATGTATGTCTATCGCAAAAACTCAACGACAAACGAGGTCACACTTTGCGACAATGCCGAACTTTTTGCCGACACATTGACCGCAAAAAATATCAATTGGCTGGTAGTCCCCACCACCGACAGTTTTCGTTGTAAAGCCCGCATACGCTATCGTCATGAAGAACAGCCTGCCACTGTTACTGTTTCGGGTGACACGGTATCGGTAAAGTTTGACACTCCTCAACGTGCCGTCACCCCAGGTCAGTCGATTGTGCTTTATGACGGTAACAAGGTTTTGGGTGGAGGAATAATAAACTAAAAAAAAGCGAAGATACTTTTAATAGTATCCTCGCTTTTTGTTTTATTTGGAGAGGTTTGCTTTGAAGTAATCGTAACTCTTCTTTACGCAATCGATAGAATCAAAGCCCAAAGGCCATGTATCCTGCTCAACGCAGATGTGCTTAACACCTGTGTCTTCAGCAACCTTAAGTGCCGAAACAAAATCAATGTTGCCGCTACCGATTTCAGTAATATATCCTTCGTTGGTGCCGAACTTAACTGCACGGTCCTTAATATGAAGAATATCAACTCTTCCTGCAAGTTTTTCTATCCATCCGTTAACCGATGCACCCGCATTTTGCAACCAATAGGTATCAAGAACAAACGAAACGTTATTTTTATCAAAACCGTCAACCATGTAATCAATAACACGGTCACCGCCCGGCACCTTAGCAAACTCGTGGCTATGGTGATGGTAGGTGAATTTCATGCCGTATTTGGAAAGATTCTCAGCAAGGCGGTTAACCTTTTCTACGTAATCGATAACCTCTTGCTTAGTTTTGCCATAAGCTCCGCCACCAACACCAGCGTTAGTAGTGCCGAGAATTTTATGTATATTTACATATTCCTCAATGTTGTCAATATCGGCAGGAAAACCGTAATGTGTGCCCACGATGGCAATTCCTGCTTCTTTAGCATACTGCGCAAACTTTTCAACCGGAATGGGGAATGCTCCCGCAGTCTGAGCCTCGGTATAACCGATTTCTGCAAGACGTCTAAAGGTCTCTTTTACGCCTTCCTCGGTTTCCATGTGATTTCTTACCGAATACAACTGAAGTCCTAAATTTTATACATCACTATCATCTCTTTCTCCGCCAAAGCGGTTATTTATATTATTCTGCTTGTTCGGTGCCGTAATTAATTACCGAACCGGGTTTCTGGTACACCTTAACCCAATCTATATCATAAGGTGCCGGCCACTGTGCTATTTCATCAATCGTAGCCTGCTCTGTAAGTTCTACACCGACAAAAAGCGACAAGTACAACTCTTTGTTGAGATAATCGTACTTTTTGGCAGTGGTTTCTATTGTCCCGTAAGGAATACCGTCAATAAAGAATCGAATATAATCATCGGTCCACTCGACACCGTATGTATGGAACTCAGCATCGTTTAGTTCCTTGCCGTACTCCAAAGTGCCGGAACGGTAACCGTCTACATACGAAGGTTCAATAAGCGAAGGATATTCCTGATAATATTTATCATAGTCCATTTCGCCTATGCTGGCAAAAATCATTTCTTTGGCTGCCAAAGAATTAAACACATCCACCTGCGTTACCGTTTTATTCTGGTTGTTAAGGTCGGTAAGCATCATTTTAACCCAATAACCGGGTGCCGTTCTGAACCTTGCTTTGAGTTCAACGTATCCGTATTTGAAACTCATGTTGTTATGAGTATCTAACCAACCTGAGTAGTATCCTTCGCTGCCCAAATAGGTGGAAATACTGAGATTTCCATTCTTGATAGATACATTCTTCGGACGGTAATACATAATCGAAGGTGCTATTCCATAGGTAGGAATCTCGGTATCGTTTACATTCCATTTTGAAGTGTCCACAGCCGTCGACTCAAAATCGTCCATGTAAACAAGTGAATATCCTTCAAAAGTATTTTCATCATACTGGTTAATACTGCCGGTTTTACAATAGCCATAATTGATGTGCACCGGTTCAGCAGTAACTGCGGCATTGCTTATCATGTTGGTAAAAAGCGAAACAGCAGCCGATGTTGCTTCAACCTGACCGCCTCTCAAAATAAGTTTAGTGCCGTACTGAACAACGGCAAAACGTTTGGTCGAATAAAACGAGGTAACAGCAGACTCTCCACGGCCTATTATATCACCTATCAATATCTCATACGTCGATTCCTCAATGGTATCTGTAATAAGCGGCACAGTGACGCCGGTAGCTTTTTCGATAGCCTTGACAAGTTTCTCGGCGTTCATGCGTTCCATATAAGAAGGACCTGAGGGCAATACAACGCTGTATTGTACGATGTTAACATCGTCAATAGTGACAACCGGCGAATCCGAACGGTCGCTTAAGTATAGATAACTGTAGTTGCCGTCGAAAGCCTCCTCAGGTTCCGACATAATATTGTCGACAAGATATGCAAAAGCCTCGTCTCGCCCGAATTTTGACATCCAGTTTACTGTCAAAATATTTCCGTAAGAACGGAACAGATAGTCATAATAATTGTTGCTGCGTATGCGGTCCATAATATCGGCAGATTTCTCGGACTCAGCGTATCCCGTAACGCCCAAAACAATCAGTTTTTGAGTAGAATCGGTAACAGCCAAGGTGTCAGGGCATATCTGAAACGTTGCATTTACAGTTTTGGACAAGGTCTCAAGCAGGTCTATACAAGCATCAAGTTCAGCATAACTTGCCAAATCGTTATAAACAAGCAGATAATCGCACTTTATTTTATCGGTGGAATCGATTATCATTTCGTATTTATCGGCACGATTAACACCTATGCTTACGGTGTTGCCACTGTCCCCTTTTCCACAAGCAGCAAAAGACAACATCATCATGGCTACCGTCAATACTGCACTTATCAGTTTAACTACTCTATATTTCAAAAAATACACCTTCCGTAAATAAGGGCTTTACCCTATATATACTTATCAATACTATTTTACTATACCGCAAAATTCCAGTCAAGCAGTATATTTTTACAATATTGTAAACATCACAAATATTTAGTCATGGTTTCTTCCGCAGATTCTATGACCTTTTCGGTGGTTTCCTTTACAGAATTCGGCAATTTTTTCTTTTCCTTGCCCAATGAGGCGATTTTATTATAAAGACAAGCAGATGTGCCTGCACAAAGTGTCTTATAATCGCTGGATTCCAGTTTGTATATAAAAGCGTCACTGCGCATGGCGGTATCACACAAAGCACGCGACATACGGTAAGCCTCGACTTCAGCAATATCGCTCAGAAGGTTATAAACCTCCTCGTTATGTTCCTTTGCTGCTTTCAAAATACGGTCAACAGCCAAAGCCTCTGGCTCGACCTCGTATATACCCGGATTTTTAAGTTCGCTCTTTCCAAGTAAATAATCACAACTGACCGAATAATACTCGGCAATGCGAAGCAGAAAATCAAGCCCGCACTCTCTTATTCCGTTTTCATAATGTGATAAAAGCGCGGGTGAGATACCAAGTTCTGCCGCAGCTTGTTTTTGAGATATTCCTCTGTGGCGACGAAGTTTCGCCAGCATTTGTGGGAATTTACAAAGCATTTTTAAAACCTCTCTTGCATTTATGAGATAAATCTATTATAGTATATTTTGAAGCATTTGTATATTGTGAAAGTATACAAACTGTATATTCGTTTTTAGTGCAAAGTTAAAAGGAGAAACTTATGAAAAGTTACATAATACACTTTATCCGTCATGGAATTACCGAAGCAAACATTGACGGAAGGTATATAGGCGTTACCGATATACCCTTGTCATCGATTGGCATTGAACAACTTGAAGGGGTCAAGAACGAAGGATTTATTCCCGGTGTGGGTGTGGTGTTCACAGGTCCGTTATCGCGTTGCCGAGAGTCGGCAGAAATACTTTACCCCGACCAAAAACCAATTATCATAGACGAACTGACCGAGTATAATTTTGGTGAATTTGAAAATAAAACTGCGTTAGAACTTGACGGCACCGAAGATTACGGCAAATGGATATCAGGTGTTATTCCCTGCCCACCCGGCGGTGAAGATTCACGCGAGTTTACCACACGAATCTGCCAAGGTTTAAATAAAATGGTACGAAAAATGATGGAATTGGGCATTTTCGAAGCGTCGGCTATCGTTCACGGTGGCGTTATGATGTCACTTTTTGCCGCAACCGGATTGCCCAGAAAACGTGCAGTGGAATGGACGTGCGACCCCGGAACAGGTTACACTGTCCGAATCACACCGTCGCTTTACGGAAAAAGCGGTGTGATTGAAATTATTAATACAATCCCTGCCTTCATTCCCGAGGAAGAAGCCGAAGAAGAACCTGATTGGGAATCGGACGAAGATTAAAACCTGAATACGCAAAAAAGCGGTTGTTTCGGTCAAACGAAACAACCGCTTTTCCTTTTTAAAAGTGAAATTATTTTGCCATTGCAGCAACTTCAGCAGCGAAGTCGTCCTCGCGCTTCTGGATGCCTTCGCCTTTTTCGTAGCGAACGTACTCAGCAATGGAAATGTTACCGCCAAGTTCCTTAGCAGTGTTAGCAATGTATTTAGCAACGGTAAGGTCTCCATCGATAACATACTGCTGCTCAACAAGGCAGTTTTCCTTGAAGTACTTGCCCATTTTACCCTCAACGATTTTGGCAAGAACCTGGTCAGGCTTGCCTGCCATCTTGGGGTCTTCCTTCATCTGAGCAACCATGATTTCCTTTTCCTTAGCGATAACCTCTGCAGGAACAGAAGCCTCGTCAAGATATGCAGGATTCATAGCGGCAATCTGCATTGCAATGTTTTTACCCATTGCAACAAATCCGTCCTTATCAGCAACATCGGTATCAAATTTAACCATAACACCGATTTTGCCGCCTGCGTGAACATAGGTTACAACGTCGCCTTCGAAGATAACAAAGCGGCGAATCTGAATATTCTCACGGAATTTGAGGAAGATATCCTGCTTGTATTCGTCAACTGATTTGCCGGTCTCATCCTTGGCAACGGTGAGAGCCTCAACATCAGCGGGTTTGGTCAATGCAGCAATTTCTGCGACCTTAGTAACAAAAGCCTTGAACTCGTCGTTGGAAGCTACGAAGTCGGTCTCAGAGTTAACCTCAACAACAACGCCTACGCCGTTTGCAGTGTAAGCAACAACGGTGCCTTCAGCAGCGATACGAGATGCCTTCTTTGCCTGAGAAGCAAGACCTTTCTCACGGAGATAGTCAACAGCAGCATCCATGTTGCCGTCGCACTCAACGAGAGCCTTTTTACAATCCATCATTCCGCAACCGGTCTTCTCACGAAGAGCCTGTACGTCTTTAGCTGTAAATGCCATTTTTATTTCCTCCAATATAAAAGTTTCAAAAATGCCGGCAAAAGCGCACTCTCGCCGGCAAATATTTACAATAAATTATTCAGCGGTTTCTTCTTCTGCAGGAGCTTCTTCAGTAGCAACTTCTACAGTCTGCTCGCCCTGTCTTGCCTCGATAACTGCAGCTGCGATGGTAGAAGCGATAAGCTTTACTGCGCGGATAGCGTCGTCGTTACCGGGGATAACTGCGTCGATTTCATCGGGGTCACAGTTGGTATCAACAATAGCGATAATAGGAATGTGAAGTTTCTTTGCTTCCTGAACAGCAATTCTCTCTTTTCTGGGGTCAACGATGAAGAGAGCGCCGGGGATTTTTTCCATATCCTGAATACCGCCCAAGAATTTCTCAAGTTTTTCAATCTCAAGTTCAAGACCGATAACTTCCTTCTTAGGTAAAAGGTCGAAGGTGCCGTCTTCCTTCATCTTGCGAAGCTGGTTAAGACGTGCAATTCTGGTACGGATGGTGCGGAAGTTAGTAAGCATACCGCCAAGCCAACGTGCGTTTACGTAAGGCATAGAGCAGTTGATAGCCTCTTCCTTAATAGAATCCTGAGCCTGTTTCTTTGTACCAACAAAGAGAATGTCCTTGCCTTCAGCGGCAATGTCACGGGCAAAAAGATATGCCTCGTTGAGCTTCTTAACGGTCTTCTGCAAGTCGATAATGTAGATACCGTTACGCTCGGTGAAAATGTACTCAGCCATTTTCGGGTTCCAGCGACGGGTCTGATGTCCGAAATGAACACCGGCCTCGAGCAACTGTTTCATAGATACTACTGCCATTTGTTTTTCCTCCTTCGGTTATACCGCCGCATCTGCATTATTGACGGCTTTCCTGCCACAAAGCAGGCACCGTTTCGTCATTTGAGCAGATACGTGTGAATTTTTAACTCAGAGTTTGGCATACTCCGAGCCGATGTATTATAACACAAGCATTTTAAAAATGCAATAGTTTTTTTAAAATTATAAAATTTTTTTATTCTCACAAAAAGTGGCCATTGTGCAACCTGCCAAATCATCCGCCTTTCGCATATTTACTCCTCAAAAAATTGGAAACTCTCCGTCTCTTGATTTTTTCTATTTCAATATTGGGTTCCTTTTAAGAAATCCGACGGACAAAGTCCTGTATGCTTTTTAAACGTTCTTGAAAAATAATGTAATGAGCAAAATCCCAAACGGTCGGCAATTTCGGTAAAATTAAGTCTGCCTTCTTCTATTAGTACCTTAGCCCTATCGATTTTTAGTTTTATAAAATAATCAATCGGACCGCCACCGGTTTTTTCTCTAAACATAAGTTTTAACTTTGAAACACTCATATAACAGTCGCCTGCAATGGTTTCTAAACAAAGCGTTTCACCAATGTGCGCTTGCATATACTCAATTACACTCAAAAATTCGCGTTCGGTTTTAACTTTTATGGGCTTTTCTCTGTGTTCGAGCAGTTCGGCAAGGAAAAATTCCAATTTCTTTTTCAGTTTTTGCAGCGTATATTCGCCAACTGATTCTTTGGGAATCATACCACGTTTGCCTGCGGCTTTTTCCTCGGCACTTCGCGCAATAAAGCAATCAAGGCCTTCATTGAATATCTGCAAAAAAGTTGCCCTTTGCTCTGGAGTTAAAGTAATGGTACGGTTGTACAATTTTAAAAGTGCCTCTGACTGAGTTCTAAAACTCAGTATTGCACCTTTCACATTTGATTTTTGACGTGAAATATGAAAAGCATTCGGAGCATATATGATAAGTTCACCCGCGTGCATTTCGTGTTCTGTTCCGTCAACTGTCATTGTCAAAGTTCCGTTTATAATATAAAGCATTTCGGGGAAATCGTGTTTTTCACCATGCTGTTCCTTAAGTTGGGGTACAAAAGTGTGCCGCAATACGGTGACTATTCCATCAACCGAAACCGTATCAGGAATTCCGGTGCTTAAATATTCCATTTGCGTCACTTCCTTTACATAAAAAAGTTAAAATTGACCCGATTGTGCAACTTTTTGCCATATAAACTAAATACTTTTAACATTTAAGGGTTTACAATAAAATCATACTTTTGCTGTTTTTATTTTAGCAAACATTTCATGCAAAGTAAAGAAAATTATAAAAGGTGATAATTTATGAAAAAGTTAAGAATGGGACTTATTGGTTGCGGCGGAATGATGGGTAACCACGTTCAGGGCGTAAACTATGTTGACAATGCTGATATTGTTGCAGTATGTGACATAATCGAGCAGCGTGCCATTGACGTAACCCGACATTTAAACAACGGAGACGAGATTAAGGTTTTTACCAATTACAAAGACATGGTACCCTTTGTTGACGCTGTTTTGATTTGTTTGCCCCACGACCTGCATTTTGAGGTTGGAATGTATTTTGCTCTTATGGGCAAACACATTCTTATGGAAAAACCTCTTTGCAACTCGGAAGAAGAGTGCTTACGACTGATTGAAACCTGCGAAAAGCAGAATGTTAAACTTATGTGCGCTTATCCCGTGCGTTTTTGGAGTGGAATTGTTGAACTTAAGAAGTTAGTGGATTCAGGAGAATACGGTGAGATAATGCAGATGTCGGTTTGGACCGAGCAGTTGACAGGAGTTAACACCAACTATCTTAATCCCAATGATGTTTGGAGCTACACCGCACGTCTCGGTGGCGGTCAATTGTTCAGTCACGGCTGTCACTATATAGATTTAATGCTTTGGTTCTTGGGTGAACCTGTTTCAGGTGCTCATTTCGGAACAAGAAACGGTACACCCTGGATGCTCAAAGAAGGCACAAGTGCCGTTGCTATGAAATTTGCCAACGGTGCCGTTGGTTATCACGGCGCAACATGGGGAGCCCGCGGTACCCGTCTTTGTTATGACTTCCAAATTCAGACCGAAAAGGGTATGCTTGAGTATGAGCACCGTTCGGGCGAGGTCAGAGTATATACCGGTAGCGGCGAGCATCTACCCGGCGGCGCCAAGGAAAACCAGGCATATAACATCGTTTGGAAACGTGACGGTGACACTTCAAAGGAAACCCAACACGAAATCATGCACTTTGCCGATTGTGTGCTGAACGATAAAAAGCCCCTTACCGACGGCCGTTCGGCTTTACAGAGTCTCCGTGTTATTTGGAAACTTTACAATGCCGAGGAAAACAACACCCTTGCTGACCTTCGCGGACTTGGACTTGAAAACGCATAAGTAAAACAAAAAACACCTCAACTTAGGGAGTTGTGATTAGGGAGAATTTGGTTTTTCGGATAAATTTGCATTCGTTCTTGTCGCGAAAATTTGAAATACACAAAGTATTTCTGCATTTTCTCGACTTCGAGGTCATAGCAAATTAAATCCTACAAAACTGCTACGCACCTAAAACAGATGTATTTTTAATTGGATAAAAGGCAAAAAACCACGGTAACGCTGACGCGTACCGTGGTTTTTTAACGCATTAGACAACAAAAAGACACTGTTTTAGGCAATTTATCCCTAACCGCAACTCCCTTTTTGAGGTGTTTTTTATAGTCTTTTATGTTAACGTAATATCTCTTATAACACCCGCTATTGTTGAGTGGGTCATAACCTGTGTTGTGGAGTCAGACAGTTTGCTCTCAAAACTTCCGTGCAAATGGCCGCACAAAACAATCTTGATTAACGGTTCGTTCTTAATATATTCAACAGCCTTATATGTTGTATCATCAAAATAACGGACACGACTTTCGGGGTTGGCTATATTTCGCTTTATTGCAAATTCAAGTTGTTTTTCTTTGGGAGCACACAGTCTTTCGTTAGGGTTTGTCCATTCCAACTTATACATATCTTCATTATCAATAGGATTATGCATACCCAATACAATAGGATGACCTTTTGCAACCTCGGCTTTTAGTGCATCAAGTTGCCCCTCGGTAATGCAGGCATAACTATTATCCCAAACAACAAAATTCACTTCGCCAATCATTTTGGAGTCAAAACACAAATTGTTTTTAAAGTGCGGAGCAACCACCTTGATTTGCTTTGCCCTGTATTCATCGTCCTCACAGAAGCCTGCCGCACGCCAATCTTTGTATTCCTCGCTGCCAGGGATAAGATGAACATACTCGTGACTTCCCGGAGCAAAAAGATAATCCATTTTGGAAAAATGCTCATCCAAGAACTCTAGGTTTTCTTCTGTAATATAGTCTATCAAATCGCCTGTATGAATTATTGGCAAACTGTTTTCTTTTGCATAAACCAACGCCTGCAAAAAATATCCTTCTATCTGCTCATCGGTTGTATTAAAAGCAGCAGCACGGCCATTATCCCTTTTTGAATCTCGCATAATATGTGTATCGGTTATATGCAAAAAGCTTATCGGCTTTTCAAGACCGATATTATATTCACTTTTTAAAATTTTCAGTTCTACCACAAAAATTCCCCTTAACGCATAAAGCGTTAAATACACTTCGCTTTAATTATAATTGTCATTTAATAAAATGTCAAAACAAATAAATTTATTGACAATTTCTCAGCTTTTGCTTTAAAATAAAACAAAAACCAAAGCGGTGAAATTTATGAAAAAAGTTGTTTTACTCGGTGACTCTATAAGAGCCTAGTACACCCTCCCCGTTAAAGAGCTTTTGAAGGACAAGTGTGAAATTCTTTATATCCCCAAGGATAATGGCAGATTCACCTATTATTCTTTAAGACAGCTTATGGATATAATCAGTGAGCATGGCAACGTTGACCTTGTTCACTTTAATAACGGCTATTGGGATATGACCAACATGCCGCTTCTTAACGAGCCAATGTTTACCGTTGACGAATATTTAAATGGACTCAAAAAAATTATCAAATTATCCCGTGCCGCCGGTGCAAAGCTGATTTTTGCCACCACAACTCCCCTGCCTGCCAAAACCGAAGCAAAAGACAACCTCGGCACAGGCTCTTCATTTGTGTTGGAAAATGAAAAGGTTAAAATTTACAACGACGCGGCAGTTAAGTTGATGCAAGAAGAAAATATACCCATAAACGACCTTTATGCCGTTTGCAAGCAGGACGCAAGATATTACAAATGCGAGGATAACCTGCACCACACCCCCGAGGGTAACCAAATATTAGCAAGGCACGTTGCTAATGCAATTTTAAAAGAACTTGATATGGAATAAAAAAATCCCAATCTCATTGAGTTATTCAACGAGGTTGGGATTTTTATGCTAATTCAAGTGCAGTACAATTTCAAGGCATCAAACAATTAACACCCTATGCCAAGCAAGCCATATACTCCATCGGTGTTTTGCCCACTGCCTTTTTAAACACCTTGGAAAAATAGCCTGCATCATTAAACCCGCTTTCGGTTGCAATTTCGTTTATATTGCGTCTGCCGTTGTTCATGAGTTCAAGTGCCTTTTGCACCCTTAATCGAGTTAAATATCTGCTGAAATTTATATTCATATTCTCCTTAAAAACGTGAGAAAGATATTTATCGGTATATGCGAAAATATCGGCAACCTTTTTCAAGGTCATATCAGGGTCGGTATAGTTATTGTCGATATAGGTTATAAGACTTTCAATAAAAGTATCGCTTTTTTTACTTGCCGATTCATCCTCCTCGCAATTCACAAAAGAAAGAGTATAAAGCAAAACACTTTCGCTGAGTATTCCCGCATTACGGTTGTTCACACGGCGAATCGCATTTTTCCAAAAGTCAATAATTCCGTCAAACCCTTGACGGGTTGGATGCAAAGTATCTATACCAAGCTCATTTAAAAGCTCCTGCCCACGCAATCCCATAAAGCTTATATAAAAATAGGTGAAATTCTCGTTGCTCTCAACTTCAAACGGTACACCCGGGAAACCAAAAAACAGCATGCCCTCCGAAAGGGAATATTTTCGTTCCAAAAGTTTTAAGGTTGCCTCTCCTTTTACAACCAAAAATATATAGTTTATGGGATATAAAAAAGGTTGACGCATTTTTTTAAATTCGGTTTCATACACGAAATACACCAGCTTAAGGTCGTCCTTACCCTTTGCGGGAATGAAATTACATATGCTCCCCATAATTTGGCCTCTTTTCTTTGAGATTAGTTTCATTTTAACTCTGCAAAGGGCAAAAATCAAGATTCAAGGGCTTTTTTACCTCAAAAAAAGGTTTTTTTCCATTTTAAAAGCGAAATTTACATGCTATTATTTACCCAAAAAGTAACCTTTCACCTATATAAGGAGGAATATAGTTATGCCAATGCTTTTATCAATGCTTTGGTCTGCACTTAGTTCGGGTATCCATCAAATAGAAGCCGTTGCAATAAAAAAGTATAACAATAAGCACAGCAACGGAGGATTTATTTTCACCGCCCTTATTTCGCTGTTTGCTATGGTCTTCTTTTTTATTATTGATAGAGACGGCCTTTGCTTTCCTCCGCTTCTGATATTTTACGGAGTGATTGCCGGTGTGTTTTATTGCTCGGCTTCATATTTAACCTTTGTCGCATTAGGATGCGGCTCATATATGCTTTCAAACCTCTTTTTATCCTACACTCTCGTTTTTTCGATAGCCTACGGACTGTTCTTTTTAAAGGAAAAGGTTACAGTATTTACCTACGTTGGAATTGCATTGATGCTTGTATCGATTTTTCTTTCCAAAAGCGGTAAAAAGGCTGCAAAAACCGATGGTTTCAAGCCCAACATTTCGCTCAAATGGGTAATATGTATTACACTTTCGGTCATAGGTGCCAGCATGTTCGGAATTATGAAAAAGTTTCAGCAGGTAGAGTTTAATAAAGCTTACGATAACGAATTTATGATAGTGACCTATGTTTTTACTTTTGTAACTTTGATGATTATCGGAATTGTAAAAGACCGAAATAAGCTTTTCTACATACTGCGTCACGCTTTTCCCTACACCGCTGCCGCAGGTCTATCCAACGGTGTTGTAAACCTGCTCAGTCTTATAATCCTTAACCTTATACCAATATCCATCAGCGCACCGATGGGCTCCGGAATAAAAATCGTTATAACATTTTTGATTTCCCTTATAATATTCAAAGAAAAACTCACCGCAAAGCAATTGATTGGTGTTATTCTCGGCACAACATCGCTGATACTCTTTAACATATAATCAAAATATATAAATTTAACGGAGGTTCATTATGAGTAAAAAAATTGTAAAGCTTGGTGTTGTCGGGCTTAAACGAGGTGCCGACGTCACCATCAATGCCATCGGAATGGACAATATCAAACTTTGTGCCGCTTGCGACCACAACCCCGAAACCTTAGAGCAGGCAAAAAAGCGTTTTGAAGAAAAAGGATTGCTTGATTGCACCTATTATTCCGACTATGACGAGATGCTTAAAAGCGATATTGATGCCGTTTACGTTGCTACCGAGGCTGTTTATCACGTCCCCATCGTTAAAAAGGCGATGGAAGCAGGCAAGCACGTTCTCAGCGAAATTCCCTCTATCAACACCGTTGAAGAGGCTTATGAATTAAAGCAGATCGTTGCAGAGCACCCCGACCTTATTTATATGGCGGGTGAAAACTGCTGTTACTGGGCATTTATCGAAACTTGGAAGGCGATGAGAGAAAAGGGCGAATTCGGCGAGGTCGTTTTTGCTGAGGCAGAGTATCTTCACGCAACCAATCCCGACGACATAAAGCCCGAAAAATATGCCGACGGTCATTGGAGAACCTATAATCCCGCCATCAAATACATAACCCATGAGCTCGGCCCCCTTCTTTATATTATGGACGACCGTTGCCTTAGTGTAACCTGCTTCGAGCCCGACGTTGTCTATAATCCTTACGTCAACAGAAAGGGTGTTGGAATGGCACTTATTAAAACCCAAAAGGGTGCTGTTATCCGAATCCTTATAAGCTTTGATGCATACACACACTATGACCACAACTACCGTGTTTGCGGCACTCGCGGACACATCGAAACCGATCATCTCAAAGGTCTTGGCAGCGCCCACTCCTTTGCCAACCTCCACAGTGTACCCAACGGTTTTGAGAAAAAGATAGAAATACCCGTTACCATGGTTTACGAGAACGAGAACGATGACGGCGGTCACGGCGGAGCAGATAAGAAAATGCTTGCCGATTTCGGTGCCTGCATACTCGAAAACAGAAAACCCGTACTTGATGTTGATTTCGGTATAAATATGACCTTGCCTGGAATTCTTGCACACGAAAGTGCCGTCAAGGGCGGTATGCCAATTGAAATACCTCAATTTTAAATACAACAACTCTATAAATGGAGTTGCAGTAAGTCAATATTTTGATTTTGTTATCATCCTGCATAGCAGGAAGATAGTGCAATATTTAGCGAACATACTGCAATAAATAGTCATGCTTTGCCGTTGACCGCAAGCTTTGTAATATGTATAATAAACTCAAAGAAACCGAGAAAGGTGAGAAAGTTTATGTTTACTTTTTTTCATTGCTACAAACCCGAAACCTGGGAAGCCGAGGTTAAGGCAGGACTTATCAATAAAAATTCCGGTGTTCGCTTTAATCAAAACTCCAGAAATGTCCTTCACGGAGGCTTTAACGAGGTTGCCAAAAAGGACGGCGCACTTTGGAATATTGTAAAGGATAATGATTTTCCTTTATATATAGACCGTTTGCAGGGTGGCACTTTCCTTATAAACTATCCTTACGATATGAAACTGATTGACGAGTACCGCAAGCTTTTAGGCAACAAATTCTTCGGTTTTCAGATGCACGAGTGGGTTGGTAACTACCGTTGCGACGTTGAATATAAGCTCAAGAAAAACGGACTTACCGATTGGACCGAAAAAGGAATAACCGATTTAATCTTGAAGCTTTACCCCAACAGAGACAACAACATTTATCTTGAGGCTATGTCAGCTAAGGAAATGGAAGCCTTGGGATGCCCTGAAACCATCGATGAAATGACAAACCATCTCCGTTGGATGCTTAAAGCCCGTATGGACTACACAGGTGGCGACATTATGACCTGTGACAGTTACGGTATGGCACTTCAAATGGAAATGAAAAACGGTGTAAAACGCCTTATGCCCGAAATCGGCTCGCAGGTAATCGACACCAAGCTTCAGATCGCCTATGCAAGAGGTATGGCAAGAGCTTACGGACGAACCTTCGGTTCATATTATGAGCCTTGGGGCGGTGAAACCAAACCTGTAACCTCCTGCAACTTCCACAAAGAAGGCTTAAACGAATGGGGTGCAAAAAACGGTGATACACCTTATGATACTGTTGGCGAAAACGGTGGCAGCTCGCGTTCAAGGCAAAGAAGAATGTACCTCTATTCCTTCTTCGGCGGTGCCGAATGGATTTCGGAGGAATGGGGTCTTGCCAACACCTTCTATGATTGGCACGACTTTGAGCTGACCCCCTACGGAAAAATCAACAAAGATTTTATCGACCTTACCGAAAGATATTCCGACCGTGGCGAAGCCGTTGCACCCATTGCTTTGGTTTTGCCTAAGGAAATCGAGATTTTGACCTATCAAGGTTTGGAAAGCAACATTCTTTTAGGCTACAAGACCGAGGGTGTGCTTGCCGATAAGCTGATTGCCGCACGAAAGATTTTAACCAAGATATTCAGAGATGATTCGAGATTTTTGGGCAACGAAACCACAACCCTTATCAACACCGAGCTTCCCGATTGTGTGGATGTTTTGCACGAGGATAAGTTTGACCCCGACCGATATGAATATCTTATTGACGCCACAAGCTCGCCCGAATTTGCGAAGAAATATGCCGATAAGATTTGCCCCGTTAAGGACGTTCCTATGTTGCTTGACAAACTGCTCCCCTGCACTGTGAAGGGTGCCGCAAGCAAGCAGTTTACTCGCAAGGAAGACGGCAACTATTATATGCTGCTTTGTAACAACAGCGGTGTTGTTCGCACCATTGCCAAAGGTGACGAATTCTTGCCCGAAGCCACCGAGATTCTCGACATCACTCCCAAAGCAGGCTTTAACGTTAAAGCACTTGAGGGTGACGGCAAACTTGTAAAAACCGAAAACGGCCTTAAAGCCGAAATTCCCGCAGGTGGTTGGCTACTTTGCCTTGTTGCAAAATAAAAAAGTGGTTTTACTCGGTGACTCAATCAGAGTTTGACACACTCTAAACCGATGTGTTATAACACAAGCATTTAACCGGCGTTGTACCTAGAGGTACAACGCCGGTTTTATTTGCCTGACGGCGAGTTATATTGCTACGCAGTGACATTTGGTCACCAAAACGTCCTGCTTGTTACAGTATAAGACAAAAGTAAAAGAAGCACGAAAATTTCGTGCTTCTTTTTTCTGTCCTTAAGAGTACGACTCTATAGTGCAATTGTTTTTATTGGTTACATATCAGAAACGTCCAAATGAACATATCCGTCTTCACCGACAACATAGCCCTTTTCCAATGTCTGTGTGACACCCTCGCCATTGGTATAGGTGTTTGTACTCGGATTATAATCAGGAGCCCAACCGTAGTGAGTGGGGTCATCATACGTAGAAGTATCGCTACTGTAGGTAGAACTGTAACCGCCATAGCTGTCACCGTTGCTATAGTTTGAAGAACCGTAACTTCCGGAGGAATATGAACGACCGCTGTAAGACGAACGGCTTGACGAATAATCGCATCTGTTTTTAACAATAACAATTACAACAATCAACACAATAATTGCGCCAACAACACCAAAAGCCAAAACAACCGCCATAGGATGTGTGTAATCTGTTGTAAAAACTTCTCCGCAATAAACACACGTTCTTTGTTGTTTGCCGTCTTTTGTTATGGTTGCTTCCTCTAATACTTCCCATTTGGTATAAGAATGGCTTGTTTTTCCCAGTTTTTCAGTTTCAACAGCCCAGTTGCAAACAGAGCATCGACGCACCTGTTCACCTTCTTCTTTACAGGTCGGGTTTTTCGTAATTTCCCATTCTCCGATAGCTCCGTGTTCTTTACAGGCTATCTGTGCGCTAATGTTAAAGCTCTGTTTAGAGTATCCGTTAGTCAAGGGGTTACCGCCGGAAACCTTTTCGAATTTCAAATAAACCATACCCTCTGTTACGTTTTTCACTTCAAACTGCAACGTCTTTTGGGCAGGCAACGAACCAGATAAAAGTTCCTTTTTCTTGTCCGAGCCGTATACAGTCAATTTCCACGAATAACTATATACCGCCTTAGACTGGTCAAAAGGCTCGAATGTCAAATGAAGTGTACCGTCGAAAGGTACTTTGATTTTGAAGCAGTCAACATCTTTTTGAGTAGACAAATTTGCCGTCATTACATCACCCAAGGCAAATTCCTGCGCTTTTTTCAACGTGTTGTTTTTTTCCTTTTCTGTCACCTCGGCGGCGCTGCACGGAAGTACTATAGTGAGCGAAAGCAGAATTGCAATACATAAAATAATTTTTCTCATATTATTACCTCACTTTTTCGCAAAACAACAATCCTCAAGGAAATAGGGTTCCCTTGTGTATTATTCTATGATTGTGTTAAATTGGGAACAAAATTAGCCTCCCATGCCCTAAAGGGAGAGGGACCGCAAAGGCTCCCTTGCCTAAAGGGAGGCTCTCTTTCAACTTGTGGAAGTCATTTCCACAAGTTGAAATTTCCGCATAACAACAAGCTTTTTCTTTAATTTAATATAACATTTTTTAGTGTGATTTTCAAGTTATATATGTAAATAGAGTTATCCCGAAAATACGAGATAACTCTATTTTTGATGGTATGACAAAAATCATACTGACACA
>JAZNVU010000047.1:0-15350 GCA_045592985.1 Acutalibacteraceae bacterium | reverse complement strand
TTCAACAGTTTTATTCTGGATTTCCTTAGATGTGCGTTTTCTTGCACCAGCGTAATTCTGCCATACAGTTGGCTGAATAATATCGTAAAGCATATAGTGTTCGATAAAATAATTTTCCAGAACGCCTTGTAATTGTGCGAGTCTTTTAAATGCAACAACATTCATTTTGAGAGCGATTTCTTCAATAAAACAGGCTATTGGCTTGAACTTTTATATAAAACGAATTATATTGATGAAGCAACCTATAAAAACCTCGATTCCACTTGCACAAGTATTCGTGTAATGCTGATTTCATCGGTAAATACAGTTAAATCGAAGGAGAATAAATGATAATTAAAGCTATTACCGCATCTGACGAAATGTGGAACAAAGTGAAAAGTTATGCATATAATTGCTCGTGGAAAGCAGGTAAGTCATTAGCAAAGGCTATGATGAACAATGATTTTAAAGATTGGGAAAGAGTTATCGTTGCCTTTGATAATAATGAAATTTGTGGTTACTGTACTGTTGCAAAGACCGATTGTATTCCAAATCTAATTTATACACCTTATATCGGTTATTTGTTTGTTGATGAAGAATGTCGAGGAAACAGGTTGAGCCAAAATTTAATTGTATATTCAATGAAATATTTAAAATCGATTGGTTTTGATAAAGTATATCTTGTAAGTGACCACGAAAATTTATATGAGAAATATGGGTTTAAAGTTATTGATAGAAAAATGTCTCCTTGGGGTTCGGAAGAAAAAATTTATATTCAAGAGTTATAAATATATAATGTAAAATCTGTAGGGGTTCGAACACATAGGTCAAAATTTCAAAGAGTTTCGAATTTGTGCAACCCTTTCAATTAAAAAGGAACCAGTCCGTAAGGATTGGTTCCTTTTTAATTTTATTATTAATTTTTATTTTGTGCAACGATAACTACCGGTACGGCAGGTAGTTATACTTTAAACAGGTTGCCACCGTGACAGTCGATAGCGGCTATAAGCGGAAAATTGTTAAATTCAAGTTTTTTTATCGACTCACAACCGAGGTCATCAAAAGCAATAATCACACAGTCGGAAATACATTCAGCAGCAAGTGCTCCTGCTCCACCAATAGCACAAAGATAAATTGCATTATTTTTGACGATTGATTTACACACTTCGGTACTCCGTTGACCTTTGCCAATCATACATTTAAGGCCTAAATCAAGCAGGTGAGGGGTGAAAACATCCATTCTTGATGATGTTGTCGGTCCGCAACTGCCAATAGCCATGCCATTCGGTGTCGGAGTCGGTCCAGCATAATAAATTGCTGAATTTTTGATATTAAAAGGAAGAGGTTTACCTGCTTTAATTAATTCTAAAATTCTTGCATGAGCAGCATCGCGAGCAGTATACACGGTTCCGCTAAGTAAAACCTTATCTCCACAATGAATTTCAGGAATACGGCAGTTTAGTTCAGAAGTATTGATTTTGTGAATAACCATATTACTTAACCCAAAATTTCAGCAGTCATTTCGTCGAGATTCTTTTCGCTGTCCGCTATAATTCTATTGTTTACAGAAACACGCTCTTTTGTCTCTCTCAAACAGTTGCGAAGTTGTTCTATTTCATTATTGAACGCCGCTACTTGCTCATTAAGCCGTTGTTCTATTTCAGCAAAACCGGTTTCTGCTTCGTCTGCTGCATTGATGTTCATTTCAACAGCTATAGAAGATTTTTCAATATTTTCTTTTGATGCTTCAGCAATAGCTCGCGCATTCGATTGTGCAACAAGGTAAAGTTTACCGATGCTTTCACTGAGTTTTTTTAGTGAGTCTTCTTTAGCTTTATACTCTGTTAATTCGGCTTTCGCAGTTTCAAGTTCTGCTGTAATTTCAGAGATTTTTTTATCAAGCAGATTTACTTTTTCGTTAAGTTCTTTTATTGTCTTTTCAGATTTATATTCATTTTCTTTAGCCGACATAACGAAAGCATGTACATCGTCTTTGTTAAAGCCTAAAAAACTATTCCTGAATTTTATAGCCATAATACCACCCCAATATGAAAACGCATTCGAGCAATTTCATTTTTATCTTTAAATCATTATATCAACATGCAAATAATATTGCAATAGTAAATTATTTTTTGATTATTTATACATTTATCGGTTAAAATTACTTGAATTTTATCATTTTTTATTGTACTATATATTGTGAATAAAAATGCATTAAATTATCATTGGTGCAAATCTTAATTAAGCAGGTGTGTTATGACCAGAAGTATGGCAAGAGAACAAGCATTTGTTCTTGTTTTTGAAAAGAATTTCAGCGAATACGATGTACCCGAAATACTCGAAATGGCAAAGGAAACACGTGATTTTGCAGAAGATAAAGACGGTTACGTTGTGAAAGCATTCACAGGTGTTTTTGAAAATGTAGACGCTATTGATGAAATAATTTCGGCAAACCTTTCGGGTTGGACAATTGGACGTATCAGCAAAGTATCGTTGGCAGTTTTGCGTCTTGCTATTTATGAAATGAAATTTATGGATGAAATTCCTGTCGCGGTTTCTATTGACGAAGCGGTTGAACTTTGCAAAAAATATTCAACGGCTGATGATTCTTCGTTTGTCAACGGTGTTTTAGGTACCGTTGCTAGAAAATTGTAAAATGCAGTTTTCTATAGGAATTGATACGAGTAATTATACAACCTCTGCGGCTGTTGTTGATAAAGATTTAAAAACTTTTGTTAATTCTCGTCGTATTTTAGAGGTTAAAGACGGTGCAGTGGGTTTGAGACAGAGTGACGCTTTGTTTTTGCATATAAAAAACCTTCCTGACATCGTTAAAGGTGCTTTAAACGGCGTTGACAACATCGATGCCGTTGGTGTTTCAAGCCGTCCAAGGTCGCAGGATGGCAGTTATATGCCTTGCTTTTTAGGTGGAGTTGCTGTTGCCGAGGGTATAGCGGCAGCAAAAAATGTGCCGCTTTATAAATTTTCACATCAATCTGGTCACATTGCGGCTGCTCTTTATTCCTGCAACCGTTTAGACCTTTTGGGTCAAAAATTTATATCCTTTCATGTTTCGGGCGGTACCACCGAGGCTTTACTTGTGACGTATGATAAAGACGATTTCTTTAAGCCCCAAATTATCGGTTGCTCGCTCGACCTTAAAATGGGACAGGCGGTTGACCGTGTTGGCAAATTGTTAGGTCTTTCTTTTCCTGCAGGAAAAGAACTTGATAAACTATCTTTAAGCGGCACTTTGCCCGAAAAACCAAAAGTTGTTCTTAAAGGGCTTGATTGCTGTATTTCCGGTCTGCAAAATAAGGCTGAAAACTTGCTTTCTAAAGGTGTACCTGCTCCCGATATTGCGTTGTATACATTAACCTATTTATCCAATACGCTTGAAAAAATGACCGAGGGCATTTTCTTAGAATACGGTAATTTGCCCCTTGTATTTGCTGGTGGAGTTATGAGTAATACTCTTATCAGAAAAAACTTGACCGATAAGTTTGGTGCACATTTTGCTTCAACCGAACTTTCTTCCGACAATGCCGTAGGAACTGCGGTTATGACATCTATACTGCATAATAAATGAGGTGAATTCTTGTGACGCCGAATTTTGTTACTTTGAGTGTTACACAACTGAATAAGTACGTTAAATCGGTGTTGGAAGGTGATAGAAACCTTAAGTCGTTGTTTGTAAAAGGCGAGATTTCCAATCTTAAGGTCAACTCGTTCAGCGGTCATATGTATTTTTCTATAAAAGATGAGGGTGCTGCTGTAAGAGCAGTCATGTTCAGTTCTTATGCCGCAAAACTAAAATTTTTACCCAAAGAGGGTATGAAAGTTATTTGTTCGTGCAGTGTCAATCTTTATGAAAAAGATGGTAATTATCAAATCTACGTTACCGATATAATGCCGGACGGTGTTGGAAGTATTGCTTTGGCTTTTGAACAGTTGAAAGAGAAACTGGCAAAAGAAGGTTTGTTTGATGCTCGGCATAAAAAAACTATTCCAAAATTTCCAAGGAAAATTGCTATAATAACCTCGGCAACCGGTGCTGCTGTGCAGGATATGATAAATGTTATTGGACGTCGTTGGCCTGTTGCAACGCTCGTTATGTGCCCTGTGTCTGTGCAGGGTGCAGGTTCTGCAGAACAGATGATTTCTGCTTTGAGTAAGGTAAATAGAACCGATTGCGATGCAATCATTATCGGTCGAGGTGGCGGTTCTGCCGAAGATTTGTGGTGCTTTAATGATGAACAATTGGCAAGAGCAGTTTTCGGTTCTCGTATTCCCGTAATTTCTGCAGTAGGGCATGAAACCGATTTTACCATATGCGACTTTGTAGCCGATTTAAGAGCACCTACACCGTCTGCTGCGGCTGAGTTGGCTGTGCCGGATTTACGAGATGTTTATTCTTCTTTGGTTTTGGCTGAACAGCGTATGCATTCAGCTGTTATGAATGTTTATAATTTAGGTTTGAGACGTTTTGAAACCGTTTCAAAGTCTAATGTGTTTGTAAAGCCTGATGAAATGTATAATGTTTTGTCTCTAAAACTTGACGGTTTATTTACAAGGCTCGAGTTTTGCAGAAGTAAGGTTGATTATGAATACGGAACAAAATTAGCCGAACTTATGTCAAAACTTGAAGCACTTGACCCTATGAGGGTTTTAAAGCGCGGTTTTTTAGTTGCCGAAAAGTGTGGTAAAACAGTACAAAGTGTTGATGATTTAAGCGCAGATGACAGTATAAACTTAAAATTAGCCGATGGTACAGCGGTTTGTACCGTAGTTTCGACCGAAAGGAATTAATTATGAGTAAATCATTTGAAGATAATATTTTAGAGTTGGAAAAAATAGTTGCTAAGTTAGAAAGTGGTTCCTGCAGTCTTGACGAGTCAATTGAGTTATACACTAACGGTCTTAAACTTTCTAACGAGTGTAAAAAGCAACTTGAAAACGCTAAGCAAAAAATAGAAAACATTGATAATATTTTGGAGGATAAAGATGCTTAATACTTATCCTGCTTTAATCGAAAAAAGACTTAGTGAAATCTTAGCGCATAAAGACTGTGAGTATTCTGTTCTGCGTGACGCCATGCGTTATAGTGCATCTGCAGGAGGCAAAAGAATACGTCCGTCACTTTTGCTTGAATTTTGCAGAATATGTGGCGGTAACGTAAACGATGCAATTGATTTTGCTTGCGCTGTTGAAATGATACACACCTATTCACTTATTCATGATGACCTTCCGTGCATGGATAACGACGATATGCGCAGAGGTAAACCGTCATGCCACATTGCTTTTGGTGAGGCTAACGCCTTGCTTGCTGGTGATGCTTTGCTGACTCATGCTTTTAACGTTGCTTTACAGAGTAAAAATATACCTGCTGATAGAATTGTAAAAGCTGCTGATATTTTGTCAAATTTTGCAGGTGTTGATGGTATGATAGGTGGTCAGGTTATCGACCTTATGTTCGAAACTAATAAACCGAATTTGCAGGCGGTTGTTGATATGTACCGCATGAAGACCGGAGCGTTGTTGGCTGCAGCAGCTAAAATCGGATGTGTTTTAGCAGGTGCCGATGATAAAAAAATTAAAAATGCTGAAGAATTTGCTTTTTCGGTTGGTCTTGCTTTCCAAATTCGTGACGATATTCTTGATATTATATCTACAAATGAGCAACTGGGAAAACCTGTTGGCAGTGATACCCAGTCTGATAAATCTACTTATGTTTCGTTTGTCGGAATTGAAAAAGCGCAGGAAGATGTTATAAACTTAACGACATCAGCTTTAAAATCACTTGAAATCTTCGGTAAAGAAGCAAAATATATTAAAGAATTTGCAGAAAAATTAGTTAACAGAAAAAATTAAAGGTTGTTTTATTAATGGAATACCGCATTTTGAGTGGGATAAAAAATCCTACAGATGTAAAAAAATTGAATATGGAAGAGACCGACCTGCTGTGCAATGAAATCAGGGATAAAATGATAAATACCGTTTCGCACAACGGAGGTCATCTTGCTTCTAACTTAGGTGCGGTAGAACTGACGGTTTCACTTCACAAGGTGTTCAATTCACCTGAAGATGTTATTGTATTCGATGTTGGCCATCAATGTTATACGCATAAACTTTTGACAGGTAGGTACGAGCAGTTTGACACTCTTCGTAAAGAAGGCGGAATTTCAGGCTTTATGAAACCGAGCGAAAGCGAACACGACGCTTTTATCTCGGGTCACAGCAGCACTTCGGTGTCTTCTGCTTACGGTGTTTGCAAGGCAAAACAAATAAAGCAAGAAAAAGGTTGTGCCGTTGCTGTTGTGGGTGACGGTGCGCTTACAGGCGGTATGGTTTATGAGGCTTTTAATAATGTTGACCGTAAAAACCGCAATCTAGTTGTTATTTTAAATGACAATAAAATGTCTATTTCTAAGAATAAAGGCGCTTTGGCAAGCCATTTAAGTACCATAAGAACGCGTAAAAAATATTATAAATTTAAAGTCGGTTTTGAAAAATTTCTTGTGAAAATTCCGTTAATCGGCCGGTTTTTGAGAAGTTTTGTTTTTAATGTAAAATCAATGATTAAAAATGCACTTTATAACAGTAATATTTTTGAGTCGCTTGGTTTTTATTATATGGGACCTGTTGACGGTCACGATGTTAAGAAATTGAGCGAAATATTAGAAGTTGCAAAAGATTATCACCGTCCCGTTCTTGTTCATGTTAAAACGGTTAAAGGTAAAGGTTATCTTCCTGCCGAGCAAAATCCGGGTAATTATCATGGTGTTTCGGAGTTTGATTTGGACGTTGGTGTATCTGATAACTCAAAACAAAATTTTTCCTCAGTTTTCGGTGAAACTTTGTGTGAATTGGCACGTGAAGATAAAGATATTTGTGCCATTACTGCCGCTATGAAGTCGGGCACAGGTCTTAATAAGTTTGCTGATGAATTTAAGGACAGATTTTTTGATGTTGGCATTGCTGAAGAACATGCGGTGACCTTTTCTGCGGCTCTTTCCAAATGCGGATTAAAGCCTGTTTTTGCCGTTTATTCAACCTTTTTGCAGAGAGGCTTTGACCAAATTATTCACGATGCCGCTATTGCAGGGTTGCCACTGACATTGGCTGTTGACCGCGCAGGTTTTGTGGGTGACGACGGCGAAACACATCAAGGTATTTTTGATGTATCGTTTCTTTCAATGATACCCGGAGTTAAAATATTTGCTCCGTCTGATTATGCGGAACTGAAAACAATGCTTCGTGAACGTCTGAAAAACCCGCAAGGGGTTGCCGCAATTCGTTACCCTAGAGGTAGCGAACCGGGTGTTTTGCCTGAACCTACGCTTAAAACACCTGAATTTTCTGTTTTTGGCGACGGTAATACTGTAATTGTGACTTACGGTACACTTACTTTTGAGGCACTCAAAGCACAAGAAAAACTTAAAGAAAATGGTATTTCTGCAGCCGTTATAAAACTATCGGTTTTGTGTCCTTTGTCGGAAGAATATATTGGCTATATATTTAAGTATAAAAATATTCTGTTTTTCGAAGAGGGTATAGAACATGGTTCAGTTGCTGAGTCTACAGCTTCTTTGTTGCTTAAAAAACGTTATAGCGGTGTTTGTAATGTTTTTGCTGTTGATGATTTTGTTAAACAGTCTTCTGTTGCAGGTCAACGTAAGTTATATGGTCTTGACAGTGAATCCATGGTTAGAGAGGTAATGTTGGTTGAACAGTAAATTACGACTTGATTCTGCTGTTTTTGAACAGGGATTTTGTGATAGTCGTGAAAAAGCAAAAACGCTTATCATGGCTGGTGTTGTCTATGTTAATAATCAAAAAGCCGATAAAGCAGGCATGCAGATAAAACCTGATGATATTATTGAAGTTAGGAGTAATCCTTTAAAATATGTCAGCCGTGGAGGTTTGAAACTTGAAAAAGCCATGAACGAGTTTAACCTGTCTCTTGATGGGTGCGTTTGTGCTGATATCGGGGCTTCAACAGGTGGATTCACCGACTGTATGTTGCAAAACGGTGCTGAGAAAGTATATGCTATTGATGTTGGATACGGTCAACTTGCTTGGAAACTGAGAACGGATGAGAGAGTAATCAATCTTGAACGAACCAATTTCAGATATTGCACAAAAGAGCAAATACCTGATGACCTCGATTTTGCATCGGTTGATGTTTCTTTTATTTCTCTGTCAATTATCGTTCCTGTTATGGGCGCGCTTATGAAGGAAAACGCTCGTGCTGTTTGCCTTATTAAACCTCAGTTTGAAGCAGGTAAAGATAAGGTAGGTAAAAAGGGCGTTGTGAGAGATAAATCTGTGCACTGTGAAGTGGTTGAAAAAACTGTTGAAATGATTTTAATTAATGGTTTTTCAATTTTGGGACTTACTTTTTCACCCGTTAAGGGTCCCGAAGGTAATATTGAATACTTGGTTTACATACAAAAGAGCGACCAACCTCAAAATTTATCCAACGTTACTTCATCTGAAATTGTTGAAGCTTCTCACGAAACTCTTGATAAATAAGGGTGGTATTATGAAAATTTTAATTATTTATAATTCCAAGAATTCAAACGGACTTGAAATTGCCAAAAAGACAGAGTTGTTGCTTAGTGATGTTGGTGCTTCATGTGAGTTGTTAGAACTGACTGACGATTGTAGTGATGATATCAACTATTTTTCCCGATTTGATATTATATTGGCTGTTGGCGGTGACGGAACGATAATTAAGGTTGCCAAAATTGCAGCGCTTTGTGATTTGCCGGTAATTGGCATAAACGCAGGTCATCTTGGTTATCTTGCAAGTATTGATTCCGACAGGCTTTTTGTTTTGAAAAATATCGTTTCCGGCAACTTTACTCTTGAGAAACGTATTATGCTAACTGCCGAAATCATCAAAAACGGTGAAATGCTTGCAAAGTGCGATTGTTTGAATGATTTTGTCATTAGTAAAAGTTCAGTGGCTACTATGATTGATATCGAAGTAAAAGTTGACAGTGATATAATTAAATATCGTGCTGACGGCTTTATTACAGCGACACCGACAGGTTCTACGGCATATTCGTTATCTGCAGGCGGACCTGTTGTTGACCCTTCGGTCGACTGTATGGTTTTAACACCGGTTTGCCCGCATACTTTAATGAACCGTTCTGTTGTTGTCGGCTCTAAGACAGATTTGTGCGTCAAGGTCAATAATTCAGATAAAATGAAAATAGTTCTTTCTTCTGACGGAAAAGCCGTTTGCGAACTTGATGACACGTGTGTTGTTAAAATTAAAAAATCAATTAAATCTGCCAAATTTATCAAACTTAATGATTTATCGGTTTATAAAATTTTCTCCGAAAAAACCAAGCTTAGGTAAAGCGGAAAGGTAACTTTTATGAAAAAAGAAAGACAAGCAAAAATTCTTGAACTGATTTCATCCGAGCCTATCGACACTCAGGAAGAACTTCAACGAAAACTTATAGAATTGGGTTTTGATGTTACACAGGCAACGGTCTCGCGTGATATTAAAGAACTTCGTGTGGTTAAACTGCTTGATGTTAATGGTGTTTACCGTTACGCAGTCAGTGGGCAAACTAATGCCGCAAAATCATTAAAATACCATGATCTTTTTGCACACTCGGTTATTTCTGTGGCGTATTCTATGAATGACGTTGTTATTAAATGTCATTCGGGTATGGCTCAGGGTGCTTGTGCAGCTCTTGATATGATGCATTGCGAAAATGTTCTTGGCACTTTAGCGGGTGATGACACAATATTTGTTATTACCAAAACCGAAGCAGATGCAAAAAATCTTGTTGAAACTTTGAAAGAATTTATTGCTTAACATTTAATACTTAAAAGGAAAAATTATGCTTAAATCGTTAAATATTGAAAATATCGCGGTTATTGAAAAGTGTAATATTGATTTTGGCTCGGGATTTAACGTACTTTCTGGTGAAACAGGTGCCGGTAAGTCGATTGTAATTGATGCCATTAATGCCGTTACGGGACAGCGAACTTCTAAAGAACTTGTACGTACAGGTTGTAATAAAGCGACTGTTTCTGCAGTTTTTGATGATGTGCCCAAAAGTGTTATAGAACTGTTGGATGGATATGCTGTTGATTGTTTCGACGGTAGTATTATGATGCTTAGAACCATTAGCGCCGATGGAAGAAATGTTTGTAAAATTAACGGCGTCTCGGTTAATGTTTCGGTTTTGCGCGAGGTTGGCAATCTGCTTGTTAACATACACGGTCAGCATGATAATCAGGCACTGCTTGACCCTCAGAATCATTGCGTATATATCGACCTCTATGGCGGATATGACGGTATAATTAACGATTACCGTGACTGCTATGGACGTCTTAAAGCAGTAAAAAAGCAACTCAAAAGTCTTAAAGTCGATGAAACCGAAAAACAGTCACGCATTAGTTTGCTTAAATTTCAAATTAATGAAATTGAGGCGGCTGATATAAAATGCGGAGAACTGCAGACATTAATCGACCGTAGAAATGTTATAAGAAATTCTGAAAAATTATTGCTTAATCTTGGTGCGTGTTGTGTAAAACTTGGCGGTGACGATGAAACGGCAGGCGCTTCATCACTAGTTTTTGATGCAGGTTCCGATTTGCTTGCTTGTGTTGACTGTTTGCCGTCACTAAAAGATTTATCTGAAAAACTCGGTTCGATTTCGGCTGAACTTTATGAACTGACAAGCGATGTGAAAAGACAATTTGACGATATTTCGTTTGACCCAAATGAACTGTCAGTTTGCGAACAGAGAATAGATGTTTTAAATGACCTTGTTAAAAAATACGGCGGAAGTGAAGAAAACGTTTTAAAATATCTTGCTGATGCTGTAAATGAACTTGAACTTATAAATTCTTCAGAAGAAATCATTTCTGCTCTTGAGGAAAAGTGTTCTGAACTTGAGGACGAACTGGTGATAAAAGGTTCGTTACTTACTGATGCCAGAAAGAAGAGTGCTAATAAGTTTTCTCAAGAAGTTTGTTCTGTTTTAAAATATCTTGAAATGCCGAATGTTGTTTTTTCTGCTGAATTTACTGAATCAATGTATACAATAAACGGTTGTGATTCGGTTGAGTTCTTTATTTCGGCTAACTCAGGGCAGGCTGCAAAACCGCTTAGTAAGGTGGCATCAGGCGGTGAACTGTCTAGAATCATGCTTAGTATTAAAAGCGTTATGACTGCAGATGAGGATGCTGATACTCTGATATTTGATGAAATAGATACCGGTATAAGCGGTAAGGCGGCTGATAAAGTCGGCAGACAGTTGAAATGTCTTTCCGATAATAAACAGGTTATTTGTGTTACTCATTTGGCTCAGATTGCGGCAGCAGGTGACGAACATCTGTTGATTACAAAGTCTAGCGATGATAACGTTACGCGAACTAATGTAGAGTCAATTACAGGTGATAAGCGCATTAAAGAAATTGCCAGAATTATGTCGGGCGTTTCAATGACTGAAAATCTTTACAATTCAGCAAAAGAACTTATTGAAAATCATAAACAATTGTGATAACATATATAAATCAGTTGTTCGGAGGTAAAAATATGACTTGTTATGATGAACTTGTTGAACGTGGGCTTATTGCTCAGGTTACAAACGAAGAAGAAATAAGAAAAATGGTTAATGCCGGCGAGGCAACCTTTTATATTGGTTTTGACCCTACGGCAGACAGCCTTCATGTAGGTCATTTTATGGCATTGTGCCTTATGAAAAGACTTCAAATGGCTGGTAATAAACCCATTGCATTAATTGGTGGCGGTACCGGTTATATCGGCGACCCTTCGGGACGTACTGACATGAGAAGCATGATGACACCTGAAATTATTCAACACAACTGTGACTGCTTTAAAGAGCAGATGAGTAAGTTTATTGAATTTGGCGAAGGTAAGGCTCAGATGGTTAACAATGCCGACTGGTTGCTTGGACTTAATTATGTTGAACTTCTCCGCGAAGTTGGTGCTTGTTTCTCGGTAAACAATATGCTCAGAGCCGAGTGTTATAAACAAAGAATGGAAAAAGGTCTTTCATTCTTAGAATTCAACTATATGATAATGCAGTCTTATGACTTCTATCATTTGTTCAAACATTATGGCTGTAATATGCAGTTCGGCGGTGACGACCAGTGGTCCAATATGCTTGGCGGTACCGAACTTATCAGAAAGAAACTCGGTAAAGATGCTCATGCAATGACCATTACTCTTTTGCTCAACTCAGAAGGTAAAAAGATGGGCAAAACCGCTAACGGTGCTGTATGGCTTGATGCTAATAAGACCACTCCGTATGAGTTCTTCCAGTATTGGAGAAATGTTGATGATGCCGACGTGGTCAAATGCATGAAGTTGTTGACATTTATTCCTCTTGAAGAGATTTATGAATATGAAAAACTTGAGGGCAGTCAGTTGAACTCTGTTAAAGAACGTCTTGCTTTTGAACTCACCAAAATGATTCACGGTGAGGAAGAGGCGAATAAGGCGCTTGATACTGCGCGTTCTCTTTTTGCAGGCGGTGCTAATGCGGACATGCCTCAGACTGCAGTACCTTCTGATATGTTTGAAAATGATGAGATAGGTCTTCTCGATATTATGTTGTTAGCAGGTCTAATTCCGTCAAAAGGTGAGGGTAGACGTCTTGTTCAGCAAGGCGGTGTTTCGGTTAATGATGAAAAGGTAACCGACCCTGCAAAGCGTTTTAATAAGTCCGAATTTGAAGGTGACGGAATTATTATTAAAAAAGGAAAAAAGGTTTTCCATAAGGTAACACTTTAATAAACTTTTGGAAATACTAATATTTAATAAAAAAATTCTTTCGTAATTAAAAAAAATGTTGAAATGAAGAGATTAAACTGTTATAATCTCTTTGTTGGCTCTAAACCCAAATTTAACTTAAAGGAGTTGCTTTTTTATGAGCCGTATGATTGGTACTGTATCCAGAGGTGTAAGAGCACCTATTATCAGAAACGGTGACGATATTGTAGAAATCGTTACTAATTCTGTTCTTGATGCTTCTAAGGATGCTGGTTTTGAATTTCATGATAAAGATATCGTTGCTATGACTGAGGCTATTGTTGCCCGTGCTCAAGGAAACTATTGCTCGGTTGACGATATTGCTAAGGATGTAAAAGAAAAATTCGGTGGAGAGACTGTTGGTGTTATTTTCCCGATTTTGAGTCGTAACCGTTTTGCTATCTGCCTTCGCGGTATTGCAAAAGGGGTTAAAAAGGTTGTTTTGATGCTTTCTTATCCGTCTGATGAGGTTGGTAATCATCTCATTAGTATTGATAAAATGGACGAGATGGGCGTTGACCCTTATAAAGATGTTTTGTCACTTGCTAAATATCGTGAACTCTTTGGCTATGAAAAACACAGATTTACCGGTGTTGATTACGTTGAGTATTACGGTAAGTTGATTGAAGAATCAGGCGCTGAGTGCGAGATTATTTTTGCTAACAATCCCAAGGCAATTCTTAATTACACTAAGAATGTTCTTTGCTGCGACATCCATACCCGCGCACGTACTAAGAGAATTCTTAAAAACAACGGTGGCGAGATTGTTCTTGGCCTTGACGAGATAATGAACGCTCCTATTAACGGTAGCGGTTTTAATGCTGATTACGGTCTTTTAGGCTCTAATAAAGCAAACGAGGACCAGGTAAAACTCTTCCCACGTGACTGTCAGCCTGTTGTTGATGCTATTCACGATAAATTGTTTGCCGCAACCGGTAAGAATATCGAAGTTATGGTTTATGGAGACGGTGCGTTTAAGGACCCTGTAGGTAAAATTTGGGAACTTGCAGACCCTGTTGTATCTCCTGCATACACTAAAGGTCTCGAGGGTACTCCTAACGAACTTAAACTAAAATACCTTGCAGATAACGATTTCTCTGATCTTTCGGGCGATGCTCTTAAAGATGCTATTAAGGACAAGATTCGCGAAAAAGACGGTGACCTTGTTGGTAATATGGCATCTGAGGGTACTACTCCTCGTCAACTTACTGACCTTATCGGTTCGCTTTGTGACTTAACTTCAGGTTCAGGCGATAAGGGAACACCTATCGTATTCATTCAGGGCTATTTCGATAACTACACAACCGACTAATGATAAAATTTAATCACCCTGTTGCAAAATGCAACAGGGTGATTTTTTATATCTCTATTTTATAATCATTATTAATATAAATGATATTCTGATTGTGTTCTTTAGCGTTTTCAAGATAATAAGCATTGTCAGATAAAATTTCGTCAATATTAGGTTTATCAAAAATGCGGTTTTCAATAGTGTTTGAGTATTTTTCTATATCTGTGAAGTTATTTTTGATATAATTTTCACTTAGGACAATACAGTAATATTTGATGTTTTGTAGGTATTCGTTGTCAAAATCTTTATACCAATCAAATGGAATGTAACAGCCTTCAACAATCAAGTTTTGTTTGCTTTCAATGGCAGTTTTTATCATTTCTCGTACAATTGGCCAAAGATAATCGGTCAACTTATCGTCATCGCTAAGCGGTGTCAAATCGGTGTTACCGCTTCTTATAAGACCCATTTTAAGATGGTCAATTGAAAGATAAGGGTAGCCATATTTTTCGAGCAACTTTTGTGCTAATGCCGTTTTTCCTGTGTGTGACGCGC
Organism: Acutalibacteraceae bacterium; assembly: GCA_045592985.1. Taxonomy (GTDB): domain Bacteria; phylum Bacillota; class Clostridia; order Oscillospirales; family Acutalibacteraceae; genus UMGS172. The sequence goes on along the minus strand of JAZNVU010000047.1, from coordinate 717 downwards.
CCGTTATAAGTATAATCATAAAGTTTAAACCTCATGTGTAAAAATTCTAATTAGATTATAAACAATAAAGGCGAATCCATCTCCCAAGGGAAATGGGTTCGCCTTTAACTTGTTTGGTGGAGCGTCCGCAACCAAGTGTGAACACTCCGATTTTGCTTGATTTAAGCCATCAAAATAGTCATTGACCTCGTCAAGAAGCTCGTCATCAATCTCAATCGGCTTTTCGCTGCCGTTAAGTATAATTCTGAATTTATCATCAAAGAGGTAAATGGCACCAACGAAGATGTTAATCAAACTACGCCGTCTGTGTATGTTGTTCAGACTCCCGTTCTTCAGCTTGTACAAGAAGTCAGTAACATCCTGCTCACTGAGAAAAAACTGCTTGCTGATTTCCAAGGCGAGCTGTTCTTCCAGAGCCTTCTTTTCCTGCTGCCGCTTGTTGATACGCTCGGTTATCATATCGACTGACTGACCGCTTTCCAACGCCTTCCAGAGGTTTTCAATGGCAACATCAATATCCTTGATAGCCGATTTGATTCGTTTAATTGTCGCCGTGTCCATATCTGCTTTGCAGACCTTGGCAACCTCGGCGGCAATTCTTTTTATGTTGCTGTCGGTAAGCATCTTATGACACGAATTAACAATACGGTCCTCAATAAGCTCCTTGCTGACAACCTTTTTGTGGCACAGTTTTTTCTTTGCATTTTTGCAAGCGTA
>JAZNVU010000046.1:0-149203 GCA_045592985.1 Acutalibacteraceae bacterium | reverse complement strand
ATCACTGAAACTGCAAGTTTCAATATCACTTTGCGTGATAACGCAAAACATCACTGTGAGACCTGTCTCACAATATCACTTAATATTCTTATTTTTGAGATAGGTTAGTTTGAAAAATATGTACTCCCGTTACGCACATTTGAAAGTGCGTAACCCACTATGACACTTATCTGTAGAAAGTGTCAATTTTTATATAAAAAATGAATAAGGGAGAACACTTCTTTACGAAGTGTCTCCCTTATACAGCCTGTTTTTTATTGCAGTTTAAAGTTCAACGAGTTCTTTAATCATTTCAGCGTAGGTAACGCCGTTGTCGTAGTCCTTGCGTGCGTAATGTGTGTGGGTGCCGTGCATTTCTTTTAGGATAACCTTATCCATATTATATCCAAAATGTCTTAAGGTACCAAGCACAAGCATGGTCTGTTCGTAGCGGTTTTTCATATCATTGTCAGATACGATGAACGCCATTTTAGGATAACTTTCCTCAACGCCAATATGATAAAGCGGTGCGCTTTCATCAACAATAACACGTCGTTGGTCAATACCCTTGTATTTAAGCACGTTAAAATGTGCTGTCGGTTGACCTGCATCGTGGAAATAACCCGAAATCTCACTAAGGTCAACGCCTGCTGCATTCAACCAACGACGGTCGAAGCACAGCATCATTGAAAGATATCCGCCTGCGGATGAGCCGCCGACATAGATGCCATCGCATTTGCCGTAGGTGGAAATATTGTCCTTAACCCACTTGACGGCCGATGCCGCATCCTCAATAAAATCGGGGTATTTTGCATCAGGGTACATACGGTATTCAACCGAAACTGAGGCAATACCTCTCTCGGCTAACTGATCTGCAATGTGTTCAAAGCCCTTGCGGCTGCCTTTTTCAATTCCGCCACCATGGAAGTGAACGTACACTGGAAATGAGTCACATTCAGGGATGTAAACATCAAGCAACTGCATATTGCTTGCATTTTCAATATAAGGGATGTCAGCATATGTTTTCATAATGATTACTCCTTATTTGATTCTGCTATTTTATCCAACTTCTTGTTTCTGAAGTAAAGACACAAATCTGCAAAAACCATAATGAAATTGAGTACGTAGAAGAAAAGCACGTACCATTTTTGACCAATGACCTCCATATAAGCAGGGTTGATAAGCTTTGAAGATATACCGGCTACGTAACCAAACAAGACAAGGCAGAGGAACGAAAGGCTTTTGCCTTTTGTTGTGCGAGCCTTATATGAGCGAATTACGTTAAACGGCCAAGAAAAACCAAAGCTTACGATCATAATAATTTCTAACAATTCTGGCATTTTCATCACTCCTTTTTATGTATTTTAGCACTTGATTTGAATATTGTAAAGAATATAATAATATATACTTGCTATATGATAAATTGTATAATATTATATAACTGAGGTGTTTATATGGAATTATTGCAATTGATATATTTTTGTGATGCTGCCGAATCAGAAAACTTTACTAAGGCGGCAAAAAAAAATGGTGTACCAACGTCAGATATTTCGCAGACTGTAAGTCGTCTGGAAAATGAGCTTGATGTCAAGCTGTTTGATCGCAGTGCAAACCGCGTTGCTCTTAACGAGCAGGGAAGAGCGTTTTATAAGCAGGTCAAGGCTTCACTCGAAATGCTAAAAAATGCAGTTTCATCGGTTAAGGATGTGTCGAACGAAATTTCGGGAGAAATAAAGTTGTTGGTTCACACAAACCGCAATACCGTAATTAAGGCTGTTGAGCAGTTTAAAAACGAAAATCCTAATATGGTTTTTACCTTCAGTAATGATTTGAATGCTGATCCTGATCATTTTGATATTATCATTTCTGACAATGTTTCACTATATAAAAACTATGATGCACAGCTTCTTATAAAAGAGGAAATAATAGTAGCGCTGCCGAAAGATAATCCGCTGTCAAAAAAGCAAAACTTGACAGTGTCGGATTTTGCCGAAGAACGATTTGTTACTATGCAAACCGGAAGCAGTCTTTATAATCATGTTGTTAAAATATGTAAAAGTGCAGGCTTTGAACCTAATATAGCTGTGCAGATTGATGACCCATATTATATAAGAAGATATCTCGAAATCGGTATGGGTATTGCTTTTGTACCTTCGGTTTCGTGGGCGGGGCTTTTTTCTGATAATGTAATTCTGCGAAAAATTGGTGATTATAAGAGGGATACTTATATTTTCACAAAGAAGAATAAGTATAAAAGCTTTGCAGTTCGTAAGTTTTGCGAACTGATTATAGGAATTTGCAATTAAAATCAATTGGACGAGTACCCCAAATATTAGGATTTAATTCACCATATGTAAGTAATAGTAGGTTGACATTTGTGGTTTTCTGTCGTATAATGCGTACATTAAATTTGGGATTTGTAAAAATATTATTAATTTGTCAATAATTATACAGTTGACAAATACCTGTACAGGGTATATAATATCGTTTGCAAGACCCGCTGAGGTGATTATATTGAACGAAAATCGTGTAGTAAAAGCACGTGATGAAGTTGAAACAAAAAGTCTTGTCAACCGTCTTAGCCGTATCGAAGGTCAGGTCAAAGGTATCAAGAGAATGCTTGAAAACGATATCTGTTGTGTCGATATTTTAGTACAGTCTTCTGCTGTTAATGCGGCTATTAATTCTTTTAATAAAGAGTTGATATCTTCATACATTAAAAATTCCATTTCGGATGATTTAAAACATGATAAAAATGACTCGGTTGACGAACTTGTCACAGTTCTGCAGAAATTAATGAAATAGAAGGTTAAGATATGAAACAATTCAAGGTTACCGGCATGACATGTGCTGCTTGTAGCGCAAGAGTTGAAAAAGCAGTTAAAACAGTACGCGGTGTTGAATCGTGTACTGTTAATCTTTTAACCGGAGATATGAGCGTATCCGGCGATTTTTCTGATAACGATGTTGTTGCATCAGTTACTGCGGCCGGATATGGAATATCCGAAAAATCAAAAAATGAATCAAAAAATAATGATGAATTTAACGAAACTAATATTTTGAAAAAAAGACTTGTTTGGTCGCTCATTTTTTTAGTTTTGCTCATGTATTTTTCCATGGGTCATAGTATGTTGGGGTTCCCTGTTCCGAACTTTTTGCATTATAATAAAATTGCTTTAGCAATTATTCAAATGTTACTTTCATTAATAGTTTTGATTATAAACAAAAAGTTCTTCATAAACGGTTTTAAAAGTGCTGTTAGTTTATCTCCGAATATGGATACATTGGTATCATTAGGCTCAGGAGTTTCTTTCTTTTACAGTTTATACGTTGTTTTTTTAATGACAGATGCGGCTGTAAATGGTGATTTATTATCGGTTGCTAATTTATCACATGGTTTGTATTTTGAATCGGCGGCTATGATATTAACTCTGATAACTTTAGGAAAACTGTTAGAATCAATTTCTAAAGGTAAAACCACCGATGCTTTAAAAAATCTTTTCGAATTAGCTCCGAAAACTGCCAATGTAATCAGGAATGATACCGAAGTTACAATATCTGTTGAAGATGTTGTTGTCGGTGATGTTTTTGTTGTAAGACCGGGTGAGCAAATTCCGGTTGACGGTGTAGTATTAGAAGGAAATACTGTTATAGATGAATCGGCAATTTCTGGGGAAAGTGTTCCTGTTGAAAAATACGATGGTGATAATGTTACCTCAGCCACTTTGAACGTATCAGGATTTATAAAATGCAAGGCACTAAAAGTAGGAAATGATACGACTATTTCAAAAATAATACAAATGGTTAATGATGCTTCGGTTTCAAAAGCACCTATAGCTAAGATGGCAGATAAAATTTCAGGTGTTTTTGTGCCGATTGTCTTGTTGATTGCTGTTGTCACTACGATTGTATGGCTGTTGCTTGACAGTACTGTTTCGTTTGCTGTTTCAAGGGGTATTTCGGTACTTGTTATTAGTTGCCCTTGTGCATTGGGTCTCGCAACTCCGGTTGCGATTATGGTTGGAAACGGAAAGGGTGCTAAAAACGGTATTCTGTTTAAAACTGCCGAAGCGCTAGAAATTTCCGGTAGAATTAATACGGTTGTTTTTGATAAAACAGGTACATTAACTGAAGGGAAACCGAAGGTTACCGATGTTGTAGCGTGCGAATATGATACAACCGAACTTCTGACAGTTGCTGTTTCACTTGAGAGTTTGAGCAAGCATCCATTGGGATTAGCTGTTGTAGAGTATTGCAATGATATAAACATTTCACCATTAAAGATAGATAATTTCGAAAACTTGTCGGGATTTGGTATTAAAGGTGAGTTGAACGGTGAAGTGGTTTATGCAGTCAGCCGAAAGTATGCTGCAGAAATAATTGATATTAACGATGAAACCGAATCAAGGTTTATAGAGTTTGCTAATTTGGGTAAAACGCCGTTATTCATTATTAAAAATAATGAACTTTTAGGTATTATAGCAGTTGCCGATACTGTAAAAGAGGATAGTGCGAAATCGGTTCTTGAATTGCAACAAATGGGCATTGATGTTGTTATGCTTACGGGGGATAACAGAGCGACTGCTGAGTCTATAGGCAAACAAATCGGCGTAGAGCATATTATTGCCGATGTTTTGCCAGACGGAAAAGAATCGGTTATAAAAAAACTCAGGGCAAATAAGAAAGTAGCAATGGTTGGGGACGGCATTAACGATGCTCCTGCACTTAAAACCGCCGATGTAGGTATTGCAATTGGCAGTGGTACTGATATTGCAATAGATGCTGCTGATGTTGTTATTATGAAAAACAACGTTTTGGATGTTGTAGCGGCTTTGAAACTTGGTAAAGCAACTTTAAGAATTATTAAACAAAACCTCTTCTGGGCTTTTATTTACAACATTTTCGGTATTCCGTTAGCCGCAGGCGTGTTTATAGGACTTTTCGGTTGGGAACTCAACCCAATGTTTGGTGCCGCTGCTATGAGTTTGTCCAGTTTTTGTGTAGTTTCCAACGCATTAAGGCTCAGATATGCTAAGTTATATAAAGTTGATAAAACAATTAAAAAGGAGATTGTTCAGATGACTAAAACTTTTAATGTTGATGGTATGATGTGCGGACACTGTGAGGCACATGTTAAAAAGGCTCTTGAAGCTATTGACGGTATTACGCTTGCCGAACCTAATAAAGATACAAAGACCGTTATCGTACATCTAAACGCCGACATTAGTGACGATGTGATTATTAAAGCCATCACTAATGAAGGATATAAGGTTTTATAAATTAAAATACGGTGAACACTTTAAATGCGTTCACCGTATTTTTTTATTTTCTTGCTTTGCGGTATTGTGCTGGGGTGATGCCCATTTCACGTTTGAAAACCGTATTGAAATATGCAACGGATGAAAAAGACAGATTATAGGCAATTTCAGTAGTTGATATGCCGTTCTGCAACAGTTCGCATGCGCATCTTAATTTTAATTTAAGATAATATTTTGCTATACCTATGTCTGAATACTTTGCAAATATTTTTTTCATGTTGCTTGTGCTCATTTTACATAAGACGGCGATTTCATCAATCGAAAGGTTTCGCTCACAGTTTTCTTTTAAAATAGTGATTATCGTTGCAAATTGTTTTTCATGCTCGGTGGGTTTTTTGGTTATTACTTGCTGGTTTTCGTTTATTTCAAGCAACAAACTTTCAAGCATTATTGTTGCTTTGGAACATAATTTAGTGTATTCGTTGCTACGGGTTAGATTGTTATTGAATAATCGTGATATTTCGCCGACAATTCTATTGATTTCCTCGTAACGTGTTTGCTGAGTTTCGCTAAGTTCAAAGAATTTATTTTCAAATTCCTTCATTCTGTTGCCTTTAGCAGTAAAAGAAACATTCATTAAACGGGGTGTTGAATCATATGCCGATTTTATTCGGTGAAATTCAAGTGGTTTATGGAATAACAGTTGCCCGGGTGCAATTTTGTAAATACGGTCATCGGCAGTTGCAATTGCACATCCTGATTTTATATACACAAGTTCCCAAAAATCATGCATTTCACCTTCAAAATCAAAACCCTTTGGTCTGGTTTCATCAAATGCGCAGATAAAACTTGTTATTTCTAAGTCACGTTTTATAGGTTTAAATGTATACATGTAGCGCCTCAGTGTCTAAATTTATATAAATAATATCCTTTTTCATATTTTATTATAATATCAGTTGTGATATATTGCAAGTATAAATACAAAAAGGATGTGTTTTTTGTGGCAGAACTTAAAGTTGGTGTTATTGGTCTTGGTCTTCGCGGTTATAGTATTTTAAGAGATACACTTTTAAAATTACCTGAAGGAGATATCAAAGTTGTAGCGATTTGTGACCTTAAGCAGGAAAGAATTGATAAAGCGGTTGCTCTTATCGAGGAAAATAAGGGTTACAAACCTTTCACAACACTCAATTATAAAGAATTGATAGAATACCCCGAGGTAGAAGCAGTTCTTGCTTTATCGGCTTGGGAGAATCATATCGATGCCGCTATTTATTCAATGAAGGTCGGCAAGTACGTTGGTCTTGAAGTCGGCGGTGCATATTCTATCGACCAGTGTTGGGAACTTGTTAAGACACATGAGAATACCGGAGTAGAATGTATGTTTATGGAAAACTGCTGCTACGGTCAAAAAGAACTCATGGCTTGCAATATGGCAAGACTTGGTGTGTTCGGTAAAATTTCTCATTGTTCCGGCGGTTATATGCATGACCTTCGCAGTGAAATTTACAGCGGCCATGATGGAAGTCACTATCGTTTCCGCAATTATCTGCACCGCAACTGTGATAACTATCCCACACATGAAATCGGACCCATTGCTAAATTACTTGATATTAATAACGGCAACCGTTTTGTTTCTCTTGTGTCGATGGCATCTTGTGCTAACGGTATGAATGAGTACATCAAAAATAAAGCAGACGCACCCGAGCACCTTAGAAAACTTGATTTCAAGCAGGGTGATATTGTTACTACAATTCTTAAATGTGCCAACGGCGAGACGGTTACAATTACTCTTGATACCACTTTGGCTCGTTCTTATTCACGCGGTTTCACTGTCAGAGGTACTGAAGGTGGATATTTTGGTGAAAATGATATGATTTTTCTTGAAAAAGAGCATCACAAGTATGAGTGGGGATGTAAAGAAATTTGGGGTAACGACAAACAATATGAGGAACTGTATAACCATGACATTTGGAAAAACTATGATCCTCAAGGCGGTCACGGAGGCATGGATAACCTGGTTTACAGCGCTTTTGTATATTCTGTAAAGAATAACCTGCATCCTCCTATTGATGTTTATGACGGCGCTACATATATGGCTATTACTGCATTGAGTTCAGATTCTATCGCCACGGGCGGTATGCCGGTAGCATTCCCTGATTTTACAAACGGCAGATGGTGTGACCGTCACGATTTTGTTGATTCACCCTATAATCTTGAAAGAAAGAATTAAAGATAAAAGCATCCGAAAGCACTTAGCTTTCGGATGCTTTTTTTGTGATCAGATATCCTTAGGGAAGTTTGAAGAAGTGATTAACGGAATGAGTTTAACATTAAACGTAAATTCTTCATCATCAAAACGATATTTTTTCATAAGCAAAGGACCGCATGAATTAGAACCAACTCCGCTGACTTTATAGTTTACAGTAAACACTGTTTTGTCAGACTCAGGCAATTCAAAGTTGTGATTGCAGTTTGAAAGTTCGTAAGAAGAATAGGGAATAGCGGAAAACTCAAAGTTTTCACCTTCGTTTATTACTGCTAAACCTGCACCTTGTGCATCGTGTACATAAGCCCAGGCAGTATTCCAATGGTTGCCACTTTCCTGGGGCTTGATGTACTGGGTGTATTCGCGTGCAATTTTGTTGCTGAATTTACCCATGAATGATGCGTTATGACGGTCACAGTAGTTATCATACGGACCCATACCAAAGAAATCAACGGTGTCGTAAGATTTATCAAATTCAAAGGTGAATCCGAATCTTGGTAAGTAATCAATAATATCGGTCTGATCGTCAAACGGATCTTCAAGGCTGCCAGGAGCAATGGGAACGAAACGCAGTCCCTTAGCGAGTTTAACATCAGTATGGAGTGATATTTTACCGTCGGCGAATACTGACCACTCCGCCGTGACATTAAATATGGGACGTTTGGTCGGAGAGGCTATTATGAATTTTGAGATAACCGAAACAAATCCTTCATGTTCAAAAACTTCGGTATCGGTCTCATAACATTTGGAAGCTTTAAGACGTGCGTTGTTCCATCTATTGACCTGCGTGCGGTCATTATCGGTTGGTGCTCTCCAAATAGTAAAGGTAGAAGGTGCTTTAAGCAGTTCTTTTCCGTTTATATTAAATGATGAGAATCCGCAACTGGCCTTGTCGAAGGTATATTGGAAACAATCTGAGAAAATTTTTACTGTAGTGTTGTCTTCGCTGTATTTTATATTGCCAAACGGTATTTCGTCGGTTGTATATTGTTCTGTGGGCAATTCAAATTGCCTGAATCCCATAATTTCACCGTCAGGTACGCAGTTAAGACCGTAAGCAGTAAACCAAATTTTAACATAACACTTTCCGGATGAAGGTATGTTGTAACCCAACACAACACGTTCGCTTTTGTGAGGAGGAATGGGAAGGGAACCTATACTTCCGGATGCAACAACATCACCATTACAGGTTAGTTCCCAATCGCCTTCAAGACGAGACATGTAACTGAAATCATATCCGTTAGTTATTTCGAAAATTCCTCCATTTATGTCAATAGGTTCAATTTTAAAAGGAGCAATAACGTTTTTATATTCTTTAAGACCCGGCATAGGCTTAAGGTCAGGAGATACAAGACCGTCACAACAGAAGTTGCCGTCATGGAAAATTTCTCCAAAGTCACCGCCGTAATAATACTTTGGACGACCATATTCATCTTTTCCTTGATAAATACCATGATTAAACCATTCCCAGACAAAACCGCCCATGAAACGGTCTTCTTTGTAGATTAAATCCCAATAATCTTTAAGGTCTCCAGGACCATTACCCATTGCATGGCAGTATTCGCATAAAACATAAGGTTTATTGAAATTAACCTCTTTGAATTTATCAAGAAAACTTTCAATGAGATCAATTCCGGGATACATATGACTTACCACATCAAGCTCGGCAGGGTATAGTTCAACTAATTTGTCTGCAGGAGTTAAATAACTTATGGTGTTTTCGTAATGAACAAAGCGGGTCGAATCTATCTTTTTGGTTTCTTCAATTGCTTTTTCTACATTGCATCCCCAACCTGATTCGTTACCCATAGACCAACAGATAATTGAAGGGCTATTTTTAAAGTTTTGAACCATAAACGTGGCTCTTTCAACTATATGCTTTTCCCACATCGGGTCGTTGGATATGGTGTTTCTTACAGCATATCTTATGTTTTCGGGAATGCTGTTGTTATAAGCAGGCCAACCAACTTCGTGACACTCGTAGTCGGCTTCGCAGAAAACGTACATGCCTAAAGAATCGCAAAGTTGATAAAATCTTGGGTCGTTGGGATAGTGTGAAGTTCTGATTGCGTTTATGTTATGACGTTTCATAAGAAGGATATCCTTCTTCATATCGTCGTAAGAACATACATAGCCGTTTCTAGAATTGAAATCGTGACGGTTAACACCTTTGAGTTTAATGGCTCTGCCGTTAAAGCGCATAACGCCATTGTCAATTTTAATTTCACGTATACCGAAGGGTACAGTAATAAACTCGTTAGCGCTTTCAATAATTAACTTATAAAGTTCAGGATATTCAGCACTCCAAAGTCTCGGGTCATTAACGGTAAACTCAGCATGACCGTCATCGCTAAACATTGTTGCTTCTAATTTGTCACCATTAGAATCAAAAAGTGTAACTATTGATTCTGAGGCTACGGAACAATCAATATCAACCGATACTGTAGCGCAACGGTAATCTTCAGAAAGCGTAGTATTTACCTTGACGTCCTTTGTGTGACCTTTAGGACGAACAAGCAGATAAACATCGCGGAATATACCCGACATTCTCCACTTATCCTGTACCTCTATGTAGGAACCGTCACACCATTTGCAAACAATGGCAGTAAGACGGTTTTTGCCGTTTTTAAGGTACTTTGTAACGTCAAATTCTGCGGCTATATGCGAAACTTGAGAGTAGCCAACGAATTCACCGTTTAAGTAAAGATAAATACATGAGTCTACACCTTCAAAAACGATGTATTTGCTGTAAATATCAATGTCATCATTAACAGTAAAATCTATGGCATAAACTCCTGCGGGAGTGTTTTTCGGAACATAAGGAATGTTCAATGGAAATGCAACTTGGGTATTTAAATATTCGGGACGGTCATAACCGTGAAGTTGCCAGTTGGAAGGAACCGGAATACGGTCCCAAGCAGAAATATTTGTATCAGAGTCGGTTATGTTTGCAGGAATATTTTCATACGAATCATAATACGAAAAAGCCCATTTACAACCTGAAAGCAACTTAAAACGGCTACTGTTATCACGAATGTTGGCTTTAGCTTCCTCGGGTGAACCGTAGGGTACATAGTATGACCTCGGGTATTCAGTTCCCAATCGGTTGACCGAAATATCATTGTGGTATCTTTGGTGAATCATAATAAACCTCCCAAGTGTATAACATTTATATGCTTACCGCCTTTAATGTAAATGCGCGGCATTCTTACAGAAATGTTGCACATGATCTCATATGCAATGGTGTTATTTAGTGCTGCTATATCGGCAAAGGTTACCGAAAGGTCACCTTCCTTACCAATTACCGTCACAACAGTTCCGATATCAACATCTTCAATATCGCTGACATCAACCATCATTTGATCCATGCAAACGCGTCCGATAACAGGTGCAAATTTTCCGTTAATAATAACCTGGCCTTTATTGGATAACGCTCTCGGATAACCATCCGCATAACCAATGGCAACCGTGGCGATAACCATGTCTTTTTTAGAAGTGAAAGTTCTGCCGTAACTGACACTTTCGTATGCACTGATTTTTTTTATCATTGATACAGTCGATTTTACCGACATGACAGGTTTTGGCGAATAGCCAAGGTCAAGACCATCGGACGGTGAGACACCGTAAAGAATAATACCGGGTCTAATCAAATTACCTTCGCTGTGGTTTCTCAGTGCCGAAGCAGCGGAATTAGAGCAATGAATGTATTTAAACTTATGACCTTTTTCTTGCAAAGTATTTATAGTTTGCATAAAAAGAGAATGTTGTTGGTCGCTGAAAGAAACATCGTCAGAACAAATGCTGTCAGCAGAGGAATAATGAGTAAAAATACCTTCGACGTTTAAGCAAGGCAAGGTAAGACAATGTAATATTTCTTCAATGCCGTTAAAAGCATCGTTTCTGCAGTCAAACCCCAATCGACACATGCCGGTGTCAATCTTTATATGGATTTTAATAACGTAATTGTTAGCAGAAGCGGCACCCGATAAAATTTCTGCATATTCTTTGGAATACACTGTCTGCGTTATGTTAAAAGCATAAAGTTGATTAATATAAGATATAGGAGTAAAGCCAAGTACAAGAATATTTGCACGTATTCCGCGTTTTCTAAGTTTAATGGCTTCGTCAATATTTGATACTGCAAAGCCTGCAGCACCGTTTTTTTCATATAACTCAGCCAAAACATCGGCACCGTGACCGTAAGCATCTGCTTTAACAACCGGCATGATATCCCTTCCGTTGGATAGAGAGACAATTTTTTCCCAATTGTAAAGCGCATTGTCAAGGTCAATTTCAGCCCAAGAACGTCTCAAAAATTCCATTATAAACTCCTAAAAATCAAATGTTTTAATATATTTTGACTTTAACGCAATTCGACACAAATTTCAAATTTAAATATATATTATTATATTAATATCTATTTTAGGAATAGTCAATATTAAAGTTCGAAAAAAAAGAAACGGTCGGCACCTAATGGCGCCGACCGCGAAGAAAAGGGGAATTAGCAGCAGCAGTTATCACCGCAGCCATTTCCGCAACCGTTATTACCATTGCCGCAGCAACAGAATATGATTACGAGAAGAATGATGATCCAGCAGCAGTTGCCGGAACCAAAGCCGTTACACATGTGTTTTCCTCCTTTCGCGTCTTCTAAAACATCATATGTTGTAATTCGTTTTTTGTGAAATTATACGTATGTACGAAATATTAAGATAAAATGAGAAAAAAAGAGTAATTTCGAGAAAAATAAAGATAAATTCAAATTTCGAGACATCTGGTTAATAAATCAAAGGAAATTTGACTTTGACTTTCTTTGACCAAAGTTGTAAAATCAAATCAAAGAAAGGAAGTTGAGTTATGAGATTGAGCGACCTTATTGCAAGTGAAATAAACAGAATGTTAGATGAATCGGAACATAATACTGCTGAGATTCAGAGGAATGATTTTGCCTCAAAAATAGGCTGTGTGCCAAGTCAGATAAACTACGTAATTTCTTCAAGATTCATTCCTGAACACGGATATATTGTTGAAAGCCGTCGTGGCGGCGGTGGTTATATTCGTATTAAAAGGGTGGTTCTCGATAAATCTTCTGCTCTTATGCATCTTGTCAATACAATCGGCCATGAAATTGATGAGGTTACTGCACGTGTTGTTTTAGACAACTGCTTAAGAGGAGAATTGTTAAGTGAAAACTCGGTAAAACTAATGTATTCGGCTGTGTCATCTCCCGTAATGCGCGAGATACCCGTTATTTTGCGTGACTCTGTCCGTGCGGCACTGCTAAAACAAATGCTTATGTCTCAACTTTAAAAGGAGGAAATCGGTTATGCTTTGTCAAAACTGTAAAATGCATGAAGCAACTAATCATATTCATTCGGTCGTAAACGGTATTGTTCGCGATGCATATCTTTGCTCTGAATGTGCAGGCAGCATGCATAATAAAACCGTTACACATGGTGATTTGTTTGAATTGCTTTCTTCGTTTTTATCAAATGAACGTGAAAGCACTGTCAATACTGTTAAGTGTGAATGCTGTGGTTCTTCTTTCGAGCAAATTTCCAAAAGCGGACGTGTAGGATGCGGAAATTGTTATAAAACTTTTGAAAAACAACTTGAACCTGCTCTTGTGAGAATCCACGGCAGAACATCACATGTTGGCAAACGCCTTAATAACGTTGATATAAATTCAAGTTATTGTTCTGAAAACAAAGAAGATACAATAATTAAACTAAAAGAAGAGTTAAAGATAGCGATTGCTAATGAAGAATATGAAAAAGCAGCGGTTATTAGGGATAAGATAAAAAAGGAAACGGAGGAGTAGGTCGATGCTGTGGTATGAACAAAAAAACAAAAATGTTGTACTCAGTACACGTGTCAGGCTTGCACGTAATCTTGATTCTGTTCCTTTTCCATCGGTATTAAGTGATTCTGAACTTAAAAGTACTTGCGAAATGATAGCAAAAAATATTATGGAATGTGACCTCGGGGGTTTTAAACTTCGAAAGGTCGATATGCAGAATCTGGGTGAATATGAGATTTATTCAATGGTGGAACGTCATATTATAAGTCCTAAGTTTGCTTCAAAACCTGACGGAAGAATATTGCTCTTGTCGGACGATGAGTCGATAAGTATCATGTTGGGCGAAGAAGACCATATTCGAATTCAGGTTATAAAAAGCGGACTGTGTCTTAAAGAGTGTTATAAACTTTGTGATATGGTTGATTCTGCTTTGTCAGAAAAAATCAAGTTTGCATTTGATGACCGCCTTGGTTTTCTTACCGAATGTCCTACCAATTTAGGTACGGGTATGAGAGCATCGGTCATGCTTCATTTACCTGTGTTGCACAGTATCGGAGAACTTAAAAATATAGCCGATACCGTAAATAAAATCGGGCTAACATTCCGTGGATTTTACGGTGAGGGAAGTAATTCTTCGGCATATATCTATCAGTTGTCCAATCAAATAACGCTCGGTGTGTCTGAGGACAGTGCTCTTGAAAATCTTAATAATATTGCTTGCCAGATAATTGAAAAAGAAAATACCTCTTGCGCCTCGTTTAATAAGGAAAATTTGCAGGATAAGGTGTGTCGGTCTTTTGGCATACTTAAGTATGCTCGTTTGCTGACAACCGAAGATATGATGAGTCATCTGTCAATGTTAATGCTTGGAGAAAGGGCAGGAATAATTACTTTGCCTGACAGTGTTGTTCCTATGAACCTGTTTATTACGTTACAGCCTGCAATGATAAAACGTATACACGGTGAAGTTGAACCGCAAAAAAGAGATATTTTGAGGGCAGACTCTATCAGACAGGCTTTGAAAAATGCAGATATTTAATTCTATTGAAAAGGAGATATGATTTATGAAATACAAATTCGGCGGATTTACGCAAAAGGCTAATGATGCCGTTAATTTTGCAATATCCAACGCCGAAAGTCTCGGTCACACATATGTAGGAAGTGAACACCTGCTTTTGGGACTTTTATCGGTTAGTGATTCGGTTGCAGCGCAGTTGTTATCTGAAAAGGGTGTCAATGCAGATAAAATCAAACAGTTAATTGTCCAAGAAATAGGTGAGGGAACAATAACAAGGCTTTCGCCCGAAAATCTTACACCGAGAGCTAAAAAGGCAATTGAAGTAGCAGTTTCGGGAACGCGTGAACTTGGAAACGCTTATGTCGGCACTGAGCACATTCTTTTGGGAATTTTAAGTGAGGATGACAACTATGCAGTGTCTTTTCTTGAAAAATTAGGTGTTGATATTGATGAAATTACCGAAAAAGCGATAGAAACGGCTGGTGTTGTGCGTAATAACAATAGTTCGCATAATTCACAAGAACCAATTAAAAGCGGAAAAACACCCAACAAAAAAGGCAAGAATACTCCTACGCTCGATAAATTCGGACGTGACCTGACCGAGATGGCAAAACAGGGAAAAATTGATCCTGTTATAGGACGTACTGCCGAAATTGACCGCGTGTTGCAGATTCTCTGCCGTCGTACTAAAAACAACCCTTGTCTTATTGGCGAACCCGGTGTTGGCAAAACAGCTGTTGCCGAAGGACTTGCCTTAAAGATTACCGAAGGTGATGTGCCCGAATTGCTCAAACACAAGAGGGTAGTAGCACTTGATATGACCGGTATGGTTGCCGGTGCAAAATACCGAGGTGATTTTGAAGAGCGCATTAAAAATGCCATCGACGAGGTTACTGCTTCGGATGATGTAATCCTCTTTATTGACGAGATTCATACCATTGTCGGTGCGGGTTCTTCGGCTGACGGTTCGATTGATGCAGCGAATATCCTAAAGCCGTCTTTGGCTAGAGGTGAACTCCAGGTTATAGGTGCTACAACTCTCGACGAATACCGTAAAAATATAGAAAAAGATGCAGCGCTCGAGCGCCGTTTTCAGCCTGTAATTGTCGGCGAACCCACTGAAGAAGATGCGATTTTGATTTTAAAGGGCATTCGAGACAAATATGAGGAACATCATAAGGTTAAGATAACAGATGAAGCAGTTGAAGCGGCTGTTAAGTTGTCAGCAAGATATATCTCTGACCGCTTTTTGCCTGATAAAGCAATTGATTTAATTGACGAAGCGGCATCAAAATTAAGACTTAATGTCTCTATTGCTCCTGATGATGTTAAAAATCTTGAATCAGAATTGAAAAATACTTCAGAACACAAAAACAAGGCAATTTCAGAACAAAAATTTGAAGAAGCGGCTGCTTTGCGTGATAAAGAAAAGGAAATCGCTGAGAAATTGGAGAATTTAAGGTCTGAATGGTCGGCTAACAGCAAAGGCTATTCGGGTGAGGTTACTGCCGAATGTATTGCCGAACTTATTTCGTCAACAACAGGAATTCCCGTAAGCCAATTAACTGAGGAAGAAAGCGAAAGATTGCTTAAATTAGAGGAAGTTTTGCACAAGCGCATCATCGGTCAGCATAAGGCTGTAACTTCCGTTTCTAAGGCAATAAGACGCGGTAGAGTAGGTCTTAAAGACCCAAAACGTCCTATTGGTTCGTTCATTTTCTTGGGACCGACGGGTGTTGGTAAAACCGAACTTTGCAAAGCCTTGGCTGAGGCCATGTTCGGAAGCGAAAATGCCATTATAAGGCTTGATATGTCCGAGTATATGGAAAAGCATACCGTATCTCGACTTATCGGTTCGCCTCCGGGATACGTTGGTTTTGAAGAAGGCGGACAACTAACCGAAAAAATCAGACGTTCACCGTATTCGGTTGTTCTGTTTGATGAAATCGAAAAGGCACACCCTGATGTTTTCAACATTCTATTGCAAATTTTAGAAGACGGCAGACTGACCGATTCTAAGGGTCGTACCGTAAACTTTAAGAATACGGTAATTATTATGACTTCCAACATCGGTGCAAGACATCTTACCGAAAAACAAAAGTCTTTGGGATTTGGCGGTGACGATAATGCCGACGAAAGCATGCTCAAGGAACGCGTTTTAGATGAACTTAAAAAGACCTTCAGACCTGAGTTTTTAAACCGCGTAGATGACATAATTGTGTTTAACAAACTGAGTGAAACTGAAATCAAGGATATTGCAAAACTTATGCTCGAAAACCTTGTTTCACGACTTAAAAATCTGAACATTACGCTTAAATTTGATGACAGTGCATTAGAGAAAATCGCTGACAAAGGTTTTGATCCTGTTTACGGTGCAAGACCTTTGAGACGCGAAATACAGACCAGCATTGAAGACCCTTTGAGCGAAAAAATACTTGATTTGTCTATAAAAAACGGTGATACTGTTTTATGCCGCTACGTGGACGACAACTTTGAATTTGCAGTAGAATAACACTCTGGGACAAACTGAAAACCACCTTCATACAATAGTATGGAGGTGGTTTTATGGTATCGGTACTGATTCTTGAGGGCGTATATAATTACAAAGACGCTTTGTGCCAGGAATTTCATGATATATATGTTCCGTTGCTTTTGAGTATTCTTCGCTGTAAGCGAATAAAATGCCAGACTGTAGATATCAAAGGCCTGGCGGCGAGGTATAACATTACGGGACAAAGTAAAGACTGTATAATATATTCACCTAAATTTGAGAAAAGTGAAACAGATGCCTGCGTTTCGTTTATTTATGCCGATTCGACTTCTTCTGCTAGTCCGTCTTTTAGAATTTCTTCGATTATCAGAAGTATGCGTTCAACTTTGAACCCTAAGGAAATATTTTTTGTAGAGCAGTTAAAAGATAACGATGTGCTGAAAAATTATTCACCGATTATTGTTGACAATATCAGAATAACGTCCGATATCGACCTGTTAAGCGATAATTCAAAATTATATACGCTTGGTAATACCACTGCTGACGGTATTTACCGTTACTTTGGACTTGATGTAGAATAATTTATTAAAAAATATAATTTTTTATACAATATATAGTTATTTTCAGTTGAATTGTTATTTATAAAGTGTTATAATAATAATGTATCATTGTGACCTTTTGAGGAAAACTATCAGCATATCTTTTATGAAAGGGTTTTGTTGATGTTTTTACACTCTGAATTCAACTCAAATGGTGATAATAACCAAAATAACAACAATAAAGAAAACAACAAATGGCAACAGATTTGCGACAGTGGAACAGTAACGGCTGACGGCGGAAAGCATGTTATTCATTGCCTTACGGTAATCGGTCAGATTGAGGGGCACGGCGTTCTTCCGTCTGATACTAAATCGACTAAGTACGAACATGTAATACCGCAGTTGATAGCTGTTGAGGACGACCCGAAAATCGACGGTATGCTCATAGTGCTCAATACTGTCGGCGGCGATGTCGAGGCGGGTCTTGCTTTGGCTGAACTCATTTCGGGTATGAGTAAGCCTACAGTGTCATTGGTACTTGGCGGTGGTCATTCCATCGGCGTTCCGTTGGCGGTTTCGGCTAAATGTTCGTTTATTGTTCCCTCGGCAACCATGACGGTGCATCCTGTTCGCACAAACGGTCTTGTGCTTGGTGTGCCTCAAACGCTCAATTATTTTGAACGTATCCAAAAACGCATAACCGATTTTGTTGTTAAAAATTCATCTATTTCCTCGGAAAAGTTTTCAGAACTTATGCTTAATACCGACGAACTTGCTACCGATATGGGTACTGTGTTGGATGGTCAGATGGCGGTTGACGTTGGTCTTATTGACCGTATTGGAAGCCTTGCTGATGTTATGGGTGAACTTTATAGAATGATTGAAAACAGGTGACTTTCAGTCACCGTACATAAATTTATAGGACGGTATGAAAATGGCTAAGAAAAAGAACACTAAACCTTCATCAAAAGCAAAAAATGAGAATAAGAAGAATACCAAGGATGATTCCTCAAAGAAGCAAATTGCTTCTGTTGTAATGTTCGCTGTATCGATTTTGCTGTTTTTAGCGGCAATTATTAAAGGTGAAGGCGGATGGCTTGCAATGCACAATGCAATACTTGGCTTTTTCGGTTGCTTTGGTTACACAGCACCAATTTTGCTTGGTATTGCCGCGGTTTATCTTGCACTTGACCGTTTGCATGGCAAGGTACTAGTGCGAATTATAGAGGCTGTAATATTGCTTTTGCTTGTCGGCGGATTTATACATATTTTGTTGGTTGCATCGTCAAGCAGTTCATTTGCAAATGCATGTGCAAATGCATGGAAGATGGGTAATCACGCAACAGGTGTGTTTGGAACTTTTTTGGGTTTCCCGCTATATTCTTTGTTTGGTAACCCCGGTGCATGGATTGTTAGCCTGCTTCTTATCTTCATAACTCTTATGCTTATGACAGGAACTACGCTCATAGGTTTCTTTAAAGCTGTAAGTAAACCTGTACGTGAAATTGAACGTGTTGCAGAAACTGCTTATGAAAACCGTCGTAAAAATGTTAATGTTGATATTGCTCTTGACGATGATGAAGAAGAACAGGATGACTCAACGATTATTTCGATTGAGGACAAGCAGAAGAACGTTGTCTCGCAGTACCGTCAACTTGATAATGACGATGCTCCTATTGAGGACATTAGTTCTTCTTCCAAACCTAAGCCCAAGTCTGTTTTCAACAAAACAGCCAAGGCTTTGTCAAAAAAAGCCGAGGAAGACATGCGGGAATCTGCGGAAAACGAGCCTGAAAAAGACCCAACCATTATCGACATTGTCAATACTGTTAATGCAAATGCCGATGAAAAAACAGGCAAGATAGAGTTTGAAGTTCCCGAGGGAAGTGCTATTTTGGTTGATACCACTGTTAATGAATACCGCTATCCTCCGGTATCATTACTGTCTGAGCCCAATGCCGAAAACTCTAAGAACATAACTGCTGAACTTGAAAACACCGCAACAAGGCTTGTTGATACTTTAAGAAGTTTTGGTGTCGAGTCGCGCATTATAAATATCAGCCGCGGACCTTCGGTTACACGTTATGAACTTCAGCCTGCTGCAGGTGTTAAAATCAGTAAGATTACTAATCTTGCCGATGATATTGCTCTTAACCTTGCCACTGCAGGTGTTCGTATTGAGGCGCCTATTCCCAATAAGCCTGCTGTTGGCATCGAGGTTCCTAATAAAAATAACAGCATAGTTAAAATCCGTGAAATTATCGATTCTCAGGCATTTTCAACCTCAAAGAGTAAGATTTCTGTTACTTTGGGACGCGATATTTCGGGCGAACAAAGGGTTACCGATATTGCAAAAATGCCTCACGGTCTTATTGCAGGTGCTACCGGTTCGGGTAAATCGGTATGTATCAACTCAATTATTATGAGTATTCTCTTTAAGGCAACCCCTGAGGAAGTTAAACTTTTGCTTATCGACCCTAAGGTTGTTGAACTTGGTATTTATAACGGCATTCCGCATTTGATAGTTCCTGTCGTTACCGACCCCAGAAAAGCCGCAGGTGCTTTGGGTTGGGCTGTTATGGAAATGGAAAAACGTTATAAACTTTTTGCTGAAAATGATGTCAGAAACTTAACAGGTTTTAATGAGCTTGCCGAAAAGAGGGAAGACCTCATTAAAATGCCGCAGATAGTTATTATTATCGACGAACTTGCTGACCTTATGATGACTTCTCCTCATGAGGTTGAAGATTCTATCTGCCGTATCGCGCAAAAAGCACGTGCCGCAGGTATGCACTTGATTGTTGCTACTCAGCGTCCTTCGGTTGACGTTGTAACCGGTCTCATTAAGGCAAACATACCCACACGTATTGCCTTTGCAGTTGCTTCGCAGGTTGACAGTAAGACTATTATTGATATCGGCGGTGCTGAAAAGTTGATGGGTAGAGGCGACATGCTCTTCTTCCCGACAGGCGCTATAAAACCTGAACGTATTCAGGGCTGTTTTGTCAGTGATGCTGAGGTTGAAAAGGTTGTAAACTACCTTAAATCCGACTGTAAAACGGCATACGACGAAGAAGTTGCTATGGAAATCGAACGTCAGGCTGCCAAAGAAAAGGCGGCTAAAAGTGGACTGCCTGAGGATGTTGTGGATGACGATGGTGACCCCATGCTTAATGAGGCAATTGAACTTGTTGTTGAATTAGGACAAGCATCAACATCGCTCTTGCAAAGAAAAATGAGACTTGGTTATGCTCGTGCCGCAAGGGTAATTGACCAGATGGAAGAACGCGGAGTTATCGGGCCTTCCGAGGGTGCAAAACCCCGTCAGGTTCTTATGACTAAAGACCAATTGTTAGAAATGAAAGCAGGTAGCTTTAACGGTGAATAACGGTTATCTCCCTATAACTAAAACCGAAATGCTAAATAGAGGGTGGGACAGCGTTGACTTCGTTGTTGTGTCGGGTGACGCTTATGTGGACCATCCCTCTTTTGGTACAACCATAATAGCACGAGTGCTAGAAAGCCAGGGTTTTAAGGTAGGTATTATTCCGCAGCCTGATTGGAAAAACGATAGTAGTATATCTGTTTTCGGCAAACCGCGTTACGGCTTTATGGTCGGCGGTGGAAACATTGATTCCATGGTAGCGCACTATACAGCCGCAAAACGAACGAGAAGTGAAGATATGTATTCACCGGGCGGTGTTGCTGGTAAACGACCCGATCGAGCTACCGTTGTTTATTGTAAACTCATCCGCAAGGTTTATGGCGATGTGCCTATAATTATCGGCGGTGTTGAGGCATCGTTACGCCGTTTTGCACATTATGATTATTGGTCAGATTCCGTCATGCCGTCGATACTCGTTGACAGTACTGCTGACCTTTTGTCGTACGGAATGGGCGAGTTGCAGACTATTGAGATTGCCAATCGCATTAGAAACGGTGAAAATATAAAAAATCTTACTGATATCGACGGAACTGTATACGTTGCGGAGAATGTTGAGGGAATTAATGCCGTTTCTGTTCCGTCTTTTGAGTCGGTAACCGAGTCAAAACGTCAGTATGCAATTGCATGCAGGGTACAGTACGACGAGCAAGATGCAGTTCGAGGTAAACGATTGGTACAAAAGCACGGCAACCTATACGTTGTTCAGAACAAACCTATGCGACCTCTTACAACCGAAGAGTTGGATAAAGTATACGATTTACCGTATATGAGATATTATCACCCGTCTTATGAGGCTTTGGGTGGAGTGCCTGCTATCAAAGAGGTTGAGTTTTCAGTAACTCATAACCGCGGTTGCTTCGGCGCTTGTAATTTTTGCTCAATTGCATATCATCAGGGCAGGCAAATAGCCACAAGAAGTGAAAAATCAATCTTAAAAGAGGTTGAATTTTTAACCAAAAATTCTCATTTTAAAGGATATATACATGATGTTGGCGGTCCAACCGCCAATTTTAGACAACCGTCGTGCGAACAACAACTCAAAAACGGTCTTTGCAAAGGTAAAAAATGCCTTGCACCGAATATTTGTAAAAATTTGGTTGCCGACCATACTGAATACCTCGAATTGCTTAGAAAAATTCGAGCAATTAAAGGTGTTAAAAAGGTCTTTATACGTTCGGGTATTCGTTTTGATTATCTTTTGGCCGATAAAAATGACGAATTTTTCCGCGAACTTGTAGAGCATCATGTTAGTGGGCAGTTAAAGGTTGCACCGGAACATTGCTCCGATTTTGTACTTGATAAAATGGGTAAACCGCATATCGAGACCTATCGCAGATTCGTAAAAAAGTTTTATAAAATCACCAAAGAAAAGGGTAAGGAGCAGTACCTTGTTCCGTACCTTATGTCAAGTCATCCCGGTTGCAGACTTACCGATGCTATTGACCTTGCTTTGTTTTTAAAACAAAATAAAATGCGTCCCGAACAGGTGCAGGATTTTTATCCCACTCCCGGCACAATTTCTACCTGTATGTATTATACTGAACTTGACCCTTATAGTTTGGAGCCTGTTTTTGTTCCTAAAACACCCCAGCAAAAGGCTGAGCAGAGGGCTCTTTTGCAGTATTTTAAACCAGAAAACCGTGAAATTGTTTTAAAAGCATTAAAAAATGCCGGTAGGACCGAACTTATAGGTACAGGCGAAAACTGTCTTATCAATGCGCCTAAATTTTTGGGTAGTCAATTGCGTGATACTAAAGCACAAAAGACCAAAAACGCGAAATTTAACCAAAAAACTAAAAAAACATTTAAGGCTAAGGGTAAGTGGGACGGAAAAAGGTAGACTGCAAAAATAATAAAAGTCATTCCGCTTAAATTACGGAATGACTCTGATTTTAGACGCAAGAATTAGTCTGCGCCTCTTGCCATAGGCATATCGCTGTCACCGGCCTCAGTGTCACGGAAGAGAAGCGAGATGCACCAAATACCCGCAAGTGCTATTACTGTGTACACGATACGGCTTAAAATTGCATCCTGCCCTCCGAAAAGCCATGCTACGAGGTCAAATTGGAAAAGACCGATACTGCCCCAGTTAAGACCGCCAATGATTAAAAGTGTAAGGCATAATTTATCAAACATTTTATCAACTCCTTTTCCGTTAATATTTTTGACCCTTTTTAAGTATTTATTCAAAGGATTTTTTTATGAAAAAAAATGATTTTATCGAAATAGAAATTAAAGACATAACTTTAGACGGCAGCGGTGTAGGTCGCTATGAAGGTCTTGCTGTTTTCGTGCCCAATGCCGTGACGGGTGATGTTGTTAAGGCGAAAATTTTAAAGGTCAAATCAAGCCTTGCTTATGCAAAAATTGAAGAAATTTTAAAAAAATCCGATAAGAGACGTGATGTTGATTGCCCAAACGCTTCAAAATGCGGAGGATGCTCATTCAGGCATATCAATTATTCTGATGAACTTAAACTCAAAGAAAATACAGTTAAGAATAATTTTAAGAGAATTGCCGGTTTGGAGCCCAAATTTGAACCTATTTTTGGCGGTGAACCCGACCGTTACCGTAACAAAGCGCAATTTCCCGTTGCAATGATAGACGGCGAACCTCAAGTTGGTTTTTTCTCAAATCACACCCATAGACTTGTTCCTTGTGAAGATTGTTTGTTGCAACCGAAAGAATTTTCGTGTATTGCAAATGTTTTGAAAGATTTTATAAAAAAATACAATGTCAGCGTTTATGACGAAACTGAACATAAAGGTCTTATCCGTCATCTTTATTTAAGAAAGGCCGTAGAAACCAAAGAAATTATGGTATGCCTTGTTATAAACGGAAAAGAGTTGCCTTTTTGGGACGATTTTTGCAAGATGTTACTAGAAAAATGTAATGATATTTCATCTATAATGCTTAATTTTAATACCTTTGATACGAATGTTGTCATGGGTGGTAAGTGTAAAACGCTATACGGAAAAGACCATATTACTGATATTCTGTGTGGTGTAAGGGTTAAAATTTCACCGTTGTCGTTCTATCAGGTTAACCATTTTGTCGCCGAAAAACTATATGAAAAGGCGGCAGAATACGCTGAGGTTGACGGCAAAACTGTTATTGATCTTTATTGCGGTGCGGGTACAATCGGTCTTTCTATGGCTAATAAAGCCAAAAAGATATACGGTGTTGAACTTGTACCCGAAGCAATTAACGATGCTAAATTCAATGCAAAAGAGAACGGAATAGATAATGCCGAATTTTTTTGTGGTGATGCCGCTTTTGCTGCAAAAGAATTGGAAGAAAAGGGTATTAAACCCGATGTTGTGATTGTTGACCCTCCAAGAAAAGGTTGCGATGCGGCACTTATTAATACAATCTGTAATGGATTTGTACCCGAAAGAGTTGTGTATGTTTCTTGCGACTCGGCAACTTTGGCCAGAGACAGTAAGAATTTTATAGAGAACGGTTATGAAATTATAAATGCTGCCGCTTTTGATATGTTCCCGCGAACGGGTCATGTTGAAACGGTTGTGAATTTTGTGAGAAAAACATGAGAGAAATAGATGTAAAATGTCCTCATCGTAAAAAGTGCGGTGGGTGTCAACTTCAAAACCTAAATTATGAAAAACAACTAAGTTTTAAGCAGGTTAAGGTTATAAAATTATTAGGTAAATATCACCATGTTAATGAGATTATCGGTATGGAGCATCCGTACCATTACCGTAACAAGGTGCAAGCGGCTTTTGGGGAAAGAAACGGCGAGATAATATCGGGTGTTTATCAATCTTCAACTCACAATATTGTTCCGGTTGACAGTTGCTTAATTGAAGATATAAAAGCCGACGAAATTATTGTTACCATAAGAAAACTGCTCAGGAGTTTTAAATTAAAACCATTTAACGACGTTACTATGAAAGGTTTTTTGCGTCACGTCCTTATAAAAAGAGGGTTTGCAAGTGGTGAGATTATGGTTGTACTTGTGACGTCTGTTTCGGATTTTCTGAAAGAATCTCAGTTCATAAACGCACTTCTTTCACGACATCCGGAAATCACAACCATAGTTCAGAATGTTAACAATAAGCGTACAAGCCTTGTTTTGGGTGATGAGTCACGGGTGCTTTACGGCAGTGGATATATTGAAGAAGAACTCTGCGGTTTTAAGTTCAGAATTTCGCCCAAGGCATTTTATCAAATCAATCCTATACAGACTGAGGTACTTTATAATAAGGCAATTGATTTTGCAGACCTTAGCGGCAACGAAAGGTTACTAGATGCTTATTGCGGAACAGGTACTATAGGTATAATCGCCTCTAAAAAAGCCAAGCATGTGGTGGGTGTAGAACTTAACGCAGACGCTGTTAAAGATGCAAAGGTTAATGCAGAGTTAAACAATGTAACAAATATAAAATTTTATGAAGCTGATGCCGGTAATTTTATGATAGACGCCGCTAAAAACAACGAAAAATACGATGTTGTTATTATGGACCCGCCGAGAGCCGGTGCAAGTCTTGAATTTTTAAAATGCCTAGTAGAACTTACTCCAAACAAGGTTGTCTACATATCCTGCAACCCCGAAACCCAAAACCGAGATTTGTCTTATTTAACTCGAAAAGGGTATAGGGTTAAAAAAATTCAACCGGTTGATATGTTTCCGCATACCGAACACGTTGAGACGGTTGTTTTAATGCAAAAAATTGCTAATAGATAATTTATAATTTTAATTGTATTTTATAAAAGGAGTTAAAATCATGAAAAGGTATAAGGCATTAAAAATTATCGGTATTATCATTGCTGTTTTGGTAGTTTTCTTTGCAACAATTAATATTATACCGCCTAAAGCAAACGTAGAGAACAATCCGTTTGTTGTCGAAAAGGGCAAATTACCTCTTATCGCAGCCCACAGAGGCGGTGCTATTAATAACCCTGAAAATACTATGCTTGCTTTCCGCGAAGCAGTTTCTACTATCGGTGTAGATATCATCGAGAGCGACCTTTATTTGACCAAAGACGGTTATCTTGTTTATAACCATGACGATTATATCGACGAAACCTGTAACGTTAACGGTGATATTTCGCTTGAAGATGTTAAAGAACTTTGCAAGGACGAAAGTAAACGTCATTATATTTCGGATATGACCTTGGCTGAACTTGAGACATACAACTTCGGTTATTATTTTGAAGACAAAGACGGTAACCGTATTTATAAGGACGAGACTGATATAGCAGATAAAGGTCTGCAGATAGCAACCGTTGACAAACTTTTTGAGGAGTTTTATGAGTCTAATCCTGACCTTATGTTTATCGTTGAGATAAAAAATGAGGGTGAAAATGGATTTAAAGCCTGTGAAATTCTCAATGAAACTCTTAATAAGTACCCAAAATATAAGGAGCAGATGGTTGTCGGCACGTTCCATGATGAGATTGAACAGGAACTTAAAGCAAAGTATCCCGAACTTCTTCGTGGTGCACCCACAGGCACAGCCGCTAAGTTTATTTTAACGCAGTTCTTGGGCGTTAATCTCTTTGATAACAGCGATTTTGCTTGCTTGCAAATTCCTATGAGTTATGATTTGGGAATAGAATTGAAATTAGATAAAAAGACTATTATCGACCGTGCTCATCGCAGAAATATTTCAGTTCAGTATTGGACCATAAACGATGCCGATGAAATGCGTGAACTTATCGAGCTTGGTTGCGACTGTATTATGACCGACGACCCCGTTTTGCTTAAAAGTGTTTTGGAGGAGTATAAATAATGCAAATTCGCAAAGCGGAAATGGAAGATTTGTCTGCAATTTTAGATATTTATTCTAACGCACGCAAAACCATGGCTCAAAACGGTAATCCTACACAATGGGGTACTGAATATCCATATAAACATTTACTTGAAGAGGATATTTTGCTTGGTCGACTTTACGTTGTCGAACAAGACGGTGTTTGTGAGGGTGTTTTTCTTATGGAATCCGGTCCTGATGAAACCTACCTTGAAATTGAGGGTAAGTGGCTTAACGATAAACCGTATTACGTTATCCATAGGATTGCATCTTCTGGCCGTGTTAAAGGCGTTTTAAAAATGGCTGTCGATTACACAACACAATTTTGTAATAATATAAGAATAGACACTCACGAGAATAACATCGCCATGCAAAACGCATTGTCACGTCTTGGCTTTAAGCCTTGCGGTACTATTTATGTTTATGCCGATTGGGAGGGTAAATCACCGAGAATTGGCTATCATCTATCCAAATAGTTTTATTTAAAATTTAAAGAAAGGAGACCGTTATGACCGACGAGAAGTTAAAAGCATTACGCGAAAAGTCGATGAAATTGCCGCTTTTGCCCGGTGTTTATATTATGCACGCAAAATCGGGCGAAATTATCTATGTCGGCAAGGCTAAAAAGCTCAAGAACAGAGTTTCACAGTATTTTGGTAGCGGAAATCAGCATAGCGAAAAAGTCAGAAGAATGGTCTCCAACGTGCATGATTTTGAATATATAATCTGTGACAGCGAGTTTGAGGCTTTGGTGCTTGAATGTTCGCTTATAAAGCAGTATCAGCCTAAATATAATATTTTGTTGAAAGACGACAAGGGTTATCATTATATTAAGGTCACAAAAGGTGAGTGGCCGACAATTTCGGCTTCTTTTGATACCGATGATAAAAATGCCGAGTATTTGGGACCTTACGTTTCGGGGTTTGTTGTGAAGCAGACCATTGACGAGGTAAAAAAAATCTTCTGTTTGCCGCATTGTAATAAACTGTTTCCTCAATGTATCGACCGAAAATCGCGTCCTTGCCTTAATTTCCATATAAAAAATTGCTCGGCACCGTGTAGCGGTAAAATATCGGCTGCCGAATACCGCGAAACGGTTAAACAAGCAGTTGAGTTTTTAAAGGGTGACGTTGCCAAGTCGGTTTCAGCCATGCGCGATGAGATGGACGAGGCTGCCGAAAACCTTGAATTTGAAAAGGCAGCTAAACTTCGTGACCGTATTACTGCGGTTGAAAAAATCAGAGACCGCCAAAAGATTTACAGTTCTACTTATAAAAGACAAGATATCATTGCTCTTGCTGTCACTCCTGAAGCCGCATGTTTTGAAGTTTTTGTTTTTGTTGATGGTAAACTTTCCGACCGCGAGGAGTTTCTTATTGATGCAGTTGATGATTTGGCATCATCGAGAGGTGAATTTTTGAGAAGGTACTATACCTTGCGTGAAAATATACCGCCGAGAGTTACGGTTGACGGTGAGGTAGAGGATAGGGAACTTATTGAACAATGGCTTAGTGAAAAACGCGGGACCAATGTGACTGTTCATATTCCCGAACGTGGTGAACAGGAGCATCTTGTAACCATGTGCCGAAATAATGCGTCCGAGCGTCTTGCTCAGCATTTGGGAAGACACATCGGTCAAACCGCAGGGCTTGATGAACTTGCAAGGCTTTTAGGTTTATCTAAACCGCCAAAATTTATCGAGTCATACGATATTTCCAACACCGCAGGCGAGGATAATGTTGCGGGTATGGTTGTGTTTAAAGACGGTAAACCATATAAACAGGATTATAAAAAGTTCAAAATTAAAAGTTTTTCAGGTCAGGACGACTTCCGTTCAATGGCTGAGGTTATTGAACGAAGATTTTTAGAATATAAAAAAGCCGAAACCAATGACGGTTTCGGTAGATTACCTGATTTAATTTTGCTTGACGGCGGTAAAGGTCAACTGTTGGCCGTAACCGAGGTTTTAAACCGACTTGATATTGATGTGCCTGTGTTTGGTATGGTTAAAGACTCAAAGCATAAAACCAGGGCGGTTACTTCGTCCGGCGGTGAAATTGCCATTAAAGCCAACCGAAGTGTTTATACTCTTGTATCAAACATTCAAGAAGAAGTTCACAGATTTGCTATCGGATACCATCGCAAGTCAAGAGGAATGAACACATTGCAACTCAAACTTACCGAAATAGAGGGTGTGGGTGAAAAAAGAGCGAAACTCTTGTTAAATAAATTCAAGAGTCTCGCTAAAATTCAGAATGTAACTAAAGAAGAACTGATGAGTGTGGGTATTCCTGAAAAAACTGCAGATAATATAATTAAATACTTCAACGTTTGATAGTTATCACACCGTTGGTAAATTCGCTGCCACTGTTGTCAGGCACGAGCTGTGAAAGGGAATAGATATCTGTGGCTTTTGTCTCAAAATCAAACGCGGGTGTTGATTTTAAGGTTGCAGACCTCATAACAATGGGAATTTTGCTGATTTCTCTTGAGTTTTGAAGCATAATTGCACCGGTTTCATTACATCCTAATACGCGTATATACGGCACTTTGGCAGGTATTGTATCCTTACTTTCCTTAAGATAAGCTGCTAATATAAGTCGGCGCAGTCTTGCGTTAGTGTAGCGCTTTGTTCCTGCGGTTTCTAAAAGTTCTGCAAAATTTGAACTCATAGATGCTGCATTGAAAATTCTGTGTTCAATTCCTTCACTTGTGTCGGGTGTTTTGGCTAATATTTCGGGTGAGGATGTTCTAAGAAAGGCAATTATGGCTTTTTCAAGCAAATTAATATCCGATATCTTGCCTTTTTCATATTGGTCAAGTAAAATATCAAAAGCAGAATGGGGCATATAACTTTCTGCCTCGTCAATATTACCGCTTCTAATCATTTCACGAAGAGTACTTGCCGAGCAATAACCGTCTGATTTTAAAATGTCATTGTGCCCGACGGCAATTCTTTTAACAGCCTCAAATCGCATCTTTGAGTTAAGGTCTTTGGCGGCGTTGATATATTCAATGGCAAGAGTATCGTTAGGGTTTCGTAATAATTCACCGTTTCCGAAAAGTTCCTCTACTGATAGTTCTCTTGCTTTGGCAAGCGGTGTGCCTTCTGAGAGATGTGATTTTACTTTTAACTCAAACTCTTTAGAACGAACGCAATAGACTGTCTGCATTATTCGGGTTATATCACCACATTCACTGCCGAAGCAAAGCGTGTCCACCCCTAAGTTTTCGGCAATGTAAACGGCTCCTGCTGCAAACTTTTGCGCCGTTGCCATTGCCCAGTATGTGGGTATTTCGGCAACAAGGTCAAAACCGTTTCTTAATGCTTGCTCGGTTCGTGCAAATTTTGAAATAACTGCAGTGTCACCACGCTGTACCCAGTTACCACTCATTATGGCAATAACGCAGTTAGCACCATTTTGGCGTGCCTTGTCAGCAATGTATTTATGACCATTGTGAAATGGGTTGAATTCGGATATAACGGCAGTTGTTTTCATTAACGTCACTTTCTTTCAATAATCACTTGCAAATTTTCAAATATTATAGTATTATATTGTTTTGTAAAGTATTTATTACTATTTTACTTTAATTCGGCGCGAATTGCAATACAAGAAGTGCCTTTAGGAGGAAGAAAAATGAAAATTCTCGTAGTAAACGCAGGTAGTTCGTCTCTCAAATATCAACTTATTGATATGGATAACGAGCAAGTTATCGCAAAAGGTCTTTGTGATAAGATTGGCCTTGATGACAGTAATGTTAAGCATAAGGCTTTTGATGGCAGAGAGTACATAGCTGAGGTTAAAATGCCTACCCATTCTGAGGCTTTTGAGACTCTTATGTATGCATTGGCTGAAAGTGATGCTAAGGTTATAAGTTCTCCCGAGGAAATCGGTGCTATCGGTCACCGCGTTGTTCACGGCGGTACTTATTTTGATAAATCTTGCCTTGTTGACGATGAGGTTGCTTTGAAGGTTGAAGAACTGAAAGAACTTGCACCTCTTCATAACCATCCTCATTACCTTGGTATTGTTGCATGTACCAAAACCTTTGGTAAAGATGTTCCTCAGGTCGTTGTATTTGATACTGCTTTCCACCAGACTATGCCCGAAAAGGCTTATATTTTCGGTCTTCCTTACGAGTACTATGAGAAGTATGCTGTTCGTCGTTACGGTGCACACGGTACTTCACATAAATACGTAAGCGAGCGTTGTGCTGCTATTATGGGAAGAGAAGGCGATAAAGACCTTAAAATCGTTACCTGTCATATCGGTAACGGTGCATCCATTACTGCTGTTAAGGGTGGAGAGTGTATTGATACTTCTATGGGATTCACTCCTCTTGATGGATTTATTATGGGTACACGTTCAGGCGGTGTAGACCCCTCTGCACTTACCTATATCGCTAACAAAGAAAACCTTACTCCCGACCAACTTTCTGATATCTGTAATAAAAAATCAGGTTTGCTCGGTATTTCTGGTGTTTCTAGCGACAACCGTGACGTTTCTGCTGCAGCGGCCGAAGGCAACCACAGAGCAGCATTGGCAAACGATATTCAGAGATACCAAATTGCAAAGTTCGTTGGTTCTTATATTGCTGCTATGGATGGTGCAGACGCCATCGTATTTACCGCTGGTATCGGCGAAAATGACCCGACACTTCGTACCGAAGTATGTAAGCATTTCTCGTATATGGGTATCAAGATAGACGAAGAGAAGAACAAGATTCGCGGTGAAGAGGTTGAGATTTCTACTCCCGATTCTTCTGTTAAGGTATATGTAATTCCTACCAATGAGGAACTTGCTATTGCTAAGGATACCCTTGCTATTGTTGAGGGACTCAAAAAATAATTTTCGAGGTATATATGAAAAATAATATTTTGAACGGTAAATTTGACAGTATTTTTACTACTTTATATGGTGATGCAGAGTTTGCCAAAAGCAGGTATTCTGCGGCTGTAGATAAATTCTGCGAACTTTACGGTGAAAATGAAGTGCGACTTTTCTCTGCTCCCGGTCGTACTGAGGTTGGTGGTAACCATACCGACCATCAGCACGGTTGCGTTTTGGCAGGAAGTGTTAATCTTGATGTTATTGCCGTTGTTGCACCTACCTCTGATGGAACTGTACGAGTCAAGTCTGAAGGCTACGATGAGGATGTTTTCAATGTAGCCGACCTTGAGATTAACGAAAAAGAATTTGGCATGGCTATTTCACTTATTCGTGGTATGTGTGCTGAGTTTAAAAAAGACGGCTATAATATAGGCGGTTTTGTTGCGTATACGACCTCTAACGTTCTTAAAGGCTCCGGTCTTTCATCGTCTGCCGCTTTCGAAGTGCTTATCGGCAACATTTTGAGTGGACTTTATAACGATGGTAAGGTTGACCCTGTTGAGATTGCCAAAATCGCACAGAGAGCCGAGAATATGTATTTTGGTAAACCTTGTGGTCTTATGGACCAGATGGCAAGTTCGGTTGGAGGATTTGTCGGTATTGATTTTAATGACCCATCAAATCCTGTAATTGAAAAAGTTTCTTTTGATATTGCCGCACATTCTCATAAATTGGTTATTGTTAATACCGGAGGCAACCACGCTGATTTGACCCAGGATTATGCCGATATTACCATTGAGTGTAAAAAAGTTTCCGAATATTTTGGCAAACAGTTTCTCAGAGATGTAGATATTGACCAGTTTTATTCATCAATCGCCGATTTAAGGGAAAAAGTAGGGGATAGAGCAGTTCTTCGCGCGATTCATTTCTTTAATGATAACAAGCGTGCTGTTGATGAGAAAAACGCACTTAAGGAAGGCAAATTCGATGACTTTTTGCGTATTTCCAAGGAGTCGGGTAATTCTTCATTTAAATATTTGCAGAATGTTTATTCTCCTTCCAATCCTTTTGAACAAGGTTTGTCCTTGGCATTGGTTCTTGCTGAAAAAACATTGGGCGATAGGGGTGCTTACCGCGTTCACGGCGGTGGTTTCGCAGGTACAATTCAGGCTTTTGTGCCGGATGACCTTGTTGAAACTTATCTTGCAACGATGAGTGCTGTGTTTGGCAATAACTCTTGCTATGTTCTCAATATCCGTCCTATTGGCGGTACAGAAATTAAATAATCAAATTTTAACACAACGCCCGATAGTTTGTTTCGGGCGTTGTGTTTATGATATTTATCAAAAATCGAATCAATTTTATGTTGAATTTATTTGTTGATTGTAGTATAATACTAACATTGATTAATATATTCAAAATTTAAGGGGTACAAAGATGTCCGATATATTATTACTTTCAGTTTCTGATTTAGGTGTTTCCGGAAATCTTAGTGAGTATGCCGGTAAAGTAACAATCAGTGGGCTGCTTATTGTCTTCGCAATGCTTGTTTTGTTGGTTGCTCTTATTTGGGTTTTCGGCGTCATAATGTCAGGCTCAGTTAATAAAAATAAAACTGATAAACCGGTACCAAAGAAAGAGAAACCTGTCAAGGTTGAAAATAAGAAAAAAGCGGATGCTGTTGAATCGGCAGTTGTTGCTGCTTCTGATGAAGATGAGATAATTGCCGCAATTTCAGCCGCAGTTGCCATGATGTATGAGGGCACAGGCGTAAAACCTGTTATCCGTTCTATAAGACCGGCTTTTGCTTCTAGAAGTGCATGGAAGGCTGCAGGTATTGCTAATAATACGCGTCCTTTCTAATGTTTTGAGGTGTTTTTGTTATGGGGATTTTTGATACTGTTTTGGGAATTTTAGGTGATTCCGGTTTTCTTGCTCTTTTTACTGCAGAAGGTTGGAAAAACGCTGTAATGATTGGTGTTGCATGCTTCCTTTTGGTACTTGCAATTCACCCTAAATTTCAGTTTGAACCGCTTTTACTTTTGCCTATAGCCTTTGGTATGTTACTTGCCAACTTACCTAATGCAGGCATTTATCACCCTGAAATATGGGCTACTCCTGAGGTTGTTGAGGGCGTTGCAGAGACATTTGAGTATTGGAGTTACGATGGATATGCTTTCCACATACTTGCCGGCAAGGTGCTTCAGCACGGCGGTCTTCTTGATATTTTGTACTTAGGCGTAAAACTCGGTATTTATCCTCCGCTTATTTTCTTAGGTGTTGGTGCCATGACCGACTTTGGTCCGCTTATTGCTAATCCCAAGAGTTTCCTTTTAGGTGCTGCTGCTCAGATGGGCATTTTTGCCGCATTCCTTGGCGCTTTGGCGCTTGGAATGTCACCAGCCGAAGCCGGTTCCATAGGTATTATTGGCGGTGCTGACGGTCCTACTGCAATTTTTGTTACCTCTAAACTTGCTCCCAATATTTTAGGACCTATTGCTGTTGCTGCTTATTCTTATATGGCGCTTGTTCCGATTATTCAGCCTCCTATTATGCGCTTGCTTACAACTAAGAAAGAACGCGCTGTTAAAATGGAACAGTTGCGCAACGTTTCTAAGACTGAGAAAATCATTTTCCCCGTTCTTGTTACTATCGTTGTCTCCTTGTTGTTACCTGATGCCGCAGTTCTTGTCGGTATGCTCATGCTAGGCAACCTCTTTAAGGAGTCAGGTGTTGTTGATAGACTTGGCAAAACTGCTCAGAACGAACTTATGAATATTGTTGTTATATTCTTAGGTCTTACTGTCGGTGCTACCACAAACGGTGCCACCTTCTTAACTATCGATACGTTGAAGATCATCGCAATGGGTCTTTGTGCCTTTGCTATCGGTACCGCAGGTGGTGTGTTGTTTGGCAAGGTTATGTATATCGTTACAAAAGGTAAAATCAACCCGCTTATTGGTGCCGCAGGTGTATCGGCAGTACCGATGGCTGCCCGCGTTGCTCAAAAGGTTGGTAGAGAAGAAAACCCCAACAATTATCTTTTGATGCATGCCATGGGTCCCAACGTTGCCGGCGTTATCGGTTCGGCTGTTGCCGCAGGTGTTCTGCTTAACATCCTCGGCTAAAAAACCGCAAATAAATACTCCCGTGAAATTTATTTCACGGGAGTTTGTTTTTTTATGTAGTTATTTGCTTGCAACAAGGTCCGCCATATTATATAGACCTGCATCAAGTTTGCTTATAAAAACAGCCGCATTGGTAGCACCTACTGCAAAAACATTTTTGGAATATGCCGAATGTGAAAGGGTAACAACTTCGTCGGTGCCTGCAAAAATAATATCATGGTCACCAACGATATTACCACCACGTACAGAATGTATTCCTATTTCGTTTGCATTGCGTTTTTCACGCTTAGCCTGACGATTGTATTCGTATGAATATTTACCGTCTGCAGCATCGTTTAATGCATCTGCAAGCATAATTGCAGTACCGCTTGGGGCATCAATCTTCTGGTTGTGATGACGCTCTACAATTTCAATGTCAAAACCGTTACTTAAAACCTTTTGTGTTGTTTTGGCAAGTTCTACCAATAAATTCACACCAAGTGACATATTAAAAGTAAAGAAAATAGCAACTGCCTTTGAAGCCTCTTTGATATTTGCTATGTCAGCCTCAGATAAACCTGTTGTGGCAACAACAATGGGTGTTTTAGTGGTTACAGCGTATTCAAGTATTTTTGACAAACAAGAAGGATGCGAAAAATCTATAATTACGTCGGCTTTTTTACAAAGGTTGATATCGTCAAAAACAGGGTAGTCAAAGTTCTGTTTAGTGTTGATGTCAACACCTGACGTGATGCAACAGTCTTCTCTGGAATTTACACAATTGGTTACAGCAAAACCCATTTTGCCGTTGCAACCGTTTAAAATAATTTCTGTCATGTTTACACTTCCATAAAATTTAAGGGGGTATATACCCCCTTAAAAGAATTATTTAATAAGGTTATGTTTAATAAGTTCTTGTCTTAAGACTTCACGTGCACTGTCGGTCAT
Organism: Acutalibacteraceae bacterium; assembly: GCA_045592985.1. GTDB lineage: Bacteria > Bacillota > Clostridia > Oscillospirales > Acutalibacteraceae > UMGS172. The sequence goes on along the minus strand of JAZNVU010000046.1, from coordinate 113,746 downwards.
AGGAGCCAAAGGCATTCTGAGAGGTCCCATTCCAAGACCCATCATGTTCATAGCCTCTTTAACGGGGATAGGGTTAACATCGCTAAACAAAGCATTGATAAGGCTTACATATTTAAGTTGCATATCGCGTGCTTTCTCCACATTACCTTTTAAGAACTCGGCACAAATATCGTGAGTTTCTTTGGGTAAGATGTTAGAAAGAACCGAAATGACACCTATACCGCCTAAAGACATGATAGGAACGATTTCATCATCGTTACCGGAGTACAAATCAAGGTCGCCTTGGCAAAGGCTCATAGTTTTAGCAATCGAAGATATGTCGCCGTTTGCTTCCTTTACAGCAACGATATTCTCGTGCTTTGAAAGTTCTTTATAAGTCTCGGGTTTAATAGCAGTACCTGTACGGCTGGGAACGTTGTAAAGAATTATAGGGGTCTTTACACGGTCAGCAACGTAGAAGTAATGATTAATAAGACCGTTTTGCGAAGTTTTGTTGTAATATGGGGTGACCATCAAAAGACCGTCAACACCAATAGATTCAGCGTGCTGAGAAAGTTGAGCAGCATACATGGTGTCGTTGCTTCCGGTACCTGCAATGATAGGAATTCTTTTATCAGCAACACGAACGGCCTCTTCGAGAACTTTAACGTGTTCATCGTTATCAAGAGTGGCCGATTCACCGGTGGTTCCGCAAATAACAAGAGCGTCAACACCGCCTGCAATCTGCTCTTCAATAAGAGTTCTGAGTCTTGGATAGTTAACCGAACAGTCGTCGTTAAAAGGTGTTACAAGTGCAGTTGCACATCCTGTAAAAATTCTTTTTTTCATAGATAGGTAACTCCTTTAATTAATCAAAATAACCCTTTGCACAAAGAAGTTCTGCAAGCAAAACAGCACCGCCTGCAGCACCTCTTAATGTATTGTGAGAGAGGCAAACGAATTTGTAATCGTATTGAGTATCCTCACGGAGACGGCCGATTGATACAGCCATACCGCCTTCAAGGTCACGTTGTAATTTGGTCTGAGGCATATTATCCTCTTCGAAATAGTGAAGGAACTGCTTGGGTGCGCTGGGAAGCATAAGTTCTTGTGCAGCACCTTTAAACTCCTGCCATTTTGCAAGAATCTGCTCTTTGGTGGGCTTTTTGTTAAATCTTACGAACACAGCAGCCATGTGACCGTCTGAAACGGGAACGCGGAGGCACTGAGCAGTAAAATGAGGTTTGACAGCATTTACGATTTCACCGTTTTCAATCTTACCCCAAATCTTAAGAGGCTCTTGCTCGCTCTTTTCTTCCTCGCCGCCGATAAAGGGGATTACGTTGTCAACAATTTCAGGGAAGGTTTCAAATGTTTTACCTGCACCTGAAATAGCCTGATAAGTGCAAACAAGGACATCTTCAACATCAAAATCTTTATCTAAAGGATAGATAGCGGGAACATAACTTTGAAGTGAGCAGTTGGATTTAACAGCAATAAAGCCGCGTTTGGTACCAAGTCTTTTTCTTTGAGCCTCGATAACTTCGATGTGGTCGGAGTTAATCTCGGGAACAACCATAGGAACATCTTTAGTGCCTCTGTGAGCGCTGTTGTTAGAAACAACGGGACATTCGTGCTTAGCATAAGCCTCTTCCAAGGCCTTGATTTCATCTTTTTTCATGTTAACTGCACAGAAAACAAAATCAACAGCATTTGCTATTTCTTCAATGTCTTCCTCTGCATTTTTGATAATCATGTTTTTCATTGATTCGGGCATTGCGGTTTTCATAGCCCAACGGTTGCCAACTGCTTCTTCATAAGTTTTGCCGGCACTTCTACCGCTTGCGGCAAGAACTTTAACATTAAACCAGGGATGGTTTTCAAGCAAGGTCGCAAATCTCTGACCCACCATACCGGTTGCACCGATAATACCTACGTTGTACTTCTTCATTATGTATCACCCTTAAAAATAATAGTTGAATAATTTTGTGTTATGCAATATAATACATCTATATATTATTTATAAATTATACATTTTTAAGTTTTATTTGTCAAACATATTTTATGTTTTATCGGCATAATATGTGAACTTTTGGTGATATGCATGAAAAAATCTGATTTTTATTACGATTTACCTCAAAATTTGATAGCACAAACCCCTGTTGAACCGCGAACAAAGTCAAGACTTCTGCATCTTGACAGAACAACCGGCGAAGTCACACATGGTACATTTACTGATGTTTTAGAATATTTGAACAAAGGTGACTGCCTTGTCATGAACGATACGAGGGTTTTACCTGCGAGAATTTTTGGTACGCGTACCGATACAGGCTCAGTTGTCGAGTTTGTTTTGCTCAAACAAATTGGTGAAGATACTTGGGAATGTTTAGCAGGCCCCGGTAAAAAGGCAAAGCCAGGTAAAGTTTTTAAGTTTAACGAAGAATTGTCTTGTGAAGTTGTTGACGTAACCGAAGGCGGTAATCGAATAGTAAGATTTGTGTATAACGGTGTGTTTTTCGATATACTTGACCGAGTGGGCAAAATGCCGTTGCCACCATACATAACCGAAGAGTTGGGCGATAAGGAACGGTATCAGACGGTTTATTCAAAGGAACTCGGTTCTGCTGCTGCGCCAACTGCTGGTTTGCATTTTACTAACGAGTTTATTGAAAAAATCAAAGAAAAGGGTATAAATATTGCGTTTGTCACTTTGCATGTGGGTTTGGGTACATTCAGACCCGTTAAGGTTGACGAGATAACCGAGCACAAAATGCACTCTGAACACTATTTTATACCTCAAAAAACAGCCGATATTATCAACGAAACCAAGAAAAACGGCGGTAGGGTTATTTGTGTGGGAACTACATCGTGCAGAACTGTGGAGAGTGCCGCAAGATTTGGTGAGCTAAAGGAATATAGCGATGATACCGACATTTTTATTTATCCGGGTTATGAATTTAAAGTTATGGACGGGCTTATTACCAATTTCCATCTGCCCGAAAGTACACTTATTATGCTTGTGAGTGCTTTTGCAGGGTATGATAATACAATGATAGCTTACCGTAATGCGGTAGAAGAAAAATACAGATTTTTCTCGTTTGGTGACGCAATGTTAATTATATAAATTGGGAGTATTTATGTTTAAAGTTTTAAAAAAAGAGGGTAGAGCAAGACGTGGTGAGTTCAAGACGGTACATGGTACCGTTCAAACTCCTGCTTTTATGAATGTTGCAACCGTTGCCGCTATTAAAGGTGCTGTTTCGGCTTATGATTTGATGGACGATTTGCACACTCAAGTTATGCTTTGCAATACCTATCATTTGCATTTAAGACCGGGTGACGAACTTATAAAAAAGTTGGGCGGTCTTCATAAATTTACGGGTTGGCAAGGTCCTATTTTGACCGATAGTGGCGGTTTTCAGGTTTTTTCTTTGGCTTCACTCAGAAAAATTAATGAAGAGGGTGTAACATTTAACTCTCATATTGATGGTCGCAAGATTTTTATGGGACCTGAGGAGAGCATGAAAATACAGTCAAATTTAGGTTCAACCATTGCCATGGCTTTTGATGAGTGTGTTGAAAATCCTGCGACTTATGAGTATTCCAAGCAGTCGTGTGCGAGGACTACGCGTTGGCTCAAACGTTGTAAGGCAAAAATGGCGGAACTGAATTCCATGGAAGACACTGTTAATCCCAATCAACTTTTGTTCGGTATAAATCAAGGTTGTACTTTTGATGATTTAAGAATTGAACACATGAAACAAATTGCCGATTTGGACCTTGACGGTTATGCTATCGGCGGTCTTGCAGTTGGTGAGCCTGCTGAGGTTATGTACCACGTAATTGAGCAAGTTGAACCGTTTATGCCCACTGATAAAATTAGATATCTGATGGGTGTTGGAACTCCGGCAAACATTATTGAGGGTGTGTCACGCGGAGTTGACCTTTTTGACTGCGTTATGCCAAGTCGTAATGCAAGACACGGCCATTTGTTTACCTGGGACGGTATAATCAACATAAATAACGAGAAATACAAAGATGATTTAGACCCGATTGAAAAGGGCTGTAATTGTCCTACTTGCCGTAATCATTCGAGAGCATATGTTCGTCATCTTATAAAGGCAGGCGAAATGTTAGGTCAACGTCTTTGTGTTGAGCATAACCTTTATTTTTACAATACTTTGATGGAAAGAATCAGGGAAAATCTTGATAACGGTACTTTTCAAGAGTTTAAAAATGAATATATTGTAAAAATTGCCACAAGAATATAAAATAATGCTTGTAAAAGTCAAATTTGTGTTGTAAAATACATTTATAATATTTTTTGGAGGTCTAATATTATGTGGTTGACTTATATATTAATGTTTGCCATTTTGGGCGGTATGATGTTCTTCATGAACCGTTCACAGAAGAAGAAACAGAAGAAAGAGGAAGAGGTAAGAAACAGCGTCCAGGTTGGTGACGAGATTATCACTATCGGCGGTTTTCAGTTCCGTGTAATTTCTATTAAAGACGATGCTTTCGTTGTTGAGTCTCCTGCAGACCATTCGAAGTCTATCGTTAAAAAATGGGCTTTGTCTTCGGTTGTTACCGAGCACGAAGAACCTGCAGACAAGAAATAAGTAATAATTAAAGCCACCGTTCCGTATTATTTACGGGACGGTGTTTTTTTATGAAGATAATTAATGATGCAAATGCAAGCAAAAAAATTGTGATTTCGGCAGGGATAGGAATAGCGTCAGCCTTCGCGGTAATGTTTATACTGCTACTGCTGTTTGCACTGATAATGCTAAAATTTGACGCTTTAAGCCGAGCAAATGATGTTTTAGCAACGGTTATTTTAATGGTATCGTCGCTAACAGCCGGAGTAATAGCCTCCAAAAAATGCGGATTTAAGGTGCTGTTTACTTCAGTAATATCCGGCACGCTGTTTTATTTCCTTGTAGCAGTTATTTCGGCTGCAATTACCAAAGAATCCTTCGGTAAACTGTTTTTGCTGAGAATGGTGCTGTGCATAGTTTCTTCGGTTGTCGGAGCGTTTCTTAGTGTTAAAAAGAAAAACAAAAGCATGATATAAAAAAGCCTCACACTGAAAAATCAGTGTGAGGCTTTACTTTAACCGAAAACATGCTCAAAATAATCGGAGTCAAGCACGCCTTTACAGTATTTGTACTTATCACGTACAATGGCTTTAATTGCCTTTATATATTCTTTCTCGTCTGTGCCTTCGGGCAGAGGATTGGTGGCAGACTGAACGAATTTGCCGTTCTTTGCATAGAAGGTGCCGTACTGTGTCTTCCAATCGTAATTAGTGTTGAAAACTAACGGTTCGGCATCAGAAAAAACATCACGTCCAACCATAAATCTTGAATCAAACTCGGTTCCAAACAGGTTGGAAAGGGTAGGGAGAATATCAAGACTGTATGTGGGTGTGTTAACAATAATCGGCTCGTTTTCTTCAAGGCAACCCGACCACATAATAAGAGCGTTATGGTCGCGCTGGAAGTAGTCGGTTACTTCGTATCCGTAAAGTTCGGATAGATACGGCATACTGCCGAGTCCTGCATCAGAATCAAGGCCGTAAGGGAAGTGGTCGGTTGAAATGCAGATTACTGTATCGTTAAGAATGCCTTTTTGTTCTAAAATTTCAAGTGTTTTTGTAAGTGCGGCTTCGAGTTCTAAGTTGGCAGCAATATAACCCTTAACTGTATCGGAATAATTGAGGTGTTGCACCTTATCCCAGTTCTTTTTAGTCATTTTATTGCCGCTTTGAGAATATCCGCTGTGTCCGCTTACAGACATATAATAGAAGTTGAACGGTTTGCCCTCGGGAATGTATTTGTTAAGACTTCCTTCCAACATTTCAAGGTCGCTCTGCGGCCAAGCCTTTGACACAAATTCTTCGGCACCGTTACCGTAACCTATATATCCGTTTGAGTAACCTAAATTAATATGGGTTTTATGGCGGTCATAATATGTGTAGGAATTGTTGTGGAATGCCATACCGAAATAACCCAAGCGGTTTAATTGGTTGCCCATAGTGTAATAGTTGTTGTTGTCTGCGGTGTTTTTAAACGATTTACCGCCGGCAGTTGGCAACATACCGAATATATTAGAGTATTCGCCACCGGTTGTACCGGCGCTTGCAGGTGCATAATAATCTGTAAAATTGATACCTTTGGTCGCAAGACGATATAGGGTAGGTGTCAGTTCAGGGTCAATTACTTCTTTGGTAAATGCCTCGGCAGTAATCATAATTAGGTTTTTACCCTTAAATAAACCGGTATACTTATTCTGCTTGGATGCAGTCAATGAACTGACATATTCGTCCAATTGCTTATGCTCTTTGGATCCACCTTTCATCAAATCATCAAAGTCAATGTCAAGTTGGTTGTATCCGTATTCCTTAAATTCTTCTTCTTTTTCGGGGTCTACGGGTATAATAGTTTGCAGGTCGGTCGTTTCAAAAGAAAGGTCGTCATCTTTGAAGATGATGTTTTTTATGTCAAGTCTTGCGGCAGTATAAAGACCAAAATTACTTAAAGCTGACTGGAAATTGTACTGTGAAGTGTAAAGAGGTTGATAAATGCTGTTGAAAGTGATAAGCAAGATGGTTACAAGGTAGAAAGCAACCGAACAAACCGACGAGAATATTCTCATTATCATATTGGAACGGTAAGCGGGAACAAATCTTTTGCCGAAAATCATGTAGAGAATTGCAGGCAGGAAGAAAAGAAATATTTTAGAAAGTCCATCAAAGCTGAAAATCATAATTTTGATATCATCCATAAAACCGCCGACGGCATCTTCGGCACCGCCTGTAATGGTGTTGACATCGTAGAATACTTTAAACTGACGGAATATGAAATACTCAACCAAGAACGGTATGGCGGTAACGATTAACATTACAGTAGTAATTATGCGGTTGTATAAACGTTTTTTAAAGAGTGAACACAAAAGATACAGTATACCGCCGTAGAAAGCGCTGAAGAACAAGGTGTAAATGGCACCTAAAGAAAAGAAATCACCTGTAGTTGATATTCTGAACACACTTTCATAGTAGAATAAAACAACAGGAAAGAGCAGCATAAACCATAAGTGCCCATACTTTTTTATAAATTTATCAACACTGCTGTTTGATTTTAAATTTCTCATTTTATCACCTTTCATGTCGTACATTATAAACTAAATTATATTATAGTATTCATATCATTAAAAAGCAAGATGTTTTATACTAAAAACCTATTACAGATTTGTATTCATATATGATGTAATAATTAAAATCTGCTGTCACAAACAACAGCAGATTTTTGGTTTATAAAAATACTTCTTTAACAGCATAATAGGTCATAAATACGAACTTATTGACGGTTATCTAGTAAAACTCTAACAATTAAATAATATCTGCTTTGAATCGGTTAAATTAGCGATCACGGTATTCTGACGGAGTACAGTTATAATATTTTGAAAAGCATCGGTAAAAACTCATTTTGTTTCCAAAACCGCAACGTTCGCTTATTTCGTTGACAGAGAGTGTTGTTGAGTCAAGCAGACGAGCAGCAGTCGTGGCTCTTGTTTTAGAAATGTATTCAACAAGCGTAACGCCAAATTTTTCTTTAAAAACGCGACTGAAATACGACGGATTATAAAAGCATTTTCCCGCAAGTTCCTCAAGGCTCAATTTTTCTTTGATGTTGTTATTAATATAATTAACAAGGTCTTGCCACATTTCTTCAAGGTGAAAATCAGGAGAGGTATAGTTCATATTACGCAAAATTTTAGCAATAAGTACAGTGATATATCCGCGAATAATAGTTTTAAACGCGGGCTTTTTATCGCGGCATTCACGGTACATACCTTTAATAATGTCTTCAATTTCGGTTATCTCGGTATCTTCAAATGAAATAAGTTCTTTGCCTGTATCTACATTGTCGCGCAACTCTTCAAAAGCGGTAAGTGAGAGAATTTCAAAAGCGTTTTCACTGTCAATCAGCGTTTCACTGATAAATTCGGGCTTTAAGATAATGTTGTAAAAAGTCACTTTATCAGTCGGAACAAAAGCATGAGTACAACCGTAGTTGATAAAAAGCAGGTCACCGCGTTTTACAGGGTAACGGTTGTTATTAATTAACTGTTCAGCCTTGCCGTCTGCTATATAAACTATTTCAATAAAATCGTGGTCATGGTCAGGTTCTTTTCTGCTTGTAGTACCTTTTTGTATATCGACACCGTAGTCGGTATACATTGTGGCAGTGTATTTGCGCATTTTTTTCACCTCAGATTTATTGTATGCTTGTGTTAAATCAGGGACAAAGTGTCTAAATTTTCAACTTTTATAAACTACTCCGATATAATGATCTATTAAATCGTAAATCCAATCATTCAAATTGCTAAAATTATATCCTATTGATTTGGCCAAATCAGTATTTACACTGTACTCAACCTCTCCATTATATGGAGCTTTATCACCGTCTACTGATAAAACAGCTTTTACATTACATTTCTTTTCTACATACTCTATAACTTCTTTGAGAGAAATTGTGCCATTAGAACAACCATTAATTGCTCCAGTATAATCTGAATCAACAAGAAAAGCCATAAATTCTCCCGCTTCTTTTGATTCAATATAACCCATTTGACAATCAATGTTGTCAATATTCATAGGAATACCATTAATTGTATGCTCAATATAAAAAAGCAATCTTTTTGTGTAATCGTCTATTCCAATAACAAACGGATAACGAACAGCAATAAAGTTTTTGTGATTATATTTTTGCCACAACGCACATTCTGCCTGACGCTTTATCTCATCATAAGGAAAATCAAATCTTCCACACCATATAAGTTGTTTAGATAAAGGATTAAAATCATTTTCTTTCGTATCGATATGTTTAGGCTCGTAAATTGCGGTAGAAGACATCTGAATATATTTGTCACAATCGAGAGCATCAAGAGCATACTTTATATCGTTAGAACAATAAGCAAGTTTATCTATTACAATATCAAAATGGTGTCCAGCAAGGGCGTTTCGCATACTTTCGGGATCGGTGCGTTCAATACAAATATAAGAAACTTTGTTACCAAAAACATTTTTGCTATTTCCCCTTGTAGCAAGCGTAACATCGTGACCTTGCGCAAGTAAGGCATTAACGGTGTGAATACCGAAAAATCTAGTTCCTCCAATAACCAAAACTCTCATATTTCTTTTTCCTCACTAACTTCTTCTCGATTTGGCTTATGTATGACAAAAATCATACTTCTACATAAGAAATCATACCATACGTTGCCTTGTTTTACAAGGTAAAAATAAAGTATGGTATGACAGTTATTCCTGCCTTGCCTTGTTTCTTTTGATGAAATGAACAAGGCAAAGCCATATTTGTCCCTATTATATCGCAAGCATATCACATAATAATATTTAAAGCAACCGATTGAAAAAATTATTTTTTCATGTATAATTGTTATGTGGTTACTTGCAAAATATTATATTAATTAAAAAAACACCATAAAAAACCAAAAGTAAAGGGTATTATTTTGGGTGAACATGGTGTATTATGAAATAAAAATGGAGGTTAATTATGTATCATCTTGCTGTTGACATCGGTGCTTCAAGCGGACGCCATATTTTGGGTTGGCTTGAAGACGGTATAATGAAGTACGAAGAGGTATATCGTTTTTATAACGGACTTGACGAGAAAGAAGGTTCGCTTTGTTGGGATACCGTTCGACTTTTTAATGAGATTAAAAATGGTTTGAAAAAATGCGCTGAAATTGGCAAAGTCCCTGCTACTATGTCAATTGACACTTGGGGCGTTGACTTTGTTTTGCTTGATGAAAATGGTGATATTGTCGGTAATTCGGTTGGTTATCGCGATTCACGAACCGAGGGCTATGTTGAAAAGGCTTTTGAAGTAATGTCTAAACGCAAATTATATGATATTACCGGTCTTGGAACCAATACCTTTAATACACTTTTCCAACTTATTTCTGTAAAGGATAATCATCCCGAACAGTTGGAAAAAGCTGTTGATTTTTTGATGATACCTGATTATTTTGTTTATCTGCTTACAGGTAAAAAGTTTAACGAATACACTAATGCATCTACTACTGAACTTATTGATGTAAAAACCAACTCGTGGTCAGAAGAAATTCTTGATACTTTCGGCATAAAGAAAAGTATTTTCAGAAAACTTTCGATGCCGGGCACAAAAGCAGGTGGTCTTTTGCCTGAGGTTGCTGCCGAAGTGGGCTTTGACCTTGAAGTTATTCTTGCAGCCTCTCATGATACTGCCTCTGCAGTTATGGCTGTTCCGTCCAATGAAGATAATGTTATGTACATAAGTTCGGGAACCTGGTCTTTAATGGGCATTGAGTCCCTTACTCCTCAACTTGCAGATATATGTATGGAGCATAGTTTTACAAACGAAGGCGGATATAACTATCGTTATAGAGTGCTTAAAAACATAATGGGTCTTTGGATGATTCAAAATGTAAAAAAAGAACTCAATGATAAATATTCTTTTGCCGAACTTTGTGATATGGCGGCCCAAAATTCTGATTTTCCAAGTATTATAGACGCGGTTGATAACCGTTTCCTTGCACCTAAAAATATGAGTGAAGAAATTAAAAATTGTTGTCGTGACACAAATCAACCTGTTCCTGAAACTACAGGGCAGTTGACTGCGGTTATTTATAACAGTCTTGCTAAATGCTATGCCGACTGTGCTGATGAAATTGAAGAGTTTACCGGTAAAAAGTATTCTGCTATCAATATCATAGGCGGAGGAAGTAATGCCGATTATCTCAACCGAATTACCGCAAAAACTTCAGGCAGAACCGTTCTTGCGGGTCCTGCCGAGGCAACTGCTATCGGTAATCTTATGGCTCAAATGCTCAGCGTTGGTGATTTCAAAAACCTCACCGATGCGAGAGATTGTGTAATAAAATCATTCGGTATCAAAATTTATAATTAAAGGAGAAGTTAAAATGAAATCACTTGATGGCTACAAGTATGCTAAAGCTAAATATGCAGAGATTGGTGTTGATACCGACGCTGTTATTGAAAAACTTAAAAACATTAAAATTTCCATGCAGTGCTGGCAGGGAGACGACATAAACGGTTTTCTTTTTAAAGACATTGCCTTATCAGGCGGTATTGAGACTACCGGTAACTATCCCGGTAAAGCTAACACACCCGATGAACTTCGTCAGGATATTGATAAAGCTTTTTCGCTTATCGCAGGTAAGCACAAATTAAGTCTTCACGCCATTTATGCTGACACCGACGAGAAGGTTGACCTTGATGAATTAGAACCTAAGCATTTCCAAAAGTGGGTTGAATGGGCAAAACAAAACGGCTATGGTCTTGATTTTAACCCTACTTGTTTCTCACACCCGATGGCTGACAGCGGTTTTACTATTTCGAGTGCAGATGAAAAGGTTAGAAACTTCTGGATTAAGCATTGTATTGCATCACGTAAAATTGCCGAGTATTTTGGTAAAGAACTCGGTCAAACTTGTTGCACCAACTTCTGGTTTCCCGATGGATATAAGGATATTCCTGTTGACCGTGAGGCACCTCGCCGCCGCATGATGACTGCTCTTGACGAAGTTTTTGCTGAACCTATTGATGAAAAGTATAACCTTGACGGTATTGAAAGTAAGGTTTTCGGTATTGGTGCTGAAAGCTACACCGTTGGTTCAAATGAGTTCTGTGTTGCTTACGCAACCTCAAGAAATAAGATGTGCACTTTGGATGCAGGCCATTATCATCCTACCGAGGTTATTTCGGACAAAATTCCCACCGTTCTTCTTTTTACAAACGACCTGCTTCTTCACGTTAGCCGTCCTGTTCGTTGGGACTCTGACCATGTAATAGTTCTTGACGATGAACTTTGTGCTATTGCACAGTCGATTGTACGTACCAATTTACTTGACCGCACTCACATTGGTCTTGACTTCATTGATGCAAGTATCAATCGAGTTGCTGCATGGGTTATCGGTATGAGAAATATGCAGAAGGCTTTGCTCAAAGCGTTGCTCGAGCCCACCGCACAATTGCAGAAGATTGAACTTGAAGGTGACTACACTTCAAGACTTGCTCTTACCGAAGAATATAAATCTTTCCCCTTCGGCGCAGTTTGGGACTACTTCTGCGAAGTTAACGGTGTGCCTGTTGGCGACGAATGGCTTAAAGAGGTAAAGTCTTACGAGAAGGAAGTTCTTTCTAAGAGATAATTAAAAAATCCTTCGGGTAAAAACCCGAAGGATTTTTTTATAAGAGATTTTCATCATCCACAATGTTTTCGATATATTTTATTAATTCTTCTCTTTTTTCTTTAGACATGTTTGTTATTTTCAAAAGCGTTTTTAATTCTTCAGCCGAAAAACCGTTGTTTTGAGTATAACTATTGACAGAAGATAATTTGGTGAATTGGGTCTCAAGATTGGTGACAGCTGAATCGTAATACCCATCACATCCAAGTAATTCGTCGGTTGTGATTCCAAAAAAAACGCCGAGTTTTGTCAGAATATTGATTGGTGGTGTAGTGTCGGTTTCATATCTTGCATAAGTATTGCGTTTAATTCCCAGTATTTCTGCAACTTCAACTTGTGTCAAATGCATATTTTTTCGGTATTGACGTAATTTTTCGCCGATATTTGTACGTTTGATTTCTTTTGACATAACGATTCTCCTAAAAGTTATTTAATACTTGACTTAGCGAAAAAAAGTTGTTATAATCAACAGGTCGGTGCCGGGGTGGCTCAGTTGGTAGAGCAGCTGATTCGTAATCAGCAGGTCGTGGGTTCGAGTCCCATCTCCGGCTCCATAAAGCCCTTAGACTTTTAGTCTTTGGGTTTTTTATATATCTGCGCCGGTCAGTGCCTCTGTTGCCTTGACGAGAGTAATCATCGGGTCAGATAAAAACCTGCCTTTTACATCAAGTGCAGTTTGCTCATCGGGAACAAGAAGGCTCACACTTGCCAAGCAATGGTCTTTTTCGAAAATTCGGCAGGTGACGTTATAACCCAATTCGGCTTTCTCGATGTCTACTTTGTTGTTACGTTCGTTTTTTCTGCGTGTTATAATGCTGTCGGTCAAAGCGAGAGCTTTTTCTTTAACCGAAAAGGGGAGACCATTGCCGAGAGCACTTGATACACGGTTGCTTTCGATAGTTGCACTGTAAAGTTTGACACCGTTTTCTTCGGTACAAGTGATAGTGCCGTTTTCACTTAAATCAGATATGGCAAGCGCTGTTTCAAAATAATTTGCCAACCCTCCAAAGTGTAACTGCTCTTTTACCGCTTCAAGGGGAACAGCCCCCGAAGAGTTTTCAAGTAGGTAGCAAATAAGCACACGAATTTCAATTTTACTTTTAAGTCCGCCGGGATTTACTCCGGCATTCATAGCATCAGTCTGCATATTTCTCTCCATATTATTGCAATTTTCTCTATTATACTACATTATTTCGTTTTTAACAAGTTTTTTATTATTGAATATGCGTCTTTTTTATTATATAATTTGAAAAAGGGTGTGATTTTTTTGAAAAAGAAAATGGTTGAGCAAATTAATACTTTGATTGCAAAGAATAATGAATTGTATAATGACAATGTGGTTTTATCTAAGCAACTTGATGTGAACAAATCGCAAATTGAAGAACTAAAAAACGTAATAGAAAGCCTTAAAGGTGAAGTAAACCGTTTAACAGAGGAATTACAAAACGAAGCTTTGGTTGCCAAAATAGATTCAACTTCTGAAAATGTTACGGATGAGCCCGTTGAACCTGTTGTTGAAGAAGTTTCTGATAAGGAACAACCTTTAAACATTTATTCTGCTCAGCAACAACCGATTTCTTTACACAGCGCATCATCAATTATAGGAAGAATAGTGCTTGAATGTGCTGAAGCTTGTAATGAATTCACCGAGGTTGGCGGTCAAAATGCAAAAGACCTTGTCAATCTCGCCTTGGGAAGAACAGAGGTATTTAAATCCGAGATTCTTAATATTATGACTGAAAACGAAGATTTTAACAGTGCTAAAACCGAGGTAGATTTAAAGGTTGCTGAGATTCGCGAGTATTTTGATTTGTTGAGAAAACAACTATAATGTTAAATTATTAACAAACATTTCTTGATTCCAGTCTATTTTCCAACAAATTTAGTATAAATTTTAACAAAGTACTTGACAATTCATAAATATATAATATAATTGTCATTAATAAGAAGCTATTGTGCTTATGTGGAGGAAGATATTATGTTCAATATTAAAACTTACAACAAAATTTCGTCTATCGGTCTTGACCGTTTTGACAAAAACGCATACACTTGCGGTGATGAGGTTGAAAATCCTGTCGGAGCTATCGTTCGTTCGGCTGCGCTTCATGATGTAGAGTTTCCTAAGTCACTTTTGGCTATTGCACGTGCAGGTGCCGGTACTAACAACATCCCGGTTGACCGTTGTGCTGAAGAGGGCATTGTTGTTTTCAATACTCCCGGTGCTAACGCTAACGCTGTTAAGGAACTTGTAATTGCAGGTCTTTTACTTTCTTCCCGCCGTGTTATTCCTGCTATTGAGTGGGCTAAGACCCTTAAGGGTAACGGTGCAGAGGTCGGCAAAATGGTTGAAAAAGGCAAGGGCGCTTTTGTAGGTCCCGAAATTAAAGGTAAGTGCCTTGGTGTTATTGGTCTTGGTGCTATTGGTGTTCTTGTTGCCAATGCTGCCAATGCTCTTGGTATGAAGGTTTACGGTTATGACCCTTATCTTTCGGTTAACGCTGCATGGAACCTTAACCATAATGCTATTCATGCTATGGACCTTAAGGATATTTATGAACAGTGTGATTATATTACTCTCCATGTACCGCTTACTCCCGATACCAAAGGCTTTATCAATAAAGAGACTATCGGTATGATGAAAGACGGCGTTAGAATTCTTAACTTTGCACGTGGTGATTTGGTCAATTCTACAGATTTGCTTGCTGCTCTTGATGAGGGTAAGGTTGCTGCATATGTTACTGACTTCCCGTCTGACGAGGTTATCGGTGCTGACGGTGTTGTATGTATTCCTCACCTTGGTGCATCTACTCCTGAATCAGAGGATAACTGTGCAATTATGGCAGCCGATGAATTGATGGATTATATTGAAAACGGTAACATTGTTAACTCGGTTAATATGCCCAATATTTCAATGCCTAAGTCCGGTGCTGAGAGAATTTGCATCATTCATAAGAATGTTCCCGCTGTTATCAATAAGATTTCCGGAATTGTTTCTGACGCTAATATTAACATTAGTAACATGCTTAATAAGTCTAAGAATGACTTTGCATATACAATGCTTGATATTGACGAGAAAGATATGACTAAGGTTACAAAAATTGCCGATGAAATTGGTGCAATGCCTGAAGTTATTAAGGTTAGGGTTATTTAATGGAAAATCGCAATTATTCACGCGAACATGAAAGGGCAAGAAGACGCAAAATCAGGATTTTTAGACGTTTGTTTATGCTTTTGGAGCTTGTGATCATTGTTATTCTTGCGGTTTCTTTGATAATTGTCAGCACAAAGTATAATGAATTGAAGAAGGAGACCGACTCGCAAAATAGCGGGTCGGTCACTTCCGATTCTGCCTCTTCGCCAACCGATGAACAGTTATCAATGATGGCTGAAGTTGATAAATGGTATTTAAAACTTGTTAATCCTGACAATAGCGTTACTAAAGATTTTATTGATTCTGTTGAACTTACAACTATACTTAAAGCATATAGAGGAACTAAAGAATCAGCAAAATACCTTGATTCAAGAGTTGTTGAACATTATGAGGCGATGTGTAAAGCCGCGTCTGAGGATGGAATTGCTCTCTGGGCATGTTCGGCTTACCGCGATTATGAATATCAGCAAGGCCTTTTCAACAACCGCGTGACCCGTTTTAAAAATCAAGGCTTGTCTGATGAAGAAGCTAAGGCTGAGGCAGCTAAGGTTGTTGCTTTACCAGGCACAAGCGAGCATCATTTGGGGTTAGCGGTTGATATAATTTCGGTTGAAGGAAGTTTTGAGGATACTGCTGAGTTTGCTTGGTTGCAAGAAAACGCTGAGGATTTTGGATTTATCATGCGATACGCAAAGGACAAGCAGGATATTACCAAAATAATATATGAACCTTGGCATTACAGGTATGTAGGTGTAGAGCATGCAAAGGCAATTAACGACCTCGGTATGTGTTTCGAAGAATATATCGAATATTTAAAAAGCGGCGGGGTTCAATAATTCTGCGATTTTGAGAGGTTAATCAAGTGATAAAAAGTTTAAACCAGCCTATTGACTTGACTGTGGGTACCCCATGGAAGGGAATAATTAAATTTACTTTGCCTATGTTGATAGGCAATATAGCACAACAGTTGTACAGCACTGTTGATAGCATTGTTGTCGGTAAATATATTGGTGACAACGCTCTTGCGGCTGTTGGCAGTGCTTTGCCGATTGTAAATCTTTTCTTGGTTTTGTTCATTGGTATATCAGCCGGTGCAAGTATAATGGTTGCTCAGTATGTAGGCGCCAAAAACAGAGAAAGTCTTTCTCACACAATAGGAAGCAGTATAACCGCTACTGCCGTTGCCTGTGTTTTATTAATAGTAGCAGTTTTACCATTCCTTGAAAAAATTGTAGTTTTATTAAAAACACCATCTGAAATTCAGACAGACTGTTATAATTATTTGGCTATTTCACTTGTTGGTATAATGGGTATGGCGTATTATAACATACTTAGCGGTTTATTAAGAGGTTTGGGCGATTCTTTTGCCGCTCTCGTTTATCTGCTCGTTGCAACGGTTATAAACGTTATTTTAGATATTTATTTTGTAGCCGATTGGGGACTCAATATGGGTGTTGCCGGTGTTGCGCTTGCCACTATAATCGCTCAGGTTGTATCTTCTATACTTTGCTATATAAGACTTACCAAAATGAAGGAGTATTACGACTTTGGTATTAAATACTTAAAACCCAAAGCATATTATGTTAAGACTCTTGTGAAATTGGGTTTGCCTGCAGGTCTTACGCAAGCAATTTTCTCTTCTGCAATGATAATTGTTCAGTCACTTACTAATCAGTTTGGACCCGAACTGATTGCGGCTAACGTTATTGTTATGCGTGTTGATGGCTTTGCCATGATGCCGAACTTCTCCTTTGGCACTGCTCTTACTACATACGCAGGGCAGAATATCGGTGCAAACGAAATTGACCGAGTGAAGAAAGGTGCTAATCAGGGAACATTAATGGCAGTTATTTGCTCGGCAACCGTAACATTAGCTATTTTACTTTTTGGTAAATATCTTATAGGTTTGTTTACCGATACTCCGGAACTTATTGTTAAAAGCCAATATATCATGAAAATATTGGCTGTCGGTTACATCATGGTTGCTGTTACACAAAGTTTGTCTGGTATAATGCGCGGTGCAGGTGATACCATGACACCAATGTGGATATCGCTTATTACAACAGTTGCAATTCGCGTTCCGTTGGCTTACGGTATTTCTTATATGACCGCTACCGAAGAACTTCCCGTCGGTGTATTTGAATGTATACCAGTATCGCTTTTGTGTTCGTGGGTTATAGGTGCGGTTCTCACAATAATTTTCTACCGCTTTGGTAATTGGAAAACAAAAGCAATAAAACAGTAAATTATTTTGAAATAATGCTTGACATTTTTCATATGATGTGGTATCATCATCAAGACAACAAAGTTGGACATTATCCGTTCACACCTCAAAGTTTCGTCTTAAGAGGTTAATAGGTACTAATTTATTAGGCTTATTGTGCGCGGATATTTTATGTCCGCGCATTTGTTATTTTAGGCCGGAGGTGCTTTACTATCAGTAACAAGGAACTGCAAATCAATGAAGAAATCAGGGAAAAAGAGGTTCGCGTAATAGGTGCGGACGGGTCACAGCTTGGTTTGATGACATCGAAAGATGCGCTCAAAAAAGCATTTGAATCCGATTTGGACCTTGTGCTTATCGCTCCGAATGCAACACCGCCCGTATGTAAGATTATGGATTACGGTAAATATTGCTTCGAACAGGCAAAACGCGAAAAGGAAGCCAAGAAAAACCAAAAGGTCGTTGACATTAAGGAAATTCGATTGGGTCTTAGTATTGATACTCATGACTTCGAAACAAAAGGCAATCATGCCAAGAAATTCCTTCAAGGCGGCGATAAGGTTAAGGTGTCTATCCGTTTCCGCGGTCGTGAACTCGGTCATCCTGAAATCGGTACCGAAATTATGGCTAGATTTGCTGACTTCTGCGACGAGTTTGCAGTAGTTGAAAAGCCTGCCAAAATGGAAGGCCGAAACATGTTGATGTTTCTTGCACCCAAGACCAATAAGTGATCGCTAAAAAATCTCTAAGGAGGAAATGTAAATGCCTAAGATGAAAACACACAGCGGTGCTAAAAAACGTTTTAAACTTACCAAACTCGGAAAGGTAAAACGTGCACACGCATTTAAGTCCCACATTCTTAACAAGAAAACCACAAAGCGTAAGAGAAATCTTCGTCAGACAACTATTGCCGATGTTACCAATGTAGCAAAGGTAAAGAAGATGCTCCCTTACAAATAATTAACCGCTAAAAGAAAACGGAGGTTGCTGAAATGGCACGTATTAAAGGCGCAATTATGACGCGCAAGAGAAGAAAAAAAGTATTAAAGCTTGCCAAAGGTTACTTTGGAGCAAAATCTAAACTTTTCAAGACCGCCAAAGAAGCGGTTATGAAATCTGGCCAGTATGCCTATATCGGACGTAGACTTAAGAAGAGAGACTTCCGCAGACTCTGGATTACCAGAATTTCTGCTGCAGCAAAAATGAACGGTATGAACTATTCTACCTTCATGAACGGTCTCAAAAAAGCAGGTATCGAACTCAACCGTAAGATGCTTGCTGAACTTGCAGTTGAAGATGCTGCCGCATTTACTGCACTTGTTGAGAAAGCAAAGGCTGCTCTTAAATAATTAATTTGACCGGATTGGTTTCAATCCGGTCTTAATTTTTATTGCATTTAAAAACTTCATGTGTTAAAATTACTTAAGTTACTATTTAAGGGGATGTAAAACTTGGCTTGTAGGCTTTATTTTGTACGACATGGTCAGAGTATTGGTAATTTGAACGGTAATTTTTTAGGTATTACGGATCTTGATTTGTCTCCGCTTGGATACAAACAAGCTCAGTGTACTGCAAATTATCTTAAAAGCATACATATTGATGCGATATATTCAAGCGACCTATTGCGCGCTCATAATACAGGCAAAGCACTTGCAGACATTAAAGGGCTTATAATTCACGACGATAAAGGTCTCCGCGAAATTGAAGCAGGTCTTTGGGAAAATCGCGCTTTTGATGAACTTGCTGTCGAGTTTAAAGAGTCATACGGTACTGTTTGGATGTATGATGTTGGTAATGCAAAAGCCGATGAAGGTGAAAGCGTTGCACATCTGAGTGACCGTGTTTATGAAACTGTAAAAAAAATAGCCGAGGAAAACGACGGCAAAACAGTTGCTGTATTTTCTCACGCTACCCCTATAAGAGCATTTTTTAATCGCATTAACGGTAATACTCTTGATGAAATGAAAAATTTGCCGTGGGCATCTAATGCTTCAGTCAGTGAAGCAGTTTATGAAAACGGCACATTTAAGCCTATCCGTTACAGTTTTGATGAATTTATGGGTGATATAAAGACTGTATTGCCTAAAAATTGTTAAGGTGAAATAAATGAGCATATTTGTTATTTTGATGTTTGGCATAAGCCTTTCTATGGACGCTTTTGCTGTTGCTGTCTGTAAAGGTCTTGCTATGGAAAAGGCATCGCTTAAAAATTGCTCGGTTGTTGGAGCGTGGTTTGGCTTTTTTCAAGGGTTAATGCCGTTTATAGGCTTTTGCTTAGGCTCGCTTTTTAGCAGTTTTATCAACAGTTTTGACCATTGGGTTACCTTTGTTTTATTAGGCATTATTGGTGCTAATATGATAAAAGAATCAATGGAAAAAAGTTGCGATGTTGCAACTAAGGGCGGTTCGTTGGAATTTAAGGTTATGTTTGTTATGGCCATTGCAACAAGTATCGACGCGCTAGCTGTTGGTGTTTCATTTGCATTTGAAACTGATTTTTGGACCATGTTACTTGCTGTGATAGTTATAGGTATTACTACTTTTATTTTGTCTTTTGCTGGTGTTAAAGTTGGTAGCATATTTGGAACGAAATATAAGAATAAAGCGGAATTTGTCGGCGGTTTGATATTGATTCTACTGGGTGTTAAGTTCCTGTTAGAAGGACTTGAACTTATTAATCTACCGATATAAAAAATCCTCTGTGACCGTAATGTCACAGAGGATTTTTGTTCTTAATTAATTATAACCTTTTCCCAAAGTTTTTCGAAGTAGGTGCGAGTGTCACTATCAAGGTCGTAGTAATATTGAGTTTTGATTTCATAATCGGGATAAAGGTACTCATTGTCTTTGAGTGAATACTCCTCGTGCTCTAAAACAGCGGTATTAGGCGTTGCATAGCAGATAAATTCGGCATTTGCAAGAGCAACCTCAGGTTCGAGCATAAAGTTGATAAACATCAAAGCGGCTTCGTAATTTTGTGAGCAAGAGGGAATACACATCGAGTCAACAAAAATGTTTGTTCCTTCTTCGGGATAAACAAACTCAAGACTGTCGTTTACATCTTTCATGGTAAGGAAATCGCCTGCATAATATGGTGCAATAGCGGCGTTTCCTGCTTCCATTTTGTTAAAGACTTCGTCCATAACTCTGCCTTGCAACAGAGGATTTTGCTCAATAAGTTTGTCTGCAGCCTTGTCCCACAATGACTTGTCAGTGGTGTTTACATCAATTCCTAAAAGGAATTGCGCTATTGCAAACGCATCGCGAGAGTTATTAAAGTTTAATATCTGCCCTTTATAACGTTCATCCCACATAATATCCCATCCGGTAGGTGCTTCTTTTACAATATCTGTATTATAAATAAGACCGACCATACCTACAGAATAGGGGACGCTGAATTTATCTTCAGGGTCGAAATAATTGCCTTTATACTTGTCGTCGATGTATTTGTAATTCGAAATTTTAGAGTAGTCAATTTCTTTTAACATTCCTTCGTTTCTCATACGGTGTATCATGTAATCCGAAGGAATAACAATGTCGTAAGCAACCGATTCACTCTTAAGTTTAGCATACATTGCTTCGTTACTTTCGTAGGTTGTGTAATTGACGTTAATTCCTGTCAGTTTTTCAAATGCACCGATAACGTCAAGCATGCCCTCAGCACCGTCTGAAATGTATTCACCCCAGTTAAAAATGTTGAGAGTAGTACCCGCAAGTTCATCAGAATATACTGCCTCAACTTCAACCTCTGTGTTAGACTCACCGAAGCAGGTCATTACAAACAGCGAAACAATGAGCAAAACGGCAATAATTGTACAAATTAATTTTTTCATTATTTATGCTTTACTCCTTTTCTGTCATTGTCTTCGTTTTGTATGATGTTAAGGAGTATCATAAGAACAAGTATGATCAAAAACATTATGCTTTCCAAAGCATAAACATCAGGTTTCATAGGCTTTCTCGTCATGGAATAGATAAGAAGCGGCAGGGTCTGGAAGGTGCCGTTGGTGAAATAACTAATTACAAAGTCATCAAGTGACAAAGTAAAAGCCATAATAAAACCAACTATTATACCGGGTGTAATAGAGGGGAGTACTGCCTTGAAAAACGCCTTAACAGGAGAACAACCAAGGTCCATGGCGGCTTCGGTCAAATGTTCGTCTGTTTGCTTTAATTTCGGTAAAACATTAAGAATAACATAAGGCAAACTGAATGTAACGTGAGCAATTAAAATAGTGAAAAAGTTGACCGAGTTGGCAATAGACAGCATTTTCCCAACAAAAACAAACATCAGCATCATCGAAATACCGGTTACAACCTCAGGATTCATAAGAGGAATGTTCGTAACTGACATAACGGTGCTTTTAAGCCATTTTTTGCGTAGTTTTGAAATACCAACAGCAGTTACAGTACCTAAGACAGTAGCAATTATAGAGGATAACACTGCCAAAATAAGGGTGTTCCTAAGTGCTAAGAGTAAATCACCGCCATAAAGGAACAGATTTTCATACCAACGAAATGAAAATCCTTCAAAAATCGAGGTGCTGTTAGCCGAGTTGAAACTGAACAAAATCATTACGAAAATCGGGGCATATAAAAGCAGGAGAACGAGTGCCATGAAAATCGAGCGTAATGCTTTCATATAATGACACCTCCGCCATCTACGCCGTCATCAGAAAATTTGTTAGCAACGGCAAGAGAAATAAGGATAATGACCATTAAAACCAAAGATATAGTAGCACCGATATTATAATCGGGAACACTTGACTTATAGAACTTATCTTCGATAATATCGCCAATCATCTTAATGTTTCCGTCTGAAAACTGACGTGAAATATAGAAGGTACTTACACAAGGTACAAATACCATAGTAATACCTGACAAAACACCGGGAATACTCATGGGCAAAATCACACGTCTCATAGTGCCAAACGCATTGCAACCAAGGTCGCCGGAGGCTTCTATCAGTGATGAGTCAACCTTAGACATAACCGAGTAAATAGGCAGAATCATAAACGGAAGATAATTATAAACCATACCAAATACGATAACAGCCGCATTACCTAAAAACTGAACAGTAGGAAGACCCAGACTCTCAAAAAATGTATTGATAAGTCCGTTTCTTTCCAAAATCTGTTGCCATGAATATGTACGAACAATAAGGTTCATAAGCATGGGCAACATAATAAGCAACATCATCATTCGTTGGGTAGACATGCGTGTTTTGGTCATGCAATAAGCAAATGGATATCCAATTAATAAACATATCAAAGTCGCCCAAAACGCATAAATCATCGAACGGCCAAAAACCGTCATATATGCTTTACTTGTGAAAAATGTTGTAATGTTAGATAGGGTAAAAGTGCCATCTGCAGTAGTAAAGGTATAATATGCAACAAAGAGCAGAGGGACAATGATGAAAAGAACAGCCCAGAGAATATAAGGGGCGTTCAGAAGAATGTTTCCTTTTTTGTTCATTCTTCTTCCTCCAAGGCTTCTTCGGCTAAAGCAGCCTCTTCGTTCATTTCATCCAATTCTTCACTATAAGAACTGTAGTCACCGAACATGCCCGAGTATTCACTCTTCTTCATAATATGGATAGCATCAGGGTCGATAGAAAGACCTACAGTTTCACCAACATCGTGGAAATCGGTAGTCTGAATCATCCATTTGAAGTTGTTGATATCAACAATGATTTCATAATGAACACCGAGGAAGGTGACCGAGGTAACAGTACCTTCAAGCATGCCTAAAGTTGGTGCAACAATATCAACGTCCTCAGGTCGGATGACAACGTCAACCTCCTCCATCTCGTCAAATCCGGAGTCGAGACAGGTGAATTCTCGATTGTTAATTGACACAAGGAAGTCTTTTTTCATAACACCGTCAATGATGTTACTCTCACCGATAAAATCGGCTACAAAGGCATTTTTAGGCTCGTTATAGATATCAATAGGACTGCCAATCTGCTGAATTTTACCTTTATCCATAACAACAACTGTGTCCGACATTGAAAGTGCTTCTTCCTGATCGTGTGTTACAAAAATAAAGGTAATGCCCGTACGCTTTTGAAGGTTTTTAAGTTCGACCTGCATGTCCTTGCGGAGTTTCAAATCAAGAGCCGAAAGCGGTTCATCCAAAAGCAGAAGTTTCGGACGGTTGATAATGGCACGTGCTATGGCAACGCGCTGCTGCTGACCGCCTGAAAGTGTGTCAATTCTGCGCTTTTCAAGACCTTTCAGGTTGACAAGCGCCAAAGTTTCATCAATCATTGCCGAAATCTCAGACTTAGGTACTTTTTTGACTTTAAGTCCAAAAGCAATATTCTCATATACGTTTAAGTGCGGAAATAAAGCGTATCTTTGGAATATTGTGTTTATATGTCTTTTGTAGGGCGGTACTGCGTTAATATTTTTGCCCTCAAAAAAAACATCTCCGCTGTCCTGCGACTCAAAGCCGGCAATGATTCTCAGAGTTGTGGTTTTACCGCAACCTGAAGGACCCAAGAAGGTAACAAACTCACCGTCTTTAATGGTAAGATCAATACCGTCAAGCACAACTTCTCCGTCATAAGACATGCGGATATCTTTCAATTCAATAATATTATTACTCATTTAAGCATCCCCCTTTGCGGACCGAAAGGCCGCGAAAACCAAAATAGGCTCTGCGCGATACCCGCAACATCTCTGTTAAGTGCCCTCCGCAAAGGGTTTTTCATAGTTCTCTAACCGACTAAAATCGGCCGGAACTACGGCACTAAACTTGACATTGCTACTTCAACACAGATGCAAAAACGCATTAGTGTTATATTATAGATTTTTCGGCAAAATGTCAATAGTTTTTAATAAAATACACTGCTAATTTTTCAAAATTCGGCTTTAACCTTTTAAATCATTGCTTTTTTGGCAAGTTTTCTCCGTATTTCAACCGTTTTCTGTAAAAATGTTTGTACTCTTTTATTGATATATTATTTAGATATATCTATTGATATTGTCGAATCATTGTGATATAATGCTACTTTAGGAAAGTGGGTACTTTTGCCTTGTTGGAGGTGCCGAATTGATTATTTTAGGTATTGACCCGGGATATGCCATTGTCGGCTACGGTATAGTTAAATATGAGGGTAATAAATTTACTCCTATTCATTACGGTGCGGTGACAACGCCTGCCGACATGCCGTTTGTTAAAAGACTTGATAAGATATTTACCGATTTGACCGAAATTCTTGATAAATACAA
Source organism: Acutalibacteraceae bacterium (assembly GCA_045592985.1). Taxonomy (GTDB): domain Bacteria; phylum Bacillota; class Clostridia; order Oscillospirales; family Acutalibacteraceae; genus UMGS172. Next base: position 88,878 of record JAZNVU010000046.1, on the reverse strand, counting down.
TGTTGATGCGATGTCGATTGAAAAACTGTTTTTCAACACCAATACCACAACTGCTATTGACGTTGCTCAGGCAAGAGGTGTTATCGTACTTGCTGCCGAGCGTCATGGTGTAGAGGTTTTTGAATACACTCCGCTTCAGGTAAAACAAGCAGTAACAGGTTACGGTAGGGCTGAAAAAAAACAAATTCAGGAAATGACTAGAATAATGCTTGGACTTCAAGCAGTGCCCAAACCCGATGATACTGCTGATGCGTTGGCGTTGGCTATATGCCACGGTCATTCAGCAGGTTCGATAATCGGTCGTTTAAATTATAAGCAAAGGTGATGACAAAATGATTTATTCTTTAAGAGGAAAACTTATCTTTGTTGATGCAACATCAGCCGCTATTGAGTGTGCAGGTGTTGGATATAAATTTACTGCATCGGTTAAAACCTTGTCTAATCTGCCACAGACCGGTAACGAGGCTTTTGTGTATACCTATATGAATGTTAAACAGGATGGTGTCGACCTTTTCGGTTTTGCAGAGCCCAGAGAACTTGAAGCGTTTAAACAACTTATAAACGTCAGCAACGTAGGTCCAAAGGTTGCTATTGCTGTTCTTTCTTCTTTTACTGTGGACGAACTGTATTTGCATGTTGCAAGCGAGGATTATAAAGGAATTTCAAAGGCACCCGGTGTTGGTCTTAAAACCGCACAACGCATTGTTCTTGAACTTAAAGATAAGATTGGCGGTACAATAGGTAATACAAATGCTGATACTGCCGCAGTTGTAAAGGCTGATAACGGTGGCTCGGCTTCAAAGGATGCTATTGCTGCACTGGTAGGATTTGGATATTCACAGAGCGAGGCATCGGTTGCCGTCGGCAAGTGTGACCTCACAAAGTCAACCGAAGAAATAATAAAACAAGCCTTGCGCTTGTTATCAACATTTGCATAACGGAGGAAATGAAATGGATTTTGATTATGAAAATAGAATTGTAACTCCCGAATATACTCCGTCTGATGTTGAGACTGAAGTATCGTTAAGACCCAAACTTTTAACAGAATACATCGGTCAGGACAAGGCTAAGGAGAACCTTGACATTTATATCAAAGCCGCCAAACTTCGCGGTGAGTCGCTTGACCATTGCCTTTTATATGGCCCTCCGGGACTTGGTAAAACCACATTGGCAGGTATTATTGCAAACGAAATGAACGTAAATTTGCGTGTTACTTCGGGTCCTGCTATTGAAAAACAGGGCGATTTGGCAGCGCTGCTTACCAATCTTAACGAAGGCGACGTTTTGTTTATAGACGAAATTCACCGTTTGTCACGTAGTGTTGAAGAAGTGCTTTATCCTGCTATGGAGGACTTTGCACTTGATATTATCATTGGCAAAGGTCCGTCGGCAAGGTCGATAAGGCTTGATTTGCCAAAGTTTACACTTGTTGGTGCAACTACACGCTCAGGTCAACTGACAGCACCTTTGCGCGACCGTTTCGGTGTTTTACTGCGACTTGAACTTTACACTCCCGAGCAACTAGCAAATATCGTAAAACGTTCGGCAGGTATACTTAATATCGGTATTGAGGACGACGGTGCGTTGGAGATTGCTTCGCGCTCTCGCGGTACACCGCGTATTGCCAACCGTCTGCTTAAACGTGTTCGTGATATTGCTCAGGTAGAATATGACGGAGTTATCACCGAGGAAGTTGCACGTAATGCGTTGGCAAGGTTTGAAATTGACGAATTAGGTCTTGATGATTTCGACAGAAAGATGCTTACCACCATTATTAAGACCTATAACGGCGGTCCTGTTGGACTTGATACACTTGCTGCTGCAGTAGGTGAGGATAGCGTAACTATCGAGGATGTTTACGAGCCGTACTTGATGCAAATTGGTTTCTTGTCGCGTACCAACCGCGGTCGTTGTGTAACCCATGCGGCTTATGACCATCTTGGAATTCCTCACGGTAACTGTGATTGCCAGCAAATGAGTTTGGAATAAGGAAATTTTATGAGAGCAGTAGAAATTTTTAACGATTATGAACTTATAGATGCCACTGACGGTGAACGACTTGAGCGTTGGAAGGATATCATTCTTATCCGTCCCGACCCACAGATTATGTGGTCTGCTAAACGCAAAGACCCACGTTGGAACGATGCACATGCTAAATATCACCGTTCACAAAGCGGTGGCGGACATTGGGAAATGATAAAAAAAGTACCTAATGTGTGGTCGGTTGATTATAAAGACCTGACATTCCGTTTAAAACCTATGGATTTTAAGCATACGGGTCTTTTCCCTGAACAAGCCGTAAACTGGGATTTAATGAGCGAGTGTATAAAAAATGCTGATAGACCGGTTAAAGTGCTTAATCTTTTTGCGTACACAGGCGGTGCTACCGTTGCCTGCCTTAAAGCCGGTGCCAACGTTACTCATGTTGATGCTTCAAAAGGTATGGTCGGTTGGGCTAAAGAAAATGCTGCCGTATCGGGCGTTAGCGACAAACCCGTCAGATGGCTTGTTGACGATTGCATGAAATTTATCGCAAGGGAAATAAGACGTGGCAATAAATATGACGGTATCGTTATGGACCCACCTTCATATGGAAGAGGTCCCGGTGGTGAAGTTTGGAAACTTGAACAGCAATTAGGTGAACTTTTAAGTTTAACTTCACAAATTTTAAGCGATGACCCCATATTTTTCCTGCTTAATTCCTACTCAGGCGGCATTTCACCGACAATAATAAATTATATGGTTAATAACACCGTTTTAAAAGGCAAAGGTACAGCGGTGACCGACGAAATCGGTCTTAAAGTAACCAACCGCGACATTGTCTTGCCTTGCGGTAATACAACTTATTGGGTAAAGAAATGAACGAACTTATAAATGTTGATAATATTACATTTGAATACGAGAACGACGAGGGCTCGTTTGACGTACTTGACGGCTTTTCGCTCACATTTAAAAAGGGTGAGTTTACTGCTGTTTTAGGTCATAACGGGTCGGGTAAATCAACGCTTGCAAAGTTGCTAAACGGTCTACTTGTACCGCAAAAAGGTACAGTTACGGTTGATGGACTTTTGACGTCGGATGAGAGCAATGATATTGCCGTAAAACGCACAGTTGGAATGGTTTTTCAAAACCCCGATAACCAACTTGTAGCAACCGTTGTAGACGAAGATGTTGCTTTCGGTCTTGAAAATTTAGGTGTTGCGCATGACGAAATGGTAAAAAGGGTAGAAGACGCTTTAGAGTCGGTTGGAATGACCGAGTATAAAAAAAGTGCACCGCATAACCTTTCGGGCGGACAAAAACAGAGAGTTGCTATTGCAGGCATAATTGCAATGCAGCCAAAATGCATAGTTTTTGATGAACCTACTGCCATGCTTGACCCAAGAGGCAGAAAAGAAGTTATGGACGCGATTTTAAAACTTCGCAATGAAAAAAATATTACAGTTATTCTCATAACCCATTACATGAACGAAGCAGCGCTTGCCGACCGAGTTGTGGTAATGGATAAAGGTAATGTAGTTCTTGACGGTACGCCAAGAAGCGTATTTTCTGAAATAGATGTGCTAAAAAAGGCCGGACTTGATGTTCCACAGCCTACAGAACTCGCTTTTGAACTTAAAAAATGCGGCATGGACCTTAAAAAAGACGTTCTCTTTGTTGATGAATGTGTAGAGGCCGTGACCGAAGCGCTTAAAGGTAATTAAGTGCTGTTTTAGGAGGAAATCCATTTGTCGTTAATTGAAGTTAAAAATCTTTGCTATACCTACGGTCTCGGTACACCGTTTGTTGCACATGCTGTAAACGACGTGTCTTTCACGGTTGAACGCGGTGAGATTATCGGTGTCATTGGTCATACCGGTTCGGGTAAATCTACCGTTGTTCAGCAACTTAACGGACTTATAAAACCTGAAAGCGGTGATATTTTGCTTGATGGCAAAAATATTTGGACCGAGTATAAAAATATATCCGAGGTCAGATTTAAGGTTGGTCTTGTTTTTCAGTACCCCGAGTACCAACTTTTTGAAGAAACTGCCCAAAAGGATATTGCCTTTGGTCCTACCAATATGGGACTTAGTGAAGATGAGATAAAGATAAGGGTAAAATATGCCGCTGAACTTGTTGGATTAAAGGACGAGTTATTGCAAAAATCACCGTTTGACCTTTCAGGCGGTGAAAAACGCAGGGTTGCAATAGCAGGTGTTATCGCTATGAAACCTGATGTGCTTATTCTTGACGAGCCTACCGCAGGTCTTGACCCTCAAGGTAGAGATTTGATTTTGTCCCGTATAAAAGCCTATCGCGACGAGAACAATGCGGCTGTTATTATTGTTTCTCACAGCATGGAAGACATGGCTAAAACTGCCGATAAATTACTTGTAATGAATAAAGGTGAAGTCCACGCTTTTGATACGGTTAAAAATGTATTTTCAAACGCTGAGGAACTTGTAGATATAGGGCTTGATATACCCGAAATCACCAAAATTGCCATTAAACTTAATAATAGCGGTGTTAATGTGCCTAAAAACATTTTTACTGTTGAGGATATGAAAAATGCACTCCTAAATCTTAAAGGAGGTGCAAAAAATGCTTAACGATATCACTTTTGGCCAGTTTATTGATACCAATTCAACGGTGCATAAACTTGACCCCAGAACAAAACTTTTGTTGCTTATTGCCTACATTGTTTTCATTTTTGTTGCCGGTAATTTTGTTACCTTAGGTCTTTTAACGGTTTCTTTAATTGCTGTAATTTTTCTTTCGAAGATACCTCTAAAGATGTATTTAAAGAACATTAAAACCGTATTGCCTATTATTATTCTCACTGCAGTACTTAATATGTTCTACACTGCTGATGGCAACGTGTTGTTTAAGTTTTGGATAATAACCATTACTGCAGGTGGTATTTCACGTGCAATATTTATGGCTGTAAGAATAATCTTGCTGATTTTAGCAAGTGCTGTGCTTAGTTACTCCACTTCTCCAACATCACTAACCGGTGCTATAGAAAGCCTTTTGAAGCCTTTGTCACTAATCGGTCTTAAAAATGCTGTTCATACAATGGCTATGACCATGACTATTGCTCTGCGTTTTATTCCTACCCTCATTGAGGAAACAGGCAAGATTATGAACGCGCAAAAGGCAAGGGGAGCTGACCTTGAAAGCGGAAGTTTAATAAGAAGAATCAAGGCTTTGCTTCCTATTCTTATTCCTTTGCTTATTTCTTCGGTAAGACGTGCTTATGAACTTGCCGAGGCGATGGAATGTCGCTGTTATAACGGCGGTGAGGGTAGAACAAAATTCCGTCAAATGAAATATTCATCATCTGATATTATAGCATTTATTATTTTTGCTGTATTGCTTGGTGCTTTGATAGTTTTAAACATTTATTTTTAAACCGAGGTGAACTCTATGCCACGCAGATTACTTACAATTAAATATGACGGTTCTGTATTTTGCGGTTGGCAGGTTCAACCTAACGGTGTTTCGGTTCAATCTACCGTTCAAATGGCATTAAATGAGATTTTACCCGATTTAAAAGGAATTACAGGTTGCAGTCGCACCGATGCAGGCGTGCACGCCAATATGTATTGCCTTCATTTTGATACCGAGAGTGGTATTCCTTGCGAACAACTTGTGCGTGCAGTTAATTCAAAATTACCAAACGAAATAGCGGCTTTATCTTGTGTGTTTGTGCCAGATGACTTTCATGCCAGATATTCTTCCAAAGGTAAAACTTATAAGTATTACATCAAAAACTCAAATATTTCTGACCCGTTTAATTACAAATACCGTCTTAATATCAGTAAAAGAATTGATGAAGATGTGCTTAATACTGCCGCTAAGGCGTTTGTCGGAACACATGATTTTGTCGGATTTTGCTCGGTTGGTTCATCGGTAACCGATACCGTAAGGACAGTTTCTGACTGTTCGGTCACAAGGCAGGGCGACGATGTTATAATAAGTATTACTGCCGACGGTTTTTTGTATAACATGGTGAGGATTATTGTGGGTACTTTGCTTGAAGTTTCTTACGGCAAAATCGACCCGGATAATCTACCCTCAATAATAGCGTCAAAAGATAGAAATCTTGCTGGACCAACGGCTAAACCGAATGGTCTGTTTCTTGATAAAGTACATTATGATATCAATGTGTTTTGTTGTGAAAGAGGTGAGCAGTAAATGTCCGAAAACAGGCAAAAGAGAAATATTAAAATAAATAAAGAAAAGCCCGTTAAACCTCAAAAAGAAAAGAAAAAGCGCGGCAGTTTTAAACATCATTTTAAAAACTTCAAAAAATTAGTTCTTGATTCGTTTAAAGGAGACAATAGTGACAATAAAACCAGTAAATCTAACCTTGAATTGGTAAAAGGAAGTCGCAAGAAGAAACTTATTATCAGAATTGTTGTTTATTCTTTAATTGTTGCTTTAATTATCACGATTCTGGTTATTAATTATCTTACTCCTACCGGACTTGTTGAAAAGTTGCAGAATGACTATGCTGCATCTGGTAAGGGTGAATATCCAATTAATATTTATGCCCAGAACCCGAATGAACTGATTAGTAACTGTGAAGTCTCTTTAATACTTAACAATACGTATTTTGAGGTATATAATAAAGACGGTAAATTGATTAATGCAGCTTCACACGGTATGTTTGAACCCGAACTTAAAGTGTCTGAAGCAAGGTTTTTACTGTTTGACCGTGACAGATATTCGGTAAAAGTATATAACTATTCAAATGAACTTTATGAACGTACGTTTGAAAAAAATATATACTGTGCCGATATTGGACGTGACGGTACTTTTGCAGTTGTAACATCTTCCGATACGCACAATAACACTGTATCTGTTTTTAATAAAAACAACGAACAGGTATATACTTGGAATTCTGCTGATAATTATATTGTTGATGTTGCAGTTTCTAATGACGGTGATTCTATTGCTTTGTGCCTTGTAGATGCTTTGTCAGGTTCTTTTGTTTCTAAGGTGTATATTTTGGAGTATGACAGTGCAACTCCCGTTTGGAAAGCCGAGATTAATACTTTTGTTTCAAGTATTACTTCGGTTAATGAAAAGTATTTCTTATTAACTGGTGTAGATGCCGCTTATACAGTTGATTGGGAAGGCGGATATCGTGAACATGAAATAAGCGGTGTTGTAAGATGTTATAACACTGATATTACAAAAAATTGTGTGTATGCATTTGGAAGAGAGGATAATGAACACGATAACAGCATAGTAATTATCGGAGAAGATGGTAGTAAGTATAGTGAATTTGAGTTTTCTGCACCAATTTCCGATATTGCTGTAAATGGTGAAAAAATTGCCGTTTTGTCATCTGATACTGTTTATGTATATGATTTAGACGGTACGGCGTTAAACACTTATAAATCGGATACAAAACCTTTGTTTGTAACTTTTACTGCCGATGGAAAGGTAACTGTTACCGATAATACTCAACTTAAACTGCTACTATCCGAAGACTAATATTTTGAGGGTTTATTTATGGTTGCATTGGTTGATATTTTTACATTATTGTTTGTGTTTTTGTTTATCTTTTTAGGGTATAAAAGAGGGCTTGTTGGCAGTATATTAAGTTTTGCTTCTTCCTTTCTTTGTATTCCGCTTGCCGGTGTCATTTCATTAGCGTTTAGTAAAAGCGGTATATATACAGGAATTGTGATGTTTATAGTGATGTTTTTTGTACTAAAAATCACATTTTCAGTTTTGGGATTTTCACTTTCGTTTATTAAAAAGATACCAATAATAAAAACTGTAAACGCATTAGGCGGTTCAATATTTGGACTTTTAAACGGACTTATCTTAACTACGTTTTTGTGCTACAGTTTGCTTATTTTCTTAGATTTAACCGACAAAAGTTTGTCTGACACTATTTTTGACGGTTCGTATATTTGCCGATATTTGGTTATTTTATTTGGCAAAATACTTTAATATTATTTCTATTTTTAGAACGGAGACCTTAAATGAAACTTTGTTACAGATGTAAAAAAAGACCTGCCGTTGTCTTTATTCAGGGCATGACAGGTGACGGAAATACAACGGGTGAACCTCAGGGACTTTGCCTTGTTTGTGCCAAAGAATCAGGCATAAAACCTATCGACAATATGCTTAAAAATATGAATATATCTGATGAAGATATCGAGGATATGAGTAATCAACTTATGGGCATGATGTCGTTAGGTGATGATTTGCCCGACGATATGGACGACGATGCTTTTTCTCCAGGAGGAGCCGCAACTTTTCCGTTTTTAAACGGAATTTTCGGCAACATGGATAAAGCAGGTGAACCTGCTGATAAAACAACCGAATCGGAGAAAAATGACGGCAAAGATGACAAGAAAAAGTCAAAGAAAAAGCGCAAGTTTATCTCGCAATTCTGCACAGATTTGACTCAAAAAGCCAGAGACGGTCAACTTGATGTTATTGTCGGTCGTGATGCAGAACTTTACAGAACAATACAGATTTTATCTCGCAGAACTAAGAATAATCCTTGCCTTATTGGTGAACCCGGTGTTGGTAAAACCGCAATTGCTGAGGGTCTTGCTCTAAAAATTGCTATGAAAGATGCTCCGGCAAAACTGCTCGATAAAGAAATTATGCTGTTAGACTTAACAGGTCTTGTCGCAGGTACTCAGTTCAGAGGTCAGTTTGAAAGTAGAATTAAAGGTCTTATCGACGAAGTTAAAGCTGAAGGTAATATCATATTGTTTATCGATGAGGTGCATAATCTTGTTGGCGCAGGTGATTCCGAGGGCTCTATGAGTGCAGGTAATATTTTAAAGCCTGCTTTGTCACGCGGTGAAATACAGGTTATCGGTGCTACTACGTTTAAAGAGTACCGCAAATATATCGAAAAAGATGCCGCTTTGGAACGCCGTTTCCAGCCAGTAACAGTTGAGGAACCTTCTTTGGAAGATTCATACAAGATGCTTTCGGGTATTAAGGGATATTATGAAGGTTATCATAACGTAAAAATCCCTGACGATATCGTTCGTGCGGCTGTCAGACTTTCCGAAAGATATATAAGCGACCGTTTTTTGCCCGATAAAGCTATAGATTTGCTTGATGAGGCTTGTGCTTGCGCTTGCCTTAGAAATAAGGCTATTGACGAGTATTATCTAGCGCAAAAAGACGGTAAACGTTTGGCAGGCGAACTTGCCGAACTTGAGTCAGCAGTTGAAGAACCGGATTATGAGAAAATTGCAAATGTTAAATTTGAGATAGAGAAAAACCGCGAACTTCAAATAAAAGCCGAACCGCTTGCTAAAGATAATACTGTGACAAACGACGATTTGGCACGTGTTATAGAACTTTGGACGGGTATTCCTGCAGTTAAAGTTAAGCAAAACGACCTTGAAAAATTGTCTAAACTTGAGGATAATATTAAAGCCAAAATCATTGGACAAGATGAAGCGGTAGAGGCAGTAGTTCTCGGTGTTAGACGTTCAAGTGTTCAGATTTCAAGCCATCGCAAACCGGCATCCTTCATATTTGTCGGTCCTACCGGTGTGGGTAAAACAGAACTTGTAAAGGTACTTGCCAAAGAACTATTTAACACTCCGGATTCGCTTATAAGACTTGATATGTCCGAGTATATGGAAAAGCACGCTGTATCAAAACTTATTGGTGCGCCTCCCGGATATGTTGGTTTTGATGAGGCAGGGCAGTTGACAGAAAAAGTTCGCAGAAAGCCTTATTCTGTCATTCTTTTTGATGAAATTGAGAAAGCACACCACGATATACTCAACATTCTTTTGCAGATTCTTGACGATGGCAGAATTACCGACTCACAAGGAAGAACGGTAAACTTTGAAAATACTGTTGTTATAATGACATCAAACGCTGGAAGTGATTATAACGGCACTCTTATGGGATTTAGCCGTACCGAGGCTGAGGCTTCGAAGGATAAAGCCATGAAAGCACTCAGAGAATTCTTAAGACCGGAGTTTTTGGGTAGGGTAGATGACGTTATTTGCTTTGCACCGCTTTCTAAAGAGTCCTTGAAACAGATTGCAGCGCTTACTCTTAATGAGTTGAAACCCTTGCTTGCCGAACGTAATATAGCATTTTCTTATGATGAATCGGTGTGTGAATATATGGCTAATAACTGCGAAACTAAGAGTGGTGCACGCGACATTCGAAAACTTGTCAGAAAGACCGTTGAGGATAAAATTATTTCGTTGCTTATCGATAACCCCGAAGTTAATTTCAAAGAAATTAGCGTAACTTGTGAAAACGAACCTCAAATTTCTTATAAAAAATTCAAAAAATAACTTGACTATCGGCGGTGTTTGTGATATTATAAACACCGTCGCAAGATGCGGGTGTAGTTCAATGGTAGAATTCCAGCCTTCCAAGCTGGTTACGTGGGTTCGATTCCCATCACCCGCTCCAAAAAATGCCCGGCCGTTGGCAATAGTCTTCGGTTTATGGGCGTTTTTTATGAGAATTTGCGCTGATAGCTCAGTTGGATAGAGCATCTGCCTTCTAAGCAGAGGGTCGGGGGTTCGAATCCCTTTCAGCGTGCCATTGAACAAATCTCTCAAAGCCCAGTGTTTATGCGGTTTTGAGAGATTTTTCTTTTTAACACAAAATTCCTGCCGTGAAACCAAATCATTTATGGTACTTTATTTTCTCTTGACATATTTTATAAATGTGTGTATAATGTGTGTACGGACTTGTGCCAATACATATATAAAATTATAGGAGAATTAATATCATGACAAACAAAACCAAAAGAGAATATGGCACGGGCAGTATTTCACAAAGAAAAGATGGTAAGTGGCAAGGAAGAGTTAATCTGGGAACCGATATTAATGGTAAAAGAAAACAAAAATACTTTTATGGTAATACTGAAAAAGAGGTAAGGAAAAAATTAAAAGATTATTTTGTTAGCGGCGAAAAGTACAGTGCTAATAACATTGCCAAAATGACATTAGAAGAATTTTTAGTTGACTGGCTGGAAAATATATTAGTTAACACATTAAAACCTAAAAGTTATGCGATTAAAGAATATATTATTAAGCAACAAATTGTACCAAGAATAGGATTATTACAAATCAACTCGATTGTTGCTACCGATATCCAACAAATGATTAACGATATGGTTAAAGAAAATTTGTCGTATTCTACTATTAAAAAAGCTTTTGACACGTTGAATCAAAGATTTAAACTTGCGATTAGTCAAGAACAAGTAAACAAAAATCCAACATTGGGTGTCATTTTGCCGAAACAAAAAAATATAAAAAATTCAGAAATTCAATATTTTTCTGAGGAACAATGTAAAGAATTGATTAAAGAGTCTCGACGAACTCATGGTTCTAATAATCTAAATGTATATAGACTTGGAGAACTTGTACCATTTTTGATTTTTACAGGATTAAGAATAGGTGAGGCAATTGCTCTCGAATGGAAAGATATTGATTGTGATAATAAAACAATATCAGTTAATAAAAATGTTGTAGAGGTAAAGTCGCAAGACACAGATAAGTACATTTTAAAAAAACAAGACTCAACAAAAACTGATAGTAGTACAAGAATTGTACCAATATCAAACAATGCAATGGAATGTATTAAAAAATTAAAAGAGATTAACGGAGACAAAAAATTTGTATTTGCATCTCAAACTGGTAAATATCTTTCTCCCTCTAATTTCAATAGGATGTTTAGAGGTATTCAAAAAGCCTTGAATTACGAAGTTATATTAGGGGTGCACTCTCTCAGACACACATTTGCTACTTTAATGTTAAATAAAGGAATAGATGTAAAAATAGTATCTGAATTATTAGGTCATTCTAACGTATCTGTTACTTACAATATTTATATACACACAATACAATCTCAAAAAATCAAAGCAATAAATATGGTTGATATATTGTAAATCGAAAAAATAGGGGAGTAGAAATTAATCTACTCCCCTAAATGTTTTATAAACATTAAATAAATGTTTTCATTATGTTATCAAAAATGATTCTTATCAGTCGGATTGTTTACAATACCGAAACCTACCAGCACCGGCAAGAGAACATTTAGCAAACCGTCGACGGTACCGGATATGTCTATTCCTGCAAACTCTTTTACGCAAAAAGTAACAAGTGCGCCTATCGACAGCCACACCGCCCATGACTTGAATCGTTTTAAATAGTTTTTCATCATTTTACCCCCAAAATAATTTTCCAAGTGTTAAGACCTACAACACCGTCGGCTTTGATACACATAAGACCTTGCCATTTTTTGACAGCCTGCGCGGTATCCTTGCCGAATTTACCATCGATATCGTCACCCGTAAACCCAACAGCCCTTTGAACAAGTTTTGTAAGGTTTTTGTACTTATAAAGCAGCCTCTTTTTGCATACGGCTATTTTTGCGACCTCTTCACATTCTTTGCCCCAAACTCCGTCAGCACCGTAAATTGGGAAATTGAAACCGTCTTTTATTGCCGCTTTCTGCCACTCTTTAACGGTTATAACTTCGGCTTCATCGCGGAAGGTGTTGCGTTTTATCTGCTTGTCCGACTCCCAAAAGCCTTTTTCGGTTCTCGTGTCAATATGGCAACCCCAGTCATAAAGGCCTATGCCTTTTACTCCGATGCTCTCGCAGTATTTGGCAACGTCAATTGGCTTAATGCCTTTAACAACTATATCCGCTGCAGTGCCTTCCATATGTTTGGATTTTGAAACACCGCCAACCTCTTTATTATGATGCTGACAACGAAATCCTGAATTAATAACCACCGGAACATTAAAATGCGTTCTGACCTTTTGGCAAATGTCGACAAGGTTGGTATCTATTTTAGTAATACCGCAACAGTTTTTACCGTGGCAATCAAACTCGGTCGATTTAAAGTTTTTGGAAACCTTTACGGCCTCGCCTTTTGTATATTGGTTTATCATACTTTCACTCCTTACTGTCTGTGATAGTGTTCCAGCACTTCAATCTGCTTGTGAACGTTTTTAATGTCGTCCCTTAAAAAAGATACCTGCTCGGATAAAGCAGGTATCTTGACGGCAAAATTGTTGTGTAATCGTACTTCTCGGGTCAGTTCTTCGAGTTTGGTATCGGTCACAGCCTGTGCTGTCTCAAGTTTGTGTGCAACCTCTTTTTGGGATTGTTTGTTGGTAATTACGACTCCGATAAGAGCAAGTACACCCACAATAACCGAGGACGCCGCAGAAATTAATGCAACAACCATTTTTCGCTCCTTTCATGTCTCAAAACCACATCAGAACATTCTGTCTTTTCTTTTTACCAAACATTATTGGATTAGAAAATATTACATCACTACAATCACCGTAATAAACAGGGTCATCTACATAAGTATATACTGTATTTTCAGTATCTTTATCAGAAGTTCCTGTAGTACCTGTGTGTCGATTAACACCTTCTTCACACGCTTCAACTCTTACGTAAGTGGCATTTGCAGGTACAGTGAATGAACAACATGTTCCCTCAATTTTTTTACGATAAACCACACCTCTAACACCGTAAATTATATTAATCCAACTGGCAGTGCCATCGGTGTCAACACTTAACTCGCGAGTGGTTTTGTCAAAATTAATACTCTTAAAACGTAAATCACAGTCGATAGTCTGATGGGTCGCAGTACTATTAGCACCACGTTTGCCTATTTGACCATAAAAGTTGCCATTGCGATATGCTTCAAGACATTTTTGTTCAGTCGGTTCTCCGTCAATTAAAAGAATACTGCGACCATGTCTTAACTCTATTAGTTTGTTGTCCCAGTCTGGAGTACAAAAACCCCATGCTCTGCGACCTGTTTTAAGCACCTCGTCCCACTTTTCCAAAGCCCAACCTGTAGTAGGATGTAAACCTTTAGCAACACTACCATTAAATATTTCAAGACCTAACACCAAAGGATTGTAGTCTAATATATTTTTAATAATGTCTACCGCTATTGTCTTACTATATCCATAATAGTCACTGTAAGGATAATTCGGGTGATTAATAGTAACACCGCCACCGCTTGGATACTTCAAATTTGCTAATATATTATCAACCGCATACTGCCACGTATTGTTAACACCCGGTTTTGCATTCTCAACAATATTACCGTCGTCATCTTTATAAATGGTCTCTCCGTTTTCATCCTCGCCCGATGCATGATAACCACTCTCCCATGTGCTGCCGAGTCCGTTCAGATGCAAACTGCCGCAACCCTCATCAGTCATGTGGCTGTGTTCAGCATTAGGAGATTCAAAGACCGATGTGCCCAACTGATTTACTATTTCGGCAAACTTATCGTTTACCGTTTGGTCGGTCACTTCGGGAAAGTCCGTATTCAGATAATAAGGTCTTGCTTTGTGGTAGTTCGAAAAAGCAAAGTGCCTCATTCCTTGCTGCTCATACGCTTTTATTACTTGCTGTCTTGACTGACAATGGTAGTGTGATGACGATACAACACGTTGACAACCATCCCAATTAACGTCTTTGTATGGATTAATCATAAAACCACCTCAGCGTTTAGTGACTGCCCGAACCACAAGTTGACCGGTTGTGGGTTCGGTAACCGGCTGTATTTTTAATTTCAAGTATCTCAAATAATTGAGAACGGGTAGGTCGTCAGGTGTAATAATCGTGTGAGCGTCTGCAGCAACGGTAAACGAGAAATTCTCGCCGTTAATGTCTTTCAACAAAGTTTCGGTCGCAGCACTCATATCGCTGTAAAGCATTACCTTTAAAGCGCTATCCGTAGTATTATAAAAGCGTAAACTCACCATTCCCTGCTCGGCAAGGTCAAGTGCATTGTTTATAGTTGTAACGGCACCTGTATCTGAAAGAGCGCCGGAGAACAGGTCTTTTTGCACCACGCTTTCCCACACTCTTTTAATTTTAAGGTTGCCGTTTGCGTCCATTCCTATGGCAGTTGCGTTGCCGTCGGGGTTCTTGCCACAAATTTTCATCATTTTATCACTCATTTTTATTCCTCCCAAACTGCGCCCTCGGTGGTCAGCGCACTTTCTGTTTTATTGATTAATTCAGCATAAGCCTTGTTGATATCGCGGTTGTATTCTGCTTCAATTGTCACACCGCTTGTGTTCGTATAGATATGCGTTGTGGGATAAGCACTCGCAACCGTCAAAGTACCGTCGGCAGAAGGTGTTTTAATTTCGGGTTCAGCAAACCTTTCATATTCGGCATAACTGTCTTCTCCGAGTTGGATTCGTACTTTATAGTTTTCAAATACCGTTCCTGCAGTAAAGTAAAACCAGAACGACGGCACAGTCAACTTGTCGGTACCCGAGTCAAAATAACCATTGGTGACCGAATTACCGAAATTCACCTGACAATATTTGACCGAGTTTGCAGCACTACCGTCATAAACGCCGAGCGCACAAAACTTACTGCTTGCACCCGTAACACTTCCACTAATAGGTATTGTTTTGGCATAATAGGTCTTGTTTGGTTTAAGGGGTACGTTGCAAACAAAACCGTAATCGGCACTCGAAGGTGCAGTTCCGTTTATTAAAATGCAATCTTCGTCATAAAGGTACTTAATTTCAAAATCCTCTGCCGAAATCTCCCCGACACAAGGCGCATTAAAAAGATTTTTACCGACTTTGTAGACCTTTGCTGTAGAAATATCGTCACCCGAAAGGCATATCTTAACGGTGTGTTGTATCGGTGAAATATCAGTGATAATTAATTCCTCACCCACTGCACTCGACTTTAAAGCATCACCCACCTCACCCAAGCGTTCGGCTGTTTGTTTTGCATCAAAAGCACACCTTTCTGCCTTGCTTGCAGCATCAGAAGCAATAGCAACCGAATTTTCTGCATATGAGCAGTGTTGCTTTGTGTCCGCCAAATAATTCGCAGCCGACTGTGCAGAAGTTTTCGCCTGCTCGGCATATTGTGCCGTAAGCACAGCATCAGAGGCCACTTTTTCGGCGGCATTGGTGCATACTGACAAAGCTTTTTCAAAAATATCGTTTCCTTTACCGATTTTTGATGTCGGAGCCTCCGAAAAATCCACCAAAAGTTCTACAACCGAACTTTTAGCTATAAGGGTTGGAACACCGTCGGCTTCAATATATCCAACAAGTTGGCAGTTGACCGAAGGCGGTCTCATCACCGATTGAGGAACCGTGTAACAAACCTCACTATTCTGAAGTTGTAATTTCTCACTGTACTGTCCGTCTATAGACACTCGATAGTACTCTGCACCACAAAAATGCGACATGGCTTCGGCAGAAATTGTAAATGCAATCCCGACAGCATTGTGTTCACCCGAGAAGCCGAGTTTCTGTTTGGAAATTGCCGATGCAACACCGTCGGAATCTAATGTAATTGTTATTTTTCTCATAATTTCCTCCCAAAAAAATAAATGCAGTTTCCAATTAACCCTCTGACCGAGTACAACGTTGGTACAACTTTTAATTTTTGGAATTAATTCACTTTTTCTTGTCAAGTCTTTGTACGAATACAAATTGTATTTTAGTTTCATTTAAGACAGCGTTTAACAAATTATGTAAACTAAATAACCTTTAAAGTTATCAAGGTTTTCCCCAAACATATAAACATCCATCGCAAAATTCGACTTAAATTTCGCATAACTATCCGTTTTGTCTGTGGATAACCTTGTTAATAACGTGGATTACTAAACGTATATTAATAATCCTTGTAAAAAATTATGTTAATCTCCATAATTAACCGGTGATTTAGCATGTATCGACAACACGTCTCTATTCGTTGCAAAATAATTTAAAAATATTATTTTTTAGGGTTGAAATGATTGCTTTAAAATGTTAAATTTATAATGACATTGAAATTCATAGGAAACGGTGATTCTTTGATAACTTATAATGAAGAAAAGAAGATTTTCAAACTTGACACAAATAACACAAGTTATATAATAGGAATGTCTTCTGTAGGTCATCTTATGAATTTTTATTGGGGTAGTAAAATTCCTGATATTGTAGATAAGCATTATTACGATTTTATGCACTTTGGCGGCTATTGGGGTCGAGAATACCATATCGCCAAAAAAACTATTTGATGCGGAAAACAGTTTAGTGGCAGTTTTCTTATGAACATAGGTATTTCCTGGCAATATACCAAAGACTACGAAAGCCAGTTAATAATATTTGACAAACAATAATTATCAAGAGGTGTTTATTATGCGTAAAAAAGCAAAGTTTAACGACGGTTGGCGCTTTTACGAGGGCGATATTGATTCAAATATTATGCCTACTCCGAAAGGCCCAATTTACTACCACGCCAAGGCTGAAATAGCTCAGTTGGGCCCCGGTAGCAGCAAGTATGTTGATAACAACGAGTGGGGTAATGTTAACCATTGTTACAATCCCCTTAACTGGACAACAGTAAGACTTCCCCACGACTATGTTATTGATAAAGTTCCCGACCAAAGCATTAATGAGGGTCTTGGCTTTATCGATGGCGGAAATGCATGGTACCGCAAAACTTTCAAGATTGCCGAGGAGGATAAGGGAAAGAGAATTTCTCTTTATTTCGAGGGTGTTACCAACTGTTGCACAGTATACGTTAACTCCTGCCTTGCAAAACGTAATTTCTGCGGATATGCACCTTTTGAGGTAGACCTTACCGATTACTTAAATTACGGTGATACACCGAACGTTGTTGCTGTTTATATCGACACCTCAAGCCACGAAGGCTGGTGGTACGACGGCGCTGGTATTTACCGCAACGTTTGGATTATTAAATCTGACCTTGTAAACGTTGATACCTACGGTGTTTACGTTGCTCCTAAAAAAGTAAATGACTCCGAGTGGGAAGTTCCCATTGAGACTACTGTCAGAAATGACGACAGTGTTAACCGCCGTGTAGTAGTTAAGAACGAGATTATTGATGCTGAAGGCAACACAGTTGCAGAAGTTACCAACAACCTTAATATCGCCCTTAAAGATAAGGCTGTTCTTAACCAGAAGGTTACTGTTTCAAAACCTTTGCTTTGGGATTGTGAAAACCCCAACCTTTACACCTGCAAAACCACCCTTTATCGCGGCAAAAACGAAATTGACATGGTTGAAAACAACTTTGGTTTCCGCACCATTCGTTACGACGCCAACAAAGGTTTCTTCCTTAACGATAAACATGTTATTATTAAAGGTGTATGCTGCCATGAAGATTACGGTCTGCAGGGCAAGGCTGTTTACGACCGCATTAAGAGATATCGCATAAAACTGCTTAAAGAAATGGGCGCTAACGGTTACCGTTGCTCGCACTACATCCAGAGCGAACAGACCATGGACGAACTCGACCGTCAAGGTTTCCTTGTTATGGCTGAAAACCGTTGGTTCGGCACAGCCGATGAGTACCTTGACCAACTGACCACCCTTGTTAAGAGAGACAGAAACCGTCCTTCGGTTATTATGTGGTCTATCTTCAACGAGGAAAAGATTTCGAAAGAGGACGCAGGTCTTAAATTCACCGAGAGAATGGCGGCAGTTGTCCGCCGTTATGACAAAACCCGTCCTGTTATGTCGGCTAATGACACCGACCCCAAAGCTGTTAAGTGCAATGGCGTTTTAGATATTATCGGTGTAAACTACAACCTCGGCAACCTTGATGCTTTGCACGAGAAATTCCCCAACAAGCCTATTTTGTCTTCTGAAAACTGTGCAACCGGTTCCACAAGAGGTTGGTATCTTGATGATTGCGAAAAGAGAGCCTACATTAACGCTTATGACCATGCAACCAATGCCTGGTTTGGCGGAAGACAGAACACTTGGAGATTCCTTATGGAACGCGAGTGGATTATGGGCGGCTATCAGTGGGCAGGTATCGAACACCGTGGTGAAGCAAAATGGCCGAGACTTTGCTCACAGTCGGGTGCTCTTGACCTTTATCTCCAGAAAAAGGATGCTTTTTATCAGAACCAGTCACTTTGGAGCGACAAACCTATGGTACACATCCTGCCTCATTGGAATCACAGCGGTCGCGAGGGCGAGGTAATACCTGTATGGACCTACACTAACTGCGAGCAGGTAGAACTTTTCTACAACGGCGTTTCGCAGGGCAAAAAGGATATTGAAAAGTTCGGTCGCGGAGAATGGGAACTTGTTTATGCACCCGGTGAGGTAGTAGCCAAGGCATACATCGGCGGTAAAGAGGTAGCCTCTGACCGCGTTGCTACCACAGGCGCTCCCGTAGCACTCGAACTCGAAATGCAGACCGAAGCATTGTTTGCAAGCGCCTATGACTGTGCAGTTATCCATTGCTATGCAATAGACGACCAGGGCAACCGTGTACCTGATGCAGCTGCTTATGTTTCGTTCGACTGCAATAATCTCGGCGTTGTTTCGGCAACCGGTTCGGATATAAGCGACCACAAGCCTCCCAAGTTTATTGACAGACAGATGCGAGCAGGCGTTGTTGCCGCACTTGTTACTTCGACCGGTAAAGAAGGCAAACTTGTAGTATACGCAAAAGCCGACGGACTGAAAACCGCAAAACTTGAAATTGAAGTTACTCAACCTAACGACAAAATCAGATAAACAATTAACCCCGCAAGATGGCATCTTGCGGGGTGTTTTTGTACAGTTGTTTCCTAAAATTTTTGGTAATAAAAGTACATTTGACAAAAAGCAAAATATATAGTATAATGTGAAAAAAATATTACATAGGAGAAACACCAATGAATAAATTTATGATTTTTGTACTATCAGCCATGCTGATTCTTGCACTGTGCGTTGGTTGCGGTTCGGATAAAAACGACAGCGCACCATCAGACACTTCTTCGGAACCGACATCTAATACTTCGTCCGACAATGCTTCATCGGAACTTACCATCAGTGACATTGAAGACCTTTGGGGTGATATCGAAATAGAAATCGAAACTAACACTTCAAGCACACCGGACACCTCCGAGGGTGGCACTTCTTCCGAAAGCGACACCTCTTCCGAAGAAAGCACCTCTTCTGAAGATAGTTCTTCTTCAGAAGACAGCGCTTCCTCCGAAGATAGCACCTCTTCAGAAGACAACACATCAAGTGACAGTTTTAACGACTATGTCCCCACAGAAAAAGACGAAGGTTTTGGACCTTGGATTTGATTCAAACGAAAAACAAAAATGCTTGTTCACATATATGTGAACAAGCATTTTTTTACATCAAATCCTCATTGTAAACGGCTCTTTGACCGCCTATAAATTTTGGTCTTACTCTTGCGGCAGAAAGCAATGCCTCGCCCACCGTTTTTTGACTAAGTCTTACGGGCACAGCAACCGCCTTTAGATGCATACCTATCAGCGTTTGACCTATATCAAGCCCTGCATCGGCTTTGATTGTTTCGACCGCAACGGGTTTTTTGAAAAGTTTATATGCTGCCGTAGCAAAAGAACCACCGGCTTTAGGTTGCGGAACAACATTGACAGCGTCCCACCCCTTTTTATCGGCAATTTCTTTTTCGACAATAAGCGCGCGGTTAAGGTGTTCACAGCATTGCGCCGCCAGATATATACCCTTTTCATCAAGTATATCCTTTATAGCACCGCACACTTTTTCGGCAACCTCGGGCACCGAATTAGTACCGATTTTACTGCCGACTATTTCGCTTGTAGAACAACCAACTACCAGCACATCGCCTTTTTTGAGATTTGCTGCTTCTACAAGTTCGTTTACGGCACTTTTTATTTCAACAGTATAATTTTCCAAAATAATCACTCTTAAAAGTTATATTTTCCTTCATCGCAGAAGGCTCTTACGGCTTTTACAACACTGTCAAGGTCTTCCTTGTATGTAACACCGTACCACTTATCCTCAGCAACCAAAACCTTTGCCTTTTTAGAACCGCTTTTGATAAGTTTATCGACAACTTCGGGCAATAAATACTCGGCTTTTGGAACCTCGCGTTTTTCATTAAGGAAGTCTACAAAACCTGTTTCAAGGCACTCAAAAAGGTCGGGTTTAAAGCCCCACATATTCATAGAAACAACGGTATCGGGTGCAAGGTCGCCTTCCTCACCGTCTCTGTAATAATGGCAGTTGCCGTCGATTTTGGTAAACTCAGTTACGTTCTGCAAATTGCCATCGGCGTCAACTGTGCAAACACCACGTGAAACGGTACCGTTTTCGGTTACGGTGTTGGCAAGTTTAAAACCTACCATACAATAACCGTCGCCTTTAAGACCTTCAGCAATCTTGATAAAAGCAGACGAACCATAGTAGTCATCGGCATTAATAACAGCAAACGGTGTTTTAACAACGTCTCTGCAGCAAAGAATTGCCTGACCTGTGCCCCAAGGTTTTTCTCTGTCTGCAGGAACGGTAAATCCGGCAGGAAGGTCATCAAGTTCCTGAAATACATATTCAACCGGCAGTATCTTAGAAACTCTCTGCCCTACTGTTGATTTAAATTCTTCTTCAATACTGTGCTTGATAACAAACACAACCTTGTTGAAACCGGCCTTTTTGGCGTCATAAACCGAGAAATCAAGTATTGCTTCTCCATTAGGGCCTACTGCGGCAACCTGCTTGAGTCCGCCAAAACGACTGCCCATACCTGCTGCCATAACTACTAAAGTCATATCCATAAAAAAACCTCCAAATAACAGTAAAACTGTTTTAATTATCTTTATTATTTGCCTTAAGATGGCTGTCTGCCTCAGAAAAACCTTCGGTACTCTCTCTTACAAAAAGAATCTTAACCGTCATAGCGATAAGTTTTATATCCTCAAGCAAAGAGTAATGCTCGATATAGTGCAAATCCATATTAAGTTTGTTTTGCGGGGTGGTATTGTATTTTCCGTATATCTGCGCGTAACCCGTAAGACCTGCTTTTACTCTGTGGCGCAGTCTGAAATCGGGAAAAAGTTTAGAATAATCTTCGACAAGTTCAACCATTTCGGGTCTCGGCCCCACAACCGACATATCACCAAACAAAATATTGAAAAGTTGAGGCATTTCGTCGATTCTAAGAGGCCTAATAATTTTACCAACCTTAGTTACACGGTCGTCGTCAACAGTGGTTTTCTTGACCTCGTCAGAATCACTTTGCTTCATAGAACGGAATTTATAAATAGAAAAAATACGTTGGTCACGAGTAACGCGGTCTTGTTTAAATATAACAGGTCCGCCATCATCAAGTTTAATAGCCAGCGCTGTCACAAGCATAATAGGACCTAAAACTATAATGCCTATGGAAGACAGAATAATGTCAACTGTACGTTTTATCATTCTCTGCTCCATTGAAAGACCGCCATTGTGCAAAAACAGTACCGGCGTATCGAAAATCTGGACGGGATAACTGCCGTTCAGCACAGTATCAGCAGAGGACGGCAAAAAGTATATTCTTTTATTGTGCGTATAGCAATATTTAAGTATTTCCGATTTTAACGAAGGGTCAAAATCGCATATAAGCACCGTATCGTAATTATCAATCTCAGCCTTTACTTCATCAAGTGGGCGGTCAACCGTGATACCTTTATCTAAGGTAAATCTATCACGGATGAGTTGCATTTTCTTTATAATGTCGTTGCGGTTTTCAATCGCAAAAACTGCCAATACCCTTCTTGCTTTGTACAGCGAAAAATAGACATGGCTTAAAGTATAGGTCAACACAACTATCATAGCAACCTGAACAACCATAAGACCTAACATCGCCCACGGCGCCAAGACCCTACCTGCCAAAAGACACAAAACAATGTAAATAAAGGAATTTGAGAAAAACAGTGCTAACGACAGACTGTAGGTCATTTCATGGACACGAACTATACCGACCTTAAAGCCGTCATATATTGAGCCAAAAATAAGAAAAATGACAACATAAACAAAAACAACCGCATAGTTTCCAAGCCCTGCACGAACTTCACCATAAAAATTGTTCCACACGCCCATAAAACCTGCAGTGAGTGTAAACACCATAAGTGCTTTCAAAAAAAACATCAAAGTATTTCTGAACTTTATCAGCAACTGCATCCGTTTACACCGCCCTTCATAAAGCCAACATTCAATGATATTAACATTAATTCGTATGCTTTGTTATTATACTACAAGTAAACAAAAAAGTCAAACTGTCTTGGTATTTCCTTCGCTGAAAAAAGCCTCTTTTTGTCGATAATTTACTGGTGATATACCAAATAACTCGGCAAATTGGCGGTTAAAGTTTCTGATACTGCCAAAACCACACTCGAACGCAATTTCACTTACCGTTTTTCCTTTATTCTTTTTTAAGCCTCTTGCTGCGGCGTTGCACCTAAGCAGGTTAAGATACTTCTTAAAGCTCATACCGGCATTTTTGCTGAACACTCGGCTCAAATATACAGGGTGAACACCTATTTCCTTAGCCACCTCGTTCAACGTCACTTCCTCATTTTTGTAGTTTTGGCAAATATACCTTACCGCATCAACAAACGTATCATCAAGTACTTTGCTATTGTCCAAAAACTCACAGTTTCTCATAACCTCATAGCACAGAGGGTATATTGCGGCCTTTGCCGCAAACTCACCGCCCGCCTTATCAGCCATATATCGGTCACAAAAACCAATCACCCCACCGTCAAACGTAAAAACCGTGTTTTTCAGGCGTTTGCTTTTTATTTTTTCAAAAAACTCCTTCACAAGATAAGGTGAAAATTCGACCACCACGCACTCGCAGGCTTTTGGGGTAAAAAACGAGTGTTGTTCAAATGGTAGCATAAGCGTTGCCTGACCGCCTTTTATAACTCTGTCTATACCGTTTACGTTCATAATAAGTTCGCCCGAATACACGTAAACCAGTTCCATACAGTAATGAATGTGCATAATACACTGCACGTTTTGGTGCTTTTCACACTTAAGATAACTTTCATTCATGGTGTCAGGACCGACGGCAAATATATACATAATAGTCTCCAAAGGTTAAATTTTAACTATATATTATACCCTTTTGTCTTGCATTGTCAAGCCGGTTCTTGTAAAATGCAAGCAGTGAGGTGGTTAATTTGTTGCTACTTTATTATTCCGCTTTTTTCCTTATGAAACTTGTCAACACCTTTTCGTGTCAACGATACGCACGAATCTCAAAAGGCAACAGAGATACTTTGGTGTACTCACTTATAACCGGCATTATCGCCATGGTATTTTTTTACGTAACGTCGGGATTCAATTTGCATTTTAATCTACGCACATGTGTTTACGGCCTTGTATACGCAAGCGTTGTGTTCATAACTTACTTTCTTACTCTTGCGGTGTACCGATATATGGGTATTGCCGAAAGCAGTTTTATAACTTCCGGGTTATCACTTGGCATAACTGTACTGACAAGTCTTTTGTTTTTGAGAGAGACTTTAAGCATAAGAACCTTAGCACAACTGTTATTAAATGTGTTAACCCTTCTTGTAATATATCTTCAAAACCACACATTAAAACATGAAGCCACTGCTAAAACTGTCACTACCATAGGTATTATGATTTGTATAGGCTCCGCAGTGGTTATTTCGGCAAGCAGCGTAATAACAAAAGCTTTTTGCCGATATTCACGGCACAAACGATAACATCGTAACAGGTATCCGCTTCAGAAATCTTGATTTTATCGGTACTAAGGGTGATTATTGCAGTGCCGGACCATCTCCCGACGAGTTTTACGCCGCGGACAATCAGTCCTGCGCAGGCGCACACGGAGCTTTCAGGTTTGAAAACGCGGAAGTCTGTTCCATCGAAAACTGCAATATTTCCTGTACGGGTGTTCACGCTGTTGAAATAAACAAAGGCTGTGAAAATATCCGCATTGAAAACTTCCGCATTGAAAACTGTGGCGGTGGCGGTATTAAGATATGGGGTGCCTCGGCTAAAGATGAAGATGTACGTCCTACCGGACACAATACCGTTCGCGGTAATGTTATTGCCAACTGCGACAAGCGTTGGGCTGCCGGTTGCGGTGTTCTTGTCTGCCACTCGGCACACAACGAGATAAGCGAAAATGAAATCTATAACTTAGAGTATTCAGGCGTTTCGGTAGGTTGGGTTTGGGGCTATGCTCCATCCACCACCTACGGTAACATTATTAAAAACAACCACATCCATCACATAGGTCAAGGCAGACTTTCGGATATGGGTGGTATCTATCTTTTAGGAATGCAGCACGGAACAGTCGTGTCGGGCAACATTGTCCACGACGTTATAAGTTCCAACTACGGCGGCATGGGTATTTATACCGATGAGGGTTCAAGTCACATAACAGTAGAAGACAACATTGTTTACCGTTGTAAAGAGTGTTGCTATCAGCACCACTATGGCAAACATAACACAATAAGAAATAATGTTTTTGCCTTTGCCGGAAGAGCGTTGTTTGACATATCCCGCCGCGAAGACCGTTCTTCGGTACTTTTGGAATAAAATACCTTTATTTCTGAAGGCTCACCCATGTATGTGGCAGGAGTTAATTTCTTGGGCGCCGATTTTACCTCTTCAAAAAACAAGTATTGGGATGTTTCGGGTACCGAGCCGCTTATGATTAAAAAATCTTTCGGTGATATCTATTTTAACGACTGGCTGTCATATTATGGTTATGACCAAGAAAGCAAACATGAAAAGCCCGATGATGAAATCATGAAAATCGTAACTGCCGAATGAATTGTCGACCCTTCCCGTCAAAGACGAGGAAGGGTCTGCTTTTATTAGGACTAAATATCACGGATTTTGACGATATTTCTTGACAAAACTCAAAAAAGTTATATACTTATTTTATATATTTGTTTGTAATTACTATTGGAGGCATAAAGTATGTTAAATCAAGATAAGAACATGGAAACGGTTGTAAATCTTGCCAAGAACCGCGGTTTTGTTTATGCAGGTTCTGAGATTTACGGCGGTCTTTCCAACAGTTGGGATTACGGTCCTTTGGGTGTTGAACTCAAGAACAACGTAAAAAAAGCATGGTTTAAAAAGTTTGTTCAGGAATCTCCCTACAACGTAGGTCTTGACTCGGCTATTATCATGAATCCCGAAACTTGGGTTACCAGCGGTCATGTTGGCGGTTTCTCTGACCCTTTGATGGACTGTAAAGATTGTCGCGCACGTCACAGAGCCGACAAACTTATTGAAGACGCAGGCGGTCATGCTGAAGGCATGACCTTCGAGCAGATGGAAGATTATATTAAGGAAAATGGTATTGCCTGTCCCGAGTGTGGCAGCAAGAACTTTACCAATATCCGCAAGTTCAACCTTATGTTCAAAACCTTTATCGGTGTTACCGAGGACGTTAAGAGCGAGGTTTACCTCCGTCCCGAGACTGCTCAGGGTATTTTCGTAAACTTTGCCAACATTCAGCGTACCACCCGTAAGAAACTCCCCTTCGGTGTTTGCCAGATTGGTAAATCGTTCCGTAACGAAATTACTCCCGGTAACTTCATTTTCCGTACCCGTGAGTTTGAACAGATGGAATGTGAGTTCTTCTGCAAACCTGATACCGACCTTGAGTGGTTCTACTACTGGAAAGATTATTGCAAGAACTGGTTGTTAAGCCTTGGCATAAAAGAAGAAAACATCCGCATGCGCGACCACGAAAAGGAAGAACTTTCTTTCTACTCTAAGGCTACCACCGATATTGAGTTCTTATTCCCGTTTGGTTGGGGCGAACTTTGGGGTATTGCCGACCGTACCAATTACGACCTCGGCCGTCACCAAGAAGCCAGCGGTAAAAGTTTAGAGTACTTCGACCCTGAGACCAACGAAAAATATATTCCTTACGTTGTTGAGCCTTCGTTGGGTTGCGACCGCGTATTGCTCGCATTCCTCTGCGATGCTTATGACGAAGAAGTTATCGACGCTGAGAAAAACGATGTTCGTGTTGTTCTCCACCTGCATCCTGCTTTGGCACCTTTCAAGGCTGCTGTTCTTCCCCTTTCTAAGAAACTTTCCGAGCAAGCAGGCAAAGTTCGTGACATGTTAGCCAAGGATTACATGGTTGACTTTGACGATGCCGGCTCTATCGGTAAACGTTATCGCCGTCAGGACGAAATCGGTACTCCGTTCTGCATCACCTATGACTTTGAAAGTGAGACCGACGGATGTGTTACCGTTCGTGACCGCGATACCATGGAGCAAGAGCGTGTTAAGATTGAAGACCTTACCGCATTCATTAAATCAAAGCTTGATTTTTAATTTAAGTGCATAGTAAAACGCCTCGAACATGTTCGAGGCGTCTTTGTTATGCTTTTTTTATTTTGCTTTTTTAATTCTCCATTTAACAAAGGCAATAACACCGTGAAGAGTAAGGTTTATTACCAGTATCAGCAACGAAACGACACCCACGTTGCCGAATTTACCCAAATCGTTAAACTGGTTTATCATAAGCGAAATCGGTTTTGTAGAAGCCGTTGCAAGGAACGATACAGCCGAAATGGTCATCATGCTGTTTACAAAGAAATAAAGGAACATCTCTGCCAAGGTAGAAATGCTTTGGGGCAAAAGCACGTCCTTTATCATTCTCATGCGTTTTATACCCAGTGTTCTGCCAACCTCTTCAAGGTTTTCGTTAATTTTTGCAAACGAATTATACATCATTAAGTATGGGGACGCTATAAAGTGTATTATGTTAACCATTACAAGCACAATAACGGTGCCGTAAATAGCACTGCCTTTATAGAAAATAACGTATGACAAACCAAGCACTATACCGGGTACCGCCATAGCGGTTATGGAAATAAGGTGCAAAACCTTAGAAAGTCCGCCTTTGGCTCTTGCGGTAAAATAGGCTGTAATAAAGGCTATCGTAACACCGACAACCGCAACAGCAAGTGCTATAAATACCGAGTTTAGCAAATATGTGTCACCTTTAGATTTGAACACGTTTTTGAAGTGATTGAGCGAAAAACTCATGTCATTGGGATATCTTTTGGAAAATCCCAAAATCAAAAACGATGCTATTGGCATAAGAATAAAGATGCTTGCCGCAGAGCAAATACCGTAAGCGGCAATTTGAGATACTACACCTTTAGACGGTGCAACAGGTGTTGTGACATATCCCATGTTGCCTTTGTCTTTATTCAAAAAGTCAATAACAAAAGCCAGAACTGCAGGAACAAGCAATAATATACCGTAAACAGTACCTTTGCCGAAATCGACCTGACCGATAACGTCCTGATACATAACGGCGGCAACCGTTTTATATTTACCGCCAACCGTTACAGGTACGCCGTAGTCGGTAATGACCATGGTGAATACCGAAAACACTACCGAGATTAAAGGCTTGCGCAAAAACGGTAAAGTAATGCTCATAAACCT
This sequence comes from Acutalibacteraceae bacterium, assembly GCA_045592985.1. GTDB lineage: Bacteria > Bacillota > Clostridia > Oscillospirales > Acutalibacteraceae > UMGS172. The sequence goes on along the minus strand of JAZNVU010000046.1, from coordinate 60,655 downwards.
GCGCCACTTGGGTATACCCATTATGGCAGCAGCCTCATATGGCAGACCGTTTTCATAACGCATAATATCACGGAGCATTATAAACGCCACAGGGCATGAATAAAGAAACGAGCCTGCAACTATTCCCCAAAAACCGTAAATATTTGAAGAAAGTCCAAAGGTTTTGGTGATTATACCGTTGTTGCCGAACAACATTACAAGACCTGTTCCATGCGAAATTGACGGAACAAGCATGGGCATAAGCATTATAACGCTGAATATTGCCTTACCTTTAATGGTGGTACGCTCGACAGCCACTGCTAAAAAATACGCAACAACTACTGTGATTACGGTTGCTGTTAATGATACCACCACCGAATTGCTTATAACTTTGCCGATATCATGTGCCGAGAAAACTTTGACAAAATCTTTAGATTCAAGTCCAAAAATCATGGCACCAATCGGCAGCAACAAACAAACGGCAAAAACCACTATCATTATGAGTTTATAGACCTCTACACCGCCTTTTCTTGCGGTTTTTATACTATTACTCATCGAGGTCACCTACATAATTTTTGATAGAATCAAACTTTGCACGAAGATTGTCTACAACAAAGGTCTTGACGTAATCGTTAGCAGGATTGTTTACAATATTCTTAGGTGTATCCAACTGAATGAGTTTAGCATTGTCCATAACCATAACGCGGTCGGAAAGCGCAAAAGCCTCCTCCTGGTCGTGGGTAATATAAATCATGGTTGTACCAAACTTCTTCTGAATTTCTTTAAGTTCACGTCTTAATGCAATTCTCGTATCAACATCCAACGCGCTCATAGGCTCGTCAAACAAAATGATATCGGGGTTAAGCACCAAAGTTCTGGCTATTGCAACACGTTGTTGCTGACCGCCCGAAAGCGATGCGGGTTTTTTATCCATATGCTCCGAAAGTCCCATAATTTCAAGCATTTCCTTAGCCTTCTCAATTGCAGTTGCCTTGGTTTCTTTTTTGATTTTGAGAGCATATGCGACGTTTTTTAACACCGACATATTTTCAAAAAGAGCAAAGTTTTGAAAAACGATACCCATTCCTCGTTCATCGGGTGCGGCATGAGTAATGTCCTTTCCGTCCTCTAAAACGGTACCACTTGTCGGTTCGAGAAGGCCTATAAGTATACGAAGAATTGTAGTCTTTCCGCATCCCGAAGGACCCAAAATAGACAAGAACTCACCGTCGTATACATCAAAATTAACGTTATCAAGCGTTACGTTTTCACCGTAACGCTTGCACAAATTTCTTATTTCAAGTTTTTTAGATTTATTTAATATTTCCACTTTGCCAATAACCTTTCTTTTTCCTCGGGGGTAGCATTGCTCATATCGGCATATTTGATATTTTCGGGATAGTTAGGAGCAGAGAAGGTCTTTTCCTCAAAAATACGTTCGGGGAAATATTTGGAGCAAAGAATGTCGGGGTATTCTTCGGCAAGATATTTGAACACCTGCTTTACCGACTCTCTCTCCTGCTTGCCTTCGATTATGCCCTGACCGTACATGGAGTAAGGTGAGCCTTCCTCGAAGAACACAATTTTAAAAGGTGCTTCGTCATCGGTGATTTTATTAGCGGCGGCACTGGTCATACCGAGACCGATAACGGCTTCGCCTTTAAGGAGAGCGTTAACCGGACCAGAACCCGACGAAGTGAACTGATATACATTTTCACTTAGTTTATCAAAGTAATCAAAAGCCGCGTCCTCGCCCATTGAATTAACAAGTGCGCGAAGGAACATATATCCTGTACCCGAAGCCTTGGGGTTAGGCATACAAATAAGGCCTTTGTACTCAGGCTTTAACAAATCTTCATAAGACGTAGGCTCAGCAAGTTGCTTTTCAGCGAGAAGTTTGGTATTAATGATTATTGCACCGCCGTTACGAAGCTGAGGAATATAGGTTTCACTCTCAAGTAACTCAGATGCATAAACACTAACATCTGTAATCTCGGTAATGTTTGCCAAAAAACCTTTTTCGTCTAACTTCTGCAAATAAGGATACTCAAGGTCATAGGTAATGTCGCAGTCGGTCTCTTTGCCCTCGGCAAGAAGTTTTGCAGCATGGTCACCGGTTGACATATACTCAATAACTATCTCATAATCGGGAAATTTTTCTTCTAACCTTTCCCTAAGGTCTTCAATAACGTAATCCTCCTGGCTGGTGTAAATAAGCACGGTTTCTTTTGTTTTTCCGCAACCGGCAAAACACACTACGCTCAAAACGACACAAATAACGAGGCTTAAAAATCTCTTGATGTTCATTTTCGCATCTTCTTTCGCTTAAATTTACATTTTTTTGATGTTTTTAGTCTGTTTAGTGTTCAATTTTAGGTGTTTTTTCAACCTTTTGAACACCACGTGTATATTATATCATTTTATCGAATTTTGTCAAGAACAAAAAAATTCCTGCAAACTCATTATTTGCAGGAATCATTTTTTTTAAAACAATATTCTTGCCGCTACAAAGAAATAGACTGCAAGCGACAACGCATCGATTATCGTGGTAATAAACGGGCTTGCCATAACGGCAGGGTCGAGTTTTAAAGCCTTGGCAAGAATGGGCAACGTGCACCCTATTATCTTAGCGGCAAAAACGGTTATCATAAGCGTTATGCTGACAACTATTGTTTCACCTACCGACACTCCCTCTTGAAGCACAAGATTATCAATAAGAACAATCTTCAAAAGGCAAGCCGCCGCCAAAGTCACACCGCAAAGCAAAGCGACACAAAGTTCTTTTCTGAGTACCTTGAAAATATCTCTGAACCCTATCTCACCCACCGCGATACCGCGGATAACAGTTACCGAGGACTGACCGCCTGCGTTACCACCTGTTCCCATGAGCATAGGGATAAACGCCACAAGCACAGGAAACGCCGTCAAAGCATCTTCAAACGAACTGATAATTCCACCTGTGACAGTTGCCGAAAGCATAAGCAACAACAACCACGGAATACGGCTTTTCCAGATACCAAACGCACTTGTTTTTATATACGGACGGTCGGTTGATGTAATAGCCGCCATCTTTTCGATATCCTCGGTAGCCTCGGCTTCGAGAACGTCAATCGCGTCATCGACCGTGATTATACCTACAATTCTTTGCTCGTTATCAACAACCGGCAAAGCCAAAACGTCATACTTAGAGAAGGTTTTTGCAACCTCTTCCTTATCCTCGTAAGCATCAACATAAATAACGTTGGTTTCCATTATATCGGACACTAAGCAGTCCTCATCAGCCATCAACAGGTCTTTGACCGAAACTGTTCCGATAAGTTTACGATTTTCGGTAACATAGCAGGTGTAAACCGTTTCTTTGTTGATACTTTCTCTGCGTATCTTCTTAAAAGCCTCGGCCACAGTGCTGTTTTTATGCAATGACACATATTCAACCGTCATAACACTACCGGCACTGTCCTCGGGGTATTTAAGCAACTCATTTATCTGACGTCTCAAAGCAGGATCGGCAGCCTGTAAAATACGTGCCACCACCTTCGCCGGCATTTCTTCAATGATATCCACCGTATCATCAAGAAACAAATCTGCTATAACCTCTTTAAGTTCGTAGTCATTGAAACTTTTAATGAGCAATTCCTGTTTATCGTTATCAAGATACGCAAAAACTTCGTTTGCAAGTTCCTTAGGCAAAATTCGGAAAACAACAGGTATTTCCTTCATCTGCAAAAGTTCAAATAATGCCGCTATATCGGCAGGATTGAGGTCTTTAAGCAGTTCTCTCAATTTCACAAAACTGCGTCCTCCCAAAAGCTGGTTAACCTCGTCAATAAATACTTCCATTTCTTCCATAATACCAACTCCTTATTTGTATTAATTTAGGCAAATAAGAAGATGAGAAACCGCAAAACACGACTTCTCATCCGGTATCAAGAGCAAGGTGAATTTATAAATACAAGAGAAAAACAGACGCCTGCTGTTTTTCGCAAAAACTCCCTCGCGGCTTAATACCCGTACTACTGCCTGCGTCCATTAAACTCTCACCTCTCAAAATTTAGTATCCCCAAAAAGGGTTTTATCATTATATATCCAAATATACAATTTGTCAATAACTTTATCTTGCACCAAGAATAACGCCCGAACCGGCTATAACACGTGTTCCCTGTTCCGATAAAATCCAATCATATAAAAGGCGCACAACCGAATCGGATGACGACTGACTGTTAACCGTTACGGTAATATCTGCCGACAGTGGATATGTCCCGTTCTGAATGGTCGAACCATCGGGATATACGCCGTCTACCGACAAGAGTTTGTGCGTTCCGTTTTTATCGGCTGACGGTGTAATTACATCGTAATAAAGCGCATAGCCAATGGAAAACTCCCCGTTATCATAATCCAACAGTGCAGAAAAAGTCCCCTGTTCAGTGACTATTGTATTAGTGGGTACTGAAAGTACCGAAGTATCGGCTTTGATATGTTTATAAAACGCAGTTGTCGCCGCCGAGTTTTTGTGTTGCATGAAGACTTTCGGTTCACCTTCATTACCCGAAAGCTCACTCCAATTCGAAACAGAACCGCTATATACATTCTTTATCTGTTCTTGACTCAAGTCAGATACAGGATTCTTCGCGCAAACCATAAAAACCACAGCATCTTTGGCAATAACCTGGCTTTGCACAGATACATCGTTTTGCGAAAGCGTTTCCAAAGACTGCTCAGACGGTTCGTGTGCTATTACCATATCACACTCGCCGTTAGCGAGTTTTTCGTAGCATTCCTGCTCAGTTTTACATACAATAAGGTGGTTTTCAGCGGTGGCAGCATCACATCCTATTACAGCCGAAACGATATTGCAGGCTATTTTAAGATTGGTTTCGGTCACCGAAATTTTTGGCAAATTTTCAGCGGTAACAACTATGCTTCCCTCTGCGAAACGCGGGTCCTGTTCTTTTTTACATGAACACAATCCCAGTGCAAAAGCAACAATAATAAAACTAATAATCAGTTTTTTCATCGTCTTGCCACCTCCGTCTGGGATTGGTAACGCATCAGGACATCCATTGCCGGTCCGTATAAACTAACAAAACCGTCACACACTGCGTTGAGTCTCATAACATCATTCACAGCAATAACCTTGATAAACTCACAGTTTTCAAGTTCCCAAGCCGGCGTTTCGACGTTATAGAGTGAATACTTACCACCGTTGTTTAACACAACATATTTTCCATTATCAAAAACTTCACCTGAAAACTCAGCATCAATCCAGTCGGTTTTAATACCGTTTTCAATATCCAAAATAGCCGTTTTATCACCGTTTTTGCTGACTATTACAGCATATTTGCCCCACACGCCTGCAATGTGACCGAAGTTGTTGAACTGCGCAATCGAATTTCCGTCAGACAAAAACACATCGGTAACACCACTGTATGAACAGGTGAAAAGACCGTATTCTCCACTCTCGGGGTCGGGAAACTGACCGGTCTCGGTACAAACGAACGCACCACCTGTAACGCACGAGAAAAACTCAGTTTTACCGGTAAACTTCAATGTCTTTTTATATATTATTCTATCGGTTCCCAAAACCGATATGTCAGCATTTTCACAAGACACTTTGGAAACGGTATCGCCGTTGTTATTTACAATAATAAAGTACCCTTGCATACCGCAGGCGAAATATCCCTCGGTTGCATTACGGTTTATGACCTTGAACTGCGGCTCAAATAAAAACTCACCGTCTGCTTTAAGAATTCCGTACAAGCCCTCCTTATCGCACACAACGGCTAAACCATCGCAAAAATCCTCAACCTTCGAATACTCCTGATTTTTAAAGGCTTGCTCACCCTCGGTGTTTATGAAATATCCGTAATTTTCAACCGATTTTACAATAACATCCTTGCCGTCCTGCCCTTTTTCGGTAGTCTCGGTAGTAACAGCAACATTAACAGCAGCCAACGAATCACAAAAATCGCCCAAAACAAAGGTAGTATTTTCGGCTTCGGAAAGTTTTTTATCAAAGGTAAACAATGATTTCGAATCATAAGAATAGAAATCATAATAAGTCAGTGTGACCTTCTTTTTGTTGCGGCGCACTGTCTTCTGACGTTCGACTATAAAGCACTCGGCTCCGCTAACTTTGGAAACCGATTCTTTAGCCGTCAGTTCCATCATCCAACTGCCGTCTGACGGAATCAGTAAGCGTTTTTCGGCAAACGATGGATCAACAGCGCCTGTTATCAGTTCGTAGAGCGTTCCGCCTTTTAAATCATGTGTTATAATACCGTTGTATACAGGGTCTACCACAATAGCACCTGATAAAGTGCACAAGCCATAAATCGGGGCGGTAATCTGTTCCTCCGATGATTCGTCAACCGATGTATAATCATATATATCCCCCACAAAAGGAACAAGTGTGCCGTAATCCTCGGAAGGGACAAACGTATCGGTAAAATCAGTGTTATAACGCCTTACAGTTTCACTCGTTGGAGTCACAGTGAAAGTAGGAACATCAGAAAGTTGTAAGAACGGCAATTGTTCATCTGCACATGCTACAAACGTAAGTGCGCACCCAATCGTGAGCAGCACCGACATAACTCTCAACCAAATTTTCACTGTATCACCCCTTCTTGATATTCTGAATTAATTATACACCTCTTAAAACACGGTGTCAATCAAACAAACTGTAAACATTTAAAAACTTGACTTATTTAAAATAAATGGTATAATGTGGTTGAAATCATGTTTGAAGGAGATTTAAAGATGCAAAAGTTTATTGTTATGCACGATATTGATATTGCTGATTTTATGCAGACGCTCGACCAATGCAAAGGCGACGTTTTTTTGGAGACCAACGAAGGCGACGTTTTGAACCTGAAATCCAAACTCTGTCAGATGATGGGCATTGCCAACATACTGAAAGGCGCTGTAATTCACGAGGCAACGCTCCGTTGTACAGACCCTAATGACGAGAGTCTTTTGTTCCGTTTCAATCTTTACAAGGAAGTTCCGGAACAGCCCAAAGAAGACGAGGAAGACGAATAATTTTAAAGCCACCTATTGGGTGGCTTTTTTAATGCAACGGCGCACCTTTTATTAATTTTTTTAAGATACTTGTGCCACACATAAGCGTTTTGAGTTTTGAAAAGTTAATTTTATTAATCAAATTACCTCAACAGCACCTAATTTTCCGCATATTATTCCGTTATATGTTAACTTTTTAACCGAAAGATAAAATTTTAACGAATTTTATTAGTTTTTATGTCGCAATTATTGACTTATTCGGCTTAAGTGGTATAATTTGCAACAAGGATATTTTGGGGTATTATTCTATTCAAACCCTTTTTATAAACCGTTTTGGAGGACAGAACATGAAAATTACCGAGATTTTCGGAAGTGAGGTTTTCAGCGAGGCAGTTATGAAGGAAAAACTGCCCCATGAAGCATATAAAGCACTGAAAAAAACCATTCACGATGGCAAACCGTTAGACATAACGGTTGCCAACACAATCGCCAACGTCATGAAAGACTGGGCTATTGAAAAAGGTGCTACGCACTACACCCATTGGTTCCAGCCTATGACCAATATTACCGCCGAAAAGCATGACAGTTTTATTGCTCCCGGTGAAGACGGTCATATTATTATGGAGTTTTCGGGCAAAGAACTGATAAAAGGCGAATCCGATGCGTCATCCTTCCCTTCCGGCGGTCTTCGTGATACCTGTGAAGCAAGAGGATACACTGCATGGGACCCTACTTCTTGTGCATTTGTTAAGGAAGGTACTCTTTGTATTCCCACGGCATTCTGCTCTTACACCGGCGACGCACTTGACAAGAAGACACCATTGCTTCGTTCGATGTCGGCGCTGGAAACTCAGGCTCTGAGAATACTTCGCCTTTTCAAGAACACATCTGCCAAACGCGTCATCACCACAGCAGGTCCCGAACAGGAATATTTTCTTGTAGATAAAAAATATTATGACGGCAGAAAAGACCTTATGTACTGCGGCAGAACACTTTTTGGTGCGCCTGCTCCCAAAGGTCAGGAACTTGATGACCATTATTTCGGCGCATTGAAACCAAGAATTGCGGCTTTCATGCAGGATGTTGACCAAGAACTTTGGAAACTCGGTGTTTTGGCTAAAACCAAACATAACGAGGCAGCACCTGCTCAGCACGAATTGGCACCTATTTTCGGTACCACCAACGTTGCGGTTGACCACAACCAGCTGACAATGGAAATGCTTAAAAAGGTTGCTTTAAAGCACGGTCTTGTTTGCCTTTTACACGAAAAACCTTTCAAAGGTGTAAACGGTAGCGGCAAGCACAACAACTGGTCAATTTCTACTGACACAGGTCTTAATCTTCTTGACCCCGGTAAAACACCGTCGGAAAATGCACAGTTTTTGCTTTTCCTTGCCGCTGTTATCAAGGCGGTTGATCAATATCAAGGTATGATGCGCGTATCGGTTGCATCAGCTGCCAACGACCACCGTTTGGGTGGCGGTGAAGCACCTCCAGCAGTTGTTTCGATTTTCTTAGGCGACGAGTTGCAGGCAATTTTAGAGTCGATTGAAAGCGGTTCTGATTATACTGGTGCTAAGGCTGTTAAGATGAAACTCGGTGTTGATATTCTTCCTACATTCCCTAAGGATAATACCGACCGCAACCGTACTTCACCCTTTGCTTTTACCGGCAACAAATTCGAATTCAGAATGCTTGGTTCTTCGGCCTCGGTTGCCGATCCCAACGTTGTGCTTAACACCATAGTTGCCGAGGCTTTGTGCGAATTTGCCGATGTACTCGAAACAGCTGAAGACTTTACCAAGGCTGTACACGAACTCGTACGCGATACCGTCAAAAAGCACAAACGCATCATTTTCAACGGCAACGGCTACTCCGACGAATGGAAAAAGGAAGCCGCCGAAAAGGGACTTCTCAATCTTGCTTCAACCGTCGACGCATTGCCCGTTATGATTGAGCAGAAGAATATCGACGTTTTTGTAAAGCACAAGGTATTCAGCGAGGCAGAAATTCGTTCGCGCTATGAGATTCAACTTGAAAATTATTCAAAGACTGTCAATATCGAAGCAATGACGGCTATCGACATGATTCGCAAGGATTACATACCTGCTATTGTTCGATACACCACCAAGTTCGCCACGGCTATTGAGGCTAAGAACAAGTTTGGTAACGCTTGCAAGGCTGAGATTGCGATTTTGGGCAAACTTTCCACTATTAACGACTTTATTTACGATAAGTCGAACGAATTAGAGGAAAAAGCACTTGCTGCTGCAAAACTCTGCGGAAAAGAGCAAGCCGACATGTTCCATGACGAGATTATACCTATTATGGACGAACTTCGCACCGCTGTTGACAATGCCGAAAAGATAACCGCCAAGGAATACTGGCCTGTTCCCTCTTACGGTGACCTTATTTTCAGAGTTTAATTTTAAAGACCTTCACAGAGATTTCTGTGAAGGTCTTTTTTTACATTGCATTGGTAAATTTTTGTTTTGCTTTTTGAATCTTTTGTGTTTCGGCAGCTTCGGGTGCATACCAACCGCGTGTACTCATAAAATCAAAAATTTCCGACTGTAGTTTGTGCTGGTCGTTCATAATGTTCATAACGTCAACACGCACGCTCTCGGTAGCACACTCATTGGCAAAGATGGAGTAATTAACTGCTGCGTGCTTTTCAGCGGCAAGAATGTCATCCATTATCTCTCGGTCTTGCATTTTTATTTCCTGCATAATATTCACCTCAGTTCAAATGTCCCATAAGTTTGTTGAAATGTTGCATGTGGCGGTCGGCTGCGTTTTTTATCTGCATACGTACCGTCTCGTCTGAAGCCATGCTTTCAAGTGTTTTGTATTTCTTTACCATAAGTTGTTCGAGATTCATCTGGTCTTCGATATAAGACAGTTCTTTTGATGTGAGTGCCATGAAAATTCTCCTTTCAATTTTATGGGTATATTTTAACCCACATCACTCACGATATTCACATTCAAACCACTATTGCAGGATTTTCCGTTATTACAATTTATTATTATCTATTTCAAATAAATCGTTTGGTGTGCAAGAGAATATAATACACAAAGTTTCAATATTCTCATATCTTATTGACTTGGTTTCATTATTTATCATCTTATTAAAATTCTGATAACTCATGCCTAACTGCTTATATAACCAATATTTAGTTTTACCTTTTCTTTCCAAAAGTTCTTTTACTTTTAATTTAATCATAAGACACCTCTCAATTATATATTGTTTCAATGAGATAATATCTTATAACTCACTTTTACATATAGACTATTGCATTATATAATGCTATAATCTATATAGGGGTGATAAAATTGACAGACAAAAACCAAACATGTTGCTTTACCGGACACAGAATGTTGTCAAACTATACTTCAAAGGTTGTATGTACAAGCGTAACCGACATCTTATCAATAACAGTGGTTACTGTATCTGCTATTTAACTAGGACTCAAGGTGGAACTGCTTATACAGTAGATTACGCATTAGAACGTGGCTTACCTGTTATCAATATAGCCGATTATTAAAAAACCCGACGGTAACCGTCGGGTTTTTGGGTTTATTCGGTTTAATTTTAGCCTTCGTAATTGTAACCGATTTCGATGGCTTTAAGGTTTACATCAAGCAACTCAATACGTTTAGCCGATACAACCTTTTTAAGTGCATCGGTAAGACCGTCGTGCGAAACGATACCTGCTTCCTTTATCATTTTACCAACCATAATCATGTTGGCAAGTGTGGGGAAGCCTGCGTCTTTTGCAAGTTTGGTTGCAGGAATGTAGAAAGCCTTAACGTCATCACGCTTAACCTTGCGGTCGATAAGGGTCGAATCTACAAAGATATAGCCGCCGGAAACGGTAGTGTCCTCGTATTTATCGAGCGACGGAAGGTTCATAGCCATAAGCACGTCAGGTTTGGAAACAATAGGCGAACCTACGGGGATATCACTAAGAATAACACTGCAGTTTGCGGTACCTCCACGCATTTCGGGACCGTAGGAAGGAAGCCAAGAAAGTTCCTTACCCTCTAAAAGACCCTTGTATGCGATAAACTTACCTGCGAAAAGAACACCCTGACCGCCGAAGCCTGCAATAAGCATATTAACTGTACTCATTTACTTTTCCTCCTTCGCGGCACTTCTGTCCTTATAAACACCCAAAGGATAATAAGGAATCATGTTATCATCTACCCATTTGAGTGCCTTTTCGGGAGTCATACCCCAGTTGGTAGGGCAGGTTGAAACAACTTCAATAAGCGAGAAGCCTTTGCCCTCTACCTGGTTTTGGAAAGCCTTTTTGATTGCCTTTTTAGCGTTCATTACATTTTTAACGTTGTTAACAGCAACACGCTGAATAAGTTCGGGACCTTCCAATGTTGCCAACATTTCGGAAACACGGATGGGAAAACCTACGGTATTTGTGTCACGTCCGTAAGGTGAAGTCTGAGTAACCTGACCGGGCAAAGAAGTAGGAGCCATCTGACCGCCGGTCATACCGTAAATTGCATTGTTTACGAAAATAACGGTGATATTTTCATTTCGGGTTGCGGCATGAACAGTCTCAGCCATACCGATAGATGCCAAGTCTCCGTCACCCTGATAAGTGAAGATTATATTTTCGGGCAATGCTCTTTTGAGACCGGTTGCAACTGCAGGAGCACGTCCGTGAGCGGCTTCAACCATGTCGCATGCAAAGTAGTTATATGCCATAACGGCACATCCAACGGGAGCAACACCTATTGTCTTACCCTCAATTCCCAGTTCATCAATAGCCTCGGCAACAAGACGGTGGATAATACCGTGGGTGCATCCGGGACAGTAATGAAGCGGAGCATCGGTCAAAGACTTGGGTTTCTGGAATACAACTGCCATTACTTATTACCTCCTGCTGCTTTTCTGATTGCTTCGAGCACCTGCTCGGGTTCGGGAATCATACCGCCGGTACGGTTGCAAAGTGTTACCGGTTTCTTGCACTCGGTTGCAAGTTTTACATCTTCTATCATCTGACCCATAGAAAGTTCAACCGAGATGAACTCTTTAACCTTGTCGGCTGCCTTTAAGAAAGGCTTTTTGGGGAACGGCCAAAGGGTTATGGGGCGAATCATACCAACCTTAATACCCTCAGCCCTTGCTGCCATAATAGCATTTTTGGAAACACGAGCAGCAATACCGAATGCAGCAACGCAAATCTCGGCATCATCCATCATGAATTCTTCATACATGGTCTCGTTTTCTTCAATCTGTTTATATCTCTCAAAACGTTCAAAGTTAGTTCTTTCAAGTTCGTCAGGTTGGAGATAGAGCGAGTTGATAATATTGTGCTTGCGCTCGCATTTTGTGCCGGTAACAGCCCAATCTTTTTGCTTGTTATATTCGGTAGGTTCAGGCAATTCAACCGGTTCCATCATCTGACCCATGGTACCGTCTGCCAAAATCATAGCGGGCATACGGTATTTATCGGCAAGGTCAAAACACTTTGCGGTCATATCTGCCATTTCTTGAACCGATGCAGGTGCAAGAACGAGGATATGATAGTCACCATGTCCGCCGCCGCGTGTTGCCTGGAAATAGTCAGACTGCGAAGGCTGAATACCGCCAAGACCGGGGCCGCCACGCTGAACGTTAACGATAAGTGCGGGAAGGTCGCTACCGGCAAGGTAGGAAATACCCTCACCTTTAAGCGAAATACCGGGGCTTGACGAAGAAGTCATAACACGGTAGCCAGTACCTGCAACACCGTAAACCATGTTAATAGCGGATATTTCACTCTCTGCCTGAAGGAATACACCGCCGATTTTAGGCATTCTTTTTGCCATATAAGCGGCAATTTCGGTCTGAGGAGTAATAGGATAACCGAAGTAGTGCATGCAACCTGCTCTGATAGCGGCCTCTGCAATAGCCTCGTTACCTTTCATAAGTACCTTTTCTGCCATTGTTTCCACCTCATTTCTCAACGGTAATTACGCAATCGGGACACATGGTTGCACAAAAAGCACAACCGATACATTTATCCTGGTCGGTAATCTCCGCAGGAGAATATCCTTTCTTATTGATTTTGTCCGAGGCAAGTTGAACAATGCCCTTGGGACAGGCTATAACACAAAGTCCACAGCCTTTGCAAATATCGGTATCAAATGTTACCTTTGCCATTATCTTTATCCCCTTTTTAAAAAAGTTTTTTCTGTAAGTTTAGTGCAAAAACATTTTGCATTTTTCCCTTTAATTCGTTTGCCACATTTCTTTCTGCCGTAGTCATCATAATAGGCAAGCCACAAAGTTCACTTAAAGCCTTTGCCTTTTTGTCGGTTGCCAAAACATCTTCGGCAGTTGTAAGCGCGCCGATGTTGGAGTTATTGGCGATGGCAGTAAACTTGATTCCACCTGCCTGCTCAATCTCACGCATAACCTCTAACGCCTCTTCGGGTGTTCTAGTTAGCGGACGGCAGAAATTGGCTACAAAAACCATCTCGTAATTGTTTTCTTCCAAAATAGCCGGTGCATATCGACCCAAAGCGTAGGCTCCTCGGTCGTCACCGCCGATATCAAGCACGGCAAACTTTTCTTTGTTTTGAATGATTTTATAGGTCTCGGGCGGCAATGCCGGAAGGTCGACGTTGGAATTGGCGAACTGAGGAGAAATCAGTTCAATTCCTGCTTTTGTTAGTTCGTCGGCACTGTCCTTAGTACGGAAGTACGGATTGACTATATCAAGGTCGGCGATTATAACGTCTTTACCCTGTGCTTTAAGCCACAGTGCGTAGTTTACCGCAATATTAGTCTTGCCACTACCGTAATGACCTGCAAAAAGTGTTATTCTTTTCATATTTCTTAAAGTTTGTTACGCTGAATCTTTCCACTGACGGTTTTAGGCAACTCGTCACGGAAAACGACAATTCTCGGGTATTTATAAGGTGCCGTTCTGTTCTTAACGTAACTTTGAATTTCCTTTTTAAGTTCTTCTGTAGGCTCGGTGCCTTTGGTAAGCACAATGCTTGCCTTAACAACCTGACCTCTTACCTCGTCGGGTGCAGCAGAAACACCACACTCCAAAACATACGGCAACTCCATAATAACGTTTTCAATCTCAAAGGGTCCTATGCGGTAGCCCGAAGACTTAATAACGTCGTCAACACGTCCAACATACCAGAAGTAACCGTCTTCGTCTTTCCACGCGGTATCGCCGGTGTGATAGAAGCCATCATGCCAGACTTCGTCGGTCTTTTCTTTATCGTTAAAGTAACCGCAAAATAGTCCGCAAGGCGGTCTTTCGGAAATGTTGATACAAATCTCACCAACGTCACCAACTGCTACCTCTTTACCGTCACTATCAAGCAACTTGATATCGTAAAGCGGTACAGGTTTACCCATTGAACCAACCTTGGTACGAGTACCCACGAGGTTAGCCAACGCACAGGTGGTTTCGGTCTGACCGAAGCCTTCCATAATCTGAAGTCCAGTTGCTTTTTCAAACTGGCGGAATACTTCAGGGTTCAAAGCCTCACCTGCGGTGGTCATATGTTCAATCGATGACAAATCATACTTTGAAATATCTTCTTTTATAAGCATTCTGAGCATAGTAGGCGGTGCGCAGAAAGTGGTGATTTTGTATTTTGCAAACATCGGCAACAAATCAGCCGCATCAAATCGGTCAAAGTCATAAACGAACAATGCCGTTTCACAAAGCCACTGACCGTAAATCTTACCCCAAGCGGCCTTTGCCCAACCTGTATCCGAAATAGTAAAATGTATTCCCTCAGGGTTTACACAATGCCAATATTTAGCCGTAATAAAGTGACCGAGTGGATATTTAAAATTATGTACTGCGATTTTGGGGTTGCCTGTAGTACCCGAAGTGAAGTACATAAGCATTGTATCATTACCTTTAGGTGAATCCTCGGTACGTTCAAATTTGCCGGTATAGAGGCTATACTCCTCGTCGAAGTTTCTCCAACCGTCTCTTGCCTCACCGACCATAATTTTATGTTGCAAGCAATCGCAATGCTCGGCAGCCAAATCAACCTCTTTAGATACATCACCGTCGGCAGTACAGATAACCGCCTTAACACCCGCAGCGTTGATACGGTAGGTTATATCGTGCTCTTTAAGTTGGTTGGTTGCAGGAATTGCAACTGCACCGAGTTTATGCAGAGCCAACATGCTGAACCAGAACTGATAGTGGCGCTTTAAGATAAGCATAACCTTATCGCCACGTCCAATACCTAACGATTTGAAGTAGTTAGCGGTCTGAGAAGATGCTCGTTTCATATCAGCAAAAGTAAACCTTCTCTCGTTACGCTCGCGGTCAAGGTGAATCATAGCCAACTTGTCGGGCTTTTCGGTACCCATGCGGTCAATAACATCAAAAGCAAAGTTGAAGTTATCCTCATTTTTAAAGTCTATTTTGGTAATAGTACCGTTTTCGTTTTCGGTAGGAATAACAAAATCCTCCCAAACGCGGTCTTCCTCTGCCATCTCTACTGCTACCGCAGGACGCTTGGTTGTAGAAGTAAACTCTTTGGCACCGCCATGTACCATATGGTCAATAGGTTCACCCTGAGGATTCAACACAATAGCGTAAAAGGTACATTCCTTGCCTTCAACAGCAATCATTCCGTGCGGAACCGAACTGTCGTAATAAATACTGTCACCCTCGTGAAGTATCTCGACATGGTCACCAACCTGAACCTTCAAAGCACCTTTTATAATTATATCACATTCCTGACCGTCATGTGCGGTGAGTTCGATATCGGCATTCTGTGCTTCCTCATTATACTCAGTAACAACATACAAAGGCTCGGCAATACGGTTTTTAAACGAAGCGGCAAGGTTGTAATAACGAAGACCGTGTGCTTCTTCAATGCGCTGACCTTCTCCCCTTCTGGTTACAGTATAACCTGCAAGACGGGGACTGCTACCCTCGATAATATCGGTAACGTCAACCTTTAAAGCCAAGGCACAACGGTAAAGAAACGCAAAGTTCAAATCACGTTGGCCTGCTTCACAAGCAAGATATTCTTCTTCGCTTATACCTGTTTTTTGCGCCATTTCGGCAACAGAAAGACCGACGATTTCCCTAAGGTCGGCGATACGTTTGGCCATCTCCATAATTTTGAATTCAAGACCGGTTGTTTTCATGTTTTCCTCCCATTTTAAAGGCGGTAAAAAAGCCCGCCTCAAAGTAAAATCCTTTGAGACGAGCTATAAAAAACTTTATATCCCGCGGTACCACTCAAATTGCACAAAGGTTCACTTTGTACCACTCAGACTCAATTAAGCCCTATGCATTTACGCAGCAGTAACGGAAAGGTTCTACTAAGCAAAAGCGCTGTTCTTCCTTTCGGCTCGGAAGTTACAAATGCGAAACCGTGCTGTCAACTCGCACCAAACGTTGACTCTCTGAAAACACTTTTAGTCCGGCATCCTCTTCGTCAAAGCCTTTAATATCAGGATTATACCAAATATGTCGGTATTTGTCAAGTATCAAAGTTTATTTCTTTGAATCTTGCCACTGATAGTTTTTGGTAATTCATCGCGGAAAACAACGACTCTTGGATATTTATATGGCGCTGTGTGTTCCTTAACGTAATTCTGAATTTCCTTTTTAAGTTCTTCGGTAGGTTCAGTACCTTTAGTAAGCACAATGCTTGCCTTAACAACCTGACCTCTTACTTCATCGGGTGCCGCCGAAACTCCGCATTCGAGAACATACGGCAATTCCATAATAACGCTTTCAATCTCAAAGGGTCCTATGCGGTAACCCGAAGACTTAATAACATCATCGATACGGCTGACATACCAGAAGTAACCGTCCTCGTCTCTCCACGCAGTATCTCCGGTATGATACATTCCGTCATAAACAGCCTCGTTGGTCTTTTCTTGGTCACGATAGTATTCCCTGAACAGTCCACAGGGGTCACCGTCTTTAAGACGAACAACAATTTCACCTGTTTCACCGGTGGGAACCGAGTTGCCGTCGGGGTCAACAATGTCGATATCATACTGAGGCGATGCCTTACCCATTGAACCGAGTTTGGGGGTAGTTCCCACAAGGTTCGCAATTGTAAGCGTGGTTTCGGTCTGACCGAAGCCTTCCATAATCTGAAGACCCGTTGCAGCCTCAAACTGACGGAATACTTCAGGATTCAAAGCCTCACCTGCGGTGGTCATATGGTGGATGCTTGACAGGTCATACTTTGACAAATCTTCTTTAATAAGCATTCTAAGCATAGTAGGAGGTGCGCAGAAGGTGGTTATATTGTATTTTGCAAACATGGGCAAAATATCGGCAGCGTTAAAGCGGTCGAAGTCGTAAACAAAGACTGCACCCTCACAAAGCCACTGACCGTAAAGTTTACCCCAAAGTGATTTACCCCAACCGGTATCAGAAATAGTCAAATGCAAGCCATCACGCTCACAGCAATGCCAATATTTGGCGGTAACAAAATGGCCTAAAGCGTAGGTATGCTTATGCGAAGCCATTTTGGGGTTGCCGGTAGTACCCGAAGTAAAGAACATCAATGCGGCATCGTCACCTGAGGATAAATCCTCTGTCCTTGCAAACTTGCCCGAGAATCTGCTGTATTCAGCATCAAAATCATGCCAACCCTCAACCGATTTACCAACCAAAATTTTAGTGGTGAGTGTAGGACTGTTCTTTTGAGCGTTATCAACAATTTTATAAACATCGTCATCTGAAGTGCAAACAATTGCCGAAACGCCTGCGGCATTAAAACGGTATTCAAAGTCGTGGTCTTTAAGTTGGTGTGTTGCAGGGATAGCTATTGCACCAAGTTTATGAAGAGCAACCATGCTGAACCAGAACTGATAGTGACGCTTTAAAACAAGCATTACACGGTCGCCCTTTTTAATGCCGAGCGATGCGAAATAGTTAGCAACCTGCGAAGAAGCACGCTTGATATCGGCAAAGGTGAAGCGACGTTCGGTCATATCCTTGCTGACGTGAATCATTGCAAGTTTTTCTGGGTATTTTTCGGCAATACCGTCGACAATGTCAAAACCGAAGTTAAAACTTTCGCGGTTGGGGAAATCGATTGATTTAAGGCAACCGTTTTCATCCTCTTCAACCTTAACAAATTTTTCGCAAACAAGTTTCTGCGTGGCACGTGCCTTAGCAATACTCTTGGTAACCGTTTCCTCCTTGGTTTCCTCACCCGGTAAAACAACGGCACAGAATACACAATCCTTACCGCCGACAGCAATCATACCGTGAGGTGTTGACGAATTGTAATAGATACTGTCACCTTCGTTAAGGACTTCGGTGTGTTCGCCAACCCTAACCTTTAAAGAGCCCTCCAAAACGAGGTCAAACTCCTGTCCGGAATGGGTGGTAACCTCAATAGGACGGTTCTGAAGATCGGCAGAATATTCATAACGAACCATGTAAGGCTCAGATATTTTATCTTTAAACTTAGGTGCCAGATTTCGAATGGTAATTCCATCCTCGTCAACGGTGGTCTGACCTTGACCTTTTCTTGTAACAGTATACGATGACAGTCTTGCAGTTTTACCTTCAAGCAACTGCGTCATCTGGATATCGAAGACCTTAGCACATTTGTAAATAAACGAGAAAGGAAGGTCATCCTCACCTGATTCATACATGTTGTAAATTTGCTCGGACACCTCGGTTTTCTCGGCCATTTCAGCCTTTGACCAACCCATAATCTCGCGCATCTCCTTAATTCGAGATGCTACCTCTGATAACTGTGACATGGTGTTTTCTGTACTCATTTTGGTTTCTCCTTTCGAAATACTAAAAAAATAAAGACCCGTCTCAAAGAAAACTTTGAGACGAGTCGAATAAACAATTCGTACCCGCGGTACCACTCAAATTGCGTTTTAAACGCCACTTCAGACTCTAACAAGTCCTATGCACTAACGTAGCAGTCACGGAAGACGCCTACTCACTATCTTTTCGGGTCTTCGGCTCAGAAGTGATGGGAAGAATTCTACCGCTTATCGGGATTGCACCGTCCCCGACTCTCTTTGAAGTTTTAAGAAAACTCCGTCTTCGTCATAGCCTTTTTATTAAGTTTAGTGTATTATACGCTTTAAAATTTTATTTGTCAAGCATATTTTTCAAAAAAACACAAAAAAATTCAATAATTTAAATTGACAAATTAAAAAGTTGTTTTGCGTTTTTATAAAGAATTTGCTCTTTTTCTTCCTTAGTGAGCGACAATCGATTAAATCTTTCTAACTCTTTTTTAGGCTCCCACATAGGATAATCGGTGGCAAACAGCACTCTGTCGGTGCCATATGCCTTTATAACCTCGGTTGCCTTTTCGGGAGATATTGCATAAAGCGACGACGAGCAATCGACAAAAAAGTTTTTATAACCGCTTAAATCATCAACTGCTTTATCCCACATTGACCAACCGCCTAAATGCGCACCGATTACGGTCAATTTAGGAAAAACCTCTAAAATCGGTTTTACGTGGTCGGGGTTAGAGTAGTTATAACGTGTGTCACCCGTATGAAAAAGCACAGGAAGGCCCTTTTCTTCACAGATTTCATAGATTTTAAAGCAACGCTGCTCATCTATGGCAAACCCTTGAAAATCGGGGTGAAACTTAACACCTTTAAGCCCTAAAGACATAAGATGCTCTATATCCCCTTCCACATCGGTACTGTCGGGATGCAAGGTGCCGAGACCAGTCATAAAGCCCTTTGATTTTTCGACTTCGGTTGCTATAAAGTTATTTATAGACTGGACCTGCTTAACGGTGGTTGCAACCGAAAATACGATGCAATGCGTAACACCTGCTTCTTTTTCGCGTTTTTGCATATCAGCAACCGTACCGTCGCACACCATGGGTATGTCGTAAAACTTGCCTATCCCCTCTACTGCCTTTGCAGCAATCTTTTCAGGGTAAATATGGCAATGGCAATCAACTATAGGGTGCACAAAATCCACCCCCTATCATTTGTCGAGGCCGAGTTGTTCGACCGACATATCACGCATTTTGTATTTTAAAATCTTACCTGCAGCATTCATTGGGAACTCGGAAGTGAAAATAAAATATCTCGGCACCTTATGGCGAGCCATAAAACTGTTGCCATATTCTCTCATCTCGTTTTCATCCGAGGTTTCGCCATCCTTGAGGATAATCCAAGCACAAGCCTCTTCGCCGTAACGCTTATCGGGAACACCGACAACCTGAACGTCCTTAACCTTGCTGTGACCGAGGTAAAATTCCTCAATTTCTCTCGGATAAAGGTTTTCACCGCCACGGATAATCATATCTTTAAGACGGCCGGTAACCTTATAGTATCCGTCAGGTGTACGGCAACAGATATCTCCCGAATGGAGCCAACCCTCTTTGTCGATGGTTGATGCAGTTGCCTTAGGCATTTTATAATAACCCTTCATAATGTTATAACCGCGGGCAACAAACTCGCCGTTTTCACCGTCGGGTAATTCTTCGCCTGTTTCGGGGTCGATAATCTTACATTCAACACCTGGGAAAGCCGAGCCAACCGTTTCAACGCGGTGGTCGATATCCTCATTAACTTCACCCATTGTGCAACCGGGTGAAGCCTCGGTCTGACCGTAAACGCTGATGATTTCTTTCATGTTCATCTCGTCGGCGGCTCTTCTCATAAGGTCGGCAGGACAGTTTGCTCCTGCCATAATGCCGGTACGAATGTATGAAAAATCAGTCTTGGCAAAATCTTCATGCGCAAACATGGCAATAAACATGGTAGGAACACCGTTGAAACACGTAATATGCTCGTCATTTACACATGCCAAAGAAGACTTGGGTGAGAAATACGGCATAGGGCAAAGCGTTCCGCCGTGGGTCATGGTAGAGGTCATAGAAAGCACCATTCCAAAGCAATGGAACATCGGCACCTGCACCATCATACGGTCGGCGGTCGACAAATCCATTCTGTCACCGATTATCTTACCGTTATTTACAATGTTTCTGTGTGTCAGCATAACACCTTTAGGGAATCCCGTTGTACCCGAAGTGTACTGCATATTACATACATCGTCGGGTTTTACTTCGGCGGCTCTGCGGCGCACCTCTTCAACCGGAACACGGTCAGAAAGGTCGAGCATCTGTTCCCATGTAAGACAACCGTCCATGTTAAAGCCTACCGTTACAATGTTCTTAAGGAATGGCAAGTTTTTACAATGAAGCGGTTTTCCTGCCTCTAAGGTTTTAAGTTCGGGGCAAAGAGTTTCGATAATTTCTTTATAATTAGAGTCCTTACAGTCCTCAATCATAACCAAAGTATGGGTGTCGGACTGACGGAGCAAATACTCAGCCTCGTGAAGTTTATAGGCAGTATTTACGGTAACCAAAACTGCGCCGATTTTAACAGTTGCCCAGAAGGTCAAGAACCATTGAGGCACGTTGGTTGCCCAAATAGCGACGTGATAGCCGGGTTTAACGCCCATTGCGATAAGCGATGCGGCTACACGGTCTACGTCACGTCTGAACTCTGCGTATGTTCTTGTATAATCAAGCGTAGTGTATTTAAAGGCATACTGGTCGGGGAAATAATCGACCATGGTATCAAGCACCTGTGAAAAGGTTTTGTCGATAACCGAGTATCTTTCCCAGACAAACTCACCTGTCTTGGAACGGTTGTACTGAACAGGACGTTTTGCGGCAAATCCATCGGTTACATTGGACATAAAACTCACATAATGAGTAAATACGATGTCGTTATTATCAATTTCATCATTCGGCTCAACCGTAGTATAGCCTTCGTAGTTGAGTGAACGCAAAGCAAAAACAAACTCATCTACAGGCAACTCACCGTCTCCGAGCAATACCTTTTTGCCGTCCTTCATATCACCTATTCTGACATTGCATATATAGGCACCCAGAATTTTTATGGTCTGCTCTGCGGTTTCCTTTGCACCGAAAAATGTCTCGCGTATGTTCCACGAAGCGCCAACGTTGCCGCAACTAAACATGTTTATAACGTCAATGACGTTTTCGGTATTGCAATATTTTCCAACCGTTTCAAAAAGCAATGTCACTCCGTTTTTTTCGGTAAGAGGCATTACAGATTCAAACACCGACTTTATTGTCTCGGCATCTGCTGTATCGTCTAAAGTGACTATGACATTAGGGACTCCGATATATCCTGCTTCCTCAACATAACGTGCAATTATTTCAGTATCGGCAGTGGATTTGCCCACCTTTTTCGGTAACACAAGTGCCGATATAGCAACGTGTCGGTTGACCAGTTTTCTCTTGGCGGATGACACGGCAACGGAGTTAAAAATACTGTCGTTACCGTTTATAGCATCGCTGTCAATATCATATATTTCAAAACCGTCAAATCCATAATCCAAAGCCGTATCACAAACAGCGGTAAAACTTTTATCGGCTACCGCCAGGGTTGAAAACGATAATTTCATCTTGGTTTCTCCTTAATACTTTTAAAGGATTATTTTTTCTCATACACTATCTTATTGATAGCATTGATGTATGCGCGGATGCTGGCACCGATAATATCGGTCGAAACGCCATTACCTGAATACAAAACACCGCCTGCGCGAAGTTTTACAACGGCAGAACCTAACGCTTCGTGGCCTTCAGTTACCGACTGAATCTGGAAATCGTCAAGTTCATAATGATGACCCATTATCTGTTCAATAGCAAGGAAAGCGGCATTGATAGGACCGTCACCCATGCTGATTCCGTAGTATTTTTCACCGTCTTTTGTAAGTGTAATATTTGCAGTGGCGTTAATAACATTACCACTGTTAATCACGTAACTTTCAAGATGATAGGTTGACGGCACCTGCATTGCTGCACTTGCAACAACAGCCTCAAGCTCTTTTTTGCCAACTTTAAGTTTACGGGCAGAAACGCGCTTAAACTCCTCATAAACCTTGCCGTTATCCTCATCGGAAAGTTCATACCCAAGGCTTTTAACAACCTCACAAACCTCTGTAAGTGTACTTTCTGCCGAAAGTGATATTCTTTTCTCGTCATTATTGGTTGTGTTTTCGCCTGCAACCTTGCCGACAAGTTCATTTATATCGCGGTGTACACCTGCAACATTAAGTCCGCAAGTGATACCGATATCGTTACCTTTAGCACGAATAATATCGGCAAATCTGCCTGCATCGAGAACATCGCTTGCCATAACAGAAGCCTTAACACCGTCGGCACCTGCCATAACGGCGGCTACTGCATTAGCGGCAGCAAGACCTATTGCATCGTTAGATTTGACGTATATTTTAGCTTCGCAGACCGATTTTATATCACGTACCAACTGAGCGAACTCCTCAGGCATCATAACACCTGCATCGTCACAAAGAGTAACGGTGCCAACACCGTTATCGGCGGCTGTTTTGCAAAGTTCTTTCAAGAACTCGCGGTCAGCACGAGTAGCATCGGCAGCAACAAGTTCTACGTCGGCACACTTTTCTAACGCGGCGTTGCAGATAGGCATTGCAAAACCAATCATTTTTTCAGCCTTTAGATGATAAATATACTCCATTTGAACAGTGGAGGTGGGTATTACAACCTGCAGGCGCGGTTTTTGTGCAGATTTTACGGCATTCCAAGCAATCTCAACACCGTCATCAGAAAGTCCAACTGGTATTGCAACCGCTGTATTTTTTACCAAAGATGCAATGGTACGGTTGACCACCTCATCCTCCTTCCCGTTCTTAATTTCGGGAAGTTCAATAATATCGGCACCTATCGAATCAATGCAACGTGCGATTTCGGTTTTGTCGCGGAAGGTAAATTTTTCTGCCGCTACCAATGTAATGTCTGCAATTTCTGTTCTTCTCATACTGTTCTCCTTTTTGTTATCAGATTCGACTCTTCAAGAAAAAAATCCCGCAGAGCCAATTTACTCTGCGGGATGATTAATTATAAATTAACCACGGTACCACCCGTATTGCCGCAAAAACGCGACCACTCAACAGGTTCAAACAAACCTTAGGCAAATAACGGTGCCAACCGTGATTTCTTACTCGATTTCAGAAATCAAGCTCAGATAGGAGGCTGAATTTGCGCTTGCTTACTGTCTCGCACCAACCGACAGTTCTCTGAAAGAATAGCCACAAAAACATAATATCTTCAACGCTTTTGAGGGATTATACCACTCAATTTTCTTTTTGTCAAGAGGTTTCAGGAAAAATTATTCTTCATCTTCCTCTGATCCTTCTTCTATTTCGTTTTTCAAAACACAAATCTCAATAATTCGGCGCTGTTCTACCTTGGTAACGGCAACGTCCAGATTCATATAGCCAAAAGCATCGCCTTCCTCGGCAATCTTGCCAAGTTGTTCTGATACCCATCCACCTACTGAAACCGACTCAAACTCTTCATCGGCATCAATTTCAAAGTACTCAAAAAACTTCTCAAGTTGAACGGTACAAAGCACCTTTGTCGTCCCGTCAGGTTGAGGAGAAAACTCTTCAACAACTTCATCGTATTCATCCCATATTTCGCCAACAAGTTCTTCAAGTATATCTTCCATGGTGACTATTCCGACAGTTCCGCCATATTCGTCGGCAACAACGGCAAAATGTGTCTTTTTCGCCTGCATAAGTTTCAAAAGACCGCTTATAGGCATCTGCTTCGCAACAAAAACAGGCTCTTTAACAATTAAATCTACCGATTTTTGCCCTGAAACTACATATTTATTGAAATCGCGAATATGAATTACACCTTTTATGCTGTCAATACTTTCGTCATAAACAGGGAGTCTGGAAAATCCCGATTCATCAAAGGCTGCGGCAATTTCCTTAATATTGTCTTCAATCGAAACCGCAACCACGTCGACTCGAGGGGTCAAAATATCACTTACAGGACAATCGCTGAAAGATATAGCCGAACGAATAAGGTCACTTTCGATCTCGTCAATACCGCCGCCCTCTTCAGCTTCTTCGACAATTGTCATGAGTTCATCGCCTGTAATAGCATCGTTGTTATCAAATCTGAACACTTTTTTGAGAAGTTTTTTCCAACCCGCGAAAAAGGCTACAAATGGGGTGAAAATAATCATTAACATTCTCAAAAAGGGTGCTGCAAACATAGCAAATTTTTCAGGCGTTTCTTTAGCGATACTTTTAGGTGTTACCTCGCCGAAAATAAGAACAACTATCGTCATGACAACGGTCGAAACAGTAGTTGCATAGCCGGCACCCTGTAAAAGTTCAATAAAAAGCACGGTTGCAATAGAAGTTGATGCTATGTTTACAATATTATTACCGATTAATACCGTTGATAGTAATTTATCATAGTTTTCAACAAGTTTTAAAGTTCTTTCGGCTTTTTTATTGCCTTCTTCAGCCATGGTCTTCATTCTGATTCTGTTTAAAGACGTGAATGCAGTTTCAGATGCCGAAAAGAAAGCCGATAGTAAAATAAGAATTATGAGTGCGACTAATTGCGCCCATATATCCAAGGAAAATTCCCCCTAAAATAATGTTTAACTAATTATATAAGAATGTTTTAACTTTTGCAAGTGATTTGAGACAAAGATTATAGAAAAGAGCAAAAAAACACCGTTTTGCAGAGAAATCTGCAAAACGGTGTGACTTTAAGTTACAAGAATAACTAATTATAGCAAATTAGCCGTTGATCTTGGTAACAACGCCCGAACCAACAGTACGGCCGCCTTCACGGATAGCGAAGCGGAGACCCTCTTCGATAGCGATAGGAGTGATGAGCTCAACGTCCATCTCTACGTTATCACCAGGCATGCACATCTCGGTGCCTGCGGGAAGAGATACTATACCGGTAACGTCGGTAGTTCTGAAGTAGAACTGGGGACGATAGTTGTTGAAGAAAGGAGTATGACGTCCACCCTCTTCCTTGGTGAGGATATAAACCTGACCATGGAACTTGGTGTGGGGGTTGATGGAACCGGGTTTGCAGAGAACCTGTCCACGCTGTACTTCTTCACGGCCTACGCCACGGAGAAGAGCACCAACGTTATCGCCGGCCTCACAGTAATCAAGAGTCTTACGGAACATTTCCATAGAGGTAACAACAGTCTTCTTGCGCTCCTCGGTAAGACCGATGATTTCAACTTCATCACCTGCGTTGAGCTGACCACGCTCTACACGACCGGTAACAACAGTACCACGGCCGGAAATGGTCATAACGTCTTCAACAGGCATGATGAAAGGCATGTCAGCCTTACGGTCAGGAGTAGGAATGTAGCTGTCAACAGCATCCATAAGCTCAGCGATAGGTGCATAAGCAGCATCAGCAGGATCGTTGGAAGCCTCAAGAGCCTTAAGAGCAGAACCCTTGATGATAGGAGTATCATCACCGGGGAACTCGTACTTGTCAAGAGTCTCACGGATTTCCATCTCTACGAGATCGAGAAGCTCGGGGTCGTCAACCTGGTCAACTTTGTTCATGAAAACAACGATGTAGGGAACGCCAACCTGACGAGCAAGAAGGAGATGCTCCTTGGTCTGAGCCATAGGACCATCGGTAGATGCGATAACAAGGATAGCACCGTCCATCTGAGCAGCACCGGTGATCATGTTCTTAACATAGTCAGCATGTCCGGGGCAGTCAACGTGAGCATAGTGACGATTGTCAGTCTCGTACTCAACGTGTGCGGTGTTGATGGTGATACCACGCTCTCTCTCTTCGGGAGCCTTATCGATGTTTGCATAGTCCTCGAACTGTGCGTAGCCCTTCAAAGAAAGATACTTGGTGATTGCAGCAGTAAGGGTGGTCTTACCATGGTCAACGTGACCGATGGTACCAATGTTTACGTGCGGCTTGGTACGTTCAAATTTTGCCTTTGCCATTTGAAATAGCCTCCTTAAATAAATTAAAGTTAATTTTTTGGATTATACCTTTGTTATTTTAACAAAAAGAATAACAAAATGCAATAGTAAATACCGAAATACTAAAAATTATTCACCTTTTGTTCTGGTTGCAATAATTTTTTCAGCAATGTTCTTCGGTACTTCCTTGTAACCGTCCGGTTCCATTACATACTGACCGCGTCCCTGAGTCTTGGAACGGAGGTCGGTAGCGTAACCGAACATATCGCCGAGAGGTACGCGTGCATTAATCTGTTTAACGCCGCCGGATCTGTCTTCGAAGCCCTGAATCTCACCACGGCGAGAGTTGAGGTCACCGATAACGTCACCCATGTAATCCTCGGGAACGATAACAACAACCTTCATGATGGGTTCCATCAAAACAGGGTCAGCCTTCTTACATGCATCCTTGAAAGCCATAGAACCGGCAATCTTAAATGCCATTTCAGAAGAGTCAACTTCGTGATAAGAACCGTCATAAAGTTCTACCTTAACGTCAACAACGTTGTAGCCTGCCAATACACCACTCTGCATTGCGCCTCTGATACCGGCGTCAACAGCGGGAATGTATTCCTTAGGAATAGCACCACCGACAACAGCGTTGATGAACTCATAGCCCTTACCGGTTTCGTTAGGCGAAAGTCTGATCTTAACGTGACCATACTGACCCTTACCACCGGACTGACGTGCATACTTGCAGTCAACATCGGACGATTTGCGAACAGTTTCTTTGTAAGCAACCTGAGGTTTACCTACGTTGGCTTCAACCTTGAATTCGCGGAGCATACGGTCAACGATAATCTCGAGGTGAAGTTCACCCATACCGGCAATGATGGTCTGACCGGTTTCTTCGTCGGTATAGAATTTAAAGGTCGGGTCTTCTTCAGCGAGTTTGGAGAGGGAGATACCCATCTTTTCCTGTCCTGCTTTGGTTTTAGGCTCAATAGCAACACGGATAACAGGCTCGGGGAAGTTCATAGACTCGAGAATAATGGGGTATTTTTCATCGCAGAGAGTATCACCAGTAGTGGTGTTCTTAAGACCAACGGCTGCTGCGATATCACCCGAGTAGCAGGTTTCAATATCTTCACGGCTGTTAGCGTGCATCTGCAGAATACGTCCCATTCTTTCTTTGTTACCCTTTACAGAGTTGTAAACGGTAGCACCGGCATCAACAGTACCGGAGTATACACGGAAGAAGCAGATTTTACCTACGAACGGGTCGGTTGCAATCTTAAATGCAAGAGCAGCGAACGGCTCGTTATCGCCGGTGTGTCTTACGTCTTCTTCGTCAGTATCGGGATTTACACCCTTGATATCTTCGATATCGGTAGGTGCGGGCATAAAGTCTACAATAGCGTCGAGCAAAGGCTGAACACCCTTGTTACGGTAAGAAGTACCGCAACAAACGGGAACCATCTCGTTTGCGATGGTAGCCTTACGGATAACGGCTTTCATCTGCTCAACAGTAGGCTCTTCACCCTCAAAGTACTTCTCCATAAGCTCTTCATCCATCTCAACGATAGATTCAATGAGGTTTTGGCGGTACTCTGCGGCGATGTCCTTCATATCCTCGGGGATTTCCTCGTCACGGACATCTTTACCAAGGTCATCATAATAAACCTCGGCACGGTTGTTAATAAGGTCAACGATTCCTCTGAATGTGTCCTCAGAGCCGATAGGCAACTGAATGGGAACAGCATTGCACTGGAATCTTTCTTTGACCATCTTGAGTACGTTGTAGAAATCGGCACCCATAATGTCCATCTTGTTAACATAGATCATACGGGGTACGCGGTATTCGTCGGCCTGTCTCCAAACAGTTTCCGACTGAGGCTCAACACCGCCCTTTGCGCACAAAACGGTAACAGAACCGTCAAGTACACGCAATGAACGCTGAACTTCAACGGTGAAGTCAACGTGTCCGGGGGTATCGATAATATTAACGCGGTGATTCTTCCAGAAACAGGTGGTAGCAGCAGAAGTAATGGTTATACCTCTCTCCTGCTCCTGAGCCATCCAGTCCATGGTAGCGTCTCCGTCATGAGTCTCACCGATTTTATGAGTTTTACCGGTGTAGAACAGAATACGCTCGGTTGTAGTGGTTTTACCCGCATCAATATGAGCCATAATACCAATATTTCTTGTCATTTCAAGAGATACTTTTCTAGGCATATAATCCTCCTAAATAGCGGTAATTACCATCTGTAGTGTGCGAACGCCTTGTTAGCCTCGGCAGTTCTGTGCATTTCTTCTTTCTTCTTAACAGCATTACCCATACCGTTGGTGGCATCAAGTATTTCTGCTGCAAGACGCTCTTTCATTGTAGCCTCAGAACGAGTACGGCTGAAAGTGGTCAACCATCTGAGAGCAAGAGTCTGCTTTCTTTCAGGTCTTACCTCGAAAGGTACCTGATAGGTTGCGCCACCCTTACGTACAGCCTTACATTCTAGCTGGGGCATAAGGTTCTCCATAGCGGCTTCAAAAACCTCGATGGGTTCTTTGCCGGTCTTCTCGGAGATGATGTCGAACGCTCCGTATACGATTTTCTGAGCGACACCCTTTTTACCGTCCAACATAATGTTGTTGATAAGACGGGTTACGATTTTGGAATTGTAAAGCGGATCGGGCAATACATCACGTTTTGCGATAAAGCCTCTTCTTGGCACTTTAACTTCCCTCCTTCACATAATGATATCATAGGTACTCGAGTGACAAATCTCGTTAGTTCCAAGCAAGGCGTAAATATATATATTAACGCCGCGCTTTTAATGCGACATAAGATTCGTCTTGAAATTTAAGGCAAAAGATTACTTAGCGCCTGCCTTGGGACGCTTTGCGCCGTATTTCGAACGAGCCTGCATTCTGTTGGCAACACCCTGTGCATCAAGGGTACCTCTTACGATGTGGTAACGCACACCAGGAAGGTCCTTTACACGGCCACCACGGATAAGAACAACCGAGTGTTCCTGCAGGTTATGTCCGATACCGGGAATGTAGGCAGAAACTTCGATACCGTTAGAAAGACGTACTCTGGCAATTTTACGAAGAGCCGAGTTAGGTTTCTTAGGAGTCGAGGTCTTAACGGCAGTACAAACGCCTCTCTTCTGGGGAGAATCGTTGTCGGTATACTGACGCTTCATAGAGTTATAGCCTTTAAGAAGCGCAGGAGCCTTAGCCTTTTTCTCGATGGTCTCACGACCCGAACGGACTAACTGGTTAAAGGTTGGCATATTACACCTCCTCAAAAAATAATGTATACGACGCAGGCAGAAAAACTTCCGCCTGCGTAATATAAACAATTGTCATGCAGACATCCGTCCGCACATTAAAGGATTTTAACACCAATGCATATTATTTGTCAAGTATTTTTATTGAAAACCTTGATTTTTATTAACGCATTAAAGTGTAGGAACGGTTACATCCTCTAAAGGAAGAACTTCAGGTGCAGTATCAGTAACTATTTCCTCCGATACGGATTCATCTTCGGTATGATAGCACTTCATACCAGTACCGGCAGGAACAAGTTTACCAATAATAACATTTTCCTTAAGACCAAAGAGCGGGTCAACCTTGCCCTTGATTGCGGCATCGGTAAGAACTCTGGTGGTCTCCTGGAAGGATGCAGCCGACAAGAACGATTCGGTTGCAAGCGAAGCCTTGGTAATACCGAGGAGTGTAGGCTCGTAAGTGACGAGCGACAAACCTTCCTCGCCTGCTTCCATACGGGCTTTGATTACATCGTTAGCCTCGTAAACCTCGCCGCGGTCATACATGGTGTTGGGGATAAAGTCGGAGCTTCCTGCATCAACAATTCTGAATTTACGCATCATCTGACGGATAATAACCTCGATGTGCTTATCGTTGATTTCAACACCCTGTGAACGGTAAGCGTTCTGGATTTCCTTAATAATATAGGTCTCAACCGCACCGGGACCACTGACTTCAAGAATATCAGCTGGAGCAATAGAGCCTTCGGTAATCTGCTGACCCTTTGCTATTGTGTCACCGTCTGCAACACATATACGGTAACCGAACGGAATTCCATACTTGCGTTCGTCGGCAGTTTCGGTATCGGTTACGATAACAACACGGTTCTTCTTATCTTCAGTGACGGTAACGGTACCGGCAATTTCGGAAATAATTGAACTGTGCTTAGGACGTCTTGCTTCGAAGAGTTCCTCAACACGGGGAAGACCCTGAGTAATATCCTCGGTTGATGCGATACCACCGGTATGGAAGGTACGCATGGTAAGCTGGGTACCCGGTTCACCGATGGACTGAGCAGCGATAATACCAACTGCTTCACCTACGGTTACGGGAAGTCCTGTTGCAAGGTTCATACCGTAGCACTTCTTACATACACCGTGCTTAGAACGGCAGCAAAGAATAGAACGGATATCAACATTAGTAGTTCCCTTATCCATAATAACCTTAATATCTTCATCGGTCATCATGTGTTTATTGTCTACCAAAACCTCACCGGTTTCTTCGTCAACAAAGGGATTTAAGAGGTAACGGCCCAAGAGACGGTCTTCAAGTCTTTCAATAACCTGATTGCCTTCCATAATAGCCGAAACATTAAGACCTTCTTCGGTTCCGCAGTCGTCGTCGCGGATGATAACATCCTGCGAAACGTCAACCATTCGACGGGTAAGGTAACCCGAGTCAGCGGTTCTAAGAGCAGTATCGGCAAGACCTTTACGTGCACCACGCGAAGAAATAAAGTACTCAAGTACGTTAAGACCTTCACGGTAGTTAGCACGAATCGGTATTTCGATAACTGCACCCGAAGTATTGGAAATAAGTCCGCGCATACCTGCAAGCTGCTTAATCTGGCTCATAGAACCACGAGCACCGGAGTCAGCCATCATGAAGATGGGGTTGAACTCATCAAGGTTGCCCTTAAGTGCTTCTGCTATTTCATCGGTTGCATCGTTCCAGATTTTGATAACCATGGAAAGACGCTCGGTATTGGTAAGGAAACCACGGCGATACATCTTCTTAACATCGTCAATTTTTGCTTCGGCTGCCGAAATAATTTCCTTCTTCTGAGGAGGAATAATAGCATCCGAAACGGCAACGGTGATAGCACCCTGAGTAGAGTACTTAAAGCCTGTATCCTTAATTTTATCAAGAACGGTAGAGGTTTCAGAAGTACCATGGTACTTGATGCAGCGGTCGATTATCTGACCGAGTTGTTTCTTACCGACCTTGAAATTGTTAATCTCGGCGCCACTTTCAATCTTAATAGCAGCGGGATCCTTAGGAGTGAAACAAACTTCAAGTCTGAACTTCTCGTTGTCGTCCTTACGGTTGACATAACCGATGTCCTGAGGAATGGACTCATTAAAGATAATGAAACCAACGGTACACCATGTGAGTTTCTTTTCTCCGTCTCTTTCCATACGGACACGGATAGGAGCATGAAGTCCTACATGACCGTTGCTGTAAGCAAGGATTGCTTCGTCCTTATCGCGGAATACCTTGTTTGCACCCGGTTCTTCAGGTTTAACAATGGTCAGGTAGTATGAACCGAGAACCATATCCTGAGTAGGAACAGCAACCGGCTTACCGTCAGAAGGTTTGAGAAGGTTATTAGCGGCAAGCATGAGGAAACGAGCCTCAGCCTGTGCTTCAGCCGAAAGCGGTACGTGAACAGCCATCTGGTCACCATCGAAGTCGGCGTTATAAGCGGTACATACAAGCGGATGAAGTTTTAATGCTCTACCCTCAACAAGTACGGGCTCAAAAGCCTGAATACCAAGTCTGTGAAGTGTAGGTGCACGGTTGAGAAGAACAGGATGGTCTTTAATAACCATTTCGAGTGCATCCCAAACCTCAGTGCCTGCACGGTCTACCATTTTTCTTGCGGTTTTAACGTTGGAAACAACACCGGTCTCAGCAAGACGCTTCATAATGAAGGGCTTGAAGAGTTCGATAGCCATTTCTTTAGGCAAACCGCACTGATACATTTTAAGTTCAGGACCAACAACGATAACCGAACGTCCCGAGTAGTCAACACGCTTACCAAGCAAGTTCTGACGGAAACGTCCCTGCTTACCTTTAAGCATATCTGAAAGGGATTTCAAAGCACGGTTATTAGCACCGGTTACGGCTTTGCCGCGGCGGCCGTTGTCGATAAGTGCATCAACAGCCTCTTGCAACATTCTCTTCTCGTTGCGAACGATGATATCGGGAGCACCGAGTTCAAGAAGTCTCTTCAAACGGTTGTTACGGTTGATAACACGGCGATAAAGGTCGTTCAAGTCACTTGTTGCAAAACGTCCACCGTCAAGTTGAACCATAGGACGAAGGTCGGGCGGAATTACAGGAATAACGTCCAAAATCATCCATTCGGGACGGTTGCCCGACTGACGGAATGCTTCCATAACTTCGAGACGCTTTAAAAGTCTTACTCTCTTCTGTCCGGTTGCATCCTCAAGTTCTGCATTAAGTTCGTTGCAAACCTGTTCAACATCTATCTCGCAAAGAAGTTTCTTGATGGCTTCTGCACCCATTCCGGCTTCGAAATCATCTTCATACTTCTCGCGCATGTCGTTATACTGCTGTTCGTTTAAGAGCTGCTTCTTCTGAAGCGGAGTGTTACCGGGATCGGTAACAATATACTGTGAGAAATACAGTACCTGCTCAAGTAAACGGGGCGAAACATCAAGTACAAGACCCATTCTTGAAGGAATAGTCTTATAATACCAGATGTGCGAAACGGGAGCAGCGAGTTCAATAGAACCCATTCTCTCACGTCTTACCTTAGAGCGAGTAACCTCAACTCCGCAGCGGTCGCATATTTTACCCTTATAGCGAATTCTCTTATACTTACCGCAATGACACTCCCAGTCTTTCTGGGGTCCGAAAATGCGCTCACAGTAAAGACCGTCGCGCTCGGGTTTCAATGTACGGTAGTTAATTGTCTCAGGCTTTTTAACCTCACCGTGAGACCAGCTTCTTATCTGTTCAGGAGAAGCGAGACCAATTTTTATAGATTCAAAATCGATACTTTCCATCTGCTAATTTCTCCTTTATCAGTTTTCTTCGTCGTCGAAGTTCATATCGTCGACGTATTCATCGGTTTCTTCTACGACTTCGTCACCGTTTTCATCTTCGATGGTAAAACCTTCAAAACTATCGGCAACGGTAGGCTCGTTAAAGTTGGGTTCTTCGGTTGCTACGCGCGCAAATCCGAAATCGTCATCATCGTCAAACGACTGTTTGAGGTCGATTTCCTCATCGTGAGCATCAAGCACCTTAACATCCAATCCTAACGACTGAAGTTCCTTAATAAGAACCTTGAATGACTCAGGAATGCCTGCCTTAGGAACATTCTGACCCTTAACAATGGCTTCGTAGGTCTTTACTCGTCCTACGATATCGTCAGACTTAATGGTAAGAATTTCCTGCAAGGTGTAGGCAGCACCGTAAGCCTCAAGTGCCCAAACTTCCATTTCACCGAAACGCTGTCCACCGAACTGAGCCTTACCGCCCAAGGGCTGCTGTGTAACCATTGAGTAAGGACCGGTAGAACGTGCGTGTATCTTATCATCAACGAGGTGATGAAGTTTGAGATAGTACATATATCCGACGGTTACGCGGTTGTCAAACGGCTCACCGGTACGTCCGTCATAAAGTTGCATTTTACCGTCTTGATTATATCCTGCCTGCTCCAAAAGTGCTCTGATATCCGCCTCATGTGCACCATCGAAAACAGGTGTGCAAACCTTCCAGCCAAGTGCCTTTGCAGCATATCCAAGATGTACTTCAAGAACCTGACCGATATTCATACGAGAAGGAACGCCAAGAGGATTAAGAACGATATCAAGCGGAGTGCCGTCGGGCAAGTAAAGCATATCCTCACTCGGCAAAATACGTGATACAACACCCTTATTACCGTGACGTCCTGCCATTTTGTCACCTACAGAAATCTTACGTTTCTGAGCGATGTAGCAACGAACAACAAGGTTTACGCCGGGGTTGAGTTCGGAACAGTTAGAACGGTCAAATACCTTAACGTCAACTATGGTACCGTATTCACCGTGAGGTACACGAAGTGAAGTATCCTTAACTTCTCTTGCCTTTTCACCGAAAATAGCACGCAAAAGTCTTTCTTCGGCAGTGAGTTCGGTCTCGCCTTTAGGTGTTACCTTACCAACAAGGATATCACCGGCTCTAACTTCTGCTCCGATACGGATAATTCCGCGTTCGTCAAGGTCTTTAAGAGCATCTTCACCGACGTTGGGAATATCACGGGTGATTTCCTCAGCACCGAGTTTGGTATCACGTGCTTCAACGTCATACTCTTCAATATGAATAGAAGTATACATGTCCTCACGGACCAACTTCTGGTTGATAAGAACAGCGTCTTCGTAGTTATAGCCTTCCCAGGTCATGAAGCCGATAAGGGCATTCTTACCAAGAGAAACTTCACCGTTTGCAGTAGCGGGACCGTCGGCAATAACCTCGCCTGCCTGTACTTCCTGACCAACCGAAACAATAGGTTTCTGGTTGATACAGGTGCCATGGTTTGAACGAAGGAACTTGATGAGTTCGTACTCGTCGATTTCGCCCATAGCAGCCTTAATCTTAATGCGGTCAGCCGAAGCGGCAACAACCTTACCTGCGCGTTTTGCGAGCACAACAACGCCCGAGTCAACAGCGGCTTTGTATTCCATACCGGTACCGACAATGGGGTTCTCGGTCTTGAGAAGCGGAACAGCCTGCTTCTGCATGTTGGAGCCCATGAGTGCACGGTTGGTATCATCATTTTCAAGGAACGGTATCATAGCAGTTGCAACCGATACAACCATCTTAGGCGAAACGTCCATGAAGTCGATATTTTCACCCTTGGTTTCAAGGAACTGGTCGCGGCAACGTGCGTTGATACGGTCGTTTGTGAAGTAGCCTTCTTCGTTCAGCGGTTCGTTAGCCTGTGCTACAACAAACTCGTCTTCCTCGTCGGCAGTCATATAAACAACCTCGTTGAGAACCTTGCCGTTTTCAACCTTGCGGAAAGGAGCCTCGATAAAGCCGTATTCATTAATCTTTGCAAAGGTTGCAAGATAAGAAATAAGTCCGATGTTAGGACCTTCAGGGGTCTCGATAGGACACATACGTCCGTAGTGGCTATAGTGAACGTCTCGAACTTCGAATCCTGCACGGTCACGAGAAAGACCGCCGGGACCGAGAGCCGACAAACGACGCTTATGAGTAAGTTCGGAAAGAGGGTTGGTCTGGTCCATGAACTGAGAAAGCGGAGAAGAACCAAAGAACTCTTTAATAGCGGCAACAACAGGACGGATATTTACAAGGGTCTGAGGAGTGATAACATCCATATCCTGAGCCTGCAAGGTCATTCTTTCACGAATTACACGCTCCATACGGGAGAAGCCGATACGGAACTGGTTCTGTAAAAGTTCGCCTACGCAACGGATTCTACGGTTTCCAAGGTGGTCGATATCGTCGATATCGCCGATACCGTGAGGCAAACCGAGGAAATAGTTGACCGATGCAAAAATATCGTCAACGGTGATGTGTTTGGGGCAGAGAGCATCGAGGTTATCCTCAATAGCCTGCTTAATTGCCTCTTCACCCTCGTTGTTTTCAAGAATTTCCTTCAAGACAGTAAAGACAACGTTCTCTTTAATGTCAAATTCAGAAACATCAAACGAAACGAAATCCTTAATATCAACAGTGTTGTTGGAAAGAACTTTTACCTCAACACGTTCGCCCTCATTTTCGAGAACATCGAGGTAAACCTCATTAACACCCTTCTTCTGGAGTTCGCGAGCCTTTTCACGACTTACAGTCTCCCCTGCTTCGGCAAGAATCTCACCGGTCATGGGGTCTGCAACAGGTCTTGACAATACCTTGCCCTGAATACGTGCAGACAGGCTGAGTTTCTTATTGTATTTAAAGCGACCGACTCTCGAAAGGTCATAACGGCGGTCATCGAAGAAGAGTTGCTCAATATGGGTCTGAGCGCCTTCGACGGTAGCAGGCTCGTCAGGACGGAGTTTCTTATAAACTTCGATAAGAGCCTGGTCGGTATCAACAGTGGCATCCTTCTCGAAGGTAGCAGTCATACGCTCATCCTCACCAAGAAGCTCGTTTATAGCAAAGTTGGTCTGAACACCGAGTGCACGAACAAAGGTAGAAAGAGGCAACTTTCTGTTTTTGTCGATACGTACATAAAGTGCACTGTCGGGTGCAGTCTCATACTCAAGCCATGCTCCGCGGTTAGGAATAACAGTAGAGCTGAAGAGTTGTTTGCCAGACTTATCGTATACACGGTCAAAATAGATGCCGGGAGAACGAACAAGCTGAGATACAACTACACGCTCGGCACCGTTGATAACAAAGGTGCCCGATTCAGTCATTAAGGGGAAATCTCCCATAAAGACCTCGTTTTCTTTTATCTCACCTGTTTCAAGATTCTGCAAACGTGCAAGAACTTTAAGAGGTGCCGCATAAGTAGCATCTCTCTCCTTGCACTCGGCAACGGTATACTTGGGCTTGTCATCCAAACGGTAGTCGATAAAATCGAGTACCAGATTACCGGTA
The DNA here is from genome assembly GCA_045592985.1 of Acutalibacteraceae bacterium. Lineage (GTDB taxonomy): Bacteria > Bacillota > Clostridia > Oscillospirales > Acutalibacteraceae > UMGS172. The sequence continues at coordinate 23,270 of JAZNVU010000046.1, read as the reverse complement.
TAATCGGTAATGGAGGACATATCCTCAAAAACTTCCTTCAGGCCTTGATTGAGAAACCACGAGTAGGAATCCTTCTGAATTTCAATGAGGTTTGGCATGTCGATAACTTCATTGATTTTGGAGAAGGTCATTCTTTCGTTTTTTCCGAATTTAACGGGTTTAACACTAACCGTCTGAGCCATGGACTTTGATCACTCCTTAAAAAATTTTGCTTATCTTCCGGCAAAAACCGGCCTAAAAGCATCGGCAGTCAAAGAAAATAATGCAAAAACATCTGTAACTATAGTTACAAAGGCACTTTGCAACCTATTGTACTGCCAATTTCAGGGCATTTTCGACATATAACATGACATATTTCAAGTTATAGGTGCATATGAACCCATGATTAAGCAGTATTGAATTATACACCGCAGTTTTCAATATGTCAAGAGCAAATTGGAAAAATTTTATATTTTTTTTACGAGTTGTTTAGAGCAGTTTCTATTTAAGAGTTTTGACACTTATTACAAAAAATAGCCAAGGCATACACCCTGGCTGTTACATTATTTTCGCAAGTATTATATTGAGGTCCTGCGGTCTGTTTATATTTGCCCTTTTCGACAATGTTTGTAGTTTATTATAATAACCATGCGCTACTTCTTTTGATTTTGCAATACCGTAATCGATGTTATTCAATACTCCTTCATCCGACAAACGCGGGTCTTTTTGCAGGCAGTATATTGCAGGTAGTGTCATAACACCCGATTTGAGGTCGGACAGTCGTGGCTTCCCGCCGAACACAGATTTGTTTCCTGTAAAATCCCTTATATCATCGGCTATCTGATAGATAATACCGAATTTATGCCCGAGGCTGACCGTTGCAAATTCATGCCTTTCCACCGCCGCTGCCACCGAAAACAATGCCGCCGTTTTGCCGCTTACTGTTTTTAAATACCTAAGCGGTGTGAGTGTTCGGTCATAAAGTGACCGTTCCTGCAGCATTTCTCCCCTGCAAACCGCAGAAACAGCACGCAAAAACATCTTGTTTTGTTCCTGCTCACAGTTTGACAGCAAGCAGAGGCTTCTTGTTAAAATATAGTCTCCCGCTATAACGGCACCGTGTTTGCCAAACGCCGCCTGCACCGACGGAAAACCACGCCTTATATCAGCCTCGTCGATAACGTCGTCATGCACCAGCGTTGCAAGGTGTAAAAGTTCTAATGCTGCAAGTTTATCGGTAATAGTTTCGTCTACCATTCCCTGTTTGTCGGCTGAGCAGATTAGTCCCAATCTTGTTCTTATAGATTTACCTTCGCCTTTTAAAAGCAACTCTGAAATATCATTAAAACCGCTTCCGCCTTTTTTCAGTTGTTCCTTTACTTTCTCATGTGTGATAAAAAAAGCCTCGTCGGTATTTATCATATACTACCCCCGAAAAAATTATGTAGTATACTTCACTCTTTCTAATAAATACGCCGCAAGCAAACCAATAAGCAAACCGGTTGCTACCGCAGATAACGTTAAAAACGGCAGGTAGTATATAACCGCCTTAGTTCCTATAACAAATGCCGCCGCAGAGAGTTGCCCTATGTTATGGAAAAACGCTCCTGCGATACTAACTCCCACAGGAGAAAAAACTTTAAGTTTTTTGATAAGCCACATGGAAATTACAGCCAACGTTCCACCGCTTAAGGCATATACAAGGCTCATTGCATTGCCAAACAAAATACCGACCAGCAAAATTCTTGCCGTATTGACCGCCAAAGCATTTAAAAATCCGTTTTTATATAAAAGCCAGACGGCGACGATGTTGGCAAGTCCAAGTTTTATTCCGGGGATACCAAAATCAAACGGAATAAGCGTTTCGACAAAACCGCAAACCATTGCCAAAGACAGCAATACACCGAAATAAGCACATTTTTTTGCCATAACATCAATCACCTATTTCCACTACAAGTCGATGCGGCAAACAGGCAATGGTCTCGCCTTTTTTTGTTATTGCCACATGATTTTCGCAATATCCATCCGGACAGTCGGCATCACTGACCGTAACCTTTTTGCCCTTAATATTGATGGTATTGGTACCGTAACTGTTTTCGATAACCACGGTATTATCGGTGTTGAGCGGAAGTTCATACACAGATTGGTTATCAACCTTAATTATCACCTTATCGCCGTCATGTTTTGAAAGCGCCGTCACAGTGACTGCCGCAAACGACAGCACCAGAAGTGCAACGGCAAGAATAACATCTGCCTTTTTAATCATTGTATAAATACCACTTTCCGGTAAATTTGCCTGTTTTCAAACGTTGTTTTATCATCGGCGACAGATAATAATCTGCACCAAACGACGAGCCACTGCCTATAAGCAAAGCCAGCGACGCAAAAATAAGCCACCACGTGCTTAAGTAAAGACCGGTCGTCATTAAAAACATCGCCTGTAAAATAAGAGCATATGCGTTTGTTAAAAAACCAAACAAACCAAGTATTAAGCATATACCTATAACAAGTTCGCTAACAATTATAAATGCTTGAAAGAACATTTGCAAAGATTCATTCGGAACTATGATGCTGTTAACCAACCAATCGGTCGGCAAAAACGCAGTTCTTAAAGCATAGTCTCCTCCGCCTTTTACAAAAGCGATATCGAGAATACCAAGAATATCAAACCTGAATAACTGCTCAGCACCCGTAACCGCCGAGGTTGCCGCAGTTGTGGTTCCGTGTGATGCACCTGCCGCCGAATTGAAGTAATCGTAAGCACCTTTAAAAAAATTAGCAAGGTGAGGACTTTTAAGCCAACCTTCGGATATTTTTTCAAAAGCCTCTATAAGCCAGTAGACACCCGTAAAGATTCTCAAAGGCACAAGCAAAAATGCGGGCGATTTAGCGCTTAAATGACCACCTGTGAAACTGCGCCGATTTTTGATTCCGAATATTTCATACTTTAAATACGAAGAGACCTTGTTCCAACCTGCAATTTTAGTAAAGTATAACACATTTATGAGGTGTTTGACAAGCATTGCAAGAAAGGACGGCAAAATATATTTTTTCTTGCCGCCGACTTCTGCCGAACCGTATCTGCCACCGCAGGATATCATAGCACCATGAAACGCGGGTTCATACGGCACCTTTTCTTTAAATCCCTTTATATCGAGTGAAATGTTTTCGGCGATGGTTTCGGCTGAGTGTTCGGCATTTTCGACCATCTGCGGTACGGTTTCACCGTTATAATCAAACAAAAGGCAGTCTCCGCCGACATACACATTATCAAAATCATGCAATTTCAGATATTTATCAGTCTTTATGCGTCCGTTTTTATGCGGGGTAATACCACTTATATTGGAACTAAACTCGGCGCAAGTAGTACCAGCCGCCCATATCACGGTGTGGCAAGGCACATACTTTCCTGCCGTTTCTATCTTTATACCGTCTTCAGTAACCTCTTGCACCTTGCAATCGGTCATAACTCTGACGCCCATTTTTCTGAGCCTTTGTGTTATCCTTTCAGACACTTTTTCCGACATTTGCGGCAGCAACCGTTCGGCAGCATCAATACATCTTATTGCAACATCGTTTGGACTAATCGCGAACTCTTTGCAAAGAACGGGTACATATTCCGCCAGTTCACCTGACATTTCAACACCCGTTGCCGAACCGCCGACAACCACAAAACTAAGCAGTTGTTTCCTTTTTAATGTGTCGACCGTTTGGGAGGCTTTATAAAAACAATCCCTTATACGCTGACGAAGTATAAGCGCATCGCTATATGACCAGAGTTTAAAACTGTATTTTTCGGCACCGGGTATGCCAAAAAAACGAGGTGTTGAACCGGTACACACCACAAGATAATCAAACTTAAACGTATTGTTCTGACATTTTATTGAATTACTGTTCAAATCTGCCGAGACCATCTCATCCTGCACAAATTCAATGTTGCGGTTTTTGAATATTTTTGCAAAAGGTACGATTATAGCCGATTGTTCTACTCTGCCTGCCGCAACTTCGTGCAATTCGGTCAACATGGTGTGATAACTGTTGCGGTCTATAACTACTATTCTTGCATCGGTTTTTCGCAACTTTCTTTCCAACTTTTTGGCTGTGAGCACACCTGCATAACCGCCACCTGCGATAACAATGGTCTTTTTCATAGGTTTTCTCCTTGACTTAATTTCTGATATGTTGTTTAATAATATTAGCCGCAGTCAATAATGCAATAAAAAAGGTAGGCTTTTCTAATGAAAAAACTCTTATCACTGATAATGTCGGTGGTCTTGTTTTTACCGTTCGTTTCGTGCAAAAAGGACCTTGGTGAGCACTCTGCCACACGAATAATGTTAGATACTGTCGTAACGATTAGTGTGTATGCCGAAAACGATGACATATTAAACGGAGCGTTTGAACTTATAGAGCATTATGAACAACTCTTCAGCCGAACTATCGACTCAAGTGACGTAAGCCGTATAAACCGTGCCGAAGGTTCTGCCGTAGAAGTCGATATTGAAACTGCAGAAGTCATAAAAACAGCCATTCTTATAAATGAAGAAAGCGGTGGCGCGTTTGATTTCACCGTCACCCCTTTGACCGAATTGTGGAACGTCAACGAAGCATCAACACCACCTAAAGCAGAAGACATCACCGCACTTTTGCCCCTTGTTGGCACTGCTATTACGGTTGACGGGAATTCGGTAACCGCACCTAAAGGCACAAAGATAGACCTTGGCGGTATTGCAAAGGGCTACATTGCCGACCGCATCAAAGAATTTTTTGTAGAAAACAATATAACACGCGGTACGATTAACCTCGGCGGTAATGTTATGCTTATCGGTGACAATGGTGGTGAGCCGTACAACGTGGGTATTCAAAAGCCGTTTGCGAGTACGGGTGAGCCTGCTTTGACCCTAAAACTCAGCGACAAAACCGCCGTCACATCGGGAATATATGAACGTTATTTCGAATACGACGGTAAAGTTTACCACCACATCATTGACCCTAAAACAGGTTATCCCGTCGATAATGATATAGCCTCTGTCACGGTCATTTGCGGTTCTTCCATGATTGCCGACGGTCTGTCAACCGCCTGCCTAGTCTTAGGGTTCCAAGACGGAGTTCGTTTAGCAGAATCTCATGACGCCCAAACCGTTTTTATTATGAAAGACGGCACAATTAAGGTATCTGGCGGTCTTAAGGTTGACCAAAGTGGCGACCTGCCTTGCATCAATTTCAAATAACTACTTTTTAGCCTTATCAAGCGCCTCGTTTATCAAGGTGACATACTCCGAAACCGATATCGTGCATCCCGTCACGACATCGGTTTTTCCATTTGCTTTGAGGTTTAATGTTCCTACACCGTTTTCACGGACATATTGCTCAAAAAAGGCAATTTCCTCGTGCCACTCGTACTGCGCACCGCCCTGTTTCATGTTGTAGGTGCCGTTTTCAGAATCGGCTTTTTTAGTGCCTCCACCTTTTTTGTCAGCGTCACACTCCACCGACTCGATATTGCCATCTTTTATAACAACGGTGACGGTCGAACGGTAGCCACTGTCATCAAAATCGGCAGAGGCTGATTTATACTCACCGTCTTTATATTCTACAGTGCCGTTATCGGTCGCGGGTGCCGAATCCTTTTTACCGCATCCGCAAAAGCAGAACATCATAAGTGCAGTCAGCATGTATATTGCAAAAAAATTGGCAGTTTTCATATTTTGTGTCTCTCCTCTAAAAAATTGGTTTGAAAATATTTTATCAAGAAAGGAAAATATTATACACAAAATATAAATACTGCCAAAATAAGGGAGTTGCGATAAATCTCGCAACTCCCTAAATTTTTTTATTTAATTTACATCCAAGGTTGTTCGTCTTCGGTAGTTCCGGGACGTGTCATAAGATTTTTTATGGCATCCATAGGCTTTGCACCGTTGAACAAAATATTGTAGCACTCGTTGGCAATAGGCATTTCAACACCATACTTATTGCTCAATTCATGAGCAATTTCGGCGGCATAATACCCTTCGACAGTACCAACCGCTTTTAACGCGGCTGCGGTATCGATACCCTGACCCACAAGGTTGCCAAACCTATTGTTACGGCTATGCTCCGACATACAGGTAACAATAAGGTCGCCCAATCCCGATAGGCCCATGAAGGTCCTCATCTCGGCACCCATTTTAACACCGAGTTTTGCAATTTCGTTAAGTCCACGAGTCAGCAAAGCGGCTCTGGTATTATCGCCTATTTTAAGACCGTTTTCAATACCTGCTGCAACCGCCATTACATTTTTCATAGCACCACCGACCTCAACACCTACAATGTCGTGATTGGTATATATTCTGAACGTAGGACCAATAAGTGCTTTTTGCACAAACGTCGCCGCCTCGCTGTCGAACGATGCCGAAACAACGGTGGTAGGAACACCTCGTGCAACTTCTTCAGCATGGGAGGGACCAGACAAAACCACGATTTTTTTGTCGGGTAATTCTTGCTCGATAACCTGTGACAAAAGCAGGAGTGTGCCTTTTTCAAAACCTTTGGCAACGTTTATAACGATTCCGCAATTGGTGCCGTTTAACAGTTTTGCTGTCGAACGAACGGCAAACGACGGAACTGCCAAAATAGTTATATCGGCGTTATCAACCTCAGCAATATTATCTGTAATAACAATTTGTTCGGGTATTTTTACACCTTTAAGCAGTCTTTCGCTTTCTCTTTTTGAAAGAAGCATGTCAACCTCATCTTTAAATGGTGACCACATACGAACGGTATGACCGAGCGTGAAAGCATGTATACCGAGAGCAATGCCCCATCCCCCGGTACCGAGAATACTGAGTTTACTCATTTTCCGGTTCTCCTTTGGATTTGCGTATTTTAAGTTTCTTTTCTTCGCCGCGGAAAATACGCACTATATTTGAGCGGTGCATAATAATTACCGTAACCGTAATTATTGCGACCAAAAGTGACTGTATTCCAACCGAATGTTCGTTGCCGGAGGCAAAAAACAGATTTAAAATCGGTAATGATATACCTGCAATAATAGAGCTTAAAGATATAATTCCGCTTAAAACGAACACTAGCAAAAACACGCCGAGTCCCACAACGCCTACCTGCCATTGACAAGCCAGCATTATTCCGAGCGTGGTTGCCACACCTTTTCCGCCTCTGAAACCAAAGAACACAGGGAAAGCGTGACCTATAATACAAAGTGCAGCACAGTAATAAGCACCGTACTCGGGCCTGAATGCCGACAAACCGGTAGCATCAAAAAGATACGGAAAAACCAAATATTTTGCAAGCAAACAAACGCCTAATCCTTTTGCAGCATCAAACAAAAAAGTGATAAACCCGGGAACAAAACCCATAACCCTCATCATGTTGGTCATGCCTGCGTTTCCGCTTCCGTGGTCACGTATATCGTCATGCGCTATAAATTTAGATATAATAACCGCCATATTGATACTTCCTATAAGATAGGAGCCAACAAGTGCAGCGGCAAATATGAACCATGTCATCTTCTCAAAATCTCCTTGACAAATAATTCAATTATGCTTTTCGGTCTCCGCGTTCACGGATTATGAATTTTACAGGTGTACCCTCAAGACCAAAGGTTGCCCTGATTTGATTTTCCAAATAACGCTGATATGAAAAGTGGAACAACTCCTCGCGGTTGCAGAAGAAAACAAATGTGGGCGGTTTGGTCGAAGCCTGCGTCATGTAATAAATTTTTAGCCTCTTACCTTTATCGGTCGGCGGTTGCACACGAGCCGTTGCATCGGCAAGCAGTTCGTTTAACATGCCCGTCGAAATGCGCATGGTGTTCTGTGCATGAACGAATTTGATAAGTTCAAAAAGTCGGTCAATTCTCTGACCTGTTTTTGCCGAAATAAAGATTATGGGAGCGTAAGGCATAAAAGAAAAATCCTGCATTAACTGTTTACGCATAGAATCCATCGTTTTACCGTCTTTTTCGACAATATCCCATTTATTTACGGCAATAATAGCCGCCTTGCCCTCTTCCATAGCAAGGCCTGCAACCTTTGAATCCTGCTCGGTAAAGCCTTCGGTTGCGTCTACCATAATAACGCATACGTCAGCACGTTCTACTGCCATTTTAGCACGCATTACGCTATATTTTTCTATTTCGTCATCGACCTTGCTTTTACGTCTTATACCTGCAGTATCGGTAAAGTTAAACTTTTGACCGTCAACCGTAACAAGCGTATCAATAGCATCACGCGTGGTACCGGCAATATCCGAAACAATCGAACGTTCTTCACGGCTTATAGCGTTGATAAGCGAAGATTTGCCTGCATTTGGCTTACCGATAACAGCAACGTTTATAACCTCGTCGTCTTCGTCTTCACCAAAATCTTCGGGCAGATATTCGAACACCTTATCGAGCAAGTCGCCTGTACCGTGACCGTGAACAGAAGATACGCCTATGGGGTCACCGAGTCCCAAATTATAGAACTCATAAAATTCCATAGGCACTTCACCGGGACGGTCAACTTTATTAACGCAAAGTACAATGGGTTTGCCGCATTTTTGAAGCATGGCGGCAACCTCGCGGTCGGACGCAGTCACACCGCTTTTGATATCGGTAACGAAAATGATTACGTCGGCAGTATCTATTGCAAGTTCTGCCTGTGCTCTCATTTTTTTTAGTATAATATCATCGGTTTTGGGTTCGATACCGCCGGTATCGACCATCATGAACTTTTTGGAACGCCATTCAGCATCGCCAAAAATTCGGTCACGAGTAACACCCGGGGTGTCATCGACTATGGACAACCTTCTGCCGATAAGTTTGTTAAAAAGTGTTGATTTGCCGACGTTGGGCCGTCCAACCGCCGCTATAATGGGTTTTGGCATATGGTATCTCCTCCTTTATTTTTCTTCGCCTTTAAGGGCTAACAACAACGACCATGCGTCGTTCTCGGTTATTCTTACCTTTGTGTTGAGTTGTTTTTCAAGTTCTTCTATTGTCATGCTGTCAAGGAACATATCCTTTTCATGTCTCAGCATAACCGACGGAACAATAAGTTCGTCACCTATATCGGTGCATTTTAACTGCTCAACTATATCTTTACCTGTCACAAGACCTGCAACGGTTATTTCTCCACCGAAAAAGTTGTTTTTTATCGCCACAACTTTACAATTTAAATTATGCCATTTGCTGTTTAAATTGTCAACAACATTTGAAATAAGCGGAAAGGCTGCTTCTCCCGTGATTGCAGTAACGCTTCGCTTGGTTTGAGGTTCTTCAACATCATCTACCGATTCCTCAAATTCAGCCTCGAAACTTGCCCACATACCCACTCCGTTTTCAATTTGCAGAAAATCGCCGTAAAACGGTGCTTTAGGCATAGGTCTTTCGGATATAAGATAGAATTCGTCGGCAGCAAACACCCTGCGGTCACCGTAAAGTTTTTCGGTTTCCAACCCAAAATGCTCGGTTATATCAACTACATTTGCGGCAGTCTGTTTGTCAAAAGGCATAAGGTTCTCAAGTCCATCACGGTGACCGGTGAGTCCCACCGGCACACAGGCTATACTTTTGATTGACGGGTGCTTTATAAGGTCACCAAGGCTTCTTTTCAGTTCTTCGCCATCGTTCCAATCAGGGCACAAGACAAGTTGGCAGTTTATGTCAATACCTGCATCGCACAGCCTCCAGAGAACGTTCAGCGCTTCACCTGCAAAACGGTTTTTCATTATTTTAACCCTTAGTTCAGGGTTAGTGGTATGAACCGATACATTAACAGGACTGATGTGCATTTTTATAATGCGTTCAACCTCATGCTCGGTTATATTGGTAAGTGTGATATAGTTGCCAAACAGAAAGGACATTCTTGAGTCGTCATCCTTGAAATAATGCGACTCTCTCATACCTTTGGGTAATTGGTCAATAAAACAAAAAACGCAATTATTACGGCATGAGCGTTGCTTATCCATAAGGTAACTTTCAAACAAAAGTCCCAATTCGTCGTACTCGTCTTTTAACACAGTGCAGGTCTTTTCTTTGCCGCGAGACAAAAATTTCACCTCTACCTTGCACTCATTTTGATAAAATCTGTAATCAAGCACGTCCATTATCTCATTGCCGTTAAGCGAAATGAGTTCATCGCCTGCTCTGACTCCCGCTTTGTAAAGGTCACATTTTTTATCGACCGAATATATTTTAACCGACATCACTCTCACCTCTTTCTAAACATTTTAACTCATAAATGTTAAAAAATAAAGGGAAGGAATTAAAAATCCTTCCCCTTTTTTGGTTCAATTAAGCTTCAACCTTAATTACTTCGCGGTCATTGTAGAAACCGCAGGCCGGGCAAACACGGTGAGGTCTCTTAAACTCGCCACAGTGGTTGCACTTAACAAGTGCAGGAGCACTCATTTTCCAAACGTTGGAACGTCTTTTGTTTTTTCTGGCCTTAGATGTTTTTCTCTTAGGTACTGCCATCTTTAACGCCTCCTTAATTACGCTTTTGTTCGTTAGTTCTCAAAGAATTTGGACAAAGCTGCAAGACGCGGGTCAACCCTTTTGGTAGCACAGTCGCAAGGACCGTTGTTAAGGTTTTTTCCACAATCCTGACAGAGTCCGAGGCACTCCTCGTTGCAGAGATGTTTACTCGGCATTGCAAGTACCACTTCCGTGAAAATCAGTTCCTCCAAATCCAACTTAAAATCTTCAAGCAGGATTATCTCATCGTTCTCGCCGTTTTCTAACTTTGCGACCAGAACTCTCTCGATGGGAACCATGTAGTGCTTTACCGTATCGACCCCACAGCGGTCGCAGGGCGCCGAATATTCACAGTCGCACACAACGGAAAGGGTTACAATGCCGGCACGACTGTATGCTTTGCCGTTAACTGCCACGGGAGTCTTTAAAGGCTTTTCCCCGTAGAACTCAACATCGCTCATGTCGAACCTGCAATCGAGTGGAAGGCTCTCGTTGTCGTTGACAAAAAGCGAACGCAGATCAAGAACCATTTCACTCACCTCAAATTGTCACACAGACTATTATATATATCACTATGTCAAATGTCAAGATATTTTTTTAGCATAACCCAAGTTTTTCAAACTTATTCCCAATAAGGCTGTGTATTGCCGTCTAAAATGCTGTCACCCGTGTGCACTAACTTGTCACACACCAACTTATGATTCTTCTTTGATTACATTAACGCTTGTAATATTGTTGTGCTTAAAAATTTGGGATACCGTTTCGGTTATAACTTCACCGCTTATGACAACGGGAACTGCCGGCGGGCACGAAACGGTGGGAGCCGCACAAACCCTGCCAATCGCGTTTTCAACCGGCACTCTCTCCTGCTCAGAAAACAACGCTTTTCTAATGCTCACAGCCGTTTTATACTCCTCTGCTGTAAACTGTTTTTGAGGAATCGCCATTCCTTTTTTTAGAGAACACAGCACTTCTCCAACCTTTGCAATTTCATCCGAAGAAATTTCGGGTGTAAACATCATAACAGCAAACCTGGAATCGTAAAACTCAATTTCGATGCCGTTATTTCTCAAAACTTCGGCTACCTTGTCACCGCTAAAACCAAAATCGGCACAGTCAACCGTAATTTTCAAAGACTCGTCTCCGTATAGTTTAAAGCCGTGAGATTCCAGTTTTTGCTTCAAAACCGCAACGTCATTAATTGTGGCTTTAAGTTTTTCGCGGTAACCGTCGGCAATATAACGGTTACAAAGGTCTAACGACTGCAAAATAAGGTATGACGGGCTTGTTGACCCAAAAACCGACATATAAGAGCGAACGGTTTGTGGCTCTATCACAAACTTTTCGGCCACATGCAGATATGCACCGCCTGTAAGCACCGGCAGGGTTTTATGAGCCGAATCGGCACACAAAGAAGCACCTAAATTTATAGGATGCAAACACTCTTCCAAAAACCTGAGATATGCGCCGTGTGCATTATCTACCAACAGCGGTATTCCCCATTCGTCGCACACTAAAGATAAACCCTTTATATCCTGCAGATTGCCAAGATAATCGGGACTTGTGACATATACAGCATCAAAACCACCGTTTGCATCACTTAATACCTTTTTCAGCCGAGTCGGTGATACGGAGCAAGAACAAAGATGCTCTGATTTCTCGGAATTTAGCCACTCAACATCAATATCGCAAAGTGCACATCCGTAAACAAATGATTTATGCACATTCCTTGCGGCTAAAATTTTACAACGTTCACCTTTTTTTCGCGCATTTATGAGCGCCAACATGGTTTTTATGCAAAGCGACGAGCCTTCGGTCGAAAAAAATGTTTGGCTACTGCCGAAAAGTTCGGCGGCATTTTGTTCACTTTCGGCAATAATACCATGAGCCTCACTTAAAACATCGGCACCTTTTATTTCAGTAATGTCAAATGCCTCAACGCCCAAAAAACTCTTACCTTTATGTCCAGGCATATGAAGTCTTATCGCGTTACTGTCGCCATAAGATTTTACAAAATCAACTATCGGCGTTCTCATAAATCCGCCTCGGCAACCTTCATCATAACAGCACACTCAATTCGCTTTTTGAAAAGGTCGCAACCGTATTCATAAACACCACTGATTTTACCGGTTGCATGGTAGGAGTTTGCAGCACAACCGCCCGAGCAATAAAGTTTTGCCCAGCAACCCTTACACTCAGAACGTGAATAAGCGTTACAACTTCTGAACTCGTCTTGTGCCGTTTTGTTGGTAACACCCTTCCAAACGTCGCCAAGGCTGTATTTTGGGTCACCGACAAACTGATGGCATGGGAAAAGTTCGCCCCAAGGAGTAACCGCCATATACTCGGTACCCGAACCACAACCCGTGATACGCTTATAGATACAAGGTCCGTTTTTAAGGTCAAGCATATAGTGATAGAAAGTAATCGGCTTGCCGTTTTTCTTTCTTTCTATCATTTCGTTCGCCAAGATTTCATACTGACGGTAAAGTTCGGGCTTGTCTGCTTCGGTCAACGCATAAGGGTCACCGGGAGGACAAACAACCGGTTCCATACTAAGTTCCTTAAAGCCCAAATCTGCCATGTGCAGAATGTCTTTAGTAAAATCGGTATTTTCGTGCGTGAATGTACCGCGTATGTAATAACTCTTATCCCCGCGTTTTTCGACAAAACGTTGAAACTTGGGCACAATAAGGTCATAACTTCCCCTACCCGTATAGTCTTTTCTAAAACGGTCGTGCACCTCTTTGCGTCCGTCAAGACTCAAGACAACGTTGTCCATTTCCTTATTCAAGAACTCAGTAACCTCATCATCAAGCAAAACACCGTTAGTGGTGAGTGTAAAGCGGAAATTTTTATTATGCTGTTTTTCGATCGAACGTGCATACTCTACCAACTGTTTTACAACATCGAGGTTCATAAGCGGTTCACCGCCGAAGAAGTCAACCTCTAAGTTTTTACGGGTGCCCGAATTGGCAATAAGAAAATCAGAAGGCTGTTTGCCAACCTCAAAACTCATCAAAGCGCGGTCGCCCTGATATTTGCCTTGACTTGCAAAGCAATAAGAACAATTAAGGTTACACGTGTGGGCAACGTGCAAACACATTGCCTTTATAACGTTGCTATTATTCTTAAAATCAATGGCAAGATTTTCATAAACATCCTTAGAGTAAAGTTTGCCCGCACTTTCAAGTTCGGCAATATCCTCTAAACAAAATTTTATTTCCTCTTTTGTGACCGAAGGGTCGTCTTTATATTTATCAAGAATGAAAGAAATTATTTCTTCTTCCGATTTTTCTTTATACATCGAAATAATATCATAAGCCACCTCGTCAACCGAGTGCACTGAGCCCGAACATGTGTCAAGCACTATATTATATCCATTTAATTTATAACAATGAACCATAAATACTCCCAATAAAGAAGCCGCCTTAAATTAAGGCGGCGTTCCTCTTTTTTAAAAAATTACTTGTTAGCGTTCTCGCACTGCTGATTTGCAACACCGCAAGAGGTTTTACAAGCCGACTGGCAAGAAGTCTGACATTCACCGCAACCGCCGTTTACAACCGACTTTGCGATATCTCTGGTTTCGATAGTCTTAATTCTGTTCATAACGTTTACTCCATTCTAAAAAGTGATAGGCAAACCGCCTTTTTCACCCGTAATTTTAACACAACACACACACGTTGTCAAGCGTTCCGTTATCTCTCTTCGCGGAAATATGACAGTCCTAAGTGTGCAGGTGGCTGATTTTCGCGTTTTTTTCTTGTGCTGGTAAATATCAATACTATCAATGTTACAATATAGGGCAACATTGTCAGTAATTCACGCATAATATTGCTACCGCTATTCATATAGGTTCCCAAGCCGAGAATATACAGCATACCAAAAACCAGCGAACCAAAAATACCAAGATGTGGTTTCCATATTACGAATATAACCAACGCAACCGAAAGCCAACCGAAGTCGCCCAAAATACTGCTGGTCCAGTTACCTCTTGCGAAAGTAAACACATAGTGCAGACCACCCAAACCGGAGATCATTCCTCCAATACAAACAGCTAAATACTTATATTTATCAACATTGATACCCGCAGCGTCGGCGGTGGCGGGATTTTCACCAACAGCTCTTAAGTTAAGTCCCACACGAGTCTTGAATATCACATACGCCGCCACAAGAGCAATAATTATTGATAAGTAAGAAACGAATCCGAGGTTCATTACTGCTTCACCAAAAGCTCCGAATTTGGAACTTCCCGGCAAAGCCGTTTGGTAAATCTTACCGAATTCAGGGAAAGCCGCTATACCACTGCTGTCACCTTTAGCCTTGTTTATAAGTCCTCCGATAAAGTTACTGAGTCCCGTGCCGAAAGTCGTCAGGGCAAGTCCAATAACATTTTGGTTGGATTTAAGTGTAATTGTCAAAAACGCATATATGAACGAAGTTAACAACGAACCTATCAAGGCCGCAACCATTGTAATTAGAACTGCCACTATCGGATTGATAGTGTCAACAGCTCTTTCGTAATAATATGCACCGATTATTCCCGAAATTCCGCCCATTGCCATAATACCAGGCGTTCCAAGGTTAAGGTTACCTGATTTTTCGGTAATAATTTCACCTGTAGAACCAAGCATAAGAACAGAACTGATACGAAGTGCATCCTTGATAAATGAAGGAGTTATAATCATTGTTTTGCCTCCTTTTTACCAATCTTTCTGAACGTCACTTTATAACGGATAAAGAATTCAAACGCGATGATAAAGAATATTACCAACGCAGTCAAAACATCACCTATACTGTTATCCATTTTAAGTGCGGACGTAGCGGCTTTACCGCCGTCACGAAGAAATACTATAAGCAATGAAACAAGCACCATTGCAATAGGATTGAACTTTGCCATCCACGATACCATGATTGCCGTAAAGCCTTGACCTCCGACAATATCTTCTTTAATACCGTGCTGAACACCTGCAACAATCATAAAACCTACAAGGCCGCAAACTGCACCCGAAATCATCATTGTACGTATAATAACCTTCTTAACATTGATTCCGATATAACGCGCGGTGTTTTCACTTTCGCCAACAACCGAAATCTCATATCCTTGCTTGCTGTACTTAAGATAAATAGACATTATAATAAGCACGGCAACAACTATAATAATATTAAGTATATACGTATCGTTAAAAACCTTCGGCATATGACCGACACCTGTAAACATGTTGATAATGCCAAGGTCTTTTCGTCCCGACTTATCAAAAGCCACGATAAAAACCGATACCAATGTCATGGCTATATAGTTCATCATAAGAGTAAACAGGGTTTCGTTGGTGTTCCACACCGCCTTGAAGAATGCCGGAATCAACGCCCATATCATTCCCGCCAAAACGCTGAAAACAAACATCATGACAAGCAATAGACTATTATTGACCGAACCGTCTGCAAACCGCACCATAAAAAAGGCAGATGCCAACGCGCCAACGAGAACCTGACCCTCTGCGCCGATATTCCAGAATTTCATCTTAAAAGCCGGAGTCACCGCCAAAGAAATACACAGCAGTACAGCCACGTTGTGTATAGATGGCATCATTTTAACCTCGTTGCCGAAGGTTCCTTTATACATTTTTGTATAAACATCAATTGGATTCAGACCTGTGATCAATGCAAGAATGACGCCGCAGACCACCAAGGCAACCAATATTCCGCATCCTTCAACAAGAAGCATTTTCCAACGCGGCATATCATCACGTTTGGTAATATGTATCCACGGTTCATGATTATGCTTTAGATTAGCCAACGTTGTCACCTCCTGCCGATTTGGTCATCAATAATCCTATCTCTTCCTTAGTGGCAGTACGCCCGTCAACAATTCCGGTAACACGTCCAGAACCAATAACAAGTATTCGGTCGCAAAGTTCTACCAGAACATCTAGGTCCTCACCAACAAAAATAACTGCTACACCTTTTTCCTTCTGCTCATTTAAAAGGTTATATATAGTGTATGACGAGTTAATATCAAGTCCTCTTACGGGATATGCCGCCATCAGTACTGTGGGCGATGCGGCTATTTCACGTCCGACCAAAACTTTTTGTATATTACCACCGGAAAGTCGACGCACAGGTGTGCTGGCACTCGGTGTCACAACTTCAAGTTGTTCTATAATATCATCCGCAAGCACCTTCGGAGCCTTGCGTTGCAGGAACATGGAATGTCCTTTGCGATAACTTCTGAGCATCATATTGTCTACAATGTCCATATTGCCGACAAGTCCCATTCCTAAACGGTCCTCAGGGACGAAAGATAAACGCACACCCAAATCACGTATTTGAACCGGTGTCTTACCTCTCAGATCCTCAACTTTACCGGTTTTAGGATCGTGATAAAAAATATCTCCTTCGACAATCTTCTGAAGCCCGGCGATAGACTCAAGCAATTCACGTTGACCACTACCTGCAATACCTGCAATGCCAAGTATCTCACCTGAACGGGCAGTAAATGTCACGTCATCCAGCAACTTTATACCATCACGGCTCATGCATGTAATACCCTCAACAACCAATCGGTCCTCAGTGTTGACAGGTTCACTTCGGTCAATGTTAAGAGTAACCTTTTTACCAACCATCATCTCGGTCAGTTGCTGTTCATCCGTTTCGGCGGTGACAACAGTGCCTATATACTCACCTTTACAGAGAACCGAGACCTTATCCGAAAGTGACAATACCTCGTGCAGTTTGTGAGTGATGATAATAATAGACTTTCCACCGTCTCTCATTCGACGCAAAACATCAAACAATTTCTGTGTTTCCTGAGGAGTAAGAACAGCTGTAGGTTCATCCAAAATCAAGATATCTGAGCCACGGTAAAGCACTTTGATTATCTCAACAGTCTGCTTTTCCGAGACCGACATATTATATATCTTCTTCTTAGGGTCGATATCAAAACCGTACATTTCGCATATTTCACGTACGCGTTTTTCAGCCGACTTAACATCATATTTTTCTTCATCAAGACCAAGTATGATATTCTCAGTAGCCGAAAAAACATCAACCAACTTAAAATGTTGATGAATCATGCCGATTTTATACTCGTAAGCATCTTTCGGCGAATTGATAACAGCTTCCTCACCGTTAATAAATATCTGACCTTCATCAGGGTGATAAATGCCGGATATCATATTCATCAGCGTTGTTTTTCCACTGCCATTTTCACCCAGAATAGACAGTATCTCGCCTTTTTGAACTATCAAATTAACGCTCTTGTTTGCCACAACACTTCCAAAGCGTTTTGTGATGTTCTTCAGTTCAATTGCAATATTTGAACCCAACGTTTTTCCCTCCGATCTTTAAGTTTAAAAACTATGTCGAACTATTCCGGCATACTTTTTAAAATTAAAGAAACAAGGGCGGAGCAAATATGCCCCGCCCAGGCTGTTTAATTATTATTTTGCATCAGGAACGGTGATACCATCAATGATAATATCGAAATAAGGTGCAGAGCGCAACTCAGATTCGATAAAGCGTCCGTCCCTGATTGCTTCAGTTTCGGGTTTGAAGTCGCCTTCATCGACAACGTCAGCAGTATAAGTGGTAAGCGGAGCGCCGTTAACAGTAAAGGTCGATGTGTCGAATACCTTAAGAGTACCGTCGATAAGTTTAGCCTTAGCAGCATCAATTGCTTCCTGAGTGCCGGCAGCAGCAACATCGGTGTTAAGTTTGGTCAACTGAACAGAACCGGTAGCAATAGTTCCGGTCCAGTCGGTATCAATTGCTTTGCCTTCCTTCATGCAGTTGATAATGTACTCGAAGTAGGGCTCCCAAGAAATCTTGGAAGAAATAATAGCGGTTGTAGGACCAATGTTAGAAGTGTCTACGTTGTAAGCAACGTTGGGAACACCAGCTTCTTCACAAGCGGAAGGAGCGCCTGAAGAGTCAGCGTGCTGGCTGATGAGTTTGCATCCTGACTGAATAAGTGCGGTAGCAGCAGTATTCTCTGCAGTAATATCAAACCAAGAGTCGGTATACTTAACCTCCATGGTAACGGTGGGGCAAACAGATTTTGCGCCGAGATAGAAAGAGGTGTAACCCGAAATAACCTCAGCGTAAGGGAAAGCACCAACGTAGCCCATCTTAGCTTCTTCAGCGGTAAACTCGCCGTTAGCGATCATCTCGTTGATCTTCATACCTGCTGCGATACCTGCAAGGTAACGACCTTCGTAGATAGAAGCAAAAGCATTGTGGTAGTTTGCAAGTTTAACAGTCTGAGATTTAGTTCCGGTTGCATGGCAGAACTGAACCTTCGGGAATTCCTGTGCAGCCTTAATCATATAAGGCTCGTGACCGAAACTGTCTGCAAAAATGAGGTCGCAACCATCGGCAACAAGCTCAGTTGCTGCAACATAGCATTCGTCACCCTCAGGAATGTTGGTCTTGATAATGACCTGCTCGTCCTTAATGCCAAGTCTCTCAACAACTGCGTTAGCTGCATCGATAAAGTTCTTGTCATAAGTAGAGTTCTGATCGTGCAAGAAAATAAAACCAATCTTGAGTTCATCAGTTGTCTCTGTTGAACCTTCGTCTTTACCGCCGCAAGCTGCAAATGAGAACAGCATTGCAAGGGCAAGCATAAGTGCCAAAAGTTTTATCATTTTTTCTCCTCCAAAATTTAAAATTATATGTAAATATTATTTACATCAAAACAAAAAATAAAGGCAGATAAAAACGAACAGAAAACTTGTCCGACTTTTATCGCCTCCCATTAAAGAATTCAATGTAGTAAACTATTAACATTACACGGATATGTTATCACATTTTTTGCTTAATGTCAACAAAAATAGACACATTTCGAAAAAGGAATATAATTTTTATTGTTTCACACAGTATCAATATCACTTTTCAGACAATAAACAATCGAAATAATAAACGAAAATGTATCTTAAAGCAACAAAAGAACCGATTAACTAAGAGTCAATCGGTTCTTAATGGTAAGAAATTATTTTACAAGCTCGATGATTGCCATCTCGGCTGCGTCGCCGCGACGGGGACCGGTCTTGATAATACGGCAGTAACCGCCGTTCTTCTCAGCATAGGCAGGTGCGATTTCATCATAAAGTTTCTTAACAACAGACTCTTTAGTGATGAAGCTGAATGCCTGTCTCTTGCTTGCAAGACTGTTATCTTTAGCGAGTGTAATATATTTCTCGGTCATAGCGCTGACTTCCTTAGCTCTGGTAACGGTAGTTTCAATCTTGCCGTTCTCGAGAAGGAAGGTAACCATGGCTCTGAGCATAGCAGTTCTATGATCAGCTGTTCTGCCGAGTTTTCTTGTTCCGGGCATCTAACTCACTCCTTTGAGAAAGTATTATTCGTCATCGCTTGCAAGGGTAAGGCCGAGCGATTGCAATTTGGCAATAACCTCTTCAAGCGACTTTCTGCCGAGGTTTCTAACCTTCATCATGTCCTCTTCGGTCTTGCTGATGAGGTCCTCAACAGTATCGATGTTTGCACGCTTCAAGCAGTTGAAGCTACGTACTGATAAATCAAGCTCTTCAATGGTCATCTCAAGAATCTTGTCTTTTCCGTCGCCGGCCTTTTCAACCATTACTTCGCTGTTAGCAGCATCGGCAGAAAGGTCGATGAAAAGTTTGAGATGTTCAGTGAGGATCTTGGCGGACCATGAAACTGCTTCCTTAGCAGTAATGGTACCGTTAGTCCATACCTCAAGTGTCAAACGGTCAAAGTCAGTCTGCTGACCAACACGTGTGTTGTCAATGCTTGGCTTAACCTTGAGCACAGGGGCATAGTTGGAGTCAACGGGAATGACACCGATAGGGGTATGCTCGGTCTTATTTCTTTCAGCCGGCACATAGCCTCTACCTTTGTCAAGAGTTATCTCCATATTGAGCTTACCGCCCTCGTCAAGAGTGGCAATATGCAACTCGGGATTGAGAATCTCAACCTCGCTGTCAGCCTTAATGGATGCACCCGTAACCTCACAGGGACCTTCGGCTTCAATATAAACAGTTTTTACGCTGTCGGAATGAAGCTTAGCGGTAAGACCTTTGATGTTAAGGATAATCTCAGTAACATCCTCTTTAACGTTCGGTATGGTGGAAAATTCATGTTGAACACCGTCGATTTTAACAGTGGTAACAGCAACACCCTGCAATGAGGAAAGCAATACTCTTCTGAGGCTGTTTCCTATTGTGGTGCCGTAACCACTCTCAAGCGGTTCAAGTGTGAATTTACCGTAATTGCCGTCGGGCGTCATATCCAGTGTTTCAATTCTGGGCTTTTCAATTTCTATCATAAAAGCTCCATTTCTCCGCACTTTTGTGTTAGGTTTAAAACCCGCAGGTCTGTGCGGAACCCATGCGGGAGTTGTTTTTAAGAACACATTAATACTTTGTCGGCAGTTGTACGCAAACGGTACAACTGCAAACAAATATAAACATATTACTTAGAGTAGAACTCGACGATGAGCTGCTCTTCGACGGGAGCGTCGATAGCATCACGATCGGGAAGATTAACAACCGATACAGAATATGCCTCGCTGTTAACATTGAGCCATGCGGGAACAGGACGTCCGCCGTTTGCCTCAAGAACAGCCTTGATCTTTTCACTTGAACGGCTCTTCTCGCAGATGGAGATAACGTCGCCAGCCTTAATAAGGCAGGAAGCGATATCAACGCGTTTGCCGTTTACTTCGAAATGACCGTGGCCAACAAGCTGTCTTGCTTCTGCACGAGAAGAAGCAAAGCCTGCTCTGTAAACGATATTGTCAAGTCTGGATTCGAGGATTCTCAAAAGGTTCTCACCGGTAACGCCGGTCTTACGCTCGGCGATTTCAAAATAATGGTGGAACTGAACCTCGTTAACGCCATAGTAGCGTCTAGCTCTCTGCTTTGCGCGGAGCTGCATTCCGTATTCGGAAGTTTTCTTACGTCCCTGACCGTGCTGACCGGGAGCATATTCTCTACGACCGATAGAGCACTTTTCAGAGTAGCAGCGTTCACCTTTGAGGAACAATTTCTGTCCTTCACGACGGCAAAGTCTGCATACAGGACCGGTATATCTAGCCATATTTACACCTCCAAATGATTATACACGTCTTCTCTTAGGAGGACGGCAGCCGTTATGAGGGATAGGAGTAACGTCTTTAATAAGACTTACTTCGAGACCAGCAGACTGAAGTGCGCGGATTGCAGCTTCACGTCCTGCACCGGGACCCTTAACGTAAACTTCAACGGACTTAAGACCGTGCTCCATAGCGGCTTTTGCAGCGGTCTCTGCTGCACTCTGTGCAGCGAACGGGGTCGACTTTCTGGAACCACGGAAACCGAGTTCACCGGCAGATGCCCAAGAAAGAGCATTACCCTGAGTATCGGTAATGGTTACGATTGTGTTGTTGAAGGTCGACTGAATATGGGCAGCACCGCGCTCGATATTTTTCTTCTCGCGGCGTCTGCGAGTTGTTGTTGCTTTAGTTGCCATATCTTACTTCCTCCCGCTTATTTCTTCTTGTTAGCGATTGTCTTCTTGGGACCCTTACGAGTACGAGCATTCGTCTTAGAACGCTGACCTCTTACAGGGAGACCCTTTTTGTGACGGGAACCGCGGAAGCTGCCGATTTCGACAAGTCTCTTAATATCGAAAGCAATTGCACGACGGCGATCACCTTCAACCTCAAGGTTGTGGTCGATGTATTCACGCAGCTTAGAAATTTCGTCTTCAGTAAGATCCTTTACACGAGTATCGGGGTTGATACCGGTATCTTTAAGGATCTGCTTAGATGTTGTAAGACCAATACCGAAAATGTAAGTGAGACCGATTTCGACTCTCTTGTTATTCGGAAGGTCAACACCAGCTATACGCGCCATTTAAATGCACCTCTCTATTTTGAATTGCGCAGGTTAACCCTGGCGCTGCTTGTGCTTGGGATTCTCACAGATAACCATGATTTTTCCCTTGCGCTTAATAATCTTGCATTTGTCGCAAATTTTCTTAACAGAAGGTCTGACTTTCATTCTTATACCTCCAAATTGTTTCTTACTTGGAACGCCAGGTAATGCGTCCTCTTGTAAGATCGTATGGTGACATCTCGACTGTTACCTTATCTCCGGGAAGGATGCGGATGAAGTTCATTCGCAATTTACCGGAAATGTGGGCAAGAATCACGTGTCCACCTTGTATTTCTACCTTAAACATCGCATTGGGCATTGCCTCAACTACGGTGCCTTCCAATTCGATCATATCCTCTTTGGACATTCATATCTCTCCCTTGACGTTTGTTCTAAGGTCACGCAAAGCGTGTCTTAGTGATTTGTTGGTTGCCATCTGCTCCTCCGACAAAACATTCTCGGTAGGAGAAAGATGCTTTAGATTCTTTTTCTTGGGCTTTTCAATTCTTCTTTCTTTACCATCGCACACAAGTGCATAAAGGTTGTCGGAAGAAATGACCGCCAAAAAATAACCTTTGTCTCTTCCCTTTTTGGAACAGACCACAGTACCTCTTGCGTACGGCATTTCGCTTTTCCTCCGTTTTAAGCTTCCGTCATTATCACGGGACCATCTGCTGTTATTGCAATGGTGTGCTCAAAATGAGCTGAAAGTGAGCCGTCGGATGTTAGTACTGTCCAACCGTCCGACATTGTCTTCACATCATACGAACCTTGATTTACCATAGGTTCAATAGCAAGAGTCATGCCGGGTACGAGACGAACTCCTCTGCCGGGTACACCGAAATTGGGTACCTCCGGGGCTTCATGAAGGCTCGTGCCTACGCCGTGGCCTACGAACTTACGGACCACCGAGTAACCGCGAGACTCGACAT
>JAZNVU010000045.1:0-1689 GCA_045592985.1 Acutalibacteraceae bacterium | reverse complement strand
CGGTTGCGGTATGGGTAATAATGAAGAAACTAAAGAAACTGTAAAACAGTTCGCTAATAAAGGTTTGCCCTTTGTTCTGGATGCTGACGGTATAAATGTACTGGCAGGCAACATAGAATATATAAAGGGTAAAAACGTGGTTATCACACCTCACGTTGGCGAAGCGGCGCGGATACTCGGCTGTGAATGTAGTGAAATTGAGAATGACAGAGTATCGGCAGTACTAAAGCTTGCTAAGCTTAGCGGTGCAACGGCTGTTTTAAAGGGTCATAACACTTTAATCAGTGACGGCACTAAAACATTTATGTGTGAGCAGGGAAACAGCGGCATGGCAACTGCAGGCAGCGGAGACATTTTGGCAGGTATAATCGGCGCTTTCTTAGCGCAGGGCAGTACACCTTTTAGTGCGGCTTGCTTGGGTGTTTATTTTCATGCCTTAGCAGGTGACAAAGCGGCTGAAAAGCTGTCTCGTAGAGGTATGTGTTCAACAGATATTATCACGGCTTTACCCGAAATTTTTAAAGAATTCGAAGGGTGATGCCACGTGAAAAAAGTAATCGCTTTATGCTTTTGCTTTTTATTGTTGCTATGCGGTTGTAAGGCTAAAACCGCAAATATTGAGAGCGAGGGTTTTTCCTGTAAAGCGGTTGCACGCTTTGGAAATAATACTTACCATCTGTTTTTACAAATCCCCGGTGGCGGCATTATAAAAGCTGAGGTAACCGAGGGTGAAATGAAGGGCTTAACTCTAACTTTAGACGGGGAAGATGTAAGTGTCCGATTTTTAGGAATGGAATATAAATTACCCGACGGCTTTTTCGGAGAAAACTGCCTTACCGCTATCAAGGAGGTTTTAGAAACCTTAAAACGGGACGGACAGCAAGTAAAGATGGATTCGAACCGCAGTATAACGCTGGACACCGATTTCGGTCTTGCGAAAATAACTGTGCGACCCGACGGTTTCCCGACAAAGATAGTCCTCTTTGATGAGGATGCTGAAATAACCTTTTCCGATTTCAATTATATAAGTTAAAAAGAACCGTTTCACTTGAAAGATTAGTGAAACGGTTCTTCCTTTGCCCTTAAACGAAGGCGAGGGCAGGCACCTTCTATTTTATGCTGACCTTAAAAGCATTATTCCATACCGAGCAATTTTAAAGGTGAAACGGCGATGCCGTCTTTGTACATTTCGAAATGGAAATGTGTCTGTTCAACGCTTTCGCTGGGTATCTGGTCAACAATACCGATTTGGGTTTTAGAGTTGACAACGTCGCCCTCTTTTACCGCCAGTTTTGAATTTAAACCGCAGTAAACACCGAGGACACCGTTTCCGTGGTCGATTTTAACTGTGTTGCCGAGCATAGTGTCACGCTCCGCAAAAACAACCGTTCCGTCACCCGAAGAGAAAACAGCAGTGCCTTTTTCACAGGCAATATCTACGCCGTTATGGATACGCATATCACGAAAAGTTTCGGAATACTGCAACAGTTCGTTGTTGAAATTTTTAATAACGTTGCCTGTAACCGGCATAACAAAATATTTTGCTGCTGGGGTGCTTATAACAGGAGCTTTATCGGTGGTTTCAGGCACTGAAACCGGCTCTTTCGGTACGTTGCTTTGGGTCTTGTCAACAGGCGCAGTATCAGATACGGTCGACTCTACCTCTGAAACGACTTCCGAAACTGATGA
>JAZNVU010000044.1:0-29366 GCA_045592985.1 Acutalibacteraceae bacterium | reverse complement strand
GCTGTTGGGTTTACGGGTGACGATATCGATGGTAAATTCGGCAAGGATACCGCGCAGGCTGTCAAAAAATGGCAAGGTCTAATGGGTATCAAAGCCGACGGTGTTGTCGGTCTTAACACTTGGAAAATTATTTTGGGGGTAAAATGATGAAAAACTTTTTAAAACGATTCAAGTCATGGGCGGTGTGGCTGTCACTTGGCGCACTTGTTACATTCTGCGTAAAAGAGTTTGCCGGTGTTGACATATCCGGTACCGTTGACGGCTTGCTCAACGTTCTGTTGCCGGTGCTGGTAGGTTTCGGTATTGTAAACAATCCGACTGATAAGAATCATTTTTAGTTAAAATCACCGCCTTAGTCATTAAGACTAAGGCGATGATTTTTTGTTTACAATTTATGAATGAAATTATATAATGTATTAAGTAATCTTTATATTTAAATTATAATGTTGATATGTTATCTCTAAAAGCCGTCAGCAGGTCCTGACGGTGAAATTGGCGCTAGTCTGCGATATCTCAGCCAAAGATACGCAATGCCTTACGCCGAATTAAAAGGACTTTTAACTGATGTAGGTACCGAAGAACTTGCACATTTAGAAATGGTTGGAACAATCGTTTATCAGTTGACGAGAAACCTTTCTGAGGAAGATATTAAGACAGCAGGTTTTGATGCGTATTTTGTTGACCATACAGCAGGAATTTATCCTGTTTCGGCAGCAGGTGTGCCATATAACGCCTTTAGTTTTGCATCAAAAGGCGATGCAATAACCGATATTCATGAATCTATGGCTGCAGAGCAAAAAGCCAGAACAACCTACGACAACATTTTAAGATACTGTGCCGATGATCCAGATGTTAAAGATGTTATAAAATTCTTGCGTCAGCGTGAAGTTGTGCACTATCAAAGATTTGGTGAAGGTTTAAGACTTTTAACCGAACGTCTTAATGCTAAGAATTTCTATGCATTTAATCCTTCTTTTGATAAAAAATAAATACGAATAATTACAACCTCCTGCTAAACAGGAGGTTGTAATTATTCAGTATCAACATTAATAACATTAGTAAACTCTATAACGGTATCCAATTCAAAAAACGATATGCTTTGTATGTAGCCTGAGTGAAGAAACTCTATTCGAAAGTCACCGGTGTTTCCTGTACCGTTAATATAGGCTGAATCTCTGTTATTAATGATTTTTGAAGAATCTGCAACGCTTAACGCATTTTGTACATTAACAGTAAATGAATCTTCTGGCAGTGTATCATTATCAAACCTCGATACATATCCGTTAGAATCTACTAAAACAGCATCTTCAGAAACAGTTATAACCGTTCCGGACATATCGGTAGGGGACTCAAACCTAAAAATGCACTTAAACTCATCATCAACTTCAAGAGTTCCTTCAAAATCGGTATCTTTAATACTAAAGTTACAAGAAAAACCTGATAAATTCGGTTCTACATTATTTAAAGTTGCATTTCTACATCCACTCAAACAAAGAGTTATTATACATATTAAGAGGATGCAAAATTTCTTCGTAAATTCACCTTATTTCTTGCTGTAAAGTCGGCAATATATTTCGGGAAGAGTGTTTATCATATCGGTTGGTGTAAGCGACAGTACCGATGTTTTTAAAACTGCCTCATCACCCGACATGGCATGTATTTTAACCGAGCACAAAGTAGCAGAGACGATATCAAGACCTTGAGCTATAAATGCAACAATCATTCCTGCTAACATATCGCCGGTCCCGGCAGTTGCCATTCCAGGGTTGCCGTCAGTTACCACATAAGTGATGCTGTTGGGAATCGCTATCAACGTGTTAGCACCTTTTAAAACGGTTACAGCATTGGTTCTTGCTGCAATTTCTTTTGCGGCTGCTAAACGGTTTTCTATGATTTCTTGAACTGAGCAACCAAGTAAACGTGATGCTTCTTTGGGGTGCGGTGTCAAGACAGCACCGAATTTATATTGCTTGATTAATTCTATGCTGTCACAAAGTTGATTTATACCGTCTGCATCAATAACTAAAGGAATATTACATTCAGTAATAATTCTCTTCAAAATAGATTTGATATGTGAACTTTTACCAAGACCGCAACCGACAAGTCCTGCATTACTTTTATTTAATGTATTTACAATTCTATCACCATCTGTTTCATGAATAGAATCATAACTATCGCCTTTAAGTACAGTACAAACAGCCTCGGGTATTGAAGTTCCAATAATGTTGTAAATACTTTGCGGTATGATCATGTTAGCAATACCGACTCCGCTTTTTACAGCTGCTTTGCAAGCTAAAACCGCTGCTCCTGAATAACCGGTATTACCTACAAAAAGACCTGCAGTACCGCAGGAGCCTTTATGACAGTCAACATCACGAATAGGTAGTAGGGAAGATGCAAGCGAATCGCTTACAACAATCATTTCGGGGATAATTCCGTTTGATGCTTCAGTTGGAATACCTATACTGAGTAGTTTAGTAAAACCGCAATTTTTTGATGCAGGATAAAGGAACTGACAAGGCTTAAAAGCGGAAAAAGTAACTGTAATATCGGCTTTTACGCAAAAATTGCTCATTGTTCCGGAATCACAAGTCATTCCGCTTGGTATATCAATCGCAACTTTTGTTGCATTTGAAGAATTGATTGAGTTAATAATCAGTGCAGAGTTACTGTCAGGTTCACCTTTGAATCCAATACCGAAAAGTGCATCTATTAGTAAATCTGCTTCGTTTAAATATTGATAACACAATGATTCATACAGTTCAAAATTGATAGGTTTCAAGCCTAAATCAACGATTTTTGAATACATTTCTTTGCAACTTTCGGTAGAAGGGGAGCCAACAGTAATAACTTTGATATTAGAAAAGTAATCGGTTAATTTACGAGCAATAACGTAACCATCACCACCGTTATTACCTTTACCACAGACTATTACAATATTTTTGCATTTGTTTTCATAGCGATCGCGGATTTCTTTTGCGGCAGCCGAGCCGGCGTTCTCCATTAGCCTCAGCCAACTCATGCCTAATCTGACAGCATTTTGTTCAAGTTCTCTGATTCCGGCACAATTTAGAACAATCGACATAATATACACCTTATCCTTTCTTGGGTACAAATCTTACAGTTTATTTTTGAGTTCGTAGGGGAGATATTTCTTTAATGATTGGATAAAGTCATCGTCCATACACATTACCAAAGTATATACTCCGCCTTTAGGGTGTCTAATAACAAGAACTTGCGAGTTATCATCAGCAGTGCAGGCATGATATATTCTTTTTTTGGCGTCCTGCTTATGAATCATTGGATTGAATTTCTCAATTCGTTCTATAGCCGAACATTTAAAAGTTGCCATAGTCTGACGCTTTTTGCCATTAATAATGCGGTCTACATCTATTTCACCATTAGTATTGATGTATTCAAACTCAGCATTAAGTTTTGATGTGAGATGATATGCTACAAATATACATAAAACGGCAATAGGTATAAGAAGAATACCAATAGTATGGTATTTAGACGAAACATAACCGAATCCCAAAGCAAGCAATATAAATGAAACCCAGATAACAGTTAAAATTGTTTTTGTGCTTTTATTGAATTTGACTTTTACCAAACATTCAGCAAAAGTATCATATCCTGTATCGTACATATAAATCACTCCGTTCTTAAATTTATTATATCATTCAAGATATTTTATTCAAGGTAAATTGAGTTACAGAATATTGAAAATTCTGTAACAATCTTAATTGTTTTCAATGTATTTTTTACTATGAAGAGCCGTTTCAGCATCTTTAATGGCTTGAACAGCGGCTTTATTACTGTGCATGACAATATAAGTGTATATAGCGTCGAAAATAGCCAACTGAGCAATTCTTGAACTCATAGCAAGTATTGAATACTTAGTCTCATCTGAGCGAGTGTTTAATATAATATCGCTGTGCTCATTTATAGGACTTTCACCAAAGTTAGTAATACAAATTGTTTTAGCACCGGTTTCACGTGCGGTTTTTAAAGCGTCAACAACGTCTATTGACGCACCAGAGTGCGAAACTCCAATTGCAACATCACCCTTATGCAGGTGAGAGGCTGCTATGGCTTGCATGTGGTTATCACAATATGCAATTGCGTCAAGACCGGCACGTAAGAACTTGTGTTGTGCATCTACCGCGACCGATGCTGAGTTACCTAATCCGAATATTACTATTCGCCGTGCGTCTTTAATAACGTTTGCGGCTTTTTCAATTTCTTCAGCATTTAGAACACTTTTTGTGTTTTCAAGAGCAACCGCAATATCCCGTATTCTTTTGTTGAATATATCGTAACAATTGTCACCTGATTCTATTCCCAAAACACCGCCTGCTGCAGTGTTAGCAGATTCTTGTGCAATTTTTAGTTTTAATTCCTGGTAACCGGATAACCCAAGTCTTCGTGAAAACCTGACTATCGTTGCTTCACCGCATTCACATTTATTTGCAAGTTCGCTAATCGATAAACCAATTATCTCTTGAAAATTTGAAGTTATCCAATCTGCAATTTTCTTCTCACTATGACCCATTTCCTTATATAATTCCTTAATTTTGAGCAAAATTGACTCCATATTACACCTCTCTGTGAAAATTTACTCCATTTTATCATAATTCTTTAAAAAAATCAATAAATTTCGAAAAAAAGTTTCAAATTATGGTTGCAAAATTATTTACATTATGTTAATATTAAAAGGCAAAAATATGGGACGAAAGTCTCAAATAAAAATTGGAGATGATCTGATGGTTCGTAATGAGTTTTTGACAGACATTATTCTTACTGAATTAGAAGATGCTGTCGGCAGAGAAAATTGCTCAACAAGAGAAATCGATAAGATTACTCACGGTGTTGACTATTTCTGGCTTTCCCGTATGTGGGCTGACCGCGGTAAGCGTATGCCCGAGGCTGACTTCATAGTTTCACCTAAGGATGCTACTGAGACTTCCAAGGTTATGAAGATAGCTAACTACTACAAAATTCCTGTTACCACCTGGGGTGGCGGCGGCGGTACCCAGGGCGGTGCTATTCCCGTTGCAGGCGGTATTCTTCTCGATACCAAGAGAATGAATAAGATTTATGATGTTAATACCGAGTCTCTTTACATAGAGTGTGGCTGTGGTGCTATTTATAAGCACATTGAGTGGGCAGCAAATGAAGTTGGTTATGCAACCATGCATTATCCTTCTTCTCTTACTTGTTCTACTGTAGGTGGCTTCTTGGCTCATCGTGGTATCGGTGTTGTTTCTACCAAATACGGTAAAATTGACGACATGGTACTTAAAATGGAAGTTGTTCTTCCTAATGGTGATATTATTGAGACTTCTCCTGCACCTAAGCATGCAGCAGGTCCCGACCTTAACCAGATTTTCATTGGTTCTGAGGGTACTCTTGGTATTATTACCAAAGCTCAGATTCGTATCTTTGCTCAGCCTGAAGTTCGTCGTTTCCGCGCTTTCCTTTTCCAGGATATGCACGGTGCATTTGAAGCATCTCGTGAGCTTCTTCAGAAATTCAAACCTTCCGTTATGCGTCTTTATGACGAGGCTGAAACCGCTTCTCTTATCAAGAAAATTGTTGGTGTTGAGAGAAAAGGTGCTTTCATGAACATTGCTTATGAAGGCTGCAAAGAAATGGTTGATGTTGAAGAGAAGATTCTTCTTGAAACATTTGCTAAGTACGGCGCTGAAGACCTCGGCTCTGACTATGGCGAAAAATGGTGGAAAGAGAAGATTACCTTCTTCTATCCCGGTCATATGATGGATCTTCCTCAGATGTTCGGTACTATGGATACTATCGCTCCTTACGATAAGATTGAGAAGATTTACTGGGCAATGAAGAAGGCTATTGAGACCAACTTCCCGAACGTTAAGTTCATTGCTCACTTCTCTCACTGGTATGAGTGGGGTGCAATGGTTTACGACCGCTTTATTGTTGATAAAGAGTTCGTTCCCGAGGATCCGCATGAGGCACTCCGTCTCCATCAGTCCATTTGGAACTGTGGTGTTCGTACCGCTATTGCAAACGGCGGTGTTGTTAACGACCACCATGGTGTTGGCATTAAGCTTGGCCGTCTCATGAAAGAACAATACGGCCCCGCAATGCAGGTATTTGAAGGCATTAAGAAACAACTCGACCCGAACGGCATCATGAACCCGTTCAAGCTCGGTCTTTAATTATTGATAGGGGAGGTAATTTATTATGTATATGTCTGAAAAAAGTAAGCAGATTGTAGACGCTTGTCGTTTCTGCTGGATGTGTCGTCATATTTGCCCTGTCGGTAATGCTACCGGTCAGGAGAGAAATACTTCAAGAGCACGTGCTCTCGGTCTTTCTCTTGTAAACCGTGGTGCTGCAGAACTTACACCCGATATTATGGATAATATTTACGAGTGTCAGATGTGCGAGGCTTGTACTTGTGACTGTGCAACCGGTTGGGACCCCACTTACTTCACTAAGGAAGTTCGTCTCCAGGCTGCTCTTGAAGGCAAAACTCCTGCTTACATCAACGACATGCTTGACAAAGTTTTTGCTACCGGTAACGTATACGGCGCAAAGAAAGTAAAAGCTGCTCTTGATAAATCTATCAAAGCACATGAAAAAGAAGAGAAGGTTCTTCTTTTCCTTGGTGCAGAGGCTCGTTACAATGTTCCTGACGCTGCTGTTAATGCTATTACCGTTCTTGAGAAGGCTGGCGTTAAATTTACTGTATTGGCTAAAGAACCTGCTTCCGGTGCTGCACTTGATTGGCTTATCGGTGCTGCTGATGAAACCAAACAGCAGATGACTGCTTGTGCAGAAGTTATTGGCAAATTTAAGACCGTTATTGCTTTCGATCCTCAGGATGCTAAAGCATTCCTTCGTGAGTACAAAGAGTACGGTATTAAACTTGGCGAGGTTGTAACCTTCACTTCTTATGTTGCAGGTCTTATTGCTAATAAGAAGCTTAAAGTTAAGAATACCGGCAAAGCAGTTGTATATCAGGATCCTTATCAGCTTGCTCGTATGTTCGAGGAAACTGAGGAGCCCAGAGCTATCATTTCTGCTTGTGCAACCTTGAACGAAATGCTTCTTAACAGAAAAGATACTGTTTGGGCTGGTGGCTCTTATATGGCTATCTATAACCCCTTAGTATCTGACCTTGTTGCCAAGGAGCGCTGGACTAACGCTATTAATGTTGGTGCTGATACTATCGTTACTGCAAGCGTTTCCGAGTATGCATCTCTTAAGAAGAATGCTCCCGCAGGTAAAAAGGTTATTTCTATCGAAGAACTCGTTCTTTCTGCACTCTAATATAAGTTAAGGAGTTAGTAATAATGCTCGTTAATTTTAAACAGATTTTAACAATGGCTGAGGAAGGCAATTACTGTATTCCTGCATTCAACGTTTATAATCTCGAAACTTTGATGGGTGCCGTAAAGGCTGCAGAGGAGCTTAAAGCTCCCTGCATCCTTCAGGTTTATCCCCGTCTTATGAAGGAAGAAGTAGGTTACTATCTTGCACCTGCCGTTGTTGCAGCTGCACATAAAGCAAGTGTACCTGTTTGCTTCCATCTTGACCACGGTCCTTCCGAACTTGAAACTACTCGTTCTTTGCGTTGGGGTGCAACCGGCATTATGCTTGACGGTTCAGCTCTTTCTATGGAAGAAAATATTGCTCTTACTAAAAGAGTTGTTGACACCTGTGCATATGTTGATGTTCAGGTTGAAGGCGAACTTGGTCATATCGGTTCTGTAAATGATGATTCAATGGATGAATTCACCATGCCCGAAGATGCTAAAGTTTTCGTTGAGAAGACCGGCGTTCAGGCTCTTGCTGTTCTCGTTGGTAACGCTCACGGCCGTTATAAGAAACCTCCAAAGATTGATATTCAAAGAATTGCCGATATCCGTAAGGCTACAAACGGCACTGCTCTTGTTCTTCACGGTGGTTCAGGTATTCCTGATGAGGCTATTAAAGAGGCTGTAAAAGCAGGTATCAGAAAACTTAATGTTGCTACTGATATTTGCTATGCATTCCTTGATAGTGTTCAGGAAGAAGTTAATAAACCTGACAGAATGATAGCCGTTGATAACTTCATGAAGACTCCTATCGAGGCAGTTAAAGAATTCTGTAAAACTAAAGTATTGCTCTGTGGAGCAGACGGAAAGGCAAAATAATGAGTAAAGTTGTTGGAATCGGAGCATGCGTGCTCGACACTTTAATTTCGTTACCCTCCTTTCCTCCCGAAGATACAAAACTTCGTGCAACTTCATCTAAGCTGGTTGGCGGTGGTCCCACCGCCACCGGTATTGTTGCTGTTTCAAAACTTGGCATCAGTGCTGAGTTTTTGGGTGTATTATCTGATGATTCCAATGGTGCATATCTTAAAGGAGACTTTGAGAAATACGGTGTTGGTACCGATAATATTGAAATGATACCCGGTTACCGTGCTTTTACTTCTTGCATTTGGCTTAATGCTGAAAAGGGAAGTCGAACCTGCGTTTTTGATAAAGGTGATTTGCCAGCATTGAAACTCAATGACAAACAGATTGAAGCCATCAAAAACGCTGATGTTCTTATGGTTGACGGTAATGAAATGAGTGCAGCTATTGAGGCTGCTAAAATTGCTAAAGCAAACGGCACCAAGGTTTTGTATGACTGTGGTGGTCTTTATGAAGGCGTTGCAAACCTTTTGGCTTTGACCGATATAATGATTCCATCTGAGGAGTTTGCTATGGGTCTCACCGGTGAAAAAGACGCTGCATCGGCCGCTAAAAAACTTTATGAAATGTATCATCCTGAATATGTTGTTGTTACAAGAGGCAAGGAAGGCGGACTTCTTTTTGACGGTAAAACCGTAACTGATTATCCCATTTATCCTGCCGATGTTGTTGACTCTAACGGCTCAGGTGACGTATTCCACGGTGCTTTTGCTTCGGCTGTTGTTCGTGGATTTACACCTATTCAGTGCTGTCACTTCTCAAGTTGTGTTTCTGCTCTCAAATGTATGGGCGTTGGCGCAAGAGAAAGTGTTCCTGATTATGATACTGCTATTGATTATTTAAGGAGGAACGGTTATGAACTTTAAAAAAGCTTATAAGCCGACTATAGGTTATACTCCTATTTGTAAAATTGGTGAATGTTCTTTAAAGAAACTTGAGTTTGGTATTATTGAACTCAATGCAGGTGATAAACTTCCGTTTAACACCGAGGATAAAGAAACTGCTTTTATCATGCTTGAAGGTCACTGCAATGTATATTTCGGTGATGAAAAGTATGAAAATGTTGGTAACAGAAACACTGTTTTCGAAAACCACAAGGCAGAAACTTTTTACATGCCCAAAGAGCAGGAACTCACCGTTGAGGCTATCGATCATATTAAGATAGCTGTTTGTGCTACTCCGGTAGACGAAAAGACCGAACCGCAGTTACTTAAGGCTGACCGTGTTCCGGTAAAATTGCTTGGCAAAGTACCTTACGAGAGAGAAACTAGCTTTCTTGTTGACGGTACTACAAATGCTAAAATTCTCACCATCGGCGAATGCTATGTAACCGAGGGTAACTGGGCAGGTTTCCCGCCCCACAAGCACGACGAGGACAATATGCCTGTTGAGTGCATTTGTGAAGAAATTTATTACTTCTTGTTTGATCCTAAGCAGGGTTTTGGTGTTCAGTGTCTTTATACATCTGACGGTCAAATTGACGAGGCTTATCGTGTTCAAAACGATGAACTTGTTGAGTTCCCGTATGGTTACCACACAACTGTTTCTACTCCTGGTTATCAGACCTATTTCCTCTGGCTTATGGCTGGTGATTATCAAGGTTTTAACCGTAGTAACGATCCTATCCACGATTGGATTGCAAACAAATAATTTTTCAGCCGAAGGGATAAATAATCCCTTCGGCACTTTACGTTTAATTTAGAAAATAATACTACTTAAATTTTTAAGGAGATGTTTATAAATGGTTACTTTAAAAAATGGAAATGCTGTACTTAAAATCAATGAAAAAGGCGCAGAAATGAAGAGTTTCACCGTAAATGGTGTTGAGTATCTATGGATTGGTGACCCTAAGTTCTGGGCTTCAAGCACACCTAACATTTTCCCAATGACAGGCGGTTTCAGAGACGATAAGTATATTCTTGATGGCAAAGAGTATGTTATGCCTAAGCACGGTTTTGCTAAAAATATGGATTTTGTTGTTGAGTCTGCTACCGACACAACTGCTGTATTTTTACTGACAGCTACTGAAGAAACCAAAGTTCAGTGGCCTTATGAGTTTGAACTGAGAATTTGCTATGAACTTTTTGAAGACAAAGTTTCGGTTGATTACAAAGTAACCAACATTAATGACAAAACCATGTGGTTCTCTATAGGTTCACATGACGGTTTTGCTACACCTGAAGGTATTGAAGAATATGACATTATTTTTGAAGGTAAAGAAACTCTTAATGCATACACCTTGTATGGCAACCTTATAGGTGACGAGACTTATCCCGTTATCAAGGATACCAATACTTTGGCTCTTAAATACGATTATTTTGCTATTGATGCTCTTGTATTCAAAGATGTAAAGTCTAAATCTTGCAAACTTGTAAACCGCAATACAGGAAGAGGTATTCAGCTTGATTATCCTGATTTTCCTGTTATGATGGTTTGGACTAAACCCGGTGCTCCTTACATATGTATTGAGCCTTGGTTTGGCGCACCTGACCATGTTAATCATAATTATGATATCACCAAAAAGTATGCTATTCAGTCTATTGAAGCCGGTAAAACGTTTGTTTGCAATCGTGTTATTACCGTTTTGGAGGGAAAATAATGTACGCTGATATTGTTAAAAAGAATCCTCATCTTAAGATTTACCGTACTACCGATAAGGAATTTATTCCTTTTGGTTATGTTATAAAAGATATTGATGCAAAGCCTTTTATTGAGGCTGCTAAAAAGGCTGAAGAGGTCAAAGAAGGCTCGCTTTATGTTGCTGAGGCTGATTATTTTAAAGACCTCGATGCTGCAAAGGATATAGAAATTAAGTATTTCGGTGAACTTCCCAGTCAGGCTGGTTATTGCTATGGTTTCAGCAATAAACTCAATGCTGTTGAATGGCACAAAAGCAGTGAAATTAACGTTGCTGTTACCGATATGATTCTTTTCTTAGGACAGGTACAGGATATTGTTGACCGTAAAATTGACTCATCCAAAATCAAGGCTTTTTATGTAGAAAAGGGTGAGGTAATAGAGGTTTATGCTACTACCTTGCACTTCTGTCCTTGCCAGGTATCGCCTGAAGGTTTTGGCAGTGTTGTTGTACTTCCTAAAGGTACAAATGTGCCTCTAGAGGGTGAATATGAAGATAAATTGTTGTTTAGAAAGAATAAATGGATTCTTTGTCATGTTGATAATGAAGCTCTTATCGGCAGAGGTGTTATTCCCGGCGTAACCGGTGAAAACTTTGAGGTAAAGTTTTAAATTTAGGAGATAAAAATGAAGTATTTACTTGGTATAGATTTTGGCGGCGGTGCATCAAAAGCCACGCTTATTGATACTAACGGTAGCATTGTAGCCGAACATTCTGTTGAGTATCCCACATTGCACCCGTCGGCAGGTTTTTGCGAGCAATGTCCTCAAGATTGGTACAAAGCACTTTGCGAAGATACCGTTGAACTTATGAAAAAAAGCGGTATAAATGCTGCTGATATTTTGGCTGTTGCTATTGACTCGGCTACTCATACTGCGGTTCTTTGCGACAATGATGCAAAACCCTTGCGCAACGCTATACATTGGACAGATACACGAAGCATGAAACAGGTTGCTGATTTAAAGGCTACAGATGAAGAGTATATTTTAAATAAAACCTTCTCAAAGCCCGGCACTATCTGGACATTGCCTCAAATTGTGTGGGTTAAAGAAAACGAGCCAGAAGTTTTTGAGAAAATCAATATGATTTTCTTTGAAAAAGACTATATTCGTTATCTTTTGACTGATGTTTATTGTACCGATTTTATCGAAGCGCAGGGAAGTATGCTCTTTGATAATGAAAAAATGTGCTGGGATGAAAAACTTTGTGCATTGGCAGGTATTGATAAGTCGATTATGCCTCCCATTGTTAAACCTACCGACATTATTGGTAAAATAACCGATAAAGCATCGGCTGATACAGGTCTTTGCGCAGGTACTCCCGTAATTTGCGGTACTACCGATACCGTTTTGGAGGTTTTTGCTTCGGGTGCAGTTAAGAAAGGTCAAATGACCGTTAAGCTTGCAACCGCGGGCAGAATTTGTGTTATTACTGATAAAGCATATCCACATCCTTACCTCATTAACTATGCTCATATTGTTGACGGTATGTGGTATCCCGGTACTGCTACCAAGGCAGCTGCTTCTTCTTACCGTTGGTACAGAGATACTTTTGGCGGTGAATATAAAGAACTTGATGGAGGTGCTGCTGAGGTTCCGATGGGTGCTGAAGGCCTTATTTTCAGCCCTTATATTAATGGTGAACTCACTCCGTATAACGACCCTCAACTATGCGGTAGTTTTATAGGTATTCGTGCCGAGCATACTAAAGCGCATTTTACCCGTGCTGTTTTGGAGGGTGTAAGTTATTCGTTGCTTGATAGCATGATTTCGCTTAACGAACTTGGTATCCCACACGATGATTATGCAACCATAATCGGCGGCGGTGCCAAAGGCAAGTTATGGCGTCAAATGACGGCTGATATGCTTGGTATTACCCTTAAAACCACCGAAAGCAGTGATTCCTCACTTGGTTCTGCTATGCTTGCCGGTATTGCTGTCGGCGTATTTAAAGATGCTGAAGATGCTGTTAATAAGTGTGTTAAGGTTAAAGACGTTGTTACACCTAATCCTGAAAACACAGCACGTTATGCCGAACTTTTCAAGGTTTATAAGGCTGTTCATGACGCGTTGGCACCAATTTATAAGGATAGAATTAAATGAAAATAGTTGTTTGTGTTAAGCAGGTAGCGTCTGGTGAACTCAATCCGTTTGATGCCTGCGCGTTGGAATGTGCTTTAAGAATACCTGATGCTGAAATTACACTTCTTAGCATGGGACGAAAGAACGTTGAAGATATGCTCAAGTCTTTGACAAGACTAGGTAATATCAAAGGTGTTCTTTTGTCTGATATTGCATTTGCAGGTGCCGATACTTTAGCAACAGGTTATGCATTAAGCCTTGCTGCTAAAAAGTTAAATCCTGACCTTATTATTTGCGGTAGACAGACCGTTGACGGTGATACTGCTCAAACAGGCTCTGTCTTGGCTAGTATGATGGGTTTTCCTGTTATTACTAATGTCTTAAGCATTGATAAACTTGATAAAAAGGGAATTGAATGCACTACAAGACTTGGTAATGAAAAGGCAAAAATGCCTGCACTTATCACTGTTGAACGTATAAATGAACTGCGACTGCCGAGTATTCGTTCAGCAATTAAGGAAGTTGTAGTGTGGAATACCGATGATATTGGCGCTGATAAGTCTCGATGCGGTCTCAAAGGCTCGCCAACACAGGTTGTAAAAAGTTTTGAAAACGAACGCGGTAAACGTAAATGTATTTTTTTAAGACCTTCCCAACTTGATGCTATTATAAAAGAAGGTTTGGAAAAACAACCTGAAGGTATCAGTTGCCTTTATACTGAAAAACGTCTTAAAAATGTGTGGATAATCACCGAAAAACCACGTGAGATGGCTTCTTGTGTTGCTGAAACCATTACTGTTATCGAAAAAGACAGTGCCGAGAATCTTGCAAAACTTATTGCGGACAAAAAACCTGATGTTGTTCTTTGGCCGAGTGATTTGTGGTCAAGAAGAACTGCACCGATAGTATCTGCTTTATTAAAAACAGGTCTTTGTGCTGACTGCACTCAACTTGAAACCGACGGTAAAGACTTATTTATGTACCGTCCTGCGTTTAGCGGTAATGTTATTGCTAAAATTGTTTGCAAAACAAAGCCTGCTATGGCTACTGTTAGAACTCAAGAGGACGATGTAAGTAATATTATTGTTGCAGCAGGTAAGGGTGTACGTCAATGTTATGACAAAGTGACTTCGTTTGCCAAAAAGTATAACGCTGAACTTGCCGCTTCAAGAGGTCTTGTCGACGTAAACTTTGCTCCTTATGAACAACAGGTTGGTCTGACCGGCAAAACGGTAGCACCT
The DNA here is from genome assembly GCA_045592985.1 of Acutalibacteraceae bacterium. Taxonomy (GTDB): domain Bacteria; phylum Bacillota; class Clostridia; order Oscillospirales; family Acutalibacteraceae; genus UMGS172. The sequence goes on along the minus strand of JAZNVU010000044.1, from coordinate 15,184 downwards.
AAGGTTTATATTGCTTGCGGTGTTTCGGGTGCTGTACATCACATTGTTGGTATGGAGCAATCGGGTACAGTTATTGCCATAAACCCTGACAAACAAGCACCTATATTTGAATATGCCGATTACGGCATAATTTCTAATTTTGAAGATTTAAACATCTGATTTTATAGAACGGTTGTGCTTTTGCACAACCGTTCTATATTTTTATTGTGCAAATAAACCAAATTTGTTGTTTTTTCATTGACTAAAAATTCGATATTTGGTAAAATATTATGAAATAAATTCAATGGGAGAGGTAGCGTAATGGTTAGAAGTATGACAGGTTACGGACGCGGTGAAGCAGTCGGAAATTCTATGACTGTGACTGTTGAAATGAAGTCTGTTAATCATAGATTTTTTGAATGTTCTGTAAAATGTCCTCGTCAGTTTTCTTTTTTGGAAGATAAACTTAAAAGTTATATTCAATCAAGAGTTTCTCGCGGAAAAATTGATGTTTTTGTTACATATGTGTCTGCAGGAAGCGGTGATACTCTTGAAATTAATGAAGATTTTGCGGCTGAGTGTATCGCTAATTTAAAAGCATTTGCAAAGAAAAATAAGATAAAGAACGATATTTCGGTTTCTAATATTTTGAGGATTGACGGTGTTATGACCGTTACTCACAAAAAAATTGATGAGGAAGAAACTGAAAATCTGCTTATTTCTGCCGCAGAGAGCGCATGCGATGCGTTTATCGTTACTCGCGAAACCGAGGGTGAAAAGTTAAAAGCAGATATTACCGATAAGGTTAACTATCTTTTGTCGATTGTTGAGCAGATTGAAAAACTTTCACCCCAAACAGTTCGTGAATATCGCGAGCGTTTGGAACAAAAGGTTAAAGAACTTATTGGTTCTGCAAATATTGACGAACAAAGAATATTAACTGAAACTGCAGTTTTTGCTGATAAAGTTGCTGTTGACGAGGAAACTGTCAGACTCCGCACTCATGTTTCACATTTGCTTCATTTGTTTAACGAGGGTGGAGCTATCGGTAAAAAACTCGATTTCATAGTACAGGAAATGAACCGAGAAGCAAATACAACCGGTTCAAAATGCCAGAATGCCGATATTACTAAACTTGTTGTTGATATGAAATCTGAAATAGAAAAAATTCGTGAACAAATTCAGAATATCGAGTAATATGGGAGGCATTTCATGAAACTTATTAATATCGGATTTGGTAATATGGTTTCTGCATCGCGTCTTGTTGCTATTGTCAGTCCTGAATCTGCACCCATTAAACGTATTATTCAGGAAGCTAAGGAAAAAGGCACTCTTATTGACGCTACACACGGTCGTAGAACAAGAGCAGTTATAATAACCGATAGTGACCTTATTATTCTCACTTATCTGCAGTCTGAGACTGTTGCCGCAAGACTTAATGAAACCGATACAGACGCCGAGGAGGACTTAGAAGATGATGAATAAGGGAAGTTTAATTATTATTTCGGGTCCTTCGGGTTCGGGTAAAGATACCGTTTTAAAAGAAGTTTTAAAAAAAATGCCCGAACTAAAATTTTCTATTTCTTCAATTACAAGAGGTATGCGCGAAGGCGAAGTCGCTGGCGAAAAGTATAACTTCATATCTCGCGAAGAGTTTGAAGAAATGATAAAGAATGATATGTTGCTTGAATATAATGTTTATTGTAACAATTATTACGGAACACCGATTAAACCGGTTAACGACGCTATAAATAACGGTAACGACATCATTCTTGAGGTTGACGTTAATGGTGCCGCAAATGTTAGAAAAAAATGCCCTGATAATTTCAGTATTTTTATTGCACCGCCTTCTTTTAAGGTCCTCGAAGACCGTTTAAAAGGTAGAGGTACCGAGACTCTAGATGTAATTTTAAAACGCCTTACAGAGGCTAAAAACGAGGTTAAAAGAGCAACCGAATACGATTATATCGTAATTAACGATGACCTTAGTACGGTCGTAAACGATGTATGTGATATCATTCGCGCCGAAAGACATAAAACGGCAAGATGTGAATCAATAATTAATAATTTATAATTTTAAAGGAGAATAAATTTATGCTTAATCCTGCAATTGGAAAACTTATCAAAAATTCAGAAAGTCGTTACAAACTCGTAATTGACATTGCAAAAGAGGCAAGAGAAATCGCAAAAGAGGCATCAGATAACGGTGAAATCATTATTGAAAAGCCCGTTACTCTTGCTATGAACAAAATGGCAGCCGAGTTGGATGTCGAAGAAGCAACTGCTGAAGAAAACACCGAGGAATAATTTATTTAAGGAGTGAGGTAAAAGGTGGGTAATCCGACAATAGTTAGCGTTGCTGTCGACCAGTCGGTTTATCAAACCGACCGTCCGTACAGTTACATAGTACCTGAATTTTTAGAATCCAAAGCCGTGCCGGGTTGCAGGGTTTTGGTTCCTTTTGGAAACGGTAACGCTCGAAAAACAGGTATAATTTTAGGGTTTTACGATGGAGAATTACCTAAAAGGCTTAAGTATGTAATTTCTGTATTAGACGATAAACCTGTGCTCGCTCCAGATATGCTTGAATTAGCATCATTTATTAAAGAACAGACGTTTTGCACATGGTATAACGCTGTACGTGTACTTTTGCCTCCGGGTATCAATTTTAAGGTTAAATCAACCTATGATGTGACCGAATCTGCTGAGGTTTTATATGAAACTCTATCAACAGAACAACGTAAAGTTGTGGACTTCTTGCGTTCAATTGGCACGCCGTCAAGTAAAGAAACCATTCTTAATACGTTAGGTTTTGCGGAGGATAGCAATATCCTTGAAAAATTGGTTTCTAAAGGTATCTTACAAAAAACAAGCGACGCTATAAGAGGTGTAGGCGATGCTTCGCAAAAAATGGTCAATCCTACTGAACTTGCAAGCGATGTTAGTAATATAAAACTCACACCTAAACAAAAACAAGCCTTGGCAACATTGTTGGAACTTGGCTGTTGCTCGGTTAAAGAATTTTGCTATTTTACGTCATTTTCAGTTGTTGTTTTAAACGGTCTTGCCAAAAAAGGTCTTGTTGAAATTTTTGAACAGGAATATTACCGCAACCCGTACGCCAATAAAACAGCGTCTAAGAATGATGAAATCAAATTGACAGATTGCCAGCAAACGGCTTTTAAGAACTTAAAATCTTCTTATCTTTCAAATCAAGGTGAAACATCTTTACTTTACGGTGTAACTGGCTCGGGTAAAACTCAGGTATTTCTAAAACTCTGTGAAGAGGTTGCAAACAGTGGCAGAGGTGTCATTGTAATGGTACCTGAAATTGCCTTAACTCCTCAGACTTTAGGTATTTTCCATAAGCGATTTGGCGATAAGGTTGCCGTTTTCCATAGTGCTATGTCGCAAGGTCAAAGGCTTGACGAATGGAAACGCGTAAAAAGGGGAGAGGCTATAGTTGCCGTAGGTACTCGTTCGGCTGTTTTTGCGCCGTTTGATGATGTAGGTTTGATTATTATGGACGAAGAGCATGAACACACCTATAAATCTGAGATGTCACCGCATTTTCATGCACGCGATATTGCACGTTTTCGTATTGCTAAAAGTAAAGGTTTGCTTATTTTATCTTCGGCTACACCTTCGATTGAAAGTTATTCTCTTGCTAAGGCAGGTAAATATAACCTTGTAAAACTCGACAAACGTTATGGAACTGCTAAATTGCCAACCGTTGAGGTTGTCGACATGCGAAATGAAGTTCAAAACGGTAACAGTTCGATAATCAGCAACGTGTTATATGAACGTGTTTTAGAGGCAATAACTGACAAAAAACAAGCAATCTTATTGCTTAATCGCAGAGGTTTTAATACATACATTTCATGTCCTGCCTGCGGTAATGTTGTGACTTGTGATAACTGCAGTATTTCAATGACCTATCATTCGGCTAATAACAGATTGATGTGTCATTATTGCGGAAAATCGTTGCCGTTTGCCGATAAATGTCCTGTTTGCGGTAACGAAAGCATGAAGTATACCGGTATAGGCACTCAACGTGCTGAATCTGAATTATCTGCACTTTTTCCCGAAGCCAAAATACTTCGCATGGATGCCGACAGTACTATGACCCGTAATGATTATGAAAAGAATTTAAAAAGTTTTGCTGACGGTGAATATGATATTTTGCTCGGCACTCAGATGGTCGCAAAAGGTCTTGATTTCCCCAAAGTAACGGTTGTTGGTGTACTTAATGCCGACAGTTCTATGTATTCAACCGATTTCAGAAGTTACGAGCGTACTTTTTCGTTGCTTACTCAGGTTGTTGGACGTTCGGGCCGAGGTGACTATGACGGCACCGCTGTTATTCAGACTAACGACCCCGAAAGCCGGCTGATTTCGGTATCAGCCGCACAAGACTATGAAACTTTTTATGAGTCTGAGATATTAACAAGAAAATTAATGACCTATCCGCCTTATTGCGATATTGCTTCGGTATCTTTTTCCGGTGAAAACCGAGAATTTACCGAAAAAGCCGCAAATGAGTTTTTAAACATTATAAAAAGTGCTTTAAGCGATGAGTTTAAAGCGGTAAAAACCATCATTTTAGGTCCTACTGCGGCTGCAGTCATTAAAATGAATAATAAATACAGATTCAAGTTAATAATCAAATATCGCAACTCCAAAGAGTTTAGAAACATGATTAATAAAGTATTTGACAGTTATATGAACAGTGAATTTTCAAAACGTGTTAACGCTTATATTGACGTAAATCCAGACAGTATAATTTAATAGGAGAACATTATGGCACTTAGAAATATTGTTAAAAATGGAGACCCCACTTTAAGAAAAGTATCAAGAAGTGTACTTAACTTTGATGAAAAGTTAAGTATTTTGCTTGATGATATGGCTGATACCATGTACGATGCTGACGGTTGTGGTCTTGCAGCACCTCAGATTGGTATTTTGAGAAGAATTTGTATTATAGACGTCGGCGACGGTCTTATTGAACTTATAAATCCTGTAATTATCGACGAAAGCGGAGTGCAGGAAGAGGCTGAAGGCTGTCTTTCTTGCCCCGGTGATTACGGCAAAACAAGAAGACCTATGAAGGTTACAGTAAAGGCTCAGGATCGCAATGGCAACACATTTACTATTAGCGGTGAGGGTCTTAAAGCACGTGCTTTCTGCCACGAAATCGACCATCTCAACGGTATTCTTTTCCTTGATAAGGTTATTGATAAGGAGTAATTATGCGAATTGTTTTTATGGGAACACCCGATTTTTCGGTTTGTTCTTTACATGCACTTTATAATGCGGGTTATGAGATTGTCGGTGTTTTCACCCAACCCGATAAACCTCAAGGCAGAAAAATGGTTTTAACACCTCCACCTGTTAAAAAATATGCCGAAAGTGTAGGCTTGCCTGTTTTTCAGCCTAAATCTGTAAAAACTGAAGAATCGTTCGAATTGTTAAAGCAGCTTAATCCCGACCTGATTGCGGTGGTAGCTTACGGTAAAATTTTACCTAAAAATGTTCTTGATTTGCCTAAATACGGCTGTGTTAATGTTCATGCATCGCTTTTACCGAGACACAGAGGAGCATCGCCCATTCAATGGTCTATTTATTGCGGTGATAAGGTAACCGGTGTTACGACGCAACATATGGATGAGGGAATTGATACCGGTAATATTTTGTTAATGGATAGTACAGAAATTAAAGATGACGATAACTTTGAGACACTTCATGACCGCTTGGCAGATATGGGTGCAAAACTGCTTGTTGATACTGTTAGAGGTATTGAAACCGGTACTATTACCGAAGTTCCTCAACCTGAAGAAGGTGCTTGTTATGCACCTATTATCACTAAGGAAATGGGTAAAATCGATTTTAATTTGACAGCAAATGAAATCGATTGCCGTATCCGTGCCTTTACGCCTTGGCCTTCAGCATACTTTTATATTGATGGCACAAGAATTAAGGTTATAAATGCAGTTTGCGATGGTGAAACGGACGCAGAAGTTGGCACTGTTATTGAAAATAAAGGCAAACTTTCGGTTGCTTGCGGTGGCGGTAGCGTTATTAGTTTTACCAAAATTCAACCCGAAGGTAAGGGTGCAATGGATATAAAATCTTATTTAAACGGTAAACCGATAGAATTGGGCATAAATTTATGTTAAACGCAAGAAGTGTAGCAGTTAAAGTACTGTGTGATGTTGAACGTAATGACAGTTACAGCAACATTGCAGGAGATTTTGCTATTAATGAATTTGGTTTAGAGCGAAAAGACGCAGCATTGATGAGTGCACTTGTTTACGGTGTTTTACAAAGAAAAATTACTATTGATTTTGTTATATCGATGTATTCAAAATCGGGCATTTCAAAAATACACCCTATGGTACTTAACGCACTAAGAGTCTCTGTCTATCAAATGCTTTTTATGGACAAGATACCAACCTCAGCAGCTGTTAATGAATCGGTTAAAATTATTAAAAATAGTAAGCAAAGTTTTGCTTCAGGTTTTGCAAATGCGGTTTTACGTAAAATCGGTTCCGAAAAAGATGCTGTTTTAATGAAAATTGAAAACGCTGAGCCTTGGATAAAATATTCTTGTACTAAAGAGTTCTTTGATGAAATGTGTTCTGATTATTCTTTAGATGATGTTTTGGCATTTTTAAGTGCTTCGGTCGAAACACCTCAGGTTTATGCTCGTGTAAATACGCGTAAAATCAGCACAGAGGAGTTTTTTGGCACACTTTCCGATAACAACACAAGTTTTACCAAAAAAGAGCCTAAAGGCGCTTTTACGCTAGATAACGGCGGTAACATCGAAAACATGCCTGAGTTTAAGAATGGTCTGTTCTTTGTGCAGGATCGCGCTTCGCAAATTGCTATTGACAGTATTGGTTTTAATGAAACCGATAAAGTCCTTGATGTTTGTTCTGCACCCGGCGGTAAAAGTTTTACTGCTTCCATGTATCTTAACGATAACGGTAGTGTTGTATCATGCGATATATATGAAAAAAGGGTAGGGCTAATTTCAAGTGGTGCAAGACGTCTTGGTATAAACAATCTCAAAGCCGTAGTAAATGACGCAACGGTTTTTAACCCCGATTTTGGCACTTTCGATGTCGTTTTGTGTGACGTACCTTGCTCAGGACTTGGTGTTATAAGACGCAAACCTGAAATTAAATACCGTTCTTTGGATAGTTATAACGAATTGACTGATATACAAAGAAAAATACTTGATATTTCAAAGAATTATGTAAATAAACACGGTAAATTGCTATATTCAACGTGTACTGTTCGAAAAGCTGAAAATGAGAATATTACCTATGAGTTTCTTAAAAATAATTCTAATTTTAAGTTAATCAAAGAAGAAACATTAATGCCTCATACTCATGATTCTGACGGATTTTATTATTGTTTAATGGAGAGGGAATAAATGGAAAAACAAGATATCAAATCTTTATATTTCGATGAACTCTCTGAAGTTGTTAAATCTCTCGGATTGCCCAAATTCAGAACTGCTCAGATATATTCATGGTTGCAGTCAGGGGTTGAAAGTTTTGATGAAATGACAAATATTCCGTTGTCTTTGCGTCAAAAACTTGCAGAAGGTTACTATATTGTAACCGCAGGTATCAAAAAAAGACTTGAATCAAGGGTCGATGATACTGTAAAATACTTATACGAACTGAACGACGGTGAACTAATTGAATCAGTTCTGATGAAATACAATCATGGTTATTCTTTGTGTATTTCCACACAGGTCGGTTGCCGAATGGGTTGTAGTTTCTGTGCATCCGGTCTTAACGGTCTTAAACGTAATCTTACTGCATCTGAGATGCTGGCACAGATTACAAGTGCACAACGCGACCGTAACATTAGAATTTCAAATATTGTTTTGATGGGTATGGGTGAACCTCTTGATAATTTTGATAACGTTGTGAGGTTTTTAAATCTTGTTTCGGATGAAAAAGGACTTAATATAGGACTTCGTCATATTTCAGTTTCTACGTCAGGGTTAGTTCCAGGAATTTATAAATTGATGGAATATAAATTCCCAATAACTTTATCAATTTCTTTACACGCACCAAATAACGAACTCAGAAGCGGTATCATGCGCGTTAATAATAGTTATAATATTGAGTTGCTCATTAAGGCGTGTAAAGAATATATTAAATCAACAGGTAGACGCATATCATTTGAATATGCGGTTATTGACGGTGTAAATGATACAGATGAATGTGCCTTACAGTTGTCAAAATTACTTAAAGGTATGCTTTGCCATTTAAATCTTATACCGGCAAATCCCGTTAAAGAAAACACATATAAAAAACCCGACCGCGCTAAAGTTGAACGCTTTTGTAAAAGAATGTGCGATTTAGGTATCAATACAACAATAAGAAGAACATTAGGTTCAGATATTGATGCCTCGTGTGGTCAGTTAAGAGGAAAACATATAGAAGAAAACTCATAATAGGGGAGGTGTGGAAATTGAAAATATTCGGTCAAACCGATAAAGGAAAGGTTAGAAGCAGCAACCAGGACGCTTTTGTTACCGGTTCCTTTAATGACGGTGCCGTTTTTGCCGTAGTTTGCGACGGTATGGGTGGTGCTAACGGTGGAAACATTGCAAGCCGGCTTGCCGTTGATTATCTTTCCGCATCCCTGAAAGCCGGTTATAGAGAGAACATGAGCGAAAATTCTCTAAGAAATTTGCTTGAAAGTTCTATTTATGCTGCAAATGTCCGTGTTTTTGATAAATCCCGTGAAAGTAAAGAACTTCATGGTATGGGTACAACAGTTGTTGCCGTTATTGTTATTAATAACACCACTTACATTGCACATGCTGGTGACAGTCGAGCATATATATTAAGCAACGGCACCTTAAATCAAATTACACGTGACCATTCGATTGTTCAGTCAATGATTGAAAATGGTAAAATATCCCCCGAAGAAGCCCGAGTACATCCTAGAAAAAATGTTATTACCAGAGCCTTGGGGGTTGAAGAAAACATATTACCGGAATTTACTGTTTGTGATTTTGGCGCAAATGATACCCTCCTCATTTGCACCGATGGTCTTACAAACTATGTTGATTCAAATGACATTTTACAAGTCCTTTCTGATATAAGCCTTGAGGACCCTACAGTTAAACTTGTTGAAATTGCTAACAATAACGGCGGCGGTGATAATATAACTGCAGTTGTTATTAAAAATAACTAAACCGTTTACGGTAAATTCTAAAGATTGGAAGTATAACAATGGATAAATTTGTTGGAAAACGTCTTGATGGAAGATACGAAATTCGTGAAATCATCGGTGTTGGCGGCATGGCTGTTGTTTATAAAGCCTATGATTGTATCGAAGACCGCATTGTTGCTGTAAAAATATTAAAAGAAGAGTTTATTAAAAACGAAGAGTTTATTATCCGTTTTAAAAATGAATCTAAAGCTATCGCTGTTCTTAATCACCCCAACATTGTAAAAGTGTACGATGTTAGCTTCGGTGACCTTATTCAGTATATAGTTATGGAACATGTTGACGGCATTACGCTTAAAGAATATATTGCCAAGCAAGGAAGTCTTCGTTGGAAAGATGCTGTTTACCTTACTATTCAGGTTTTGCGTGCTCTTCAGCATGCACATGATAAAGGTATCGTTCATCGCGATGTGAAACCTCAGAATATCATGCTTTTAGCTGACGGAACAATTAAAGTTACCGATTTTGGCATTGCTCGTTTTGCAAGAAGTGAACATAAAACCATGACCGATAAAGCTATCGGTTCTGTTCATTATATTAGCCCCGAACAGGCCAAAGGTGAAGCAACCGACGAAAAAGCCGATATTTATTCGGTTGGTGTTATGCTTTATGAAATGCTTACAGGTAAATTGCCGTTTGAGGCTGAAAGTGCTGTTTCTGTTGCAATTATGCAGTTGCAGAAAGACCCTGTTTTACCGAGAGAAATCAATGATTCCATTCCTGTAGGTTTGGAACAGGTTACCATGCATGCAATGCAAAAAGATGTTTCAAAACGATATAAATCTGCAGCCGAAATGCTTCGCGACCTTGAAGAATTCCGCAGAAGTCCCGATATGGTATTTGACTATACTTATTTTGTTGATGACGAGCCGACTCGTTTTGTCGACGTGGTAAATACTGCTACAACTAATGGCGTTCCATTTAGTGCTGTTTCTTCAATTCCTGAAGAAAATGAAGTATCTCAGGAAAATTCAAATGTATTTACTGCTGAAGTTTTTGATAACGAAGACGAAGAAGATGAATATGTTCGTGAGAAATCACCGGTTATTCCTATTCTTGCCGGTGTTGCTATCGCTTTCATACTTGTTGCTGCTGTTGCCGTCTTCTTCGGTTATAAGTATCTTAATAAAAAGACCGATAGTATTATTGTTCCCAATTTTAAAGGTATGGTTTATTCTGAAGTTCTAGAGAATTACGATGAATTCATTTTTAACGCACAGTATGTTTTCAGCGATACAGTTCCTAAAGGTCAGATTATTTCACAGAGTTTCAAAGAAGGACGTCCTATTAAGAAGACTGAGGTAATTGAACTTGTTATAAGTAAAGGACCTGAGACCGTTTCCATTCCTAAAATCGTTGGACTCAATGTACAGGATGCTAAAATGCAACTCACAAGAGCCGGTCTTAAGTACAAAGAGATTCCTCAGCCCAGCCAGACCGTAACTAAAGACTGTATTATAATGACTAATCCTCCCGAAGGCGGTCTCGTTCCTCAGGATTACGAGGTTGATATTTATGTAAGTACCGGTCCAGATGTAAAGTACAGCACTGTTGAAACATATACAAATCTCACTAAGGAAGCCGCCATTCAGATGGTCGAAAGCCACGGATTCAAGGTAAATATTATCGAAAAGAGCAGTAGTGTGGCAAAAGGTATCGTTATTGAGCAGTCACACACTCCCGGTACTACTCTTGAACTCGGTACTACAATTGACTTATATGTAAGTACCGGCGTAATGATATATGATTATGACCTTTATATTAAAGAAGATATCCTTGACCTTACTTTTAAAGATGAATATAAGGACATGAAATTGGTTCTTATAGTTGATGGCACAGTTAAACACACAACCGAAGAGTTTGACGCTAATGTCCGTGAAGGTGAAATTCCGTTCGTCGATATTATCGATTCAAAGAACAAAACACTTACTGTATATATCAATATCGAGTTTAAAAACGGTGAAACGCTAAGAAACGCTTTAACCTATGTAATTGACATGGAAAAAGGCGAAATATCGAGTGTTACACCGAATGACGAACTTAAACCTGATAATACTGACAGTAAATATCTTGAAATCACTCCAACCGAACCCGAACCTGACCTTGAGCCGGATGTCGATATTACCTGATATACTCGATAATGCTTATGACCGGAATTATTGTTAAGTCTATTGCCGGCTTCCTTTATGTGGAAGCCGGCAATAAGATATATGAATGTAAACCCCGTGGTGTTTTTCGCAAAAAAAGTATCACTCCGCTTGTTGGTGATATTGTTGATTTTTCAATTCAGGGCGATAAGGGTGTTGTTGAGGAGATTCATGAAAGAAAAAACTTTTTAATAAGACCTCCCGCCGCTAATATTGATAAATTATTTATCGTTTCTTCTCTTAAAATACCCGAGGTTAATACCTTATTAATTGACCGAATGACGGCTATTGCCGAGTTTCTTGATATGACTCCTGTAATTGTTTTTAATAAGTCAGATCTTGGCTCATTTGGCGAAATCCCTGAACTGTACACTAAAATTGGCTATAAAACCATCGTTACTTCGGCCAAAACAGGTGAGGGTATAGAAGATATCAAAAATGAATTAAAAGGCTCTGTATCGGCTTTTTCGGGCAATTCAGGGGTAGGGAAGTCAAGCCTTCTTAATCAGTTGTTTCCAAACCTCCAATTAGACGTTGGCGATGTCAGTCAAAAGTTAGGTCGCGGTAGGCACACAACTCGTCATGTTGAACTTTTTAAGTATGAAGACGGATATGTGGCAGACACACCAGGTTTTTCTTCTCTCGAATTGACTGATTTTCTTATAAATGATAAGAACGACCTAAAACTGTGTTTTCCTGAGTTTAAAGAACACTTTGGTAATTGCCGATTTTCAACCTGCAGTCACACTAATGAACCCGGTTGTTCGGTAATTGATTTCGTCAACAAAGGCTTCATCGCCAAATCAAGACATGAAAATTATTGTCTGCTTTACAACGATTTAAAAAAGATTAAATCATGGGAGATAAATAAAAAGTGAACAGATGTATAATCATCGGCGGCGGTGATTGTGAAAAAACATTATTTTATGATTATAATGAAAGTTCCGATTTTGTAATTGCTGCTGACGGAGGATATAAGTATTGTATTAATTATGGTATTGTACCTAATTTAATAATTGGTGATTTTGATTCGTATTTGGGAACGCTACCTGAAAATATTGAAACAATTAAATTACCTGTAAAAAAAGATGATACAGATTTAATTTTTGCTGTTAAATGTGGCATTAAACGAGGTTTTTGTTCCTTTTTAATATTAGGTGGATACGGTTCCAGGCCTGACCATAATTTTGCTATGTATCAAACCATGCTTTGGATTAAAGAACAATCACATAAAAACTCTTGTGTGGCAAGAGGAAAAGGTTTTGAAATTTATCTTCTTAAAAACGAATCTTTTCAATTTGTCTTTTCAAAAGAACGATATATTTCTGTTTTTGCTTTTGGTGGATTGGCTAACGGCGTATCAATTTCAGGTGCTGAGTACGAATTAAATAATGCATCTTTAACGCCTCAATTTCCGCTCGGTGTAAGTAATTCTTGCTCAGACAAGTGTAATATTAGCGTTATTGACGGTAACCTGCTTGTTATGATTGTAGATAAAAATTTATAAATGCACAGCTTTTGCTTTTTTGCGTATAATGTCGTAGAGAAGTAAAGGCGGTGCATTTTTTTGCGAAATAAAAACAGAGACAACGGAAAAGCAACCCTTGCTATTGCATTCGGAGTTGGAATGATAGTTGCTTTCTTTTGTCCTTCAGGATTCATAGTAGTATTACTTTGTATCGTTCTTATATTTCTCGCTTTGCTCTGTTGTAAATAACTTATGAGGTGATTTTATGAAAATCGTAGTTATCAAAAGCCCTAAATTTTTAAGCAGTATTTTAAGAGCAATATTCAAGATAAGTAAAGAACCTGAGGTCAATACATAAATTTAAAAGTCCGGTAGTTGCCGGACTTTTTTTGTTCTATTTTTTCACTTTTATAAATAAATATTATCATAACGAAATTTAGGAGTGGAAAGTAATGGAGATAAGCACACAAAAACAATTATTGAATTTAGCAGAAAAGAGCAAAGAGATTACTGTTGAGCAAAGCGTTGATACCGAATTTACTCTGCCTGATTATTATCCTGAAATAACTAAGATTCTTAAATGCTTGACTGAAGTAAATGTTATAAACAAACAGATACGAGAAAATAGTGCAGAAATTGGCGGTCAGGTATCATTAACCTTGTTGTACGCCGATAAAGAAAATACCATAAACAGTTTTTCACATGTTTATCCGTTTACAAAATCAGTTGATATTGAGCAGATATCAGACGACACTTTTTTAACATGTGTTTTAAGAGGAGAATATCTTAACTCAAAGGCTACAGCTCCACGAAGAATTGAGATACATGGTTCAATTACATTAGGTATAACAACTATTACACAAACGAAACTGCAATGTATTACACAAACAAACGAACAAAATATTTTTGCCAAAACTTCAAATATCGATTATTATGAAACGTTTTTACCTATTTCAAAAAGTATATTTCTTGAAGACGAGATAGGTATTGGCACTAATCAAAACTCTATAAGTAAAATATTAAGAAGCCACGCAACAGCAGTGATAAATGAATGTAAAATAATAACAAATAAAATTGTTGTTAAAGGCCAGCTTAACATTTCAATACTCTATTGTACTGTGCAAAGTTCACGACCTGTCTTAGTAAATCATATTCACCATTTTTCACAGATTATAGATATTGACAACGAACTTGAAAATGCAACTTGTCATGCAACCGCATCAATTTCCACATTTGAACTCCATCCAAAAACATCGCTTGACGGTGAAGTAAAATCTGTAACCTTCGAATCTAAAGTTACACTTGAAGTAACAACCGAACGAAAAAATGCAATATGCGTCCTTACTGATGCTTATAACAACTGCAGTAAATCAAATATTTCTTTTATACCTGTTGATTGTCTAGTAGATAGCGAAAAAATCTGTGAAAATTATTGTTTTAACAAAAGTCTTGAATTTTCTGACGGAGCAATAGGGGAAATATATGACCTTTGGTGTAAAACGCGAGTAAACTTTGTTTCGTGTGACAATGGAGATGTTCACATAAAAGGAGTAGTAGTTATAAATATTCTTGGTTGCGACGAATCAGGTGCAGCAGTTTTTTATGAACGAACTGTTGATTATGAATATCACTATTCTTATAATGACAAAGAATGTGATTGCAAATTCAAATATGAAGTTTTAATAGCAGCATTTAATTATTCGCGCAACCAAGAAGGCGGAATAGATATTTCAATTGAACTTAATGTTTGTGGTGAAATCTTTAAGTATAAGACAATAAAGGCAATATCGGAAATTGCTGTCAGTGACCAAGTTGTTTTAAAAGACAACGATACCGCTATAACATTATATTTTGCAGAAGGGGAAACTGTTTGGGAAATTGCTAAAAAATATCTCTCAGACCCCAATAAAATCTGTCAAGTAAATAATATCGAAAGCATAGATGAAATCTGCAATAAAATATTATTAATACCGAATATATAATAAAAAATCCCTAATCATCAGATTAGGGATTTTTTTGGTGCCGGTGACCGGGGTCGAACCGGTACGGTATCGCTACCACTGGATTTTGAGTCCAGCACGTCTGCCAATTCCATCACACCGGCGTACTTTGAGATTATACATTATTTATTATATAATTTCAAGTACTTTTTTTAAAAAATACTAAATTATTTTAAAGAAACAAATTGATAGAGTATTAGTTTTATTATTAAATACTTTTTAAAAATTAAACACATATATTAAATACATATAATTATTCAATTTAACTAAAGCATTAAATCATAGAACAAAGGAAGGGAATTTTAAATAAAATACTGTAAAACCTT
>JAZNVU010000043.1:0-40950 GCA_045592985.1 Acutalibacteraceae bacterium | reverse complement strand
GTTTAATTACTTTGAGTTTTTAACTCTTAAAAATTTTCGGGTTCTCTTACAAAGTTTTATCGTTGTTTAATTTTCAAGGTCCGTTTTACTCCCTACTTCCCAGCCGAGCTCTTGCTCCGCTTCCGTAGGGCGCCCGATTATACTACCACAAACATTTTCATTTGTCAACACTTTTTTCGAGTTTTTTTAACTTTTTTGAAGTTTTTTCTTTTTGTTTTGCAATAGCGGAAAATGTATTCACAGCGCGGACTATTTCTTCTTTTTTTACAACAAATTTGCTACATATTAAATAGTCTTGCAATTTTGCGCTGTTTTTGTTATCATAGTTAATAATACGCATTTTGGGGAGAATATTCATGCCAATAAAAATACCTAACGAACTTCCTGCATTTAAAACCTTAGAAAACGAAAATGTTTTTATGATGACCGAAGAAAGAGCCATTCATCAGGATATACGTCCTTTAAGGATTGCCATTGTCAACATAATGCCCACCAAGATTGAGACCGAGACCCAACTTTTGCGACTCCTCGGAAATTCGCCGTTGCAGGTTGAAATTGAACTTATACAAATGGCAAGCCATATTTCCAAAAACACCTCGGCAGAGCATCTTTTAAAGTTTTATAAGACCTTTGACGATATAAAACACGAGCGCTTTGACGGACTTATAATCACAGGTGCTCCCGTTGAACTTATGCCGTTTGAGGAAGTGACCTATTGGGACGAGCTTTGTACAATTATGGATTGGGCCAAGACCAACGTTTACTCAACACTTTACATTTGTTGGGGTTCGCAGGCGGCACTTTATCACAAATACGGCATAGATAAAAAGCTATTACCTAAAAAATTGAGTGGCATTTACTGGCACGAACGTATTGATTTCCGTCACCCCCTCACTCGCGGTTTTGATGATGTATTTTTAGCACCTCATTCACGCTATACCGAAACTCCGGTTGAGGAAATCCGTAAGATTGACGAACTTATGATTCTCGCCGAATCAGAAGAGGCAGGTGCTTTTATAATTGCCGATAAAAACTGCCGAAACATCTTCATTTCGGGTCATGCAGAATACAGCCGTCACACTCTGATGAAGGAATATGAGCGTGACGTTGCAAAGGGTATTAACCCTTCTATTCCCTGCAATTATTTCCCGGGAGACGACCCCAATAAAGAACCTCAGTTCTTGTGGCGTTCACACGCCAATATGCTTTACGCAAACTGGTTGAACCACATAGTATATATGCACACCCCGTACGATTTGTCGGAGTTGTAATTGGCAAAAAAGCGCGGTTTTTAAACCGCGCTTTTTTATTATAATTCAGGTTTAAACGTAGGCATAAGCTGAAGCTTGAAAAGATTTGCTTTATGCTTGCGATCGATAAGTTCTTTCTTTTTGGGATCGTCAATAACACCATCGCGAATGTAACGGTCAAGTTCCGCATAGGTAAAACCTAAATTTTCCTCGTCGGTCTTACCGCAAAGTCCGTCAATCGGCACCTTATCAACCAAAACATCAGGAAGTCCTAAAACTCTTCCAATTTCCTTAACTTCTTGTACGGTGAGATTTGCCATAGGGCTGAAATCACCTGCGGCGTCGCCGTAACGAGTCGAATATCCAACCCAATCTTCCGACAAATTGCAGGTGTTTACAACACGACCGTTAAAAGACTGTGCCACAGCATAAACTGTAGCCATTCTGATTCTTGGTGGCAAATTCACACGACTTTGGTTAGAAAGTTCAAACGGGAAACTACCCGTAAGACCCTCTACTGCATCTTTAATATTTACAACAAAATGCTTTATACCCAGATGATTTACCAACAACTGAGCCATATCAATATCATGTTGAACACCGCAAGGCATAAGCACACCTATAACCCTATCTTTGCCCAAAGCCTCAACGCAAAGTGCGGCGGCTACCGAACTATCCTTACCGCCTGAAATACCTATAACAGCATTACAATCCTTGCCGTTTTCTTCAAAAAACTGTCTTATCCACTCTACACAATCATTTTTAACCTTTACAGCATCAAACATAAAATACCTCTCATTTAACGTCAATCTGACACATTTTCATAGTTGTTAACGCCGCGTTATGGCTATCAACCGTCACCCCTGCACAGCAATTGCTGTCTACCGAAATTCGGTTTTCGGGGAAATTTGCTTTCAAGAGCAAAGCGTTTGATACAACACATATATCGGTGCAAAGACCTACCAATTCAATTTCGAAATCATCACCGTCTGCAAGTTCTTTAACAATCTTTGGCAATTTCACAGAGCCAAAGGTTGGTTTTTCAATCTCGGTATACATTTTATTGCTGAGTGCCTTGCCTACCCGCTTGTCCAACTGCCAACCGTCGGTGTCTTTTATGCAATGTGGAACCGGTAACTTTTTACCCTCGGCAGTTTGCAAATAATCTTGTTCGTGAGTATCGTAGGTCACTATTATCTCACCGTTAAAGCGTTCTATTTTATCGCACACCGCCGACACAATATTTTCGGCTTCGGCAGTTGACAATGCGCCGTTTACAAAATCTTTTTGCATATCGACCACAATTAAAAAACTTTTCATCCTGATTCCTCTTATCATTCATGGTTCCCGGTTTTGTACCCGGACGGAGTAACGCCGGTTTTCTTTTTAAATATTCTCGAAAAATACAACGGATCCTCAAATCCAACCGAACGTGAAACCTCGCACACGCTGAGGTCAGTACGTTCAAACAATTCCTTCGCGCGATTCACCTTATAAGAAAGCAGATATTCTTTGGGCGAAACCCCTGTTTTTTCCTTAAACAATCTCGATAGATAACACGGGTTGATGTGCAACATTTCTGCAATATCACCCACACCTATATTTTGTTCATAACTGTGTCTTATTATGTTAATAACATCGTCAACCAGCTCTCCTCGGCTTGAGGTATTACTGTTTTCAAAAAGGAATGAAAACATCTCGTAAAGCAACGAAATACATTTTGTTTTTCCCGATTGAGTATCATCAAAAGATGTATCGTAAATACTCTGCATCAGAAACTCCATTTTAAAGCTGTTTTTTATATGTATAATAGGATTACCGCCATTGATACCCAACATATCAAAGAACTGACCTGCCAGCGAACCGTAAATACCTGTCCACCAAGAAGTCCATTCGCTGTCCTTATCCGCCTCATAAAATATTTTTTGATTTGGTAACATCACAAGCATGTCACGACTGCCAAACCTTATATCACCATTTTCGGTATGAAGAGTAGCTTTACCCTGTACACAGTACATAAGCAAAAAATGTTCCCTTATTTCAGGACCATAAGAATGGTCAATCGTTTTTATCCTTCTTCCGCAATAATACATATTAAGTTCACTTGGTGATGTAAAATTAAAACGGTTTTCAAGATATCCCTGCATTACTGTGCACCTACCTTTCAATATAAGGCTATCATTTGTTGCTGCTTTTGTCAAGAGAAATAAGTAAAAAAAGTCCATATTAAAGTATTGTTTATCAATAGCGCACAATATTATACGGTATTAAAATAGAATCAGCACATTATATAATAAGGTGGTAAAGATATGGAACATAATTATTCCGATAAATGGAAAAAGCGTGGAGACCGAACCGGTCTTATACGCAATGCGTTACTTAAATCCATGGGTTACACCGATAAAGATATTGAAAAGCCTATTATTGGTATCATAAACACATGGGCGGAAACTAATCCCGGTCATGTCCATTTCAGGCAATTGAGCGAAGCTGTAAAACGCGGTGTCTGGGCAGCCGGCGGCTTCCCTTTGGAGGTCAACACTTTGTCTATTTGCGAAGTGTTTTTCGACATTTCGAGCCTTGTATATCGCAATCTTTTGTCGATAACTACCGAAGAACTTATTGCGCGTCATCCTTTTGATGGTGTTGTACTTATCGGCGGGTGCGATAAAAACGTTCCGGCGCAGATTATGGCTGCCGCCTCAGTTAATAAGCCAACCATATACCTGCCGGGCGGTGCTATGTTGCCCGGCAACTATAAAGGTCAGCAGCTTTCCTGCGGAACCGATTCCTTTGTGCTTTACAATCGATATACGTCGGGTGAAATTTCACTTGACGAAATGACTCGCCACGAGGGCTGCCTTTACGGTAGTGCAGGTGCTTGCCCCATTATGGGCACCGCCAACACTTCCCAGACAGTAGCTGAAGCATTAGGACTTGCGCTTCCTCATTCGGCATCTTGCCTCGGTGTGTCAGGTGAGAAAATGCGTCTTTCGGAAGAAACGGGACGTCAAATTGTTGAGCTTGTAAAAAAGGATATCAAATGTCTTGATATCATAACACGTGAGTCTATCGAAAATGCTATTCGCGTACTCATGGCAACAGGCGGCTCGACCAACCTTATAATTCACCTCATTGCCATCGCAAAAAGAGCAAATATTGACTTAAAACTCTCGGATTTTGAAGAAATAAGCGAAAAAACTCCCGTTTTGGTCAATGTCAAGCCTCACGGTGACGCAGATGTAGGTTTAGGATTCCACAACGCAGGCGGCGTAGCCTCGCTTATGAAGGAACTTGAAGGTTCGCTTCATACCGATTGTCTTACCGTAACAGGCAACACTGTTGGCGAAAACCTTAAAGACGTCGATTTGCCCTATGACCGTAATATCATAAGACCGCTTGATAACCCCTTGCAAGAAAAAGGCGGAATTGCGGTGCTTTACGGTAATCTTGCGCCCAAGGGTGCTGTTATCAAACGCAGTGCCGCGAGCGAGAATCTTCTTTGCCACCGCGGCAAAGCCAAGGTGTTTGAGGACCTGGAGGAATGTCAGAAATACCTGCTTGACGATAATTCCGATATGGATGAAAATACCGTAATTGTATTGCGCGGATTCGGTCCTGTGGGTGCACCGGGTATGCCCGAAAACGGCAACTACATGCCCCTACCCCCGAAACTTAACCGCAAAGGAATAAAGGATTTTGTCAGAATTACCGACTCACGTATGTCCGGCGGTTGCTTCGGCACACAGGTACTTCACGTTGCACCTGAAAGTGCCATCGGCGGTCCGTTGGCAGCTATTAAAGACGGTGATATTATCCATCTCGATGTTGATAACCATATTTTGGAGGTTGAACTGACAGATGAGGAAATTGCCGAACGTCTAAAAGACTTTAAGCCCAAGACCCATGACGATATAAAACGCGGTTTCGTCCGCAATTTCATAGACAACGTAACTCAAGCTGACGAAGGCTGTGACCTTACGTATATGCAGTATAAATAATAAGAGGTGTTTTAAAATGGCTGATGTTAAAGGAATTTGTCCCATTATTGCCGCACCGTTCGATAATAACGGCGAGGTTGACCATGAGGACCTTTACAATCTTGTAGGCACTCTTTCAAAGGGTGGTTGCGGTCACGTTACCCTTTTTGGAATCGCAGGCGAATACTACAAATTAAACGATGAAGAACGCAAGGAAATGGTTAAGACCACCGTTAAGTCCTGCAACGACCACGGCGGACATGCACTGATTTCAGTCACCGACCATTCGACTGAAAATGCAGTTAAACAAGCCAAAGCCTTCCAAGAAGCAGTTGCAAACGCTGTAGATATTCCTATTATGGTGCAATACGCTCCTGAACAGACAGGCGTTGCTATTGCACCCGAAGTTTTCCAAAAGTTAGGCAACGAATGTAAAAACGTAGAGTACTACAAAATCGAATGTAAACCTGCAGGTCCTTACGTCACCAATCTAATGAAATTGAGTGAAGGACAGATGAAAATATTCGTAGGCAATGCCGGATTCCAACTTATTGAATGTATGGACCGCGGTGCAATAGGAGCAATGCCGGGTTGTTCAATGTATGACGTTTATATTGACATTTTCAATACCTATCTATCCGGCGACCGCAAAGGCGCAATCGAAAAGCACAACAAAATTTTGCCCATGCTTAACCATATTCGCCAAAACGTTGAGCAGATTATCAGTTTTGAAAAACGTATTCTTAAAAAACGCGGAATTATCAAGACTGATTATTGCCGCAAACCTTCATATAACAGCGACCCGTATTTTGACCGTTTGTTTGAAGAATTTTACGAAGAAATGGCAAAACAATACGGCTGGAATTAAGAGGTTTTGGTATGAATAAAGTTGCAATCGTAACGGGCGGCGGTACAGGTATCGGCAAGGGCATTGCAGAAAAATTGCTTGAAGCAGGATACGACGTTGCCGTGAGTTATCTCTCAAGCGACGAAGGGGCAAAAACACTTTTACCTAAAGCCAACGCTCTAAGTCGCAAACTGGTTCTGATAAAAACCGACCTTTCCAAATATGACGGTGTAATTAATCTTTTTACAGAATTCAAAAAACATTTCAACCGACTTGATTTGTTTGTAAACAACGCAGGTGTTACGGCGAAATCCTTCTTTCTAGACACCGACGAGGCACTGTTTGACTCAATGTGCAATGTAGATTTTAAAGGTGCCTACTTCTGCATGCAGCAAGCGGCAAAAATAATGATCGAAAAGAAAATTGAAGGAAATATCATTGCTATTTCCTCCAACCACTCTACCGCCCATTTTGCTGAGGTTTCGGTCTACGGCTCGGTCAAGGCCGCACTAAACAAACTTTGTGAGCATGCAGCCATTGAACTGGCAAAATACAAAATACGCGTAAATATTGTCTCTCCTGGTTGGACCGATACAGGTGCAGCAAGGCTTGATGCCAAGCAGGATACGTATTATAAAATTCCTCTTAAAAAGTGGACAACACCGGATGAGATAGCCGATGCAGTGCTTTTCCTTGCATCAGACAGTGCAAAATCTATAACCGGAGTAAACCTTGTCATCGACAACGGAGCATTATTACTTTGTGACAAAGGCGAACGTTACGGATTATAAACACAAGTGAAGTGACAAACAAAAAGTTTTCGGAGTAGCTGATTTTCACCTACTCCGAAAATTATTTTTAAAACCAAAAAAGTCCTTGACAATAGCAACCGTATTCTATATAATATCAAGGTACGTAAATATTTTTCGAGGTGTGGCTAAGGAGGGTAGATTTGAGCACGACCGCTGCCTGTGGCAGATTAAGGGAGTGCGAAAAGGCGCTGCGGTCGACGGAGGCGAAGGCGTGTATCGACGCCTGAGAAAACGTCGGGCACCGCAAGAGTAAGCCGCGTAGCGGCGCTCGGTATTTCTGTTATATTTTATTTGCACAGTTTTTTCAATTTAATATTTTTCGAGGTGTGGCTCAGTTTGGTAGAGCGCCGCGTTCGGGACGCGGAGGTCGTGGGTTCAAGTCCCGTCACCTCGACCAAAAATCCAAATTCGACTATTTGTCGGGTTTGGATTTTTCTTTTTATAAACGTTTCTCACATTCTCCAATCATTTTTTCTGTTTCTAAAATGATTCAAAAGTATTAACAGACAATAAAATGTCTCTCGGGTTGTTAAAAGTTATGATTTTGTGTTGACTTTCGGGTTGTTATGTGTTATGATTTTTACAGAATCCTTCATGAGGTGATACAGATGTACATATCGAGATTAAAAATTCAAGAAGCAATGTGTTCGCGTGGAATAAAAACATTTACCGAATTAGCAGACAAAGTTGGTATAACTAAAAATCAATTGTCATTGATGATCTCTGACAATTATAATCCATTCAAATCAAAAGTTATGGATCTCTGCGAGGCACTTGATGTTATGCCAGATGACATCATAAACACTTCAACGCTAAATGATCCCCTCCCTTTTCATGAAGAAATCACACCTGAGGATGTTACCGCTATTGAACTTTTTGCCGGAGCAGGTGGATTAGCTCTAGGTCTTGAGCAAGCAGGAATTAAAACACTCAAACACGTTGAATTCGATAAAGCCTGTTGTGAGACATTACGAACTAACAGACCGTATTGGAATGTTACCTGTGAAGATATTCATAATGTAGACTTCACTGAATTTAGAGGAAAAATTGATATTGTTACCGGTGGCTTCCCATGTCAAGCATTTAGCTACGCAGGTAAAAAAATGGGATTTGATGATACTCGCGGAACGCTTTTTCATGAGTTCGCGAGATGCGTTCAGGAAGTCCAACCAAAAATGTTTTTGGCTGAAAATGTTCGGGGACTTGCAAGTCACGATAACGGACGTACATTGGAAACAATTATTTCTGTTTTTGAAAGCTTGGGATATACAATTGATAATCGAAAGAAAATTTTAAATGCTTGTTACTATGGCGTTGGACAAAAACGAGAAAGAATTGTAATCATCGGCATCCGTAATGATTTAGTTAATGATATAAATTTTGAATATCCAACACCCGATAAAGAATGGACCACTTTACGCACAGCTCTAAAAAATTGCCCGCCATCCATAGGTGAAGAATATAGTGCCAAGAAAAAAGCTGTTTTTAAACTTGTCCCTCCAGGTGGTTGTTGGGTAGATCTCCCTGATGATGTTGCTAAAGCATATATGGGAAAATCCTATTATAGTGGTGGTGGTCGTCGCGGCATGGCGCGACGTATTTCCTGGGATGAACCATGCTTAACTCTTACATGCAGCCCCTCACAAAAACAAACTGATCGATGTCATCCTGAAGAGGTTAGACCCTTTACAGTGCGTGAATATGCTAGAATTCAATCGTTCCCCGATGACTGGCAATTTGCTGGAGGCATTGCAGATCAATATAAACAAATTGGAAATGCTGTTCCCGTCGAATTATCACGTAGGATAGGCATTCAACTCAAAATTTCAATACAGGAACACAAAAAAAGGAACGTTTAAAACGCTCCTTTATGGTTACTCCTCTTCGGCAGTTTCTTGAATGTTTTCTGCTAGTTTCCGAACCGTTTCATCCACCATTTCCACTGCATTAATATCGTCGGCAACTTCAGCAAATGCATTAATCAAATCTTCATAAAAATGGTTATCTCCGGTTAATCGTGTCCAAAATTCATCGCCAATTAAAACAGGGTAATCTTCATCAATTGCTTTATAAAATGAACTCAAATCTTCACGTGTTCCATAGCAAACACCTACAACACAATCCATAGATGCGATTGCTGTTCCGTTTGTTCTTGCAAGGTGAACCGCACCTCTAAAGTGATCTTTGATAGTTTTTATATCGTCTTTATTAATTGTATTAGGTCCTGCTTTTAATTGGCAATATTTTCGTCTACCATCTACAGCATCAATAAATTCAATATCCATTCCTGCAGTTGTAGACGGATAAGATTGACGGAGCTCATTACAAAACCTTTGAACAAAATTTCCAAACCCTGTTGTCATTGATGTACCGAAAGCTCTTGGATATAATAATGCTTTTGCTCGATTTTCCGGGGTGTCTTCACCAAACGCAAATTTTGTAAGATACTTCAATAAAAAAGGATTAACAATGAAATTTTTTAGTTTATCTAAATTTTGCGTATTCTTATAATGATTAGCAGCAAAAGAATCACGAAATAGACTTTTTGCCGTATTTAATAATGCGGCCTTTTCAACCTCGGTCAACTTGAAACAACCCTTTCGTTTTAAGTAATTATAATCTTTTGTTAAATTATAACATAAATAAGTTTCCAACACAATACTTATATTTATCAATCACCGCGTCTACTTATATAGGCGCGGTGATTTCTTTTTTAGGGGACTTGACTTTTTAAAAATTCAAAACAATAGTAATTTCCATAGTAATCAAAGGATATGTACTGTTTTTGACTGCGAAAACCTAGTATTTATGCGGGTTTACGCTTGATTACTATAACGCTACTCCGACCAGCCGAGAACCTCGACACGCAATTCGCACAGTTGAGGTTCTTCTTTTTTTGCAGTTTCTACCTCGCGTTTGAAGTTGGTTATGAACACTCGCACCAAAAAATCCCAAGGATCAAAAGTCCTTGGGGTTTTTAATTATATTTTACTGTTGGTCTTCGACATAAATCTTTCAGCGTCAACAACAAAACGCTCGTGAGTTCCTTTTCCTATAAGACCTGCATTATCGGTTGCAGTTACCTCAAAACTGATTTTTCTGCCTTCAACTGCGGTTACAACGCTTTCAACCGTTACCAGTGCACCAACAGGTGTTGCGCTCACGTGTTCGATGTTCACCATAGTACCAACCGAAGTTGCGCCCTCGTCCAAACACTCATCAATGGCTATAAACGAGGCTTTTTCCATTAAGGCAATCATTGCGGGAGTTGCAAAAACCTTAAGTCCTCCCGAACCAACCGATTCAGCAGTGTTGTTATCGGTTACATACTCCTGCACAATTCCCTTTAAACCAACCTTTATCTCCATATCTTTCATCCTTTCAAGTACTCGTCAATAGCCTTTGCGGCAACCTTGCCTGCACCCATAGCCGATATAACCGTTGCGGCTCCTGTTACGGCATCTCCACCTGCGAATACTCCTTTTTTAGAGGTTGCACCCGTGGTTTCGTCAACAACAATTCCACCGTGGTCATTAACTTCTAACCCATCGGTTGTGGATTTTATAAGTGGATTAGGTGACGTACCGATTGCCATAATAACGGTATCAACGTCTAAAATAAACTCGCTATTTTTAATCTCAATCGGTCTTCTTCTACCCTTTTCATCGGGTTCGCCAAGTTCCATTTTTATGCACTTCATGCCCGTAACAAAACCGTTTTTGGGGTCACGCTTATCGTCGGGATTATTGTAACCTAAAATCTCAACAGGGTTATTGAGCAACATAAACTCAACGCCCTCTTCCATTGCATGCTCAACCTCTTCTTTTCGGGCAGGAAGTTCTTCCAACGAACGTCGGTAAACAATGTAAACCTTTTCGGCACCAAGTCTTAAAGCAGTTCTCGCGGCATCCATAGCAACGTTGCCTCCGCCTACTACCGCCACCTTTCCACCCTTCATTATCGGAGTCTCAGGTGACTCAAGGTAGGCTTTCATAAGATTCGAACGTGTCAAAAACTCATTTGCAGAATAAACACCTTTAAGGCTCTCACCGGGAATATTCATAAACCTCGGCAATCCTGCACCAGAACCGATAAACACAGCCTCATAGCCATTTTGAAACAATTCATCAACAGTTAAGGTTTTGCCAATAACGATATTTGTATTTATTTCAACACCTTGTTTTTTTAGTGTTTCGACCTCTTTTTTTACAATCTCTTTAGGCAATCTGAATTCGGGTATTCCGTAAACTAGCACGCCTCCGGCTGTGTGTAGTGCTTCGAATACGCTTACCGAATATCCGTTTTTGGCAAGGTCACCTGCACAGGTTAGTGACGCGGGACCCGAGCCTACAACGGCCACTTTATGTCCGTTTTTCGGTGCAGTTTCAAGAACCTCAGCACAATGCTCGTTATACCAGTCGGCAACAAACCTTTCAAGTCTGCCTATACCTACCGATTCGCCTTTTATTCCTCTGACACAATACTTCTCGCACTGTCTTTCCTGGGGACACACTCTTCCGCAAACAGCAGGCAATGACGATGTTTTACTTATGATTTTGTAAGCATCTAAAAACTCGCCCTCTTTTACCTTTGCGATAAATTCAGGAATATGGATATTAACAGGGCAACCTGCAACGCACGGCATATTTTTGCAATTAAGACATCTTTCCGCTTCGTTTACAGCAGTCTGTTCGTCATAACCCAAAGCCACCTCATAGAAATTTTTACTACGTTCTGCAGGGTCTTGATGCGGCATAAGATTCTTTTTCAAAGACATATTAGGCATTACCGCACCTCCTTTTTAAAAAGGTTGCATGCATCGTCGTGCGCTTTGCGTTCAAACTCGCGGTACATTGATGCCCTTGACATAACCTCGTCAAAATCGACCTCGTACCCATTAAAATCAGGACCGTCAACGCAAGCAAATTTAGTAATCTTTTGTCCGTCGCGAGTAAGAGTAAGTCTGCAACCGCCACACATTCCGGTTCCGTCTATCATAATAGGATTCATAGAAACTGTACAAGGAATATTATAGGGTTTTACAGCCTCAACAACAAATTTCATCATAACAAGAGGACCAATGGCTATAACTTCATCAAACTGTTCGCCGTTTGTAAGCATTTCAGTTATTGGCACACATACGTTGCCTTTTTCGCCGTAACTGCCGTCATCGGTCATAACAAACAACTTATCCGATGCTTTTTTAAATTCATCTTCCAGAATAAGCAGGTCTTTACTTCTAAAACCTATTACCGAAGTAACCTTGCTTCCTTGGTTTTTGATTTTTTCAGCAACAGGCAGTGCTATAGCACAGCCTACACCACCGCCGACAATGAGCACCTTTTTAACACCTTCGGTTTTGGTTGCAACACCCAATGGACCTACAAAATCCTCAATAAAATCGCCCTCGTTTTTCATGTTGAGTTTTTGGGTTGTTGCACCCACTATCTGAAAAATAATTCTAACAGTACCCTTTTCGCGGTCAAATCCAGCAACAGTAAGAGGGATGCGCTCACCTGTTTCATCAACGCGTAAAATTATGAATTGCCCTGCCTCACACTTTTTTGCTACCAAAGGTGCTTCGATTTCCATCAAAGTTACCGTGTTATTAAGATTTTTCTTTCTAACGATTTTGTACATCGGTATTCCCTTCAATACATAGTTTTTAAATTTCTGTTTATTGTACCACACTTTTAAATAAAATGGAAGTGCTTTTTACTTTTAAGACAACAAAAAAGTCCCGCAGTTAAAACTGCAGGACTTTGATAAGTAAAACTAATTATTAGTCGATAGCAAAAGCCTTTGCTAATACAGTAATCTCGTTAGCCTTTACAACGAATTCCTGTACATCGAACTCACGGCTTTGGATAGGTGTACAACCGGCAATTGCATCGATTTCAGCATCCGACAAAACCTGGCTGAGTGCAGTAGCCTTAAGTCTGGTAGCGATAGAAGCATTGTCGTATGTCTTGTGGTTAGCATAGGTTGCATTGCTGGAAATAATAAGACCGACATACTCGCCTGCGGGAACGTCTTCTACAATGTAGGTGCCTCTATCGTTGTTTTTAACAACATAGAAACCTTCACCCGACTGGATGTACTGACCGTCTTCGTTTCTTGCGCCGTAGTCAAGAGTGGTAACGATGGTCTTCTCTATTGCTTTATCAACGTTCTTAGCGATGAAAACGATGATAGCACCGGCGTCGGGGGGATACTCGGTAGAGCCTTTACGCTTGTTGGTAATACCACCCTCGGTCATGTCCTCGTTGTGAGAAGAAACCATACCATAGCCCTTAACATTTACGGTAACTGTTGCGGTAACCTTGCCGTCTTTAGACTTAGCGGTTACGGTAACGGTACCCTCTTTAATGCCGGTAACCTCACCTTTTTTGTCGATGGTTGCAAATTCCTCATCGGAAATCTCATAGTCTACCTTAGCGCCTGCAGGCTCAATAGCGATACCTTCGGAAACTTTCTGGTAACCGCCAACCTTGACTTCATAAGTATCTGCAGAGAATTTGATATAAGTTGCCTGAACTTCACCGTCAGAAGCGGTAGAATCAGTAGAATCCGAACCGCATGCTGCAAAGCAGAAAAGCATTGCAACACAAAGAACTAAACTGAATAACTTTTTCATTTGAATTTACTCCTTTTATAAAATTTACAGTAATTTTACCATAGAATTTTAAACCTGTCAATATCTACATCTAGTTATCAGAATAATCCGCTGATAACGCCCTTGTCGTCAACGTCGATTTTCTCTGCTGCAGGAACTTTAGGTAATCCCGGCATGGTCATAATGTCACCCGTAAGGACAACAACAAAGCCTGCACCTGCGGAAACCTTGACGTTTTTAATGGTCACGGTAAAGCCCTCGGGGGCACCGAGTTTTGTAGGGTCATCCGAGAAACTGTACTGGGTTTTTGCCATACATACAGGGCATTTATCAAAGCCCAATTCGGTTAATTTATCAATCTGCTTTTTGGCAGCAGGCAAAACATTGATACCAACACCGCCGTAAACTTTCTGTACAATAGCAGTAATTTTATCTTCGATAGTACCGTCAAGTTCATAAGAATAGGTAAAGTCACCTTTTTCTTCTTCACACAGACGAACAACCTCTTTTGCCAGCTCTTCGCCGCCTTTGCCGCCTTCTGCCCAAACGGTGGATAGACAAACGTTAACACCGAGCTCTTTACACTTATTTATAATAAGTTCAACCTCTTTGTCGGTATCGGTCGGGAAACGGTTGATAGCAACAACCGACGGAAGTTTATAAACATTTTTAATATTTGCAACATGGCGGAGAAGGTTGGGTATACCCTTTTCGAGAGCTTCAAGATTTTCACTGCCAAGTTCTTGTTTTGCCAAACCACCGTGCATTTTAAGAGCGCGAATGGTAGCAACCACAACAACTGCCGACGGAGTAAGACCAGCCATACGGCACTTAATATCAAGGAACTTTTCAGCACCCAAATCAGCACCGAAACCTGCTTCGGTAATAGCATAATCGCCCATTTTCATTGCAAGTCTGGTAGCCATAACCGAGTTACAGCCGTGTGCAATATTAGCAAACGGACCACCGTGAACAAATGCAGGAGTGCCCTCCAAAGTCTGAACAAGGTTAGGCTTAATCGCATCTTTAAGAAGTGCGGTCATAGCACCGACAGCCTTCAAATCGCCTGCGGTAACCGGCTTGTCATCATAAGTATATGCAACGATTATTCTTGACAGACGCTCTTTAAGTTCGGCAATCGACGATGCAAGACAGAAAACCGCCATAATCTCACTTGCAACGGTGATATCGTAACCGTCTTCTCTCGGCACACCGTTAACCTTACCACCCATACCGTCAACAATGAAACGCAATTGACGGTCGTTCATATCAACACAGCGTTTCCATGTAATACGGCGGGTATCAATACCCAATGCGTTGCCCTGATGAATGTGGTTATCCAGCATTGCGGCAAGAAGGTTATTTGCGGCACCTATTGCGTGAAAGTCACCCGTAAAATGAAGGTTGATATCCTCCATAGGTACAACCTGAGCGTAACCGCCGCCTGCGGCACCGCCTTTAACACCAAAAACAGGTCCTAAAGAAGGTTCTCTCAAAGCAACAGTAACATTTTTGCCAATTCTACGCATACCGTCGGCAAGACCGATGGTTGTGGTGGTCTTACCCTCACCTGCAGGGGTGGGTGTAATGGCCGTTACAAGAATAAGTTTACCGTCGGGACGGTCAACCTCATCGAGCATGTTGTAATCGATTTTTGCCTTGTATTTACCGTACTGCTCAAGGTATTTTTCATCTACACCTGCCACCTTTGCAATTTCGGTAATAGGTTTCATCTGGACAGACTGTGCAATTTCAATATCGGTCATCATAATATTTTCCTCCGATTATTTAAAATATTTAACAGCAGACTTAAACATCTGTATGTCAAAGTTACCAGGGACGTTCTTGTAAAGACCGTTGCCGATACGCTCACTATGACCCATTTTACCGAATACACGGCCATCGGGTGAAGTAATACCCTCGATGGCGAATGCAGAGTTGTTGGGGTTAAAGCGGATATCTGCAGTAGCCTTGCCGTCTAAGTCAACATACTGAGTAGCAATCTGACCGTTTTCGGCAAGTTTCATTATAAGGTCTTCGGAACCTAAGAAACGGCCTTCACCGTGAGAAATCGGTACATTATATACGTCACCAACATTAGTTGCCGAAAGCCAGGGAGATTTGTTGGATGCAATTCTTGTTCTGACAATCCTCGACTGATGGCGACCTATGGTATTAAATGTAAGAGTCGGGCAGTTTTCATCGGTGTCGATGATTTTACCGTAAGGTACAAGACCAAGTTTTATGAGTGCCTGGAATCCGTTACAGATACCTGCCATGAGACCGTCTCTGTTTTCGAGCAAATCGGTAACCTGCTCTCTTATAATAGCGTTACGGAAGAATGCAGTAATGAATTTGCCCGAACCGTCGGGTTCGTCACCGCCCGAGAAACCACCGGGAAGGAATACAATCTGAGCATCCTTTATTGCCTTTGCAATGGTTTCAGCCGAGCGACTGATACCGTCGGAAGAAAGGTTATTAATAACAATAATTTCGGGGTTGGCACCGGCATCGGCAAAAACTTTGGCACTATCAAATTCACAGTTAGTGCCGGGGAATACAGGGATAATAACCTTGGGTTTAGCACACTTAACAGCAGGTGCAGGATAAGAAGAAGCAGAGTACGAGAACTCTTTAATGTTATCCTGTTTCTGCTCGATGTTGCAGGAGTAAACAGGCTCTAACTTATCCTCGTAAATCTTTTGAAGTTCGGCAAGTTCCAGACTCTCAGCACCAAGTGTAATCTTTCCGTCGTCGGTAACAGTACCTACACAATAGTCGGCATCAGCATCTTCGGTAACTTCAAGCAAGAAACCGCAATAGCAGTAGTCGAAAATACCTTTAATGCACATTTCGTTGCTAAATTTAAAGCCAAGTCCGTTACCAACGCACATTTTAAGTACTGCCTCGGCAATACCGCCCATTCCGGGGGTATAGCAAGCAACTGCTTTGCCCGAACGCAAAAGTGCGGTAACCTTGTCGAATACCTTTTTGAGCGAATCGGTTACAGGGAGACCGTTTGCGTCATATTCGGGAGCAATAAGAACCACCTTATTGCCTGCCTTTTTAAATTCGGGAGATACAATGTTCTGTACCTTATCGGTAGTTACGGCAAAGGAAACGAGGGTCGGAGGAACATCAAGTTTCTCAAAAGTACCGCTCATAGAGTCTTTACCGCCGATAGATGCAACGCCAAATTCTTTCTGAGCCTTGAACGCACCAAGCAAAGCAGCCAAAGGTTTGCCCCAACGTTTGCCGTCCTGCATGGGTTTCTCAAAATATTCCTGGAAAGTGAGATAAACATCTTCAAACGAACCGCCTGCGGCAATAAGTTTACAGATAGATTCGCAAACTGCGAGATAAGCGCCATGATACGGGCTCTTTTCCATAATAAAGGGATTGTAGCCCCAAGCCATGAGCGAGCAGTCGTCGGTATGCTTTTTCTCAACCGAGATTTTATTAACCATTGCCTGAATAGGAGTCATCTGATGCTTACCGCCAAACGGCATAAGAACAGTGCCTGCGCCGATGGTGGAGTCAAAACGCTCACTAAGACCACGTTTAGAACAAATGTTAAGATCACCTGCCAATGCTTTCATACCGTCGGTAAAGTTAGCAGGAATTTCCTTTTCGGGCGCAACTGCGGCAGCAGGAGTAATATCAATGTGCTTTTCAGCACCGTTGGAGTTAAGGAACTCACGCGACAAATCAACGATAGTCACACCGTTCCAATGCATTTTAAGTCTGGGTTCTGCCTGAACCTCGGCAACAACGGTAGCCTCAAGGTTTTCGGATGCGGCAAGTTCTTTAAAACGTGCAACATCTTTAGGTTCAACAACAACAGCCATTCTTTCCTGCGACTCGGAAATAGCAATTTCGGTGCCGTCAAGACCTTCGTACTTCTTAGGTACTGCGTTAAGGTCAATGGTAAGACCGTCGGCAAGTTCACCGATAGCAACCGATACACCGCCTGCACCAAAGTCGTTACAACGTTTAATAAGGCGAGAAGCCTCTTCGTTTCTGAAAAGACGCTGGAGTTTTCTTTCTTCGGGAGCGTTACCCTTCTGTACTTCGGAACCGCAGGTTTCAATTGAACTTAAAGTGTGCGATTTGGAAGAACCGGTAGCCCCGCCACAACCGTCACGACCGGTTCTGCCACCAAGAAGAATAATGATATCACCGGGTGCAGGAACTTCGCGACGAACGTTTTTAGCCGGTGCTGCAGCAATTACAGCGCCGATTTCAAGACGCTTTGCGGCATAACCGGGATGATAAATTTCGTCAACCTGACCGGTTGCAAGACCAATCTGGTTACCGTAGGAAGAATAACCTGCGGCAGCAGTTGTAACAATCTTTTTCTGGGGTAATTTGCCCGGCATAGTCTCATTAAGAGGCTTTAACGGGTCAGCCGCACCGGTAACACGCATTGCGGCATAAACATAAGAACGTCCCGACAACGGGTCGCGAATGGCACCGCCGATACAAGTAGCGGCACCGCCAAACGGCTCGATTTCGGTAGGATGGTTATGGGTTTCGTTCTTAAAGAGAAGCAACCAATCTTCTTTGCCCTCTTCTGTATCAATCTGAATCTTTACTGTACAAGCATTTATTTCCTCTGACTCGTCTAACTTCGGCAACAAACCTCTCTTTTTAAGGAGACGGGTGCCGATGCAGGCAATATCCATAAGATTAATGGGTTTTGTACGGTCGATTTCTTTTCTTGCGTCGATATACTCGTCGTAAGCCGACTGCAAAAGTTCGTCCTCAAACTTAACACTGTCGATAGTGGTGAGGAAGGTGGTATGACGGCAATGGTCAGACCAATATGTATCAATCATGCGAATTTCGGTGATTGTAGGATTGCGCTTTTCGGTGCGGAAATAGTCACGGCAGAAACGGAGGTCATCGTTATCCATAGCAAGACCGAGTTTTTTGACCATTTCGCCTATACCCTGCTCGTCAAGGTCGATAAATCCGTCAATAGTGTCAACCGTTGTGGGAATATCGTGCTTGATTTTAAGGGTTTCGGGTTTTTCCATCGAAGCCTCGCGGGATTCGACAGGGTTAATAACATACTTCTTGATTTTTTCGATTTCCTCGTCGGTTATTGCGCCTTCCATTAAATAAACCTTTGCAGTTTTAACGTCGGGACGGTCACCGCAAGAAATCAATTGAATACACTGCGAAGCCGAGTCGGCACGCTGGTCAAACTGACCGGGCAATGCCTCTACAGCAAAAAATTTATAACCGTCGGTAGAGATTTCACTGCTAACGGTATCAAGTTGTGGTTCCGAAAAAACGGTGCCGCAGGTGTAATCAAACAATTCCTTAGTTATATTTTCAACGTCGTAACGGTTGATAACTCTAAGATTCTTAAGGGCTTTGATTCCGAGAAAATCGCGGATATCACGTGCCAAAGCATCGGCTTCGTGGGTAAGTCCGGGTCTTTTCTCGACGAAAATTCTATATACCATTTATATTCTCCTATCCGTTTACTTAAGTGCCGCTAACGCACGTTGACCTATGTCACTTCTGCAGCGGGCGTTTTGGAATTTAACCTCTTTAACTGCGTCATAAGCATAATCAACAGCCGTTTTAAGGTCGTCGGCTACTGCTGTTACGCCCAAAACACGTCCGCCTGCAGTAAGCAGCTTTCCGTCCTCGAGTTTTGCACCAGCCACAAAAACTTCTGCATTATGGGGCAGTTTTTCGGGGATGGTCATCGGGAACCCTGTTTCGTAACTTTGGGGATAACCGTTTGAAGCCATAACAACACAGCAAGCCGATTTGTCTGCAAACTTGACCTCGGTTTCGCTTAACTTTTCGTCAGCAGTTGCCATCATAACGGTTAAAAGGTCGCTCTCTAAAAGAGGAAGCACAACCTGGGTTTCGGGGTCACCAAAACGGCAGTTATACTCGATAACCTTAGGACCGTCGGGAGTCAACATAAGTCCAAAATAAAGGCAACCCTTAAAAGTTCTACCCTCACTATTCATAGCCTCAATAGTAGGAATAAAAATGGTTTTCATACACTCTTCGGCAATTGATTTAGTGTAATAAGGGTTAGGAGCAATAGTTCCCATGCCTCCAGTGTTAAGACCTTTATCGTTATCCAACGCACGTTTGTGGTCCATTGAAGAAACCATAGGTTTAACAGTTTTACCGTCGGTAAATGCCAAAACAGAAACTTCTGGGCCTGTTAAAAATTCTTCTATAACAAGGTTGTTGCCACTGTCACCAAAAATCTTGTCCTCCATCATAGAACGGATGGCATCTTTAGCCTCGTCCAACGATTCGGCTATAACAACACCTTTGCCAAGAGCCAAACCGTCAGCCTTAATAACCACGGGGATCTTGCAAGTTTCAACATATTTTAATGCAGAATCCATATCGGTAAAGGTTTCGTACTCGGCAGTTGGAATATTATATTTTTTCATAAGGTTTT
This sequence comes from Acutalibacteraceae bacterium, assembly GCA_045592985.1. Lineage (GTDB taxonomy): Bacteria > Bacillota > Clostridia > Oscillospirales > Acutalibacteraceae > UMGS172. The sequence continues at coordinate 21,000 of JAZNVU010000043.1, read as the reverse complement.
TAGAGAAAACCTTACTTCCCTCAATAATAGCCGCCTTTTTATCAGGGCCAAAGCACTTTATACCAACCTTATTAAGGGCATCAACACAGCCCAAAACAAGAGGGTCATCGGGTGCTACAACTGCAAAATCAATGCCTGTCTTTACGGCAAAATCAACGATAGCGTCAATATCTTTTGCACCAATAGGTACAAGCGTTGCATCTTCAGCCATACCACCGTTACCGGGAACGGCAAAAAGTTCGGTTATTTCTTTGTTTTCCTTTAATTTGCGAATGATGGTATGTTCACGACCACCACCGCCTACTACCATAACTTTCATTTGTTTCTCCTTTTAGGATTAGTGGTGGAACAATCTCATACCGGTAAATGCCATTGCCATACCGTACTTGTTGCAGCACTCAATAACAACGTCGTCACGAATACTGCCACCCGGTTCTGCTATGTAACTTACACCACTCTTCTTAGCACGCTCGATATTATCGTCAAATGGGAAGAAAGCATCGGAGCCAAGCGCTACACCGCTGATAGTATCGAGATATGCTCTCTGCTCTTCACGGGTGAAAACTTGGGGTTGCTCGGTAAAGTATTTCTGCCAGTTACCGTCGGCACAAACATCCTCTTCATTCTGGTTAATATAACCGTCGATTACATTGTCACGGTCAGGTCTACCCAACGTATCCTTAAAAGGCAAATTCAAAACCTTGTCGTGCTGACGAAGGAACCAAGTATCTGCCTTACCGCCTGCCAAACGTGTACAATGAACGCGTGATTGCTGACCTGCTCCGACACCGATTGCCTGACCGTCTACTGCAAAGCAAACCGAGTTAGACTGAGTGTATTTAAGAGTAATAAGCGAAATGATAAGGTCGCGGATAGCACTTTCAGGCATATCCTTTTTAGCGGTAACAACGTTTGAAAGAAGTTCTTTATTAATCTTAAAGTTGTATCTTCCCTGCTCAAAGGTGATACCGTAAACCTGCTTGCGCTCAGCCTCGTCGGGAACGTAATCAGGGTCGATTTTAACGATATTGTAACTGCCCTTTCTCTTAGACTTAAGAATTTCCAATGCCTCAGGCTCATAACCGGGAGCAATAACACCGTCGGAAACCTCACGCTTAATCATAAGTGCTGTGGTAACGTCGCAAACGTCTGAGAGTGCTACCCAGTCACCAAAAGAACACATGCGGTCGGTACCTCTTGCTCTTGCGTATGCACAAGCCAAAGGCGACTCGTCAAGACCTTCGATATCGTCAACAAAGCAAGCCTTTTTAAGTTTATCACTTAAAGGCAAACCAATAGCAGCCGAGGTAGGACTTACGTGCTTAAAGGAAGTAACTGCAGGCATACCTAAAGCCTCTTTAAGTTCCTTTACAAGCTGCCAAGAGTTAAAAGCATCGAGGAAGTTGATATAACCGGGACGGCCGTTAAGAATTTCAATAGGAAGTTCACTTCCGTCATGCATATAGATTTTAGAGGGCTTTTGATTGGGGTTACAACCGTATTTAAGTTCAAACTCTTTCATTTTTCATTCTCCCTATTATTTGTTTTTATTAACAATTCTCGACTCGTATTTGCCTGTCTCGATATCAATATATCTTACAAAAAGTGAAACCTTGTTGTCCTCATTGAGGTTTTTCCACAAAAGTTCGGTAAAAGAATCAATATCCATATCGGGCAATTCCAAAGTTTTGGGCTCACCTTCAAACGAAGGAAGCGGATTGCCGTCGCACTTATAGGTGTGAATAAATTTTGCCTTACCGGCTAAAGGATTAGAATAAGCGTATGTATATCTCTGGCAGGAAGAACCATCACCGTCAGCCGATTTAAGAATCGAGAAAGCATAGTTCATGCCGTCCTTTTCAAGACGAATGATACCCGAAATTCTGGGAGTGAAGTTAGGAGCATCGTCCTCAAACTCACGAGTGCGGAGTGCCTGTTCAAAGGTCATCTGCCTGTCCATAAGTTCATAAATCGTATCGGTTTGGTCACCGTTGGTAACTATTGTTTTATTACCAAGCACTCTTACAGGTGCATAAATGATAAGATGCGGGTCCACCATTTTGCTTTCGTCAAAAGCCTGAGTTCTAATGCCCTCACCGTCTTCTACAAAGATACGATTACGGCTGTTTTCACTTCTGCCCATGATAAAGTAAGCGGTAACAGCCTTTTTACCGTCGGCAGATTTGCCAATCATAATTCCTCTTCCGTGATAAGCAAGAGATTTTAATTCATCTACAATAGTCTTAACTTCCATTTTTATCTTCCTTTCAGTCCTCAATTATAGTTACACCGTCTTTTACGGTGATTTTTCCGTCACAGAAAAGTTTTACCGCTTTGGGCAGTATCTTCCATTCTGCCTCTTCCATAATGCGTCTTTGCAATGTTTCAGGGGTGTCACCCGTTTTAACTTCTACAGCCTTTTGCAATATTATGGGACCCGCATCACACTCGGCGGTCACAAAATGCACCGTTGCACCCGAAACCTTAACGCCCTTTTTAAGAGCCTCCTCGTGAACATGAAGGCCGTAAAAACCTTTTCCGCAAAACGAAGGAATAAGTGCAGGATGAACGTTTATCATCTTGTTTTGGAATGTGTCGCAAACATTTTCATCAAGAATAGTCATGAAGCCTGCATAAACTATCAAATCGGCTTTTTGTTCTAAAAGAATATCGCGCATTGCCTTACTGTAATCCGCAATGTCGGAGTATTCTTTTCTTATAAGCGTTCGGGTTTTAATACCGTTATTCTTTGCTCTTTCCAAAGCATAAGCGTCAGCCTTTGAGGAGATAACGCAGGTGATTTTACCTGCTCCCAATTCTCCTCTTTTTTCAGCATCAATAAGAGCCTGAAGATTGGTACCGCCACCCGACACTAAAACACAAATGTTTTTTTGTGCCATCAGCAGAACACCACACCTTCGTCACCCTTAATGATTTCACCGATTACATAAGCATCTTCGCCGTTGGCTTTAAGAACTTCTAAAGCCTTGTCAACCTTTGTTGCAGGAACAACGATGCTCATACCAACACCCATGTTGTAGGTGTTGTACATATCTCTTTCGGGAACATTACCGGTCTTTGCTATAAGGTCGAAAATAGGAAGAACCTTAACGGCACTCTTAGTAATCTTAGCCGAAAGACCCTTAGGAATAGAACGCGGAATGTTCTCATAGAAACCGCCGCCGGTGATATGAGAAATACCCTTAACGTTGACCTTTTCGAGCAAAGCAAGAACAGGTTTTACATAAATTCTTGTAGGAGTAAGCAAGGTTTCGGCAATCGACTTACCACCCAAAGCCTCGCAAGGCTCGTACAAAGAAGCAGGGTTATTATCAATATCAAAAACCTTTCTTACAAGTGAGAAACCATTGGAATGAACACCGGTAGACGGAAGTGCTATAACAACGTCGCCTTCTTCCATTTTAGAGTTGTCAAGAATTTTCTTCTTATCAACAACGCCAACAGCAAAACCTGCAAGGTCATAATCTTCAACCGGCATCAACCCAGGATGCTCAGCAGTTTCGCCACCGATAAGAGCAGCACCCGACTGAACACAGCCCTCGGCAACACCGCCGACGATTTCGGCAATCTTTTCGGGGTAGTTCTTACCGCAAGCGATATAGTCAAGGAAGTAAAGCGGTTTTGCACCGCAACAGATAATATCGTTTACACACATTGCAACGGCATCAATACCGATTGTGTCATGCTTGTCCATAAGAATTGCCATTTTAACCTTGGTACCGCAACCGTCGGTACCCGAAACTAGAACAGGCTCTTCCATGCCTTTAATGTCAAGACCAAAGCAACCGCCAAAACCGCCAACGTCATCAAGGCAACCTGCGTTCTTAGTACGGGCTATGTGTTTTTTCATAAGTTCAACCGATTTGTAACCGGCGGTAATATCAACACCGGCTGCGGCATAGGACTCGGACTTAGAATTTTTCATAATTTTTGCTCCTTAATATTTCTACGGCTCAGCCGTTAAATTTTTCTTCTACTGCTTTATTTTTTTCGAGAACTTTCTTGGCACCGTCAGCACGTGCGTTGTCTAACTTCCGGGCAAGTTCGGCATCGGTAATAGCAAGCATCTGTATGCAAAGAAGAGCAGCATTCACAGCACCGTTAATAGCAACGGTGGCAACAGGAATACCCGAAGGCATCTGAACGGTGGAAAGCAAAGCATCCATACCGTCAAGGTTGGTTGATTTTACAGGGATACCTACAACCGGCAAGGTTGTTCTTGCGGCCAAAGCGCCTGCAAGGTGTGCCGCCATGCCTGCTGCGGCAATTATGGCACCAAAGCCGTTGACTCTGGCGTTAGAGGCAAACTCGGCTGCCTCATCGGGTGTTCTGTGTGCCGAAAAAACATGTACTTCACAAGGTACACCATACTCTTTGAGAGTATTAATCGCTTTCTCAACTACCGGAAGGTCACTGTCACTTCCCATAATAACTGCTACTTTTTTCATATTTTAAACCTCCTGATTTTATCTAAAAAAAGCCTTTTGACAACAAAAAATGGGCAGACCTCCACCGATAAATGAAGATCTGCCCAGACGGTCGGCAAAGGTAAATTTCGCGTTCCACCTGTGTAAACTCACAGTTTCCGTCAGTCGCGCGAAACCACTGCACACAGTATACCAAACCACAAAAAATTTGTCAATAAATTTATGATATAATTATATTAAATTATATATAAAAAACCTTATTTCGACTTTGTCAATGAAAAACTGAGGTCGATTAGTTCTTTTAGCACCCCGAAAGGCACATCCGAGTCCAAAACAACCGATATCCAATGGTATTTGTTCATGTGATAAGCAGGCACTATTCCCTTGTACTCCTCTTTCAGTCCAAAACTCAAAGTCGGGTCGCATTTGAGGTTTATTACGTCGGTTTCTCCATCACCCTCTACACCCACTTTTCGAGACGGTGCTTTAAGCAAAATTCCAAACCATTTTTGACTGCGATTATGCCTTAAAACGGTGGTGTCAAAATCGTCTGAAAACGGATTATCATACATAGCACCGGGTGTTTCATTTATGTACTCCAAAATTTCTTCTCGGGTTATCAAAATTTCACTCCACTCCTTTTGATATATACTTTCTTTTACCACATATTTTAAATTTGGTCAAGAAAAAAGACTCCGTGGATAACCACAGAGTCTTGATTTTTTGTAAACGTAAAATTAACGTTTTGAGAACTGGGGTGCACGACGTGCGCCTTTGAGACCGTATTTCTTACGTTCTTTCATTCTAGGATCACGAGTCAAGAAGCCTGCCTTCTTGAGTTCGGGACGAAGTTCCTCATTGTACTGGAGAAGAGCGCGGGCGATACCGTGACGGATAGCGCCTGCCTGACCGGTAACACCACCGCCTGCAACACGGCAAACGATGTCGAACTTATCCATTGTGTCGGTAAGAGAAAGGGGCTGACGAACGATGAGTTTCAAGGTTTCGAGACCGAAATACTCCTCGATGTCACGGTCGTTAATAGTAATTTTACCGGTACCATTGTATACGCGAACACGGGCTACCGAGCTTTTTCTTCTGCCGGTGCCGTAAAAATAAGGCTTTCCTTCAAACATCAGTATGTCCTCCCTTCATTAAATAGATGCTGCTTCGGGCTTCTGTGCGGCATGAACATGCTCGCTGCCCTTGTAGCAACGAAGTCTGGTGAGAGCCTGTCTGCCAATGGTGGTATCAGGTACCATACCCTTAACAGCAAGTTCCATTGCAAACTCAGGTCTGGTTTCCATAAGAGTTGCATACTGAACCTTTTTGAGACCGCCGACATAACCGGTGTGACGGTAGTAGAATTTCTTCTCCAACTTTTTGCCGGTCAAAACAGCTTTTTCACAGTTGATGATAATTACGTGGTCGCCACAGTCAACATGAGGGGTGAATGTGGGCTTGTTTTTTCCGCGAAGAATGTTTGCGGCAGCAGCTGCTACACGACCGAGAGATTTACCCTCAGCATCGATAACATACCACTTGCGGCTTACTTCGCCGGCTTTAGCCATATAAGTGGACATATTTCTTTCCTCCGATATATTTTTTTCAGCCTTGATATAGTAACACACGTTAAAATAAATGTCAACACTAAATTTTCAAAAAATAAATTTAAAACGCACTTGCTCTTTTTTTCTCTCATTTTCTCTTGTTTTCTCTCGTTTCCTCACTTTTAATTTTTAAAAAATATCTTGTTTTTTGGCATTTTTGATGTTATACTTATATCAAGAAACGAAAGATGGGACTATAAAACGAATATGGGATATTACATAAATCCGACCGAGATGATGGGAATGTTTCCTGTTCCCTGCTCGGTCATCGACAAACATTTGAAACTTGCCGACCCTATATATATAAAGGTGCTGTTGTGGTTTTTGCGCAATGCCTCGGCTAATTTTGACGAAATGCAAGCCGCCGACAGCCTTAAACTGTCACCTGTTATAATACAGGAGGCTTTGGCTTACTGGGTCGACGCGGGTATACTTTGCTCTACAGTATCCCCTGCACCCGCCGTTCAAACAGCAAAGCCTGAAAAAAAGTCTGCTCAGAAAATAATCAAAGCAGGTATAAAACCCGACCGCGAAGAAGCAACCAAGAGAGGGCTTGAGTGTCCCGAAATTGCTTTTATTATAAGGGAGACCTCGATGCAGTTTGGCAGAGGTCTTACCAACAGCGAACTTTCGACCCTTGTATGGCTATATGACAATCAGGGTATTTCGCCGTCACTTCTTATGATGATAGTTGGCTATGCCGTTTCGGAAGGCAGAAAAAACATGGGCTTTATTGAGCGCACCGCCGTCGAATGGGTTGAAGACGGTGTGAGCGACGTTGTTACGGCTGAAAACCGACTTACCCAAATGCGCCGCAAAAGTTCGGCTTGGCACATGGTTGAGACCGCAATGGGCATTGAACACCGACTTCCCTCGGCAACCGAAGCCGAAACTGCTGACAAATGGGTAAACGATTGGAACTATGACCGCGATATTTTGCGCGCGGCTTATGATGCTTGTGTTGATGCGACTTCAAAATTTTCTTTTCCTTATATTAAGAAAATTTTGGCAGAATGGCACAAAAACGGTGTAAAAACTCTTGAAGATGTTAAAAAGATATCGGAGACACATGAACAGACCACACAAAAAGAAAACAGCGGAAATAAATATCAGGACTTTGTCAATAGTCTTATTTTAAAAACAGAGGAGGAATAAAACATGGCTTTTTCGAACGAAGTACTGCGTTCGGCATTGGCTGAAGTTACAAAAAAACGCAAAGATGCCGAACTTTTATATGAAAAACAAAAAACTGCCGTTTATTACGCAAACCCCGAACTTTTTAAGATTGACGATGACATAAAAGCCAAAGGATCGGAATTGGCACTTTGCACACTTTCGGGCAAATCACAAAAAGCCAAACAACTTTTTGATGAAATAAACAGTATAAAGCAGTGTAAAGACCAAATTTTTAAAAACGCAAAACTTACCGATGCTCCAACCTACAGTTGCAAACTGTGCGAAGATACAGGATATGTAGACGGTGCACTTTGCCACTGCGTTAAGGACATTGCCGCAAAACTTTGCTATTCTTCACTTATAGGCGAAATGCCGCTTGAGCGTTCAACATTTGACAGTTTCAATCTGGACTACTATGACAGTGCCAAAAACGAGCAGGGTGTTTCTCCCAAAAAGCAAATGACCGCAGTTCTTAAAATGTGTAAAAAGTTTGCTGAGGATTTTCCAAACGGCGGCAACATTTTGCTTACCGGCGGTTGCGGTTTGGGTAAAACTCACCTTTCCCTTGCCATAGCCAACGAAATTATTTCCAAAGACTACAACGTAATATACGGTTCGGCGCAAAACCTTATAAACGAAGTAAGCCGTGAAACCTTTGACCGATCGGGCTCAACCGTTAAAATCGACAGTCTTACTTCCTGCGACCTTTTAATTCTTGATGATTTAGGCACCGAGTTTACTACGCAACTCAGCGTTTCGGTGGTTTACAATATTATTAATACCCGACTGTTGCGTGGCCTTTCGACCGTTATCAGCACCAATTTAAACATTAAGGATATTGCTGAGTTTTATAACGACCGCATTGCATCGCGAATTGTCGGAAGTTATACTATCTGCCCCGTTTTTGGCAACGATATAAGACAAATAACCTCGGTAAACAGATAGATTAAAGCACCATTAAAAGTGGTGCTTTTTTTGTGCAATAATATTATTGATTATTTTATAATTACATGATATAATAGCATGATTGTATTCACAATTAAAACAAGTTAGGAGATTTATATGGAAAAGCAAAACAACTTTAAGCCGTATATTCCCGCCGAAAAAATCACCCCTGAGATTACCGTAACCTCAATAATCGTGGGTATTTTGTTGGCTGTTATATTCGGTGCCGCAAACGCTTACTTAGGACTAAGAGTTGGTATGACTGTTTCGGCTTCTATCCCTGCGGCGGTTATTGCCATGGGTGTTATCCGCGTAGTTATGCGCAAAAACTCAATTCTTGAAAGCAATATCGTTCAGACTATAGGTTCTGCCGGTGAATCGTTGGCAGCAGGTGCCATATTCACCCTTCCTGCCCTTTACCTTTGGGCAAAAGACGACATTATGGACGTACCCAGCATGCTTACTATAACCATCATTGCACTTATTGGTGGTCTGCTCGGTGTATTCTTCATGATTCCTCTTCGCAACGCACTTATTGTTCGTGAACACGGCGTGTTGCCTTACCCCGAGGGACAAGCCTGTGCAGAGGTAATGCTCGCAGGTGAAGAAAGCGGTTCAAAAGCCTCTACAGTTTTTGCAGGCATGGGTATTTCGGCATTTTTCAAATTCATTATCAACGGCCTTAAGTTGGTACCCGACGAGGTTACCTATCAGGCTCCAAGACTTCCCTACCCAGCCGCAGTCGGCACTCAGATTTACCCCGCTGTCATGAGCGTCGGTTACATCTGCGGTCCGAGAATTTCGTCTTACATGTTCGCAGGCGGTCTTCTCAGTTGGGCCATTCTTGTACCTATATTCGTACTTTTGGCAGGAAATACTGTATTGTTTGAATCGTTAATCCCTGCCGATTTTGATTTGTTGACTACTCGAACAGTTAATGACATCATGGACAATTACGGAGCGAGCGGTGTTTGGAAGTCTTATGTTCGTTACATCGGTGCAGGTGCTTTGGCAGCAGGCGGTATTATCAGCCTTGTTAAAAACCTTCCGCTTATAGCCCGTACATTCGTAGGCGCACTTAAAGGCTTCTCAGTAGGCGGTGGCGGTACAGCACGTACCGAAAAAGACATTAACATGAAGATAGTGCTCATTGCTATACTTGTGCTCACCTTGGCTGTTTGGCTTGTTCCTGCAATCCCTGTATCTTTGGTTGGTGCGTTTATAGTTGTAATTTTCGGTTTCTTCTTTGCAACCGTTTCATCACGTATGGTTGGCATTGTCGGAAGCAGTAACAACCCCGTTTCGGGCATGGCTATTGCCACACTGCTGATTGCAACCCTTATTTTGAAGTTTACCGGTGAAAGAGGCTCTTCGGGAATGCAGGCAGCCATTGCCATAGGCTCTATTATCTGCATCGTTGCTGCTATTGCGGGCGATACTTCTCAGGACCTTAAGACCGGTTACCTTTTGGGTGCAACCCCGAAAAAGCAACAGATAGGCGAAATCATAGGCGTTGTTGCTTCGGCTTTGGCTATAGGTGTTACCCTTAATCTTCTTGACAGCGCATGGGGATTTGACTCAGAAGAACTTTCTGCACCTCAGGCAACCATGATGCAGCTTGTTGTTAAGGGTGTTATGGACGGAAATCTTCCTTGGGCGCTTATTCTCGTCGGTGTCGGCATTGCCATTGTTGTTGAATTAATTGGCGTTCCCGTATTGGCATTTGCCATCGGTGTTTATCTGCCTGTACAACTCAACGCTTGCATTATGGTTGGCGGCATCGTTCGTTTGTTTGTCGACCGCATCAAGAACGAAGAAAGAAGAAAACTTGCCGTCAACAACGGCATCCTCTTCGGCTCGGGTATGATTGCAGGTGAAGGTATCGTTGGTCTTTTGCTTGCTATATTGGCTGTTGTTGGTGTTGATAAGGCAATCGACCTGTCCGGTGTTCTCAATTTGCCCACATGGGCTTCTAACGTCGGTAGCCTCGTTGTGTTCGGTCTTATCATTGCATGCCTTGTTCTCTTCGCAGTTTCTAACAAGGATAAGAAGAAAGCATAATGAGTCGCAAAAAGAAGATATCCGCAAACTATCTTGAAAAAATTCCCTTCGTTCCTGCTGCTATCGGCTGGAACGAAGAGAACAACAAAGTGACACTCCAAATAGAGAATAAAGGCTGGGCAAACAAAATCGCCCAAAAGGTGTTTAAAAGACCAAAATACAGTTATATTCATCTTGACGAGTTTGGCAGTTTTGTATGGTGCCAAATAAACGGACAAAGCGACCTTACCGCAATAGGCGAAAAGGTTAAAGAACACTTTGGTGAAAAGTGTGAACCGCTTTATCCAAGGCTTGCAAAATTCTTTCAGATACTCGACAGTTACAATTTTGTTGATTGGGAAAAGTAAAAATAAAAACTTCGGAAGAAATCTTCCGAAGTTTTTATTTTTATCTACCTTTGATTTTATCGATGCACTCAATAACCGTTTCAAGTTCAAAGGGTTTTACTCTGTCGGGCTTGGTGCCGTTTATAACACAATCGGTGAAATATCTTATCTCGTTGCCGTAAGCGTTAGTTTTGGGCAATCCCAACACTTGACCGCCATCACCACCACCGGTAACATCAATAACCTTACCGCTGTTTTCGTAGATTTTAAGAGTACCTTTGAGCTCGACTATAGCCTCTTCAAATACAAAACGGAAGGTGGCTCCGAACGGATACGCACCTGCATACCATGAAGCCTCTCCGTTTACGAAGAAATCGCCATAATCATATGTCACCGACATATAATCCTGCTCAGGACGAACAATCTGATGTGCCGTGACCGACTGAGGTTTGCCAAGAGCATAGACCATAAAGTCAAGGTCGTGATTATGAAGATCATAAGGTACAAGACCGCTTCGCTTCTCGTCAAAATACCAACCGTCCCAACTCCACTTAGGCTTAGGGCCAAGTCGTGACATGTGACCCGCCAGTAATTTGCCGTATTTTTGGGAATCAATAACATCTTTTAAGAACATATACTCATCCCAAAAACGCAACACCTGCGCCACCATAAAGCAAACGCCCATTTTTTCTGCACAATCGTAAGCACGTTTTACATCTTCTTTTTTCATAGAAATAGGTTTTTCACATAGCACGTGAATACCTTTTTCCATTGCCTTAACGGCAAAATCAACATGCAAATATGTAGGAACGCAGATATCGAGAATATCGATTTCCTCTTTAGCTAACATCTGGTCAAAATCGGTGTATTTCCTTTTATCCTCATACTTTTCCAATCTTTCGGGACGAATGTCGCAAAGAGCAACCAACTCAACATCCTCCATTTTGTCCCAGCAAGAAATATGGGTGACACTAACACCGCCAACACCAACCAAAGCAACTTTAAGCATTGTTTTTTCCTCCTTATATTCTTGCTAAAATATCTTCAAGATATTTTTTTGCGTGTCTTATATCCTCAATCTGTTTTTCACCGCTGATTTCACGTTCTATTGTAACATATCCATCGTAACCGAGTTCTTTAAGGCCTTTAAGCACACCGTAAAAATCCACCTTGCCATGACCGATACGTGTTTCGGCACCAAGCGATGATCCGTTTGTGGGATAGCGACCGTCTTTGGCATGAAGATTCATAACATATTTTCCGAAAACATCTAAAGCGTCAACAGGGTTTGCCTTGCCGTAAAGAATGAGATTCGCAGTATCGAGATTAACGCCCAAGTTATCCATGCCAACCGTTTCAAAACACCTAAGCATTGTTACAGGTGTCTCCTGTCCGGTTTCAAAAAGCAAATACTGTCCATTGGCTTGCAAATGTTCGGCAACGCGTCTTACTGCATCACAAAACGGTTCAAACTGAGGGTCATTAGGGTTTTCGGGGATAAAGCCCATATGGGTTGCAACTTTTTTAACACCTAACTTTTTAGCAAAATCAGCACCGTTGCAAAGGTCTTCTATTCTTCCCTCGCGATGCGCCTCAGGAATAAGTCCCAAAGTTAAAGGACCTTCATAAAAGTTCCAAGCAGTAGGACCACGCCATCCACACCAGAAAGTTGAAATAACGACACCGTGTTTATCCATGATTTCGGTCACTGTTTTGGCATTTTCATCAGTCCAGATAGCAGGCGCCCAGGAAATTATCTGACAGTTATCAAACCCTTCCTTTTTAACGTTTGCAATCTTCTCCTCAAATCCATCCATTGAACTCAAGTTGACACAAACACCGATTTTCATAAAATACACTCCTTTTATTGATTTTCCTTTAATTTTATAATACCATAGAATATATCAATTTCAAGGTTAAATCTTGTGTTGTATTAGCACAAAACCGACTTTTGAGGTAACATTATGATTCTTGATTCAAAATTAGAGGTGACGCCTGTTATTTATGGAAGTTCACCTGTAAAACTGCTCACCATAGTTTCATCGGGGAATAATCATTGCACCCCTTTGCATTGGCATGGCCGTTTTGAAATATTAATAATTAAAAAAGGCGGTTTAAAGGTTAAGGTCTCGGATGTGGAGTATATAGCCCAAAAAGATGATATTGTCATAATAAAACCCGGTTGCACCCACGAAGCCACAACATTGGAAAGCGGTGCCGAGTACCGCGTGGTTATGTTTGAACTTGCCGAACAGTTTGTGGGGAACAAACTCACCGAACGTACCTTACGCCCTTTTGCGAGTAAGACATCTGCATTTAATGTGATTGTAAAAGACGAACAAATATTAAAGTTGGTGGACAGCATTTACAATATATCATCAAATGCTTTTAAAGGAAGCGAACTTGTTTTAACGGGTCTTGTCTACGAAATATTGGGAGTTTTAGTACAAAACCATATCGACAGCGAGTATATAAACCCCGTTTCTGAGGATCGGTTCAAGAACATTTTAGATTACATTGCCGAAAATTTTTCTGATGATATAACTTCCCTTTCAATAAGCAAAAAATTCGGCTATGACAACACCTATTTTGGCAGAAAATTCAAGGAAATCACGGGACTTTCCCCTACAAAATACATCCGTACACTAAGACTTGAAAAATCACGTAAGTTAATGCTCACTTCGTCAAAAGAACTCGGAGTCATTGCGTATGAATGTGGCTTTTCCGACCTTAATTACTTCTCGCGATGTTTTAAAAATCACTACAACATATCGGCGAGTGAATACAGAAAAAGAAACAAATAGAAAAACGCAGACAACAAAAATGTTGCCTGCGTTTTTGTTAATCCTTTTTATCCCTTTCGAATCTTATTTCACAAATGTCATCACCGCGTGCAATGGTTTTGGGCAAGTTCAAATGACAGCCAAAACTCTCGGCAATACCACGGTCACCGCACATTGCATGGTCACAAAGTAATCTTATTTCTTCATCAGAGCAACCCTGTTTCTGCCAAGCCTTAACAAGCGGGCAATAATGAAAATCTATATCAAGATTATCGTCAGTACATTTTTTCACATTCATTTCAAAAACCCACTGAGCAGGTTTGGTAAACAAAGTCTTTTTAAGTCCCTTAAGACTTTCTCCGCCACCTGCTTTTTTGCGCAGGTTTGCTCCTTGATAAAGTCCGCAACGTTTGATTGCCTCAGGCGCATAATCCTCAGGAGTCAAGCCTTTTTTCTTGGCTTCATCGCACAAAAGATACATCCATAATGCTCTGTGTTCAAGTTGTTCGCGAATTGCTACAATAAGCGGATTTTTGATTTTGGGTTCATTCTTAATTGCCATTTTCAACATCCTTTGATTTTAATATTCGAAGATATTCCCTGTTTTGAATCACATAGTATACAGTATATGCCAAAACAATTGTAACTGCCGCATACAACACCATCCATTTGACCATACTGAGATTATTTACGGCATATAAGTACAAATACGGTGGTAACATGACCTGAATCGGTTTGAAAAACGTTGTGTTGAAAAACACAGGACACATAACAAGTGATGCTACCAATAACGTCGGAAGTGCTACAGCCATAGCATTCATTGAATTACATAAAGCACCAACAAATGAACAAAATGCTGCTGTAGAAATAACGTATAATACGATAAGTCCAATGTCCCGTTGCAAGGATATAACGTTATCCGACAGATAAAGCGAAACTACGGCAAACACGGCGGTTATTGATAAAGCCGCAACATTGTTTGCAAAAAGTACTGCAAATTTAGCCTTGAGAGTAAGCCACGAATACGTTCCGTTTTTCTCATCCGAAATAAAATACATGGTAGCCGCAAGGCCGCTAAGCATCATTACCGCCGCCATAAGACCACGTATTGTTGATGTCAGATAGTTTGTGTCCTCAATATCTGCTTGGTCGGAGTCGAGAAATTTAAACTCAACCAATTTTTCGTCGGTAGCATAACTGTCGTACTTATCCCTCAGTTGCTCGTCGGTAAAACCACCGTCCGGTACCATTTCCTTGACATAAGCCTCATATATTTCATATGAAATATCGGGCAAAAGAAGACTGAATATCTTTTCTTTTGATGCCTTGAAGAAAATATTGTCCTGCACTGCATAAACACTGACTAAAGAATCATTTGATTGTTTTGTGCTATCCAACACTTTTTGCATAAAATCTGCTTCAAAAACCCAAGCCGCATCGGCCGTCTTGTTTTCAACACATCTTTTGGCTTCGTCGACCGAATCAACATGAGAAAACACAAAAACGTTGCCGTCGTTTTGCAATTTGCCCATTATTTTTGAGACAAATGGATCATCGGGTTCGACGGCTACAACAGCAATACGTATCATTCCACTGTCTTCGTTTTGAACGGTGAAAGTCATCGAAAACGCCATAAGCGGAATAAGTGCAAGAATAACGATAAATCCTGCCTTTTTAAATAGCCTTTTGTTAAGTAACCAATACCAAGTTAAGGCTTTTTTTAGTTTTTTCATCATTGGCGGCTACCTCGCATTCTCATACTTCTGACCGCGATGCTCAAAACCAAAAATACTGCGGTATAAAGAAGGCAAAGCATGGTTGCCGACTGATTATTGTTATTACAAAACTGCGTTGTAGTAAACCCAAAAGCCGCACGAGTAGGCAGATACTCGGCAATTCTTTGAACACTCAAAGGGTAACTGCTTAAAGGATAGAAGAAACCTGAAGCATATCCAAAACTTACCGTTGCGACAAGTTGCACCAGAACGCCGCTTATAACATTGGTGCAAAATTCATAAAGCAAATATTGTAATGCCGATATAACCGCTACGGCAGGAATAAGTTTTACGGCATGCATAATCCAACCGCCGACGTTCCACGGGCAATCGATGGCTGTAACGCCTATTTTAGGCCCTAAAACTGCCGTAAGCACTGTCAATAACAATGCACCTATGTATATAACTAAGAAAAACGGCAGATAGTCACACAACGTCTGCCCTACTGCACCGACACCTCTGAACTTTACAAGTCTCGGCATTGACATATCAGTTCTGACCCTTAAAGTTACGCAGGTCATTCCCCACAACATCATAAGTAGTATGAAAAAAGCATGGAAATAATAGGTAGTTAGCCTTAAACCCTCACCTATGCCGATAAATTCAACCGTATAATATGCTTCACGGTCCAAAGTAAGGGCAATATATTTAAGGTTAAGGCGGTCGGCATAACTTTGGATATCTTTAACGTTCGCCTCGTGACCTACATCCCACAACGCATAAATACCGCTTTGAGCCTCCACAATAAGGTCGGAAACCATTTTGACGATTTCGTTCATAAGCAGTGGTCCGAAACTTGCGGGGCTATTGTCGGCAACATATGTAAGTTTTTTATTTTCGCCTGAAACGACCGATTGCACAAAGCCATCGGGTATGACAATATAGCCGAAAAGGCCACCGCTTTTAAGCATAGCGGCGGCTTCGGTTTCACTTTCAAAACTAATAAAGTCTATGTAATATTTTGTCGAGTCCAACTGCTGAATGGCAACAAAACCTATATCAAGATAGGTTTCGGTTGTATCACCCACCAAGCCAACATTTATTTTTGATGTGCGTACCGAATTTGAATCGGCGATAAACATGCTGTTTAAAAGCAACATCATGACGACGGTCATTATGACCGTAAAGGCTATTATGACGGGATAAACCTTGGAGGTGCGTTGCAATTGGGCTTTTAAATATCTGAGATACTTATTCATCCTGCAAACATCCAACCAAACTGTGTATTCCTCTGTCAGCGGTATAAGGAGTCAACGTGCCGTTTTTAAGCACATACAATTCATCGCACATAACAAGTTCGTATATGTCGTGCGTTGCAATAATTACTATTCCGCCTTTTTCTTTGAACTCATTCAGATAATTAACTATTTTTTCCTTGCAGACGATATCAAGCGCCGCAGACGGCTCGTCGAGGAAAAGAATTTTTGGGTTATGAGCAACAGCACAACCTATCGACAGCCTTTTTTTCATACCACCCGACATTTTATATACGGGTACGTTCAAAAAAGCATCAATACCAAGTGTCTTGAGAACACCGTTTTCGAGTGACTCTTTCATTTCATCCTTATCGTACCAAAGACGCAGATTATCCTTGGCTGAAAGTTCATTTATAAGTGGTGAATTCTGAGGAACAAAGCCGACAAGTTCGGCTCTTTTCTCGTGGTCACGCATAAGGTCGACACCGTCGCAAATAAACTGTCCTTTGCCTGTTTGCAGGCTTGTCAGCACTGCAAACAGGGTTGATTTGCCGCTTCCGTTTTCGCCTAAAAGTCCGATACTTTTACCCGACTCGGCTTCGAAAGACACTCCGGACAAAACCTTTCGTTTACCGAAAGATTTTTCTATTTGTTTAATTCCAACTTTCATCGTACTGGTTCACAATTGTGTCATTGGATTCAACTCTATTTGAAGACCCGCCCATCATATTGTTCAAGAAATCATAGATTCCTGCCTTCTTGGCGTTATCAATAATCTTTTCAGGGTTCATGTTTTGTGCCCAAGTTTCAATATCGTCGGTAGTATCGGAAGGAATCGAAATACTTTCAGCCTCTGAAACCTTTGCATTAACAGTAATGCTTCCGAGGTTGATGCCAAGTGCTCTTATCGACATAACGGTCTCGGTTGAATTTTCAGTACTGTTGAAATTAAATTCAATCGTAGCGTTAGTTTCACTTATAATATCTCCCATACCCTGAGTCGGTATAAACATGTTAAGGTTGTTGACCTTAAGTTCAAGTGTGCCGTTAGGTCTTCCTGACTCGTTCACGCCATATTCATCAAAGGTAAGTTCAACAAGTTTAATACCCATTACTTCAATTTCGATTTCGCCGGTAAACTTATCGTTTTTATCAACGCCGGAGCCTTCCATTTCAAGTACTCGGTTGCCCTGTACCTCAACCTTTGCGGAAATTCCGATATCCTTGCCGTTTTCAGTCTTGAGGAAGGAAATATCGATAACTTCCTTACCTTCATGCCAAGCCTGGCACTCGATACCTACAATCTTACCGTTTGAATTTACATAGGTAACGTATTCAATATTGATTTTTTCAAGCTCTGCTTCATTAATATTTTCAATTGTAATATCTATGGCATCACAAGCATCTTTCCAGTATTCCTGTGCATCTTCATCTTTTAAATCAGGAATAGACGCTTTTAATTCGTTAAACGCATCGACGAAATATGTTTTAATGTCCTCGTCTTCTTTAACTGCCTCCAAAACGGCTACGAGCATGTCTTTAACGGTTTCTTCGTTGATGGTTGCAGTGAATTTGGTGACCTTTTGAGTAACACCGCTTGCGGTAATTTCTTCTTCGGTTCTCTCTACATCGTCAATCTCATTGAAAATAATCTCAACATACTTAGGAATAAGTTTTTCGATAAGTTCCTCATCGGGCACTAAGGTATCTGATGACGAAAGGAGTTCTAATACCAACGTTGCGGCAGTAGGTCTACTTACATGAGATTCCTCAGTTACATGTCCGGGATAACCGCCCTCAATAGTGCCTGTATTGGGTCTCGTAGTGATGCCGTCGGAATAACCGCCTTCAACGGAAATGCTTGTGTCAGGGTTTACAGAAATGCTGCCACCATCTACTAAATCTCCCACGTAGCCAATAATTTCACCATCACGTATTATAACCCTGTTACCATCCTCATCTGTACTGATTTGTATTGAAGACCCAGGTTCACGTGTAGTCAAACCACCCATGTCGTTTTTGCTGGCAGCGCTCTGCCCAGGAACACCAGCAACAAGATTACCAATAGTGCTAAGGTCTACCTTAACGGTTTTATCCGAAAGTTCGGGAACAGACAATGTAGCAATATTGTTTTTGGGGTCAACACAAATTTCAGCATTGACAATAGTAGCCTTGCTGTTACCAATACCAAGACCTAATTTCACTTTGCCGTCGTTTTTGGTTAACTTGTAGTTAACCTTTGCTTCACTGACATCTTTAAAATCAGCACCCGACAAATCTTTAAGCACTGTCAAAAGTCCATCGTTAAGTTGTACTTTAACATCACCCTCAACCGTTTCGTCCTGCTTTACCATCTTGCGCAAAGACTTCATTGCATCGGTTATGTTTTCGGTGATATCAAGCGTTGTCTGACTATAAACATACTTAAACTGCGACTCGGCAGGCATGAGTTTCATGGTGTTGAAAATAAAGAAATCTTTAAATTTGAAGAAAACACCAACTGCAGCCGCAATAACCACAAGGATTATTGCCAAAACAACAGGCCATTTTTTCTTCTTTTTCTTCTTAGGCTTTTGCTCGGGTTCCTCTACAGCAACCGGTACGGGTTGGGCTACCGTTTCAGGAACCTCAACTACCGGCTCACTTACAACCGCAGGTTGCTCTGTGGCAGGTTCTGCAACAGGCTGTTCAACTGCGGGTTCCAAGACAGTTACTTCTGTCTCGACCGGTACGGCTGTTGCAGACGGTTCTGTTTCTATTTTGGCACCGCATGCAATACAAAACTTTGCGTTGTCATCAATTTTTGCTCCACATTTTTCACAAAACATAAATCATACCCCTTTATTCATCTATTTCAAAGTTGCCTTCAACTTTAAGGCGATTAGTGATACTAAAGTATAGAATCTCCAAAAGCCTGATAACAGACATACTCTATATATAAATATAACAAAATCAAAAACACAAGTCAACCTTACGACGTGAAAATTGAACAAAAAAAGCAGAATAATTGCCATTTCTGACAACTATTCTGCTTAAATTCCATTTAACGACACATTAATAGTTAACGTGCCAATTATTTTGCATAATCTACTACGCGATTTTCTCTGATAAGATTAACCTTAATCTGACCGGGATAGTCAAGATTGTTTTCAATTTCTTTTACAATATCACGGGCAATAAGAATCATCTTATCATCGCTGATATCCTCGGGTTTAACCATAACACGAATCTCACGGCCTGCCTGAATTGCGAATGAGGTATCAACACCTTCGAAGGAATTGGCGATTTCCTCCAGTTTTTCAAGACGTTTGATATAGCTCTCGATATTTTCTCTTCTGGCACCGGGACGTGCAGCCGAAATAGCATCAGCCGCCTGAACAAGGCAGGCAATAACCGTTTTGGCTTCAACATCACCATGGTGAGCGTGTATGGCATGAACGACCGCTTCGCTCTCTTTGTACTTTTTGGCAACTTCAACACCGAGTTGAATATGTGAGCCTTCCTGCTCGTGGTCAATAGCCTTACCGATATCATGGAGAAGACCGGCTCTCTTTGCCAGAGAAACATCTTCACCGAGTTCAGCAGCCATCAAACCTGCCAAATAGCAGACCTCCAACGAGTGGTTGAGAACATTCTGACCGTAACTGGTTCTGAAATGCATTCTTCCGAGCAATTTTACAAGTTCAGGGTGCATACTGTGAACACCTGCGTCAAGCATTGCTCTCTCGCCTTCCTGCTTGATTATGCGGTCAACTTCAGCCCTTGCTTTTTCAACCGTTTCCTCAATTCTTGCAGGGTGAATACGTCCGTCTACAATAAGCTTCTCAAGTGCGGTACGTGCAACCTCGCGACGTACAGGATCAAAACTTGAAACTGTAATTGCTTCAGGAGTATCGTCAATAATAAGGTCAACACCGGTGGCTGTTTCAAGTGCTCTGATGTTGCGACCCTCACGACCGATAATTCTTCCTTTCATTTCATCGCTGGGAAGTGCAACTACCGATACGGTAGCCTCTGAAGAGTGGTCGGCAGCACAACGCTGAATTGCCATAGAAATAAGTTCGCGTGCCATCGAGTCAGATTCTTCTTTAAGTTGCTGACTGTATTCCGAGATTTTCATTGCCTTTTCATGCTGAAGTTCACCATCCAAGAGATTAAGGAGTTGTGCTTTAGCCTGCTCAGCAGTGAATCCCGAAACCTTTTCGAGCATGTCAAACTGGCTCTTTTTGAGTTGTTCAACTTCGTTAAGACGCTCTTCCACCAGTTTTTCTTTCTGAGAAATCTTCTCTTCTTTAGCCTCAAGATTCTCAAGTTTGCGCTCTAACGATTCTTCTTTTTGCTGAATTCTGTGTTCCTGTCTCTGAAGTTCTGCTTTTTGCTCCTTCATTTCCTTGTCGAATTCAGTTCTTAGTTTATGCTTTTCTTCTTTTGCCTCAATTAGTAATTCTCTTTTTAGATTTTCTGCGGCAACTCTCGCTTCTTCAATTATTTTTTTTGCTTCGTTTTCAGCACCGCCGATTTCGGCTTCTGCAAATTTTTTTCTATAGGTAACGCCCATTTTAAAGGCCACTGTAGCACAAATAATAATTAAAACAAGGGCTACACCGCAGGTGATTAATATTTCAGTAATAGAAAACACCTCCGATTTTTAAATTTTTTCAATAATATAGTAAACTAAAA